>NZ_JAODNK010000118.1 GCF_025465275.1 Nocardia sp. | reverse complement strand
CGGTACGTCCGGGGGGCGGTACGTCCGGGGGGCGGTACGTCCGGGGGGCGGTACGTCCGGGGGGCGGTACGTCCGGGGGGGACGGTCGGGGGGGCGGTACGTCCGGGGGGGACGGTCGGGGGGCGGTACGTCCGAGGGGGGGACGGTCGGGGGCGGTACGTCCGAGGGGGGACGGTCGGGGGCGGTACGTCCGGGATGGTTGAGGGGACAGTACGTCCGGGATGGTCGGGGCGGGACGGGTGCAAGTTCGCCAGTCGGTGCGCGACGCTGCGCTCCGCCTCGACGTCGATGGCGAGGCGGTGCCGATCCGGAGTGCTGTGGGCCAGATAGCCGGATCGGCGACCTGACTCAATCTTCGGCGGGCAGCACCGTCCGCGGTATCCGGAATCCCCCGGAGAATCCCCCGAATTCATGTACCAGGGTGCGGATCACCAGCCACAACAACCAGTTCCGACGTATCAGTCGGTCATACCGCAGCTGTCAATCATGTCTTCGCAGTCAGCTCCCGCGACGGTCACTCCGAAGCAACAGTCACGTCCGCGCAGCAAGCAATAGTGCGGCAGCCACCACCGGTACGACACCAGTTCCGGGTGGCAGCCAGTTCCGGGGTGGCAGCCAGTTCCGGAGTGGCAGCCAGTTCCGGGGTGGCAGCCAGTTCCGGGGTGGCGGTTAGTTCCGGCGGACTCGGGCGACCGCCGGTTCGGCGCAGAATTGGGTGTCGGCCTGGGCTGGGGTGAGGCCGGTGGTTTCGAGGCCGCCGGAATCTATTACCGCGCAGGTGGTTCCGGCTACTTTGCCGGTGCCGTCGTCGATGGGGCGGACCTGGGCGGTGACTATCGGGGTGAGGTCGTCGGCGGCGAATTTCCAGAATTCCACGTCCCAGCTGGCGTATTCGGTGCGGGCCGAGACTACGACGTATCCGGTGGCCGAGGTGTCTATGCCGATTCCGGCCAGTTCGCCGGCGCGGTGGTATTCGAGGGAGTTCCCGCTGGCGTGGTAGATGGCGTAGCGCATATTGGCGGTGGCCAGGAAGATCGGGATGACGAGTTCGTCGCGGCCGTTGCCGTCGAGGTCGCGCAGTTTCGCTACCGCGCCTGGGGCATTGGCCTCGGGTTCGACCAGCGTCTGCACGACCGCGCCGCCGGGGTCGAGCAGGGTGACGGTGGTGACGAGGTGTGCCGGGCTGCCGGTGTGCCGGACTTCGAAGGTGACTCCGAGGGGATCGCGGGATTGCAGTTGGCAGTCGGAAGGCATTGCGGTGGTGCCGATATCGCCGCAGGGCGGCAGCTCCGAGGCGGGTTCGGGCGGCGCTTCTGTCGGCGGGGCGGGTGTGGTCTCCGGCGCCGGCGTGGTCGACTCGACCGTGGGTGCGGGCGCGTCGCCCTGGTGCGATGAGCAGCCCGAAATGAGCAGTGTCGAAACCGCGGCCAAATAGCAGACCGCGAAGTTCCTCACCATGGGGCGAGAATAGCCGCCCACTGGCGGATAACCGACAACATGTGCACATCTGCGCACCTATTGTCATATAGTGGGATCGTGCTCGACGTCCTACGTCATACCCAGTTCCGGCGACTGTTCACCGCCCAGGTGGTCGCACTGATCGGCACCGGCCTGCTCACGGTGGCACTGGGCCTGCTGGCATACGACTTGGCGGGAGCCCATGCGGGCGCTGTGCTCGGCACCGCACTGGCGGTCAAAATGGTGGCGTATGTGGCTGTGGCGCCGGTGATTTCGGCACTCACCGAGCGCGTCCCGCGCACCACACTGCTGGTGTCCGCGGATGTGACGCGCGTCGCGATCGCGCTCATGCTGCCGTGGGTGACGCAGATCTGGCAGATCTACGTGCTCATCGCGCTGCTGCAATCGGCGTCGGCGACGTTCACCCCGGCCTTCCAATCGGTGATCCCCGCGCTACTGCCGGAGGAAGAGCACTACACGCGAGCCCTGTCGCTGTCCCGCCTCGCCTACGACCTGGAATCGCTGCTGAGCCCGATTCTGGCGGCCGCCGCGCTGACGGTCATCAGCTACCACCTCCTATTCGTCGGTACCGCCGCAGGTTTCGCGGTCTCGGCCGTGCTGGTGCTCACCACACGGCTCCCCCGGCTCACCTCCGCCCGGCCCGAACCGCTGTGGGAGCGGATCACCAGCGGCGCCCGGCTCATGCTGGACCGCCCTGTCCTGCGCGGACTGCTGGCCATGAATCTCGCAGTGGCCGCGGCGACTTCGCTGGTCGTCGTGAATACCGTTGTGTACGTGCGAGATCGGCTCGACGGCTCGAACACCGGAGTAGCACTCGCCCTGGGCTGCTTCGGATTCGGCTCCATGGTGGTGGCGCTGACCTTGCCGCGCGTGCTCGCGGATGTCCTGGATCGCCGGGTCATGGTGACCGGATGCCGCATCCTGCCCGCCGGGTTGCTCGCAGCGGCCGTGATCCCACTGCTCGGTTCGGTCGTCGGCGGCTGCGCACTGGCGGTGACCTGGGCGGTGCTGGGCGCGGGCACCTCCATGATCAATACGCCGTCGGCGCGGCTGTTGCGCGCCCAGTCGGATTCCGATTCCCGCGCAGCCGTTTTCACCGCACAATTCTCGCTGTCACATGCCTGCTACCTCCTCACCTACCCCATCGCGGGCACCCTCGGCGCGCTGGCGGGCCTGCCGATCACGGCGGTGGTGCTGGCGGTGATCGCTACACTGGCTGCTACGACGGCTGTCCGCGTGTGGCCCGCGTCCGCACCCGCGGACAGCGAGGCGGTAGCGGCGGGAAGGTGAGCGATGGCGAGCAAGCGCGACGCACAGGCATTGCCCGCGTCGCCCGCCGAGCGCTCCAGCCTCGCCCACCCCGTCGAACCGGATCAGGCTCGGCTCGATGCCGCCACCGCGACCTTCCGCATGCTCTCGGACCCGACCCGCCTGCACATCCTCTGGATTCTCGCGAACGCCGAAGCCGACGTCACCGCCCTCACCGAGGCCTGCGGCGCCTCCCGCACGGCAGTCAGCCAGCACCTGGCCAAACTCCGCTTCACCGGCCTGGTCGATACCCGCCGCGACGGCCGCCGCATCATCTACCGCATTCGTGACGGGCACCTGTCCCGCCTGATCCGCGAGGGCCTCAATCACGCCGATCACGTCGTCACCGGCGAACCCACACACGAATAGCCCGCACGCCGCGCCGGAGAACACCGGCGACTCTGGCTGCACTGAACCGCAATTCACGCTGCGCTCAGCTGACCCTGATCCGCGATGCACGCTGTCCCCGTCCGGTCAGTGCCGCCCGCTCCGCCGGCAGTGACCATTGAGCCAACGTCGTACTCCCCGCCCCACGCTGCCTGCCCGCGTCAGCTCACGCTGTCGGAGGTGCCGATCGAGCCGACGCTGCCCGATCTATCTGGCGAATAACCGCCCGTCGGAGCGGCAGTTCGTCGGCAGCGCCCGCTCACCGCGGCTTTGATCGCCGGCCCGTGGCTCCTGGTCAGTGGGACGAGGTCTCGCGACCAGCCGCTGTCGGCCCGACGATATGCCTATTCGAAATAGTTTTGGACGAGTCGAGAGGGCACGCATGTTTGCCAGCGCCGAGCAGGCCAGTCAATACGATGTGATCATCATCGGCGCCGGATTCGCCGGACTCTACGGCGTCCATCAGGCGGCCCGGGCCGGTCTGAACGTGCTCGGCCTGGAGGCCGGCGAGGATGTCGGCGGCACCTGGTTCTGGAACCGCTACCCGGGCGCACGCTGCGATGTGGAGAGCGTGGACTACTCGTACTCGTTCGACGAGGACCTGCAGCAGAGCTGGACGTGGACCGAGCGTTTCGCGGCGCAACCGGAGATCCTGGCGTACATCAATCACGTGGCGGACCGGTTCGAACTGCGGCAGCGCTACCGCTTCAACCAATCGGTGACCGCCGCGCGCTTCGATGACGAAACGTCGATCTGGACCGTGCGTTCCGCCGGTGGTGACGAATTCCGCTCCCGCTTCGTGGTTTTCGCCACCGGCTGCCTGTCCGCGCCGATCAAGCCGAATATCCCGGGCGTGGAAACCTTTGCGGGCGAGGAGCTTTTCACCGCCCGCTGGCCCGAGGAGGGCGCGAGCCTGGACGGCAAGCGGGTCGGTGTGATCGGCACCGGTTCCTCCGGCATTCAGGTCTCGCCGATCATCGCCCGGCAGGCCGAGGCGCTGACCGTCTTCCAGCGCTCCCCCAATTTCAGTGTGCCCGTACCGAACCGGCCGTGGACCGAGCAGGAGCAGGAGCAGATCCGCGCCACCTACCCGCAGCGGCGCGCGAAGTCCTACTACGCCCCCGCCGCCACCCCGCACCCCAGCCTGCAGACCAAGGCGCTGGAGTTGAGCGCGCAGGAGCGCGAGGACGCCATGGAGGACCGCTGGAGTGGCGGCGGCGTGCTGTTCAACAAGGTTTTCCCCGATCAGAACAGCGATATGGCCGCCAATGATCTGGTGCGTGATTTCGCCGTGGCGAAGATCCGCGCCAAGATCGACGATCCGGCGGTGGCCGACGATCTGATCGCCACCGATCATCCGATCGGCACCAAGCGCATCTGCACGGACTCCGGCTATTACGAGATGTTCAACCGCCCGAATGTCTCGCTGGTGAACCTGCGCCGCGAGCCCATCGAGGAGATCACCCCCACCGGTATCCGCACCGCGGACAAGTTCATCGAGATCGACACCCTGGTCTACGCAACCGGATTCGACGCCATGACCGGTGCGCTACTGCGCATCGATATCCAGGGTGCGCGCGATTCGCAGCTGCGCGATACCTGGGCCGACGGCCCGGTCACCTACCTGGGCTTCGGTATCCACGGTTTCCCGAACATGTTCAGTATCAACAGCGTCGGCACCCCGTCGGTGATGGCGAATATGGTGCTGCACTCCGAGCAGCAGCTCGATTGGGTGCTCGCACTCATCGAATACTGCCGCGTGCAGGGCATTCGGCAGGTCGAGGCCCGCGAGGAGGCCGCGGCCAAGTGGACCGATCACCTCATGGAGGTCGCCGAGGGCACGCTGTTCGTCAAGGCCAATTCCTGGTACATGGGCGCGAACATCGAGGGCAAGAAGCGCGTATTCATGCCCTACATCGGTGGTTTCGGCAATTACCGCCGCTTCTGCGACGAGGAACGCGACAACGGCTACCCGAGTTTCGCACTCACCAAATAGATTCGATGAAAAAGCGCGGCTGCGGTCGGCATCCCCACCGACCGTAGCCGCGCGACTGGCCCCGAATTCAGTTGGCGGGCAATCCGAGTCCGGCCGCGAGCACCGGCCACGAATTCTTCAGGTCATCCTGCCAGTAGCCCCAGGAGTGGGTGCCGGTCGGCGTGAAGTTGAAGGTGGCGGGAATGCCCAGCTGTCCCAGCTTGGCTTGCAGATTGTGCGAGCAGTAGTTGGTGGCAGCCTCCAGCGCACCGCCGAGGGTGGTCTGATTCACCACTCCGCCGACTCCGGGCAGGGTGTGCGGACCGTTCAAGGTGTCCCACGGCCCGGGCAGGCCGGAGCCGCTGGAGATGTAGAGATTCATGCCGCGCAGTTGGTCGGCATGCACATAGGGATCGTTGGCCGCCCACATCGGATCACCCTTGGGGCCATACATATTCACGGTATTGCCACCGCCGGCCGCGACAACCAGATTCACGGCGTTGTAGCCCACCGGATCACTGATCTGCGCGCAGCCGCTGTAGGAGGCCACCGACTGGTAGAGCCCCGGTGCGGCGATCCCCAACTGCAGCACCGAGGTGCCCGCCATGGAAAGTCCGGCAATCGCATTGCGGCCGTTGGTATTCAGCGCCTGGTCGACGAGCGGGGGTAGTTCCTCGGTAAGGAAGGTCTTCCACTTGTTCACGCCCAGTGTGGGATCCGCGTCGCGCCAGTCGGTGTAGTAGCTGAATCCGCCGCCGACCGGCTGCACCACATTGACGTTCTTGTCCGAGAGGAAGCTCAGCGCGTCGGTCTGCCGCTGCCAGGTGGCGGAGTCCGTGCCGCCACCCGCGCCGTTGAGCAGGTAGAGCACCGGGCTCGGCGCGGAGGTGTCGGCCGGGCGCTGCACATCGACCTCGATGTTCTTGTCCATGGCGGCCGAGTAGACCTGCAGCTTCACCGTTCGTGCGTCGGGAGACTCACTGGAGGCGATGTGCGAGCCATCCGTGGAGGTGCCGCCGGCGCGCAGGGCAGTTCCGGATGCTGCGGAAGCGGAACCCGCGGCGACTGGTAGCAGGACGGTTGCGGTCAACGCGAGAACCACGCTGCCCCAGGTCTTCGACAATCGCACGCCGGTTATCTCCTCAGTAGATGACTAATTCTGATCGGCAGGTTTTCACACTGCCCTAGTTCACTGAGTGTTTGCTATCTCCCTCCTAATGGGGGCCTGAGAGAAGCCTCTGACCAGTGCGGACACCCCCGCCGATCGGTGTTGTCAGCGGGCCCGTCCGCGCTGTCGGTGCACTGTCGGCCCGCTGTCAGCGGCGCTCGGCACTCTGATTTCAGACCGGATGAGCGGCCGAAAACGAGAGCCGCACACCGAGCACAGGAGAGGTACTGCAATGTCGAACAACGCACTGTCGTCGGATATCGCCCTGTCGGAGATCGTCGAGGCCACCGCGACCGAATTCGGAATTCCCGGCGTCACCGTCGGCATCTGGGTCGACGGCCGCGAGATCTTCGCCTCGCACGGCGTGACCAGCATCGAGAACCCGCTGCCCGTCGACCCGGACACGCTGTTCACCATCGGCTCGATCAGCAAGAGCTTCACCGCCACCGTGCTCATGCAACTGGTCGCCGAGGGCAAGCTCGACCTGGACGCACCGGTCCAGAAGTACGTGCCGGAGCTGCGGCTCACCAATGCGGAGGTTGCGGCCACGATTACGGTGAAGCAGCTGCTCAACCACTCCGCCGGGCTGGATTGGAACCTCATCAACGACACCGGCGAGGGGGACGACGCGCTGGCCGAGTTCGTGGCACAGCTGGCCGAGATCCCGCTTGTCGCCGCCCCGGGCGTGCGGTCCTCCTACAGCCAGGCAGGCTTCAATCTGCTCGGCCGGGTCATCGAGAAGATCACCGGCCAGACCTTCGAACAGGCCGTCACCACGCGCGTCCTGCGCCCGCTGGACATGACCACCAGCAGCTACTCGCGCAACGAGATCATGACGCGGCGGTTCGCGGCCGGACACGAGCGCGGTGAGGACGGCGAACTGTCGGTGCAGCGGTCCTGGAACGGGAATCGCGCCAATAACCCCGGCGGCGGCATCTCCTCCTCGGTCGTGGAGCAATTGCGCTGGGCCCGTTTCCATCTCGGTGACGGTGCCGCCGTGAACGGCGAGACCGTGCTGCCCGCCGAGCTGCTCGACCTCATGAAGCAGCCGACCATCGAGATGAAGGCAAGCACCCTCGGCGACGCCCTCGGCCTGTGCTGGTTCCTGCGCGATGTCGACGGTGTGCGCACCGTCGGGCACGGCGGATCAGCCTTCGGTCAGTTCTCCGAGCTGCTGCTGGTGCCCGAACGGAACTTCGCCATCTCGATCATGTCCAATGCCAGCCCCGACGGCATTCCGTCCAACCAGGCCATTGTGCGCTGGGCGCTGGAGCACTACCTCGGCGTGATCGACAAGGATCCGGAGCCGTTGGCCTACAACGAATCCCGCGCCCAGGAGCTGGTCGGCACCTACGAGATCGACGCCATGACCATGACCGTCCTCGCCGACTCCGAGGGCCTGTCCCTGGAATGCCGCATCCGCCCGGAAATCCGCGCCGCCTCGGAAACCGAACTCCCGCAGGACCATCCCGCATTCCCCTTCGGCATGCTGCCCGGCGACACCGACGAGTACATCATCACCGACGGCTCCTTCAAGGGCCAGCGAGGCTACTTCAGCCGCAACACCTCCGGCGCCATCACCGGCCTGGACCTCGCCGGCCGCCTCTTCACCCGCGCCTAGCGATCACCGAGAGGGCTCTCACGGTGGGGACACGCCGAAACTCCCCACCATGAGAGCCCTCTCGGCGTTTGACGTCGGAGGGTGCGAACCCGCCATCGAGCAGCTGCGCGCATGTGGTCCGGCCGCGCACGGAATTGCTGTCAATTCCGTGCGCGGCAGGACAATTTGCGCGCGGGGTGGCAGGACATTTCGGCGCGGGGCGGGGTATCGATCCGAACCGGACCTCACGGAGGGGGTCAGGGGCGGGGGGTGGTTTCGGATCGGAGTTGGTTGAGGGCTTGTTCTCGGGGGAGGTCGGACCCTTGGAGGTATGCCGCACGGAAATCCTGCTCGCCGAGGCGATCGACCAGTTCGGTGATGAGCGTCTGCAATTCCGGCTCGCCGTCGTCGAATACGCCTCGGATGACCGCTGTCATGCCCAGTGCGGTGGCCGCGGACGACGGATCGTTCTCCAGCAGTAGCAGTTTCGCCAGCAGTTCCGTTGTGTGTGCCACGGCCTGGGTGACGGCCGCGACATCTCCATTGACGAATGAGCTTTCGATGATTTCCGGCAGCAGGGCCCGGGCCTGCGCGGCGGAACCCGCTGCGAGCCGGTTGGCCATGCGGGCGACCGCGATTCGGTTCGCGGCCAGGCCCTCCGGGAACGGCAGCCGTCGAATGCGTTGCTCCAGCTGCTCCAGATCTCGGTCGGCCTGCGCGATATCGCCTGCGCGCCGGTGCAATTCAGCCAGGCTGAAGCCCATGACCGCGGCCATACGGGAGTAGCCCAGTTCCTCGGCCTGCCGCTGCGCCACCTGAACATCGCGTTCGGCCTCCGCCAGATCACCGCTGCGCATGCGCTCACGTGCCAGTTCGGTGCGCGCGGTGAAGACGTCGTCCTCCATGCCGAGCTCCGAGGCGATGACCACGGCCCGCCCGAACGCCGCCATTGCCTCCTGGTGCGCGCCCCGCAGCGAATGATCCCGCCCTACGGCGAGTAACGCCATCCCCAAGCCCCAGCGATCCCCCGCAATCTCGAAGTCACGCAGCGCTTCCCGCCGCTCCACTGCTCCCGCGAGCAACTCCCCCCGTCCGGTGAGCGCCAGATCCCGTGCCAAATGCGCACTCGCCCGCAACCACGGATCCGGCGACTCCAGCGCTTCGGCGAGCAGCCGCTCCCCCACCTCCTCCTCCCCGACCTGAAACGCGACCAGCGAAGTCCACAGCGGCAATCCCGGATGAAATGCCAGCGCCCCCGTGCGCACACAGTCATCGACCAACCCACGCACAGAACCGGATTCAGCCCCCGGAGCCCCGGCCATCAACTGAATAACCCCGAACGCGGCCCGCACATC
This sequence comes from Nocardia sp., assembly GCF_025465275.1. Lineage (GTDB taxonomy): Bacteria > Actinomycetota > Actinomycetes > Mycobacteriales > Mycobacteriaceae > Nocardia. Next base: position 39,041 of record NZ_JAODNK010000118.1, on the reverse strand, counting down.
CAGCGGCAACGCCTCCCCGAACCGCAGCACCCCGGCGATAGCACTCTCGAACTGACTGCTCATCCCCCGAATCCCCCAGTACCAGAACATGGCCCGAGCAAACCGAGCAACGAGCTCCGCCTGCTCAGAAGTTGCCTCACCTGGACGACCGCTCGAAGCGATAGTGCCACGCCGCGTCGCAGGGGAGCCGTCAGCCGAGGAAATCTGCGCAGCAGAGTCCGGTCCGACGGCTCCAATCGCGTGAACGGAAGAACCCCCGGCGATTTCGGCCGTACCGTTCGTCATCCCGGCAGGCTTTTGGCCGGGATCTACCTCAGCCCGATCGATCTCAAAGGCCGCCGGCGCGGCAATCGGGCCGACAGAGGCGGTGCGCAGGGCGGCGGCCATATTCGCGTGTTCGGCGTCGAAAACGGCTATGGCGCTGAGTTGTTCGCCGGTGCGCAGGAGGGGTTCCTGCTGTTCGGCGAGGGTCAGGTAGTAGTGGGCGAAGGCTGGGGCCGGATTGTCGGAGGAGTCGGCGAGTTGGTCGGCGGCGTAGGCGCGGATGGTTTCCAGCATGCGGTAGCGGGGCTTTTCGCCGCCGGAGGATTCCACGAGAGACTTCTCCACCAGTGCGCCCAGGACGTAGAGGATGTCGTCGGCGGGGAGCTCCTTGTCGGCGCAGATCGCTTCCAGCGCTTCGACTGTCGCGCCACCGGGGAACAGCGAAAGTCTGCGGGCAAGTACGCGTTCGGGGTCTTCGAGGAGATCCCAGCTCCATTCGACCAGGGCGAGCAAGGTGCGCTGGCGGGGCAGCGCGGTGCGACTGCCCGAGGTGAGCAGGCGGAAGCGGTCGTCGAGGCGGCGGGCGATCTGGTCGACGCTCATGGATCGGAGCTTGGCGGCGGCGAGCTCGAGGGCCAGTGGGACACCGTCGAGCTTGCGGCAGATCTCCACGACGGGCGAGGTGGTGTGCTCATCGAGAATGAAGCCCGGACGGACGGCGGCGGCCCGGTCGAGGAACAGTTGCACCGCCGGAGAGCGCTGCGCCACAGCCGGTTCCGTCGCCTCGGCCGGGATGTCGAGCGGGCCGAGGTGACACAGCGCCTCGCCGGTGATCGCGAGGGGTTCCCGGCTGGTGGCGAGTATTCGCAACTGCGGCAGTCGGTCCAAGAGATGCGCGGCGAGCTCGGCAGCAGCGGCGATCAGGTGTTCGCAATTATCCAGAACCAGTACTGCCGCAGCGACATCCAGCAATTCGGCCAGCCGTGCCGTCTTGTCCGCAGGCAGACCGTCGGCGGCATTGTCGAGCGCCCTGGCAACCGCATCGGCAAATTGGTCGGGCGCACCGATCTCGGCAAGAGGCACGAAAAACACTGGGCCACCGTGATATCGGGACATGGCTTCCAGCGAGAGCCTGGTCTTTCCGGCCCCACCCGGCCCGACAATAGTGACCAGCCGGGAAGTAGCGAGCAGCTTCGCGAGCCCTTCCAGCTCACTGTCACGACCGACAAAGCTCGTCAGCCGCGCAGGGAGCGTGCTGCCGACGGGTTCCCTTCGCACAGCAGGGCTTTCGAGCTCGCCACGCAAAAGCGCGAGATGGGTGTCCCGCAATTCCGCAGACGGATCGATGCCGAGCTCATCGCCCAGCCGCTCCCGCATGTCCTCGTACACCGCCAGCGCATCGGACTGCCGCCCGGCCGCGGCCAGCGCCCGCATGCGCAGCGCCGCCAGCCGCTCGCTCAGCGGATGTTCGGCACCGGCCACCTCCAGATCCGCGAGAATGTCGGCGTAGCGCCCCAACTGGAGTTCGGCCGCGAATCGGTCCTCGACGGCCGCGGCCCGCAGGTCGTCCAGCCGGGCGGCGACAACCTGCACGAACGGCGCATCCTGCACATCCCCGAGCACCGGTCCGCGCCACAATCGCAGCGCCTCGGCGAGCAGCGCGGCCGCGGCCTCCGCCCGCCCGGCCGCGAACTCCCGCCGCCCGCGCTTGATCAAATGCTCGAACCGCTCGGAATCCACTTCGACTCCCGGCAGCCGATACCCACCGGCCGTGAGCTCCACCGTGCCCGCTTCGCGCAGGGCCCGCCGCAGCCGCGATACCAGGGCCTGCAACGCACCCGGTGCGTCGGCGGGCGGCTCCTCGCCCCACAGCCCGTCGATCAGCGTCGCCACCGATACCGTCCCGCCCGCTTCGAGCGCGAGCCGGGCCAGCAGCATGCGCACTCTGACCCCGCCGATCTCGATCGACGCTCCCGTATCCGTCGACGCCTGAACCGGCCCCAGCACATCTACCCGCACCCGGCGAGTCTCGCAGAACCGCTGACCATCCCGATACTCGCCGCGTCGGACCTTCGTATGGTGCGGTATCAGCGGCCTCCTAACCCGAGCCACCGGTCTCCGCCCCGGCATTACCCCCGAGGTAATCGCGACGCGGCACCTCATGCGGCAGAGTCGAACCCATGACCGACACCGCACTGGATCCGCTCGGAACCCAACTCTTCAGCACCATGCCGTTCGCCGATCGCCTCGGCATCGAGGTGCTCGAGCACGGACCGGAGCAGGTCCGCAGCCGCCTGGCCTGGGACGAATCACTGTGCACCCTCGGCGGCGGCATGCACGGCGGCGTGCTGATGGCGCTCGCGGATTCCACCGGCGCGGTCTGCGCCTTCCTGAATCTGCCGGAGGGCAAGCAGGGCACCACCACCGTGGAGTCCAAGACCAATTTCCTGCGCGGTGTCCGCTCGGGTTATGCCACCGCCACCGCGCGGCCGCTGCACGCCGGGCGCAGCTTCATCGTCATCGAGACCGAGATTCGTGATGATGCGGGCAAACTCGTCGCCAAGGTCACCCAAACGCAGGCCGTCCTCTGACAGGCGCCGACCGCGGAGCCGAACCCACCTGTGAACCGCTCCGGGGGCTGCGGATAGCGTCAGCTCAACTGTTCGCGGCACGAGGTGGGTAGATGAGGCAGATCTTTTTCGCGGTCATGATCGCATTGGCGGTGTCGATCACACTGACACCGCTGCTGATCAAGCTGTTCGCGAAAAGGAATGTCGGGCAGGAGATCCGGTCGGATGGTCCGGCCAGTCATCAGGCCAAGCGCGGCACGCCGACGATGGGCGGCATTGCCATCATCATCGGCATGTGGGCCGGTTATCTGGGCTCGCATCTGATCGGAATGCGCTATGACTCAGAGGGTTTGACGGCCTCCGGACTCCTCGTCCTCGGTTTGGCGACTGCCCTCGGTGTGGTCGGTTTCCTCGACGACTTCATCAAGCTGTACAAACACCGCAATCTGGGCCTGACTGCCAAGGGCAAATACCTCGGGCAGCTGACCGCGGCCATCGTCTTCGGGATCCTGGCGCTGCGTTTCCCCAGCAATTCGGGCCTGACCCCGGCGAGCCGGCACCTGTCCTACGTCCGCGACTACCCGTTCCTCTCCTTCGGCATCATCGTCTTTCTGGTGCTCGTGGTCTTCCTCGTGATCGCCTGGTCGAACGCGGTCAATATCACCGACGGCCTCGACGGCCTGGCCGCCGGATCCATGGCGCTGGCCCTGGGCGCGTATGTCATCGTCACCATCTGGCAGTACACCAACGCCTGCTCGATCAAGCCCGGCCTCGGCTGCTACACCGTGCGCGACCCGCTGGATCTGTCCCTGGTCTGCGCCTCGGGCGCCGCCGCCTGCATCGGCTTCCTCTGGTGGAACGCCGCCCCCGCCAAGATCTTCATGGGCGACACCGGTTCCCTCGCCCTCGGTGGCCTCATCGCCGGCATCTCCATCACCACCCGGACCGAACTCCTCATGACGGTCATCGGGGCCCTCTTCGTAGCGGAAATCCTCTCCGTAGCCCTGCAGATCGCCGTCTTCAAAGCCAACCGCACCCGCCTCTTCAAAATGGCGCCCTTCCACCACCATTTCGAACTGAGCGCCTGGCCGGAAACCGCCGTGATCATCCGCTTCTGGCTGCTCGGCGGCATTGCCGCCGGCGTCGGTCTCATGCTCTTCTACGGCGAACACCTCGCCGCCACCAGGTAATCGCGCCACCACTCCCATAGGAGCGCCGATGAGACCCATCGGAATTCCTATTTGCGCGATCCCTGCCCCGTCAGCACGATGGGGGCATGCAGCAGCACCAGCTCGGCAGCGAATTGACCACTTCCGCAATCGGTTTGGGATGCATGGGGTTCTCCCAGGGTTACGGCGCGACCGACGACGACGAGTCGATTGCCGCCATCCACACCGCAATCGATGCCGGTGTCACCCTTTTCGACACCGCAATGAGCTACGGCGGCGGCCCCAACGAGCGTCTCCTGGCCCGCGCATTGCGGGACGCCGGCGAACAGGTCCGAGTAGCAACCAAATTCGGCATCATCCGCACAGATTCCGGCGTCCACCTGGACGGCAACCCCGCACACGTTCGCGAATACTGCGACGCATCACTGCAGCGGCTCGACCGCGACGTCATCGACCTCTACTACCTCCACCGCATCGACCCCGAGGTACCGATAGCCGAAACCGTCGGCGCCATGGCCGAATTGGTCCACGCCGGCAAGGTCCGCCACCTGGGCATCTCCGAAGCAACCCCGGAACAGCTGACCGAAGCCGCCGCGGTGCACCCCATCGCCGCAGTGCAATTCGAATGGTCGATGCTGTGGCGAGAGCCCGAACGCGACATCGTCCCCACCGCCCGCAAACTCGGCATCGGCCTGGTCCCCTACAGCCCTCTGGGCCGCGGCCTGCTCACCGCCACACTGGACTCAACCACCGTGGCCACCAGCGACTTCCGCCGAAACGACCCCAGGTTCCAAGGCGACCACCTCGAAAACAATCTCTCCCAGGTAGCCGCACTCCAGGACCTAGCCACCCGCCTGAACATCACAGCCGGCCAACTAGCCCTAGCCTGGCTCCTGGCCCAGGGCTCCGACGTAGTCCCCATCCCCGGCACCCGCCGCTCCGCCCGAATCCTCGAAAACGCCGCCGCCGCAACAGTAGAACTAACCCCGGCCACCCTCGAAGACCTGGAAAAATTGGTCTCCCCCGAAGCCTGGACAGGCGACCGCCAATCCTTCGCGGCCCCCTCCACAACCAGATCGACCGACTAACCCCTACGGTCGAAGAATTCTCGCCGACAACCGCGCCGCGGCGCGGTGGTCGACCGCCGGCGTCAGCAGCGTGTCTGACCAATCGCGCCGGGGGCGTGGACCCCAGCGATTGCGGCAGTTGAGTTGGAAACGGGGTGGCGAGCGCGAATGTGATCAATAATGATCAATACTGCCTCATGACCGCCACCAATCCTCAGGTGCCCGTCAAGGCCCTGCTGCGCGTCCCCAAGCTCTGGCTTATGCCCACCCTTCTCAGCACCCTGCTCACCGTCGTGTTGTCCCTGGTTTATATGGGCGGCGTGGTCAATCCCATGGGCAACCTGGACCGATTGCCGATCGCCGTCGTCAATGCGGACCAGGGTCAACCCCTGCCGGGCCAGCAGCAGAACCTGGGCACCCAGATCACCCAGTCCCTCACCGCCGGCACATCTCACGCGGTCGACTGGCGTGTCCTGACCCAGGCCCAGGCGCAGGACCAAATGGACTCGGGCAAGGTCTACGGCGAGTTGTCCATCCCGGCCGACTTCACCAACTCCGTCGCCGCTCTGGTCACGAACACGGCGACCGCGCGCCCCACACTGACGGTGCTCACCAACCCCGGCACAGGCAGCCTCGGATCCTCCTTCGCTCAGACCATCAGCACCCAGGCCGCCCAGCAGGCGTCCATGACGCTTGGATCCCAACTGGCCGCAGCTGCCGGCCCCGACGCCGATGCCGCCGCCAAACTCCTGCTCGCGGACCCGGTTCACATCACGATCCAGCCCGGACACCCCCTCGGCCAGCACAGCGGCCTGGGCCTGACCGCCTTCTACTACGCCCTCGTGATCGTCATGATGAGCTTCTTGGCCGCCAACGTCATTCAAAGCGGCGTCGACTCCGGACTCGGCTACGCCGACACCGAGATCGGCCCCTGGCACCGCCGTCGGCCGACCGTCCCGATCAACCGCACCCGAACCCTGCTGCTGAAGATGGCCATGACCGCCGCGCTTACCGCGGTCACCGTCACCCTGCTCATGGTCTCCACGATCGGCATCCTCGGCATCGATGCTTCCCACCTGCCGCTGCTGTGGATCTTCTCCTACTGCGCGGCACTGGCCGTAGCGCTCGGAGCGCTGGCCATCTACGCCGCGTTCGGCGGAATCGGCCAACTGGTCGCCATGGTCGTCTTCGTGGTCATGGGTCTGCCTTCTTCGGGCCTGACCATCCCCCTGCAGGCAGTCCCAGGCTTCTACCGCTTCCTGTCCCGGTTCGAACCCATGCACCAGCTCGCCGGCGGCGTCCGATCCATCCTCTACTTCGACGCTCGCGGCGACGCCGGACTCACCCACGCCTGGATCATGATTGCGATCGGGCTGATCCTCGCCCTGGTCTTCGGCTTCGCCATGACCCGTTACTACGACCGCAAGGGCCTGCGCCGCCTAGTCCCCCAGCCCGCACCCCCCGCCACCCCCGACGTTCAAAGCTGAGCACCCGGCGCACAGGCCTCGCTCAGATCAAATGTCCACCTATGCAACAATTTTCGCAGATGCCATGGTCTGCCATCCTGCCCAGGTTCATAAGTGGGGCGGGCGGGGCTCGAACCCGCGACCAATGGATTATGAGTCCACCGCTCTAACCGACTGAGCTACCGCCCCTTGACCGCTGCGGAGTGCTGCGGGCCTCGCGATGCTACCGCGAGGAATGGGAGGATGCCTAGTTGGGCCCGCGGGTTTCCACGGTGTCGTAGGTTGGGGGGCGGAAGACCCCCGGCGGGGATGGCGCCGGGGGTCTTTCGTTGCGGTGCCTCGGCCCGAATCGGGCGGGGCAGGGCGGGTTTCGGTTATCGGTCGAAGCGGTCGGCGATCTTGTTGAGCTCGAGCTGGTAGTAGAGGATGCCGAGGCCGAAGACGAAGTTGAGGAGGAAGCCGAGGATCGGGTTGCAGGTGCCTTCGAGGCCTGCTGCCTGTTGGGATTCCTTGATGCGGGTGCCGGTGCGCCAGAAGCTGATGATGGCGGCGATACCGGTCCAGGACAGGAAGATCATGACCAGGAGCGGGCCGGCCACGGGGGCATCGGGGTCGCGGCGGAGTTCTGCCATCTCCTTGTGGATCTTGTAGTACCAGACCAGGAAGTAGATCCCGAGGGTGATGAGTGGCCAGACGAGCCACACCAGCACGGGGTTGCGGCTTTTGATCGGAGAGGCCACCAGGGCAGTGTTCATTTGTTCGATCCTGTTGTGTTCGAGCGGATTTCGAGCTCCCGGCAGCGCGGGCCAGGCCACCGTATCGGCGGCTTCATGATCAGATCGTGAACCGCATAGGCTGTCGTTAACACGAGAGCAGGAGGACAAATGGCGAATCTGTTCGGGAATGTGCTGCGCGGCCACCAGTGGCTTTACGAGAACACCGGCGGGCTTGTCGGGCACCGGCTGCTGTTCGGCAATCCGACGCTGCTGCTGCGGACGGTCGGCCGCAAGACCGGTCAGCCGCGGACATCGGCGCTGACCTATGCCAAGGACGGCAAGGACTACCTGGTGACCGCATCCAATGGCGGCTCCTCGAAGCCCCCGGGCTGGCTGGCGAATGTGAAGGCCGCGCCGGAGGTCGCGATCCAGGTCGGCACCACCAAGATCCAGGTCACCGCTCGACCCACCTATCCCGACGATGCGGACTACGAGCGGCGATTCGCGCTGGTCGACAAGGTCAATGGGGGCCGGTACGCGGAGTATCAAAAGAAGACGTCACGACCGATCTCGGTGGTGGTTCTCAGCCCGCGCTAGGCCCAACTTGCCGCGCCGGGTGACGACGCACACGGCGCGGCAAGTTGGACACGTGAGTTAAGGGTCGGCTATCCTCTGCGGCGAGGGGAGTACTTCCCAAGAATCATTCCGGTCAATACGGATCGCGCCATCGCGATCCCCGGGTGGTTGCCCGAGGACACGGGTGAAGGAGACCTCAGGCGGTTTTTCCTGCCCGAGGAGGTCCCTATGAGTCCTGAACTAACGCTCTTTGCCAGTCCCGCCGCCATCCACACCATCGGCACACCATGGCTGTGGGGCGGCACCATCGCCGTCGTACTGGCCCTGCTGGTACTGGACTTCGCGATCACCCGCCGCCCGCACGAAGTGTCCATGCGTGAGGCCATCGGCTGGACCGTCTTCTATATCGCCCTGCCGATCGCCTTCGGCATCTTCCTGTGGACCGGCCACGGCTCGACCACCGGCATGGAATTCTTCACCGGATATCTGCTGGAGAAGTCGCTGTCGGTCGACAACCTGTTCGTCTTCATGCTGCTGCTGTCGGCCTTCGCGGTCCCGGCGGCGCTGGCACAGCGAGTGCTGCTGTACGGCATCGCCGGTGCGCTGGTGCTGCGCGGCATCTTCATCGCATTGGGCGCGGCGGCCCTGGCCACGCTCGACTGGGCGTTCCTGCTGTTCGGCCTGATCCTGCTGGTCACCGCCGTGAAGCTGCTGGCCGATGCGGCGGGTGGGCACGAGCAGGAAGTCGACGTGTCGTCGATGAAGTCGGTCAAGCTGATGCGCCGGTTCATGCCGGTCACCGACGACTACCAGGGCACCCGCATGACCGTCCGGCAGGCCGGTCGCCGGGCGCTCACCCCGCTCGCCCTGGTGGTGGCCGCGGTCATGGCCACCGACCTGGTCTTCGCCGTCGACTCCGTCCCCGCGGTCTACGGCGTCACCGGTGACCCGTTCCTGGTGTTCGCCACCAACGCCTTCGCGCTACTCGGTTTGCGCGCACTGTATTTCGTGCTGCACGCCGCGCTGTCGCGACTGGTGCACCTGGCCTACGGCCTGGCCGCCATTCTCGCCTTCATCGGCGTGAAGCTGGTGCTGCACTGGGCGCACGGCATCTGGAGCGGCGTGCCCCAGATCCCGACCGCCACTTCGCTGGTGTTCATCGTGGTGGTGCTGGCGACGGTCACCTTCACCAGCCTGCGCGCAACCCGCGGAGAACAGCGGCATGCGGGCGAGGAACCCACTGTCGTACCGTGAATCATGGTGCTGCAACGCTTCCGGCGTCCCCGGCTCGATGAGCTGAACCACGTCGTGGACGCCCTGGAACTCCCCGAGGCCGTTTACAAGACCAGTCCGTGGCAGCCCCGGGAACTCGTGGAAACCGGTCTGCGGCAATGGTTGCGCTGCTGCGGAGCCGCCATGCGGGACGATCAGGTGATCGGTATGCCCTCGCATGCGGTGGACGAAGCCTGGCACGGGCTCATCCTCTGCACCCTGCGGTATGCGCGGTTCTGCGACGCGGCGTACGGGCGATTCCTGCACCATTTCCCGGAGGGTGAGGGTTCCCGCGGAATGAACGCGGACCCGATGGCGGATCAACTCGGGCGCACAGTGGTGGCCTGGTCCATGGTGGCGCGCCCGGGTGAGCGGTGCGTGCTGTGGGACCTGGATACGGTTGCGGGAGTGGATAACCCGTGGGGCATCCCAGCCGAGCGGGTGGCCGCCATCGAGCAGGCACAGATAACCAGCGGCTGAACGGCTCAGTTGCCGCCACCGCCACCACCGCCGCAGCCCCCGCCACCACCGCAACCACTGCCGCCACCACACCCGCCGCCACCGCAGCCACTACCGCCGCCACACCCGCTATGGCCCCCGCCGCACCCGTGCCCACCGTGGCTGTGCCCGCCGCCGGATCCCCCGTAGTAACCGCCGGAATTGGAAGAACCATCCGAACTCCCGTAAGAACCACTGCCCCAACGCCTTCGGTTCCTTCGCCGCCCTGCTCGGCGATCCATCCCGATGAACAACGCCAGTACCGCGATCAAGAACGCGCCCATCACCACTATCCCGGTCATCAGCTCTCGCCCCTCCCCTGCCGAACGGCAGTAGTCGTGCTATAGCCGAAAGCTACTGGCACGCGGACCGCCCCGACAGACCCCGGAATTCGGGGAACAGCGGCCGGTGTGAACCACATATCCGCTGGGTACGAAAACACCCGCGCCACCACAGCGACGACCGCGCGGCCACGGCAGCGATACCCTTAGCCGCCATCACCCCGGTGCACATTCGCGGGCAAGGATTGAAATGAGTGTGCCCCCTGCGGATATTCGCAGGGGGCACATGCTTATTCCGAGGACGCGCGGCTACGTCAGCTTCACCCGCGCCGCGAAGAAGCGGGCAACGGTCGGCGCGAAGCGGTTGAAGCGGTACTGCAACCACGCCTCGGGCGTCACCGGCACGATGTCACGTCCCTGTTCGACCGCCTTGACGATCTGCGTCGCGACCTTCTCCGGCCCGTAGCGGCGCGCCGCGTAGAGCTTGTCGAAGCGCTCCTGCTTGGCCGCCTCCTCCGCGGCGGAAACACCCGAGAAGCGAGTGGTGGCAACAATATTCGTGTGCACGATGCCGGGGCAGATGGTGTGCACGCCGATGTTCTTGCCCGCCAGTTCGGCGCGCAGGCAGTCGGAGAACATGAACACAGCCGACTTGCTGGTGGAGTACGCCGAGAAACCACGCTGCGGAGTGTATGCGGCCATGCTGGAGAGATTCACGATGTGACCGCCGAGCCCACGCTCGGACATGGCCTTGCCGAACGCCCGGCAGCCGTTGACCACGCCGTACAGATTGATATTCAGCACCCGATCGAATTCGGCTGCGGGAGTGTCGAAGAAGTCCCCCGCCTGACCGATCCCCGCATTGTTGATGAGGATGTCCGGCACACCGTGCGCGGCGATCACCGTGGCAGCGTGCTCATCGACGGCCTCCGCGGAGGATACGTCCAGCTGGTAGGCGTGTGCCGTACCGCCTTCGCGGGCAATGAGTTCCACCGTCTCCTTGGCGGAGTCGAGGTTGATATCCGACAGCACCACCTCCGCACCGCCCCGCGCGAAGGCGAGCGCAGTCTCGCGGCCGATGCCACTGCCGCCGCCGGTGATGACCAGCAGCTGATCCTCGAATTTCCGCTGCTCCCGGCCGACTTCGGCGCGCCGCAGCGTGCGCGGGGTATCCCCGGTGCGCAGCGAGTCGATGAGTTCGGCGGTGGAGGTCGCCAGCAGCTCGGGATGCGAGAACGGCAGCCAGTGCCCGCCGCCGACCTCGCGCCGGTACAGGTTGGGTGCGTACTCCTTGGTATCGGCATAACCGGCCGGCCGCACCGCCACATCACGACGAGCGATGATGAGCTGCACCGGAACCTCGGTGCGACGATCACGCGGACCGGTCATGCGCTGCACGATATTCGCCCGGTAGATGCGCATACCGTCGAAGAAGTCGCGCCGGAACTCGGGCCCGAATTTGATGTTCTCGGGCGAGGTGTCATTCATGAGACCGACGAACCGCGACCACACCTTCTCGGTGCCGAGCGGGCGCAGCACCACCTTCGGCAGCCCGGGCGTCATGAACAGCCCGGTGTAGGCCGAGGACAGCAGCTGGGTGAAGGGACCCCACACCTTACCCCGCGAGAGATCGGCACGCACCCAGGCGCCCATGTGGTCCAGGTTCGGCCCGGACACCGAGGTGAAAGACGCTACGCGCGTGGCCGCTTCGGGCTCGCACACCGCTTCCCACATCTCGACCGAGCCCCAGTCGTGCGCCAGGATGTGCACCGGCTTATCCGGGCTCACCGCATCGGCGACGGCGAAGAAATCGGCGGCGAAATGCTCGAGCCGGTAGTCCTCGGTGCGGTCGGTCCGCGTGGAGCGACCGTGCCCGCGGGTGTCATAGGTGACCACATGGAAGCGGTCGGCCAGCAGCGGCACCACCCGATCCCACAGGTGATTGTCATCGGGCCAGCCGTGCACCAGCACAACAGTTTCCGCGGAGGGCTCACCGTATTCGTAGACGGCGATCTCGAATTCGCCACTGCGCACGACGCGCTCGGCCGCGGCGATGATGGTCGGTTGATCGGTCACGATCTTCTCCTGGGAGGGTGTCACAGGTCCAGGACCAAACGGTCGCCGGCGCAACGGGATACACAGATGAGCATGTCGCCGGCGGTCCGTTCGCCGTCGGTGAGCACGGTGTCGCGATGGTCGATCTCGCCCGCGAGCGTACTGACCCGGCAGGTGCGGCAGAAGCCTTGGCGGCACGAATACGGGCTGTCGGGGCGAACTTTCAGGACCTCTTCGAGCACCGACTTGTCAGCGGGAATGTCGATGACCTCGCCGGTACGAGCCAGCTCCACCCGGAAGGCGGTGCCGTTCACCACCGGCGGCGGCGAAAAGCGCTCGGAATACAGTTCCACGCCCGGCATTTCGCGCACCGAGTCGGCAATGGCCTGCGTCATGACGACCGGCCCACAGCAGTAGACGGAGGTATCGGTCCCGACCCCGGCCAGTAGATCGGCCGCGGTAGGTATTCCGTGCTCGTCATCGGTACGGATGGTGACCCGATGCCCGAAGGATTCGACCTCCGACAGGAACGGAATGGTGTCGCGACTGCGCCCGGCGTACACCATGGTCCAGTCCACGCCGAGCCGGTGCGCCATGCGCACCATCGGCAGGATCGGGGTGATGCCGATACCGCCCGCCACGAAATGCACTCGCGCGGCGGAGGATCCGTACCCCGGCAGTACGAAGGGGAACGCATTGCGCGGCCCCCGCACCGTGACCGGTGTTCCCACGGTCAGCGAATCGTGCACCTCGAGCGATCCGCCGCCGCCGTTCGGTATGCGGCGCACCGCGATTCGATAGGCATGCCGGTCCGCCGGATCACCGCACAGCGAGTACTGCCGCACCCGCCCCGACGGCAGTTCGAGATCCAGGTGCGCACCCGGCCGCCATTCGGGCAGCGCCCGCCCGTCGGCCGCGGTGAACATCAGGCTGATGACATCGGTGTCGTGCGCTTCCACCCGGCGCTGGACCAGCACCAGCGGCAGCCGCCGATCATCGACGCGGGCGGGCGGTTCGTGCCGGTTCACCAGGGTGGTCCAGCGCAGCCGGGTCTCCGCGATGGCATCGAGCACACGGGTGGCGCGGTCGGAGCGCCCCTTCCCGTACAGGTCGAGCGGCGGCTGCGCGGGAACCGGTCGGCTCCCGCTCACGAGGCCATGGCTCGGGCAGCCGGCGACTGCGCGAGGTAAGCGATGGCCTGCGCGCTGGAACCCACGGGCTCGGGGGTGTACCCGGGCTTGAAGGTGGACAGCGCACTGATCAGCAGCGACGGAATGCCGGGTACCGCACCCCGCCACATGGAGGCGAAGATCCGGGCGACCAGCACCGGATACCGGTGATTGGGCAGCGACGGGTCCTGATGCACCAGATACTTGGTGCCGCGCAGCAGCAGTGCGATGAAGATCGGGAAGACGATCAGCATGAGCGCACCGCGCCGCAGATACCCGACCCCGAAGTACTCGGCCACATCGTGCGCGACCATGCGGTGTTCGACCTCTTCGGCCCCATGCCAGCGGAACAGGTCCAGCATCTGCGGGTCGGCGTCGAACTTCTCCAGATCGGCATTGAGCACCCAGTCGCCGAGGAAGGCGAAGAAGTGCTCGAGGGTGGCGATGACGCCGAGCCGCTCCACCAGCACCTGCTGCTGAGCGGCCGCGGACCCCATCTCACGGTGGCCGAGAGTCTTGCGGAACAGGTATTCCGCCTGTCGCACAAACGGTTCCACATCGATGCCGTGCGTGGCGAGGACCTCTTCGAGCGCGCCGTTATGGCTCTCGGCGTGCATGGATTCCTGGCCGATGAAGCCGATCATGGCCTCGCGCAGCTTCTCGTCCCGAACCAGTTCGAGGGCTTCCCCGTAGGTCACGAGGAACATGCGCTCACCCTCGGGCAGCATCATGCTCAGCGCGTTCAGTACATGGGAGGCGATCGGTTCGGCGGTCATCCACACCGGGGCGGTATTGGACCAGTCGAAGTGCACGTTCCGGGCGTGCAGGGCTACCTCACCGGGTTCGGTCACCGGTCGGCGGCCCAGTTTCGGAAGTAGCTTCATCGATACTCCTGGTGTCGAGTTCTTGACAGCGTTGTCGGAGACCCGGGTGAGCGGACCCACAGTCACCTATTGCTTCGTGAGCGTAGCAATATTCTACGCGTACATGAAACCCACGGTTACATCTAAACCGGTGACAGCACGAGAACGGCCCCGCTGCGCAGTGCGTCAGCGGGGCCGGACGGTTTCGGAAGGTCAGCTGTCGACGTGCACGTGCGGCCGCTGCGACCTGCGGGGCACGGCCCGGCGCAGGATTTCGCGGGTCACCGGAGCGACCTCGCCCTCACCGAAGAACATGAACCGCATCAGGTTGGTCAGCGGATTGCCCTCGGTCCATTCGAAATACACGTGCGGGGGCGCCCCGGTGCGATCGCGAATGGCCAGCAGGATGGCGGCAATACAGTTCGGCACGGCCGCGGCCTCGACCGAAAGGATGTGGTACTGGTCCACATCCACCTCGGTGACCAGCAATTCGGTGCTGAACTCGGACGGGTCCCGGACGATGACCTCGAGGAAGAGAATCGGCTCCTCCGCGGGGATATGGCTTTCGCGCCGCTGATCGGCTTCCTTCTCCGCGTACTCCTCCGGCTGCCGATTATCGATATCGTGCGTGACGATGCGGACCTCGCCGCGCGCGGCCAGATCGTCGATCATCTGCGCGGCCTTCTCGTCGAAGGTCACGTGCACGGCACGCAGTTCGAAGGCCCGGCGGAATCGGGAAGCGAACGACACCACAAGAATCGCCAGAATGAACAGCAGGGCCAGTTGCGCGCCCTCCGGCTTCTCGATCACATTGTCGATGGTGGTGTAGACGAAGATCGCCGACACCACACCGAAGGCGAAGACCCGCGACCGCTGCTTCTTCCGCGCCGCCGACAGCGTCACCGCGACCGCCGCCGAGGTGATGAGCACCAGCACACCGGTCGCATAGGCCGCGCCCTGCGCGTCGACACTGGCATTGAAATACCAGGTGATACCGAACGAGACCCCCGCGAAAACCAGCACCAGCGGCCGAATCTGGCGCGCCCACTCCGGCGCCATGCCGAAGCGCGGCAGATAGCGCGGCACCAGATTCAGCAGGCCGGCCATGGCCGAGGCGCCGGCGAACCACAGGATGGCAATGGTGCTGATGTCGTAGACCGTGCCGAAACCATTGCCCAGATACTGATGCGCCAGGTACGCGAGCGCACGGCCATTGGCCGGTCCGCCGTCCTTGAACGCATCCTCCGGAATCAGGATGGTGGTGATGAAACTGGTGATGATGAGGAAGCCGCTCATGATGAACGCGGCCGTGGTCAGCAGTTTGCGCGCACCGACAATGCGCATGCGGGGGAATTCCTCGGTGTCCTCCGGGCAGCCCTTGATCTGCGGCATCACCGCCACACCGGTCTCGAATCCCGAAAGACCAAGTGCCAGTTTCGGAAACACCAGCAGCGCGACGCCGATCATGGCTATCGGACTGCCGTGCTGCGCGGTGAGCGCATGGGTCCAGTCGGTGACCATGGACCCGTTCTCGGCCACCTTGACGATGCCGACCACCGCGACCACCACGTTCAGCGCGAGGTACACCCCGACGAGCACGACCGCGATGCTGATGGCCTCACTGAAGCCCTTCAGGAACACCGCCGCCAGCAGCGCCAGCAGCACCAGCGTGATGATCATGTTCTGGTCGTGCAGGAAGCCCGGAACGTTCGGGTTCTCGACAATATGCGCCGCGCCGTCGGCCGCAGACAGCGTCATGGTGATGGTGAAGTCGGTGGCCGCGAAGCCCAGCAGCACCAGAATCAGGATCTTGCCCCACCAGTTGGGCAGGAAATTGGCGAGCATGGCGATGGAGCCGCCGCCGTGCGGACTCTCCTTCGCCACCCGCCGATACACCGGCAGCGCGCCGAGCAATGTGAGCGCCACCAGCACCAGGGTGGCCAGCGGCGAGAGCACGCCTGCGGCCAGCGCCGCGATACCGGGCTGATACCCGAGCGTCGAGAAGTAGTCGACGCCGGTCAGGCACATCACCTTCCACCATGAATGCTGATGTTCCTTGGGCGGGCGTTTTGTCATGGGCCCGGGTAGCTGGGAGTGCTGCTCCCCCGCGTCCTCGAGCAGCCAGGCCGCGAATCGCGAGCGTGGCTGTACGTCGGTCGTGGTCAACAGAGTCCTCCCCGGAACTCAAGTGTCCGGTTTCCCGGAGTCTGCAATGACCTGGTCAATGTACTCACGGCAAACCGGGCATCTTTACACCCCGCGCCGTGAGTCGCCGAGACCGTTGTGCTAGCCCGGATCTAGCCGAGGTACCCCATGATCGCGTCGGTGAGGGAAGCGGCCAATCGGGCACGCCCGTCCGGGGATTCGAGCATTGCGACATCGCCCGAATCGCGCATATTGCCGCATTCGACCAGGGCAGCCGGGACTGTGGAGAAATTCAGCCCCGCGAGGTCCGCGCGCGGGTCCAGACCATGGGAGCCGACATAGTTGGATTCGGTGAAGCCCTTGCCGTCCAAACCGTCGCGCAGCGCGGTGGCCAGCCGGATCGACGGATCGCCCTGCGAATCGTTGACCGCGGGCGAGGAGTAGGCCACATGGAACCCGTGGTCACCCTCGGGAGCGCCATCGGCGTGAATGGAAAGGACCGCCGCCGCACCGACCCGATTGCCGAGCGTGCCGCGCTCATCAACACACGGACCCCAGCCGGTGTCGTTGTCGCGGCTCATGACCACCTGAATGCCGCGCGCGGTCAGCAGATCCCGCACCTGCTGCGCCACATCCCAGTTGAATTCGTGCTCGCTGTACCCATCATTGGCATTGGTGCCGGTGGTATTGCAGGATTTCATGCCGCCGCGCCCGTCCGGAACCTGGGCATTGATCTCATCGGGATGCGCACCGCCACCGCCATTGTGGCCGGGATCGATGACCACGATCCGGCCGGCGACCGGGAATCCCGGCAGCGCAGGCAGATCCATTGCCGGCCGATGCTGCACCGGGGTCGGCACGGCCGCGGACCCGGTTCCCCCCGCCGCGATCAGTAGTGCACCGCAGATGGCCGCCGTCGATTTCCAGTGTCGGTTGCGCACCCGGCCCACCCTACGGCCCGGATGGCCCACAGTTAAGTCACTCTTCGAGCTTGTGCAGCAGATCGGCGAGTGTGCGCAGTTCGGCCGGGGTGAGGGTGGCGAGGGGCGGCGGCGCGGGATCGGGCGTGGCGAGTATCTCCGCGACCGCCTCCTGCCCGGCTCGGGTGAGCGACACCAGTTTGCAGCGCCGATTGGTCGGATCGATCTCGCGCACGACCAGGCCGCGTTCCTCCAGATCGTTCACCGCCACCGTGGCCGCGGGCGCGTCCAGAGTGGCGGCGTACGCGACCTGTTTGACGGACATCGGACCGGCCGCCAGACGCCGCAGCACCCGAATTCGGCTGAACGGCAGGCCGGTTCGCTCCATGGCGGAACGCCGGTAGGCGTCGCGGCTGTCCATCACCAGATGGGTGATCTGTCGCCACACCTGGTCCGGGGTGGGGGTGTCATCCGGCATGAGCGGGGACCTTCTGTTCGAGCAGCGGAGCGACGCGATCACGGGTCCGGTATGCCCACGAGGTGTTCGCGGCGACTCCCAGCATGGGGATGGTGACGGCGAACATGGCGATCGTCCACCACAGCCCCGAACCGGTGAGCGCGCCACACAGTGCCACACCGAGGCTCACACCGACCTGACGACTGGTGGAGGCCACCGCGGCCGCCGCGCCGGCGCGATCGAGCGGCATACCGCTCACCGCGGCCGTGGTGATGGGTGCGTTGACCATGCCGAAACCGATGCCGAACAGCGCGAACATAATGATCAGCTGCCACACCGGGGTATCCGGCGCGAGCCGGGTCAGGCCGACCGCGGCGACGGTCATGAACACGCCGGCCGCCAGCAGCGAGGGCCGGGTGCCGTACCGGCCGACCAGCCGGCCCGACAGCGGCGAGAAGACGAGCATGCCCAGCGCCATCGGCAGATACAGCAGACCGGTGTGCACGGCCGAAAAGCCCCGTATCCCTTGCAGATACAGCGAGACATCGAAGAGGAAAGCACCCAGCGCCGCGAAGGCGGCAACCGCGATGACGGTGGCGGAGGTGAACGGGAAGCTGCGGAAGAAGCGCAGATCGATAAAGGGTGAGGGGTGCCGGGACTCGTGCCAGATGAAGCCGATGAGCGCCGCGGCGGTCAGTACGAAGATGATCGGCTTCTTCTCGATCAGGCCGAACACCAGCGTGAACATAATGGTGATGGCCAAAGCCTGTCCGGCCCAATCCATTCCGCGGTACTTGGCCGACTTCGATTCCGGCACGAAGAGCGTGGTCAGCACGAGCGCGACCGCGACGATCGGCAGATTGACCCAGAACACCGACTGCCAGCCCAGCGAATCGATGAGCACCCCGCCGACCAGCGGGCCCAGGGCCGTCGAAATGCCGACCACGGCGCCCCAGACACCCACGGCGCGAGCACGTTCCATGCGCCCGGTGAAGACGGTGGTGATGATCGACATGGCGACCGGGTTCAGCATGGAACCGCCGACGGCCTGCAGAAATCGTGCGCCGATGAGGAAATCGATGCTGGGCGCCAGGCTGCACAGCAGTGAGCCCACGGCGAAGGTGATGAGTCCGATCCGGAAGATCCGCTTACGGCCGAAGCGGTCGGCGGCCGCGCCCGACAGCATGAGCAGGCTGGCCAGGGTCAGGGTGTAGACGTCCACGATCCACTGCAGCCGGTTGAGCCCGGCGCCGAGATCGTCCCGAATGGTGGGGATGGCGACATTCACGATGGTCGCGTCCATCGAAGAGATCAGCAGGCTGAGACAACAGGTGACCAAGATCAGCGTCTTACGCTGCTTGCTGAGTTCCCCGACAGTTGTAATCACACAACGATTGTGAAACTAAAACTATCCAGCCGCAAGCCCGGGATTGCGTGCAACAGCTCACGCCCCGGCGCCGGCATCCCGTCGAGCATCGCGTTCACCGCCCCGAGCACATCCTCGGTCTGCTGCTCGGGCGTGCCGTAGGTATGGGCGGTGACGGCGAAGCCCGGGCCGAACGAGGCCGACGACACCTCCGGCACCCCCGTATCCGACCAACCCCACTTGGTGCCCTGCACCCGGGGCAGGCGAGCGGTGCCCCAGTCCTGCCTGGTGCCGTCCGCGGCGACCTCGCCGGGCCCTCGCATCCAGGTCAGGATGGGGCTGTCCGGATCCGAGCGCAGTTTGGCCACCAGGAATTCGGACACGTCGGCGGTGCTCGTCGAGGAGGTGCCCCACTCGGCGGTGCCGCGCGTCGCGGTGAGCCCGTACTCGGCGGCGATCTCATCGATGGCATGCGGATATTTCGCGGCGATGGCATCCGCGGCGGCATTATCGGAGTAGCGAATCATGCGCTCCCCCAGGTCTTTATCGTCTGCGGACGCGTCGCCGTGGCGCAGCGCGTAATCGATCAGGTACAGCTTGGCGAGAGACAGCGCGCTGACGCTCTCCGACTCATTGGCCGTGCCCCACGCCAATCCGGGCACCACCGAGCGCACGGAGATCGCAGTGCGGGAGGGAGTCTGGACGGGCGCCGGTACAGGCACGCTCGGCTCGGCCGCCGCAGTGGGCACGACGCAGAGGCACATACCCGCCGCAACCACGCCGATCAGCCCTGTCCAATAGCCCACAGCTACCTCCGGGTCGAGCCCCGCCCGGCTCCCAGCTTGCCCGCCGATCCGGGCGGGAGCTGGGAGAACAGCCCCGACACGCCGACCGGAGCCGGAGCCGTCAGACCGTGAGGATGGTGCGGCCCGACGCAGTGCGGGCCTCGATGGCGGCGTGCGCGGCGGCGGCCTCGGCCAGCGGGAAGCTCTGCCCGATGACCACTTCGAGCCGCCCGGCGGCCACCTCGGCGTGCGCCCGCTCGTGCAGCGCATTCCAATCGACGTCACCGGTGGTGATGTCGAACAGCCCGACGACGGCAATACCCTGTGCCGCCGCCTGTTCGGCATCGATCAGCGCGAATCCTCCGGCGGCATTGCCGTATCCGATGATCCGGCCGCCGGCAGTGGTGGCTGCCAGTGTGGCCGCGCCGATCTCGCCGCCCGCACCGTCGAGCACCACCTGCACGCCGCCGGTGAGTTCACGCACCTGATCGATCCAGCCGGGCTGCGAGTAGTCGACCACCTCGGTGGCGCCGAGTCGTTGCGCCAGTGCGAGTTTCGCCTCACCGCGCGCTGCCGCGACGACCCGCGCACCCGCCGATCGCGCCAGCTGGATCAGCAGTGTGCCCAAACCTCCTGCGGCGGCGGTGATCAGCACCCACTCGCCCGGCGCAATGGCGGCCCGATCGGTCACGGCCATGACGGTGCGGCCGTCGTGCACAAGGGCCACCGCCTGTTCCATGCTCAATTCCTCGGGCACCACCGCCAGGGTGCCCACCTCGGCGAGGGCCTTCTCGGCGTAACCGCCGGTCGGCGTGCCGCCGCCGATCCCGCTGGCGGCGGTCGGCGTGGCCACCCGCTTCCCGATCCACTCGGGATCGACGTCCGGCCCGACCGACTCCACCACGCCCGCGACCGCGCCGCCGGGGATGAACGGCGGTTCGACGGGGAAGAAGTCCTTGGCCCAGCCATTGCGCAGCAGGGTGTCCAGGAACATCACGTCCGCCGCGGCCACCGCGACCACGACCTCACCCGCACCGGCCACCGGATCGGGCACTTCGTTCACCGCCAGCACCTCGGGTCCACCGAATGCCTTCGCTTCGACCACTCGCATCGCTTTGCCTCTCTGGTTGTTTCGCTCGACCACCAGCCTCCGACCTCGACAAAGGTTGAGGTCAAGTCGGAACATTCGCATTATGCGCAGAGCGAACTACATCTGACGCACGACGAACCACATACGCGCGGCCGAAGGGTTCGGTGTGCTCGGCACAACAATGACGTTTGCCAAGCCACTGACCTCGGATTCTGCTGCCTCCAGCATCGAGAGTGAGTCATTTTCGGGGCAAGCAGTCTTGACTACGACTCATCGATTCGCCTACCGTTGCGGCGAACCCCGGCACCCGCGGAAGGAATCCGAGATGACCACGCAGCAGTACCTCGAACAGGTCCGCGCGGCCACCGATGCCCGAGAGGCCGCCAAACAGGCGGCGCAGACGGCAGACGACCTCTGGCGCAACAAGATCAAGGAAGCGACGGTCGCAGGCGCACGAGTTTTCCTCATCGCCAAGGCCGCCGGTGACATCACCACCTCCCGCGTCTATCAAATCCGCGACGGCGTGCGCACCGGCAGTCGCTAGCCGACCCCGGCACGTGTCCTGACCCCTTGGCACGTGTCCCGAACTCGAGGCAACCGCATGCGACAATGGCACCGTGCATGAGCCGTTGAAGCAGTGGGTCGAGGAGCTGACAGGGGGCGACAGCACCCGGGCGATGGCCGTGGTGACGGGCATCCCGCAGGCCACGCTCGCCCGGCATCTCACAATGGCGACGCCTCCGGTGGAGACGCTGATCGAGATCGCGCGCGCCTACAGCGCCAATCCGGTCGAGGTGCAGGTGGTGGCCGGCATCATCACCGAAGCCGAGGCACAGCGGGCCGGGTCCGGTAGCGCTATCCGGCAGGCGAGCACCCGGCAATTGCTCACCGAGTTATTGCGCCGGGACAAAGAGGAGAACGACTCGCCGCGGCGTAAACCGTCGCGCGGCGAAGCCGGCGCAAGGCTGTTCCAGTGAACAACGCAGTTCCGATTCTGGCCGCGCTGCTCGCCGCTGCCGCGGCGGCGGTACGGACGCCGCGCTGGGCGAATCCCGTATCCCGGCCATTGACGCTCGGATTGGCACTGCTGGCCGTATGGGCGCTGCTGCGCGCGCCCGGCATCAACCGGTGGGGCGACGATCTCACCACTTCGGCAACACAATTGGAGCGACTGCCCGGGCTGATCGCCGACGTCTCACTCGTCGCGGCCGGGGTGCTGCTCGCCATTGCGGTCGCCCAGGCATGGGGGCGTTCCGGACTGATCAAAGCGGCCTATGCCGTGCTGGTTGCCGTCGAGGTCGTCCTACTGGCCACCTACGACCCGTTCGACGCGCCCGAGTGGGTGCTCACCGCACACAAGTGGATCATCGCCGGAGCCGTAACCATAGGCGGCGCTGCTATTTTCGCGGCCGCCTGCATTACTTTTCGCGCCCTCCCCGCCCGGCTCCGCCTGCCCATGGCGGTATTCATGCTGGGCGGCGTGCTCGGGGTGACCGTCGGCATCATCCGGGGAGTTGTGTTGCTGCTGCCCGATGTTCGGCTGGGTGACTCCTGGGCCGTGCTCGGCAGTCTCCCGGTTTTCGCCTTCGCGATCGGCTCGCTGATAGCCAGTGCCCGCACCCGGCACGCCACTACTACTGAGAAGTAGCGGACCAAGAGTGAGACGGCGGCGCCTGCCGTAGCGGCATCGCCTCCAGCCCACCGAGAACCCCTGCTGTACAGCGCATTGCCGCCGCTGGAAGTTCGTCCCAACTATCGGGACTGAGCTTTGCCAGGCCGCTCGCTCTCAGGTAGCGCCATCCTTCCGGGCCGCCTATGCTCGTCCGCTAGATCCGAATCCGCTTGTCGGTCGGCACATTTCACGTGTGCGAAGCTGCGGGCGTGCTCGATCCCACCGCGGTGTCTGCCGCGGTGAACGTGAGTGCGGAAGTGCAGAGCTTGTCGGAGTCATCGAATCCCCCAGGCGGCGAGCCGAATACTGTTCGGGGTGCGCGGCTGCCATTCGCGACGCTATCGGCCTGCGCCGGATTGACCGCGGCGGCGGTCTGCGGCGCGGTCTTCGCCGCACCCGGCGATATTCGGATCGCGGTGGCGATCAGCGCGAGCGTTGTAGCGATACTGCTGTGCGCCGCGATTACCGCCGCGGTGTACTACCGGGCCCAGATCGGGCGGGCACGGCAGCTCGCCGAGCTGCGCGCCGAACAGGCGGAAGCCCGCACCGCGGCCGTGATCGCCGAGGCCGAGGCCCGACTTGCGGACGGCCACCGCCGTATTCAATCGATCACCGAGGCCGGCGCCGAACAGGCGCGCGAGACCAAGGAGAGCGATAACCGGCGCGCGGCGGCCATGGCGGCCTTCGCCGGTGCGGCGGGGCGCATGCAGGCCATGAGCACCAGCATGCTGGCGGAACTGCGGGAAATGGAACACCGGCACGGTGATCCGAAGGTCCTCGCGGATCTGCTGGAACTGGATCACCGCACTGCGCAGGCGGGCCGGCTGGCCGACAGCATCGCGGTGCTCAGTGGTTCACGATCCGGGCGGCGCTGGGCCAAACCCATTGCCATGGAATCGATTCTGCGCGGTGCGATGGGCCGGGTGGCGGGCTATCAGCGGGTACGGCTGCGGGCCGTCGCCGAGATCGCCATTGCCGGGCACGCCGCCGAGGGCATCATGCACGCGCTGGCCGAACTGCTCGACAATGCCTGCAATTTCTCCCCGCCCACCACCGAGGTGCACGTCTACGCCGCCGAGGTCCCTGCGGGCGTGGTGATCACCATCGAGGACAGCGGCCTGGTGATGAGCGAATCCGCCTTGCGCCGAGCCGAACTCACCGTCTCCGGTCAGGGCGGCAACCCGCGATCCACCGGCGCCAACCCCGCCCAGCGCGGCAGCAGCTCGCGCTACAACCTCGCCGGCTCCGACCTCTCCTCACTGTCCGGTACCCGTCTCGGCCTGGCCGTCGTCGGCTACCTGGCTCGCAAACACGACCTCACCGTCTCCTACCGCCCCTCCGCCATCGGCGGCACCGCTGTAGTCGTAGTCGTCCCCCGCGAACTGACTACCCGCCTCGACCGCACCCCCGGCTCGGTCGCCGCCATCCCGCTCCCCGTCCAGAACCCGGGCGCGACCGCCTCCGGCCACACCGGCAGCGCACCCGCCCTCATCCGAGGCGAGCCGACGCGCCCCGGTGCGCTGACCAGTCTGGAACCGGGCCGCCCGGCCACCGCGCTCACCAGCGGGGATGCGGCCCGCCCCAGCACGCCCCCGATGTTCACCAGTTCAGGTCCCACTCACCCCGCAGCGGGACCCGCACTCACGCAGGCGGATTCGACGTACCTCCCGCCCGCGTTCACCAGCCTGGAATCGGGCCGCCCGAGCACGGCATCCGGATACACCGGCGGCGATTCGGCCGGACCTCGCACGAGCCCCGGCATGCGGCGCATCGATTCCTTTCTGGCCGACGCCGATTCCGCGCTTTTCGGCGTCACCACCGCGAGCGCCGTCAACGCCCTCACGTTTCCGGAGAGCACGGCCGGGTTCTCGGGCAGCACTTCGGTTTTGGCGGACCGGCCGATCGAGGCGGCCGAAGTAGCCGAGGACGCTTCGGCATCCACCGTTTCCGGGCTACCCAGGCGCCGGCGCGGTCAAACGCTGGCGGCCGTGCATCCCGAAGGCCTGGCCGCACTGAACGATCCCACGGGTTCCGCGCATTCCCGACCGGTGTCGCCGTCCGCGCTGGGCGCTTTCCAGCGCGCGGTGAACGGGCGGGAGAACGCAAGTACCGCAACCCCTTCCCCGTCCGCCTTGGAGACCGATAAATGACACTGTCCGCATCGCAGCTGGGCTGGCTGCTGGAACAACTGCTCACCCGCACCCCGCGCGCCAGGCACGCCCTGCTGCTGTCGGGTGACGGCCTGAAGATCTGCCATACCCCGGAACTGGGGAACGACAGCGCCGATCAGCTGGCCGCGATCGCCGCAGGCATTCAAAGCCTTTCGCACGGCGCCTCCGTGGAATTCGGTGACGGCCGCGGGGGTGTGCGCCAGTCCATGACCGAGTTCTACGGCGGCATTCTGTTCATCGTGGAGGCCGGGGTGGGCGCGCATATCGCGGTGGTCGCCGCGGAGGACGCCGATGCCGGGCTGGTCGGCCACAATATGCGCGAGCTGGTGGAGCAGTTGGGCGAGCATCTCGCCGCTGCCCCGCGCGCCCGCGATACCCCTGGCGCGCCGGTCCGTGATGCCGTGGCGCCACGAGGAGCGAGCGTGTCGTGACCAGGCCAGACGAGGATCCGGACCGGCTCTATACGCTGACCGGCGGCCGCAGCAGCCCGGACTCCGACGCCTTCGATCTCGTGACTCTTGTTGTCAGCGAGTGTGATCCGGCGCCGGGCATGCAATCGGAGCATGCGGCCATCCTCGAGATCTGCCGGGCGCCGACCGCCGTCGTGGAGATCGCGGCGGAGCTGCGATTACCGGTCGGCATCGCCACCATTCTGCTGTCGGATCTGCTGCTCGCGGGAAGGATCACCGTGCGGCATCCGCGGCACAACCCGGCCGCGCAATGGCATTCGCTGCCCGACACCACCACCCTGGAGAAGGTGCTCGTTGGACTCCGCAACCTTTGACCCCCGTCCGGCCCGCGCCGACGCACCCCTGCACGCCTCGGCCAGCCAAGGCCTCAAGATCGTCATCGTCGGCGGTTTCGGCGTCGGCAAGACGACAATGGTGCGCGCTGTCAGTGAGATTCGGCCGCTCGATACCGAGGCCACCATGACCCAGGTCAGCGTGGGCGTCGACGATCTGGCGGGTTCGCCAGGCAAATCGACCACCACCGTGGCCTTCGACTTCGGCCGCATCACCATCGACGCCGAGCATGTGCTGTACCTGTTCGGCGCACCCGGCCAGGAGCGTTTCTGGTTCCTGTGGGACCGGCTGTTCACCGGCGCGCTGGGCGCCATCGTGCTGGTGGATCAGCGCCGAATCGCCGACTCCTGGTACGCCATCGACCGGCTCGAGCATCAGCGCACCCCGTTCATCGTGGCGTGCAACAACTTCGGCGAGGGCTACCGGCCCGAGGAGGTACGCGACGCGCTGGATCTCGATCCACACGTGCCGCTCATCGATTGTGATGCCCGACATCGTGATTCGTGCAAGGAAGTGCTGATCACGCTGGTCGAATACCTCTACACCCCGGAGAACGTCTGATGACCTCGCCCGATCGAGGGTACTGCCCGGTCCAGCCGGGAGCAGTGCAGCTGGGCGGCCCCCGGTTCCACTCCGACCCGCATCACCTCTACAACGATATGCGGCGGGAACACGGTGCCGTGGTGGCCGTGGAACTGCCCGGCGGCGTGCCCGCCTGGCTGGTCATCGGTTATCGCGAGATGCATCAGGTCACCAATAGTCCGGAGCTGTTCCCGCGCGATGTGAGCCTGTGGAATCAGTGGGGCAATATTCCGGAGGACTGGCCGCTGCTGCCCATGGTCGGGCAGCCCATGCCGTCCATCTATTTCACCGCCGGGGCCGAGCACCGCAGGCATCTGGCCATGGTCGAGCCCGCGCTCGAATCGGTGGATCCGTTCGAATTGCGGCGCATCTGTGAGGATTTGGCGGATCGGCTGATCGACGGATTCTGTGGTCGCGGTACCGCCGATCTGGTCGCCGAATTCGCCGAACCGCTGCCGGTGCTCGCGCTGGCGGCGCTGCTGGGACTTCCGAACGAGGAGGGGCCGCATCTGGCGTGGAGCATGAAGGTGATGGCCGACGGCGGCGCCGACGCCCAGGGCGCGCACCTGCAGTTCATGGGGCATATGCAGCGGTTGGTGGCCATGAAGAGGGCCACACCGGGCGACGATCTCGTCTCGCGCATGCTGGCCTATCCCACGCCGTTCACCGATGAGGAGTACGTCAACGACCTCATGGCGATCACCGCCGCCGGTCACCTGCCGACCTGCGATTGGCTCGGAAACTCGTTGCGGCTCATGCTCACAGACGATCGCTTCGCCGCGGCGCTGGGCGGCGGCCGGCGCAGTATCAGCCAGGCCATGAACGAGGTGCTGTGGGAGGAGGGCCCCACGTCGATCCTCGCCGGACGGTGGGCGGCCCGCGATACCCGCCTGGGCGACAAGGCCATTCGCGCCGGCGACCTGCTGCTGCTGGGTCTGGCCGCTGCCAATACCGATCCGCATGTGCGCCAGCATGTCTCGGATGCGGTGCACACCGGCAACAATGCGCACTTCGCCTTCAGCCACGGTGAATACCGCTGCCCGTTCCCGGCGCAGCATATTGCCGAAATCATTTCCAGAACCGGTATCGAGGTGCTGCTGGACCGGCTGCCCGATCTGGATCTCGCAGTGCCCGCGCAGCACCTGGTGCGGCGACCTTCGCCGTTCATGCACGGAATGACTTCTCTACCAGTTGTTTTCACACCAGTTCGCGCAGTCGGAGGTTTCCAGTGAGTTCAGCATGTCCACACGCCATGGCGATCGATCCCATGGTCGGCGACCTGGCCGGCGAGACCGCCACCCTGCGCGCCGCCGGGCCGCTCACCCGTATCGAACTGCTCGGCGTCCCCGCGTGGACCGTCACCGATCATTCGCTGGCCCGCCAGCTGCTCACCGACAGCCGGCTCGTCAAGGACATCAGTGCCTGGGGGCTGTGGACCTCGGGTGTGGTGACGCGGCAGTGGCCGCTCATCGGCATGATCGATGCCGGGCGCTCCATGTTCACCGTGGACGGGGCCGAGCACCGCCGGCTGCGCATCAAGACCACGCAGGCGCTGACCGCGCGCCGCCTGGAAGCGTTGCGGCCGTTCATCGAAGCGCTGACCGCCGAACTGCTCGATGATCTGGAGGCTGCGGCGCAGGAGGGCGCGGTCGTGGATCTCAAGCAGGTCTTCGCGTACCCGCTGCCCATGCGGGTGATCAGTGAGCTCATGGGTGTACCGCCGGCCGATCAGGCCATGCTGCTGGACCGGTACAAGAAGTTCTTCTCGATGATGACGCCGCAGGACGAGCGACTGCGCGTGATCGACGAGCTGGACGTCTATTTCACCGAAATGGTGCGCCGCAAGACCGCCGCACCGGGTGACGATCTCACCAGTGCGCTCATCCTGGCCGACGCGGGCGGCGATCCGCTCACCGAGGAGGAGGTGGTCGGCAATCTCAAGGCGCTGGTCGCCGCCGGGCACGAGACCACCGTGAGCCTCATCGTGAATGCGGTGCGCGCCTTGCTTTCTCGCCCCGAACAGCTGGAGACGGTGCGCGGCGGCGATATCGAGTGGAAGCAGGCCATCGAGGAGACCCTGCGCTACGACGGCCCGGTCACGCATCTGCTCATGCGCTTCGCCACCGAAGACATCACCGTGGGCGACACCGTGATCGAGCGGGGCGAGGGTGTGGTCATGTCCTACCGGGCGATCGGCCGCGACACCGCCATCCACGGCGAGGATGCCGACGAATTCGATGTCAGCCGTCCGACCTCGAGCCGCAATATCTCCTTCGGTTACGGCCCGCACATCTGCCCGGGCGCGGCGCTCGCCCGTCTGGAGGCCTCCATCGGCCTGCCCGCACTGTTCGACCGCTTCCCCGGCCTGAAACTCGCTGTGCCGGAACAGGAGATCGGCAATCTGCCGGTGCTCACCCAGAACGATCTGGCGGCATTGCCGGTCCACGTCTGATCCTGCGCACACTGTGGTGGCTCGAATATTCGGGCCACCACGGCGACAGATCCCGTATCTCCCCAGTTGCCAGCGACTTCCTGGCATGCTGTGCCGCGTGATGACCAAGGGAGCATGGATCTCGACCGCGGTGTGCGCGGTACTGCTGAGCGCCGGATGCGGTGGCAGCACCAGCGATACGAAGGCAACCTCCGCCGATCCGGCGCCGAGCACCACGCGCGATCAATTGGTGCTGTCGGGCGCGGAATTCCCCGCGGACACCAAACCGCTGGACCTGCCGCCGGACAAGCTCCGCACCAGCGTCTCCGATCTCGGTGACGCCATGGCCAAATCCACCGTCACCCCCGCGGATTGCAAACAGCCGCAGGTCGATCTGGCCGCCCTCAGCAATGACCTGATCAGCAATTCATCCCTGGCGGCCGCCACCACCGAAGATATGACCGTCTACGTGGAATTCGTCGCGAACAAGGTCGCCGACACCCGAACCATGGCCGCCGCCAACGAAAAGTGCGCCGCCCTCACCTCCGCCAGCACGGTGAACGGCCAGCACATCGACACCGTGGTCAAAATGGAGCACCTCCCCACCCCCGACACCCTCTCCGGCATCGACACCCTGGCCTACCGCGCCACCAGCACCAGCACGATCTCGGACACCACCCCCCGAACCCGCACCTCCTACCAGGGCTGGGCCACCCTGCGCGGCATGACAGTCGGCGTCCGAGCCGCCGCCCTCTCCGGCACCCCCGACCAAGCCACCTTCGAAAAACTCTTCACCGACGCCGTGGAAAAGGTCCGCACCGCCAAGTAGCGAACGGGCAGGATGGGCGACTTCCGGCGCCTCCGCCCCGAGTCGGTCCAGCGGCAAAGATGTTCGTGTTCCGGGCACGCTGATGTAATGCGACACGCACTGATGTCCGTCTTGCCCTGCTACCGTCGAATAAGCGACATCAGCTAGGCAAGGAGTACGACATGGGCATTATCGTCATGATCGTTATCGGTCTCATCGCCGGTGCCATCGCCCGCCTCCTCGTCCCGGGCAAGGAAAATTTCGGGTGGATCGGGACCATCCTGCTGGGCATCGTCGGTGGCTATGTGGGCGGGACCCTGGGGAGTCTGGTCTTCGCGCCGCACAAGTTCAGCGTCCATGCGCCGGTGCAGCACACTTTTCTAGGGGCGATCGTCGGCGCGGTCGTCTTGCTGGTCATCTACAAGTTCGTGCGCGCCCGCGTCTGACGCCTCGCGCAATTGCCATGCGGCAGTTCGACTGCCGCATGGCATCGCGTCAGTTTGTCGCGCGCAGTATTCGGGGTGTGTTGCCGGAGCTCGGCTGCGGTGCGGTCCCGAGGTATCCGGCGATCACCTCGGTCGCGGTCTGATTCTCGACCCCGGTGAATCCGGCGTCGGCCACCACCGCCGCCATCTCGTCCGCGGTGAAGTAGCTCAGGAACGGCTCGCCGACCGCGCCCACTCGGTCGGCGCGGACCTTGAGGTAGGTCGCCTCCTCGGAAGTTGTTGCCGGAACGAGGTAGTCGAACACCACCTGGGTCGGCGGCGCCTGCTGCGCGATGTATTTCAGCGTGCCGACAATGGCGTCGCTGGTCAGATACATGACCACGCCGAGCCAGACGAAGACCGCGGGCTCGTCACGCGGGAACCCGGCCTCGGCCAAACCCGCTGCCAGCGTGCTCGTTTCGAAATCGATGGGGACGAAGGCGAGGGAATCGGGCACGGCGATGCCCGACTCCGCCAGCCGATGACGCTTCCATTCCTGGGTATCCGGATGGTCGACCTCGTACACCCGCAATTCGGGGAACGGATTGCGGTAGGCGAAGGTATCCAGGCCCGCACCGAGAATCACGACCTGCCGCGTGCCGGCCGCGACGGCGGCGCGCACCGTTTCCTCGGCGAAGCGTGCCCGCCCGGCCAGGAAGCTCCGCCGCCGGCGCGGCCAGCTGGGATCACCGCCGGCGGCTTCGAGCGCCGCCGTATTCCGTTCGATCAGTTCGGCCTCGTCCACGCCCAGAATGCGCAGGGCCAGCGGGTCGGTGAATACCCTTGGCTCATCGGCGATCTGGTGATAGGCGCGCGCGTACGCGGTTGCCATTGCGGTGCGGCTCGGTTGACCCAGCTCCATTGCGCGTTACCCTGCCATTCCTGATTCGGTTCAGAGACTGCCTATATCGGCTCGTACCGGCACCAACGTTCGCCGTTTACAACAGCCCGCGCAATCGGAGATCCGTCACGTATTTGCGAATGAGTTCCCGTCCCAGGTGCGGGATGTCGTGATCGGTCCCGATTTCGGCCTCCTGCACGGCGGCCTGGAATCGCTTGGCGGGCAGGACCGATCCGGGAATCGGGACCCCCGGGTACCGGTAGGCGTGCAGGAGCGGCAGCACCGAATTCTGCCGCTGCTGCTCGGGCAGTGCCCGCAGTGCCGTCTCGAAGCGAGCGACCCAGGCGTCGTAGTCGTCGAACCGTTCGATGGGATGGCCGTCCTCGATCAGCCAGTCCACGAACTCGTCGAGCGAAATCCCGTCATCGTGCGGATTGAAGACATCGAAGGTGCGGAACCCTTCGGTGGCACGCGCCCCGAGCGTGGTGATCGCCTCGGCGGTGAAGTCGGCAGGCAGGCCGTCGTAGTGGGCCCGCCGCCGATTACCGGCACTGTCGGTGCGGTAGAACGACTTCGGGGCGATACCGGTGGCGAGCACGCTCAGCAGCAGGCGGCTGAACATGTCCGTCAGGTTGAACTGGCCCACGAAGGTGCTGTGCGCCAGGATCATGTCCGAACGGAAGACCGCGACCGGCAATCCACACAGGTCGTTGGCCTCGCGCAGCAGTACCTCGCCCGCCCACTTGCTATTGCCGTAACCGTTCGCATAACCGTCGCCGACAATACGTTCCGCGCTGATCTCGCGAATATCGCCGTCCTCGTCGAAGAACTCCGGGTCCACCTGGTCGGCCACCCCGACGGTCGACAGGTAGGTGACCGGCTTCAATCGGGTGGTGAGCGCCAGCCGGATAACCTCGGCGGTGCCGACCACATTGGGTCCGAACAATTGGTCGTACGGCAGCACATGATTGACGAGCGCGGCCGGATGCACGATCAGGTCGACCGTCTCGGCCAGCTGCCGCCAATCAGCCTCGCTCAGACCGAGATTCGCATCGCCGATGTCTCCAGCGAGTACCTGTAGACGCCGGTCGGCCAGTTCCCGGTAGGTGCGCAGCAGTTCCGGATCACCGGTGTCGAAGGCCACATCCAGCCGTTTGCGCGCCGCCTCGGCGGTACTGCCACGGACGACACAGATGAGAGTGCCGTCCGAATCATCCATGCGCTGCAGCCATTCCAGGCACAGGAAGCGGCCGAGATAGCCATTGGCGCCGGTCAGCAACACCGTGCGCGGCTGCTCGACCACACCCGGAATATCGGTGGCGGCAGCAAGTGTCGCGGCATCGATGAATTTGTCCAGGGTCAGATCGGCGGCCCTGATCCGTGGACCCGCCCCGTGCACCGAGGCGGGCGTGGGACGGCGAACGACCGAATTCCGCTCCTGCTCAATATATTTCGCCAATCCGGCGAGATCGTTGGCCGGGCTGACAATGACGCCCACCGGCACCTCGACCCCGAAGATCTCCTGCAGCAGCGTCGAGAACGACAGCGCCGACAGCGAATCACCGCCCAGATCAGCGAAGTGCGCATCGGGCCGCAGATCGGTTTCGGCACAACTCAGCAGCGCTCGCGCGGCGCGGCCGACACTCTCGAGCACCGGGCGCTGCGCGGCATCGATCCGCAACGCCGCCAATTCATCGGCCTGCTGGGTGGCCAGGTCCGCGTACAGCTGCTCGAGCCGCTCCCCGTAGCGCTCCTTGAGCTTGGGCCGCAAGGCTTTTCCGATACCCGACAGCATTCCGTTCTCCATGGTGAACGGCTCGGGCTCGATCAGGAAGGCGCGCGGAATCTCGTAGGATTCAAGCTCGGCATCCTTCGCCAGCCGCTGCATCGATTCGCTCAGCGCCGATTGCAGCGAGTCCGCGGGAGCGCCGCGCAGCGCCTCCTCGGTCGGCACGATCACCGCCAGCAGGTAGGCGCGTTCACTGCTGCCGTAGACGTAGATCTGCTTGATCAGCGGGCTGGTCGAGTACACCGCCTCCAACCTGGCGACGGTCACGAACTCACCCTGCGACAGCTTCAGCACATTGTTGCGACGGTCGACGTAGACCAGCTCATCGGGCCCGAGTTCGGCCACGATATCGCCGGTCCGATAGAAGCCGTCCTCGTCGAATATCTCGGCGGTGACCTCGGGCCGCCGGTAGTACCCGGGAATCATCACCGTGGACTTGAGCAGCAACTCACCGCGCGGGTGCGGCTTATCGGTGCGGAAGTACCCGAGATCGGGCACATCGACCAGCTTGTAATCGATGACCGGCGGACGATTGATCCGATTGTCCATGAGAATGCCGCCGCCGGCCTCGGTCGAGCCGTAACCGTCGTGCAGCCCGAATTCCAGCACGGACTCCATGAAGGTCTTCATCTCGGCGGAGATCGGCGCACTGCCGACGATCGCGCCGAACAACCGGCCGCCCAGCAACTGCTCGCGCAGTTCGGATTTCACCTGCCGGATCGTCGTCTCCGGCTCCGCGCCGGTGGCGAGCCGGCGGGCCACCTCACCCTGGTAGCGCTGGAACACCATGTCGCACACGCGCGGTACGAAGAAGAACTCCGTCGGCCGCACCAGCGCAATGTCTTCGAACAGGGTCGACAGATCGCTCGCGGCCGCGAAATGGGCGGTACCGCCTCGGGCGAGCGCCCCGATCAGCGCCATTCGGCCCGCCACATGGCTCATCGGCATGTAGTTGAAATTGATTGCGGGCACAGGAGATCGGGCCGGACCACCGATCCACATGGTCGCCACCAGACGCTGGGGGTACATCGCCCCCTTCGGCGCGCCGGTGCTGCCGGAGGTGTAGATGAGCAGCGCGAGCGGATCCTCGTCCGGGCCCGGAACAAAAGGCTCCGCAGGGGGCAATGCCCGCCCGCGCTCCAGCAGCTCTTCCAAGGTCTCGACGCGCACGGCGCTGCTGGCCTCCGCCAGCCGCGTACGCGCGGATTCCAGTGCCGCACGGTGATAGTCGTCATCACTGTGGTGATCGAAGACCAGCAGCTGCAGCGGCGCCTGCGCGGCCAGTACCGCGTCGACGGCGCCGGCGAGCAGCTCCGAACTGGTGGCGAGCAGCCGCGGTCCGGTCTCGGCGATGATCGAATTCCATTGCGCCACCGAACTACTGGACTGCAGCGGCACACAGACCAGACCCGAGGTCTGGCACACCAGATCGAGCACAATGTAATCGGCGCTGGTGAAGCCGAGAATGCAGACGAAATCACCGGTGCGCAAGGGATTTCGCGGATCGTGCTGCCAGGCGGCGGCGACGGCCGCGATGCGTGCCGACAGCTCGCCGTAGGTGGTCGTCGTGAACTCCGGTAGCCATCGCCGAGTCCGCCGGCCTGCCTCGTCGGTGACGATCTCATAGGCGCGCTGCCCGAGAGCAGGGCGATCGGCATATCCGTCCAGAGCCGTCGTGATGATCTCCGCCAGGCTCTGTCCGGGCTGCTGCATGGCAGCACTCACCTCGGCGCGCTGCACGGCAGCACTGATCTGTTGATCGGCGAGCAATTCGGCTATGCGCTGTGAGCGCTTGGCCTCCGGCGTGTCACTACCCACGTTGACCCTCCTGCGTATCCCCGATCGTGATCACACCCCTGGGCATACCAGTGTCGCCCAGTTCCCGAGCGTAATCCGACACATTTAGCATAGCTAATCAATTCACGGTGCGCTCGCGCCGCCGGAATGTCAAGCACCGACCGTTCGGGGTGATGCCGTGGCGGTCCGCCGGGCGGTCAGACGTCGATGCCGTAGTCGCGGGCGATTCCCGCCAGCCCGGACACGTAGCCGCGGCCGATCGCGCGGAACTTCCATTCCGGGCCATGACGATAGAGCTCGCCGCACACCACGGCCGTCTCACCGGCGGCGTCCTCGGTGAGGTCGTAGCGGGCCAGTTCGGCCTCGGTGGCGCGATCGACCACGCGGATGTAGGCATTGCGGACCTGCCCGAAGGTCTGGCCCCGCAACTCGGCATCGTGAATCGAAACGGAGAAAACGACATTGGTGACAGTGGGCGGCAGGTCGGCCAGGTCGACGGTGATGACCTCGTCATCACCGGCACCCGAACCGGTCAGGTGATCACCGGTGTGTTCTATCGCACCGTCCGGTGAGCGCAGATTGTTGTAGAAAACGAAGTGCTGGTCGGTCGGTACCTGTTGATCGCCGCCGACTGCCAGGGCACTGGCGTCCAGATCGAAATCGTCACCGACAGTGGCGCGTACATCCCAGCCCAGCCCGACCGCCACCGCCGTCAGATTCGGTACGCAGCCCGACAGCGAGACATCGCCGCCACGGAGGAGGCGAACCCCGGTCGCCTGCGCCGGATCCCAGGGGAAGGAATTCCACGGCCAGTCACCGGCGGCTTCGATCTCCGGCGGTGCGCTGTTCTCCTCGACCGCCGCCGATCCGTCGTCGAGCTGGTCGGCAATCCGAATGATCCGGCGCTGCAACTCGATCAGCTCGACCAGATCCCGATTCACCGCCAGCCCGGACCCCCGCGCTGCGGTCATTGCCCGCACCGCATCCTCGTGCGCCGCAGACACCGCACCCCGCAGTCGGGCCGCCACCCCCGCTCTCCGCGTGGATGCCGACCGAACCCGAGGTCCCCCCTCATCGGTAGTCACCCTCCAACCGTACCGCGCCGCCACAGCCCGAAACGGCTGCGGCAAACCCGCACTGCCCGTGTCGCTTTGGCCGCACCACCAGCAAGATCGTCCGCGCGGCGGCTACCGCACCTGTGGCGGCAAGGCGTCGCGCAGCACTTGGACACCGGCGGTGAGGGCGGATCCGGCGGTCTGCAGGCTCATCGTGGGTTGCGAACTCAGGACGACCACGGCGTAGCGCAAGTCAGAACCGACCAGTCCGGTCGTGTTGAGAATCAGTGAGGAGGCCATCCACATCCAGCCCTGCTTGACGGCCCACGGGGAATCGGAGAGCGCGTTGGGAATTCCGAAGTACTGATCGACACCGTCTGCCGCGGTCTGGCTGGCTTCTCCGAGAGCGCCCAGCACCACCGTGCGCACCGGTTCCGGCGCACTCGAGGTCAGATAGCGATAGACAGCCACCACATCCCGTGCGGTGGTGAGCGTTTCGCCCCACTGCCCGGAATCGGCGGCCGGCGAGGTGCCGGACAGGCCGATGCGATCGGACATGCGTGTCACGATCGCCGCACCGCCGTGCGACTCCCACAGCCGGTCGGCAATACCGTCATCGCTGGCCGACAGCATGCGCCGCACGGCATCGGTGGTGGTCGAATCCGATTGCGCGGCTGGATCATCGAGCACATCCAGGGCGATCAGCAGCTTCACCACCGATGCGGTGTAGAACTGCTGATCCTGATTGGTCGCGGCGAGCAGCATCCCGTTCTGGGTATCCATGACCTCGATACCGGCCTCGGCGCCCGGCGATACCGCCTGGATCGCGGCCAGCATGCGCTCGGCCACTGCAACCGACGACATCGTAGCCGTGGCAGCGGGTTTCGCATGCGACGGCGGTAGCGGCACCGGCGCCGGATGCGCAAACGACACCGGCATAGCGAAAAAAGACGAAATTCCCATCGTGGCTACCGCGGCAGCGACCCGTACAACGAAAGCCATGACTCTCCCTCACAACGAACAGGCTGAGCGAGACAGAGCCCGGCAGCCCTCGTCTCGCCGCCGCAGCGAACCTCTCGGATAGTACTAATTCCGAATTAATTCGCAAATCCGATGGCGAGGGTATTTGTTACGTTCAGAAGAAGCGACTATTTCCGTAAAATTTCACGAGCGAACGATTTACAGCGCTACCTCGTAGTAAGAGGACAGGTGAGGCTTCCGCTCACCCGGGATCCGCAGAACTCGGAGATGTGCCATGCACCTACTGACCACCGAAACAAAGGCCGGACCGGCGCCATCCACCCTCGGCGCGGTTGTACTCGGCCTGTTCCGCATCCTGATCGGCGCCTCGTTCGCCCTCCACGGCTACTCCGAACTCTTCGGAAAACCCGTCCACCCTTACGGCGCGCACCTCCCCGCTTTCGGCAGCTGGCCGCACTGGTGGGCAGGCATCATCGAACTGGGGGCCGGCGCCGCCGTAGTCCTGGGCCTCGGCACCCGAATCGCCGCCCTGCTCTGCTCTGGCTCGATGGCCTACGCCTTCCTCACCGTGCACATCAAACACGGCATCCTCCCCATCGTGAACGGCGGCGAACCAGCAGCCATGTTCTGCTGGTCCTTCTTCCTGATCGCCGTCCTGGGGGCCGGCGCCTTCTCCGCCGACGCCCTGATCACCCATTTCGCCCGCAACCGTCGACGCCTCACCACCGCAACACCTCTGAGTGTCAGCCCGGAACGCCAGGCGACCTGATTCGGTCGCCGACTTCAACTCCTATGGCGTACCGGCATTTTCGGGAGGGTACGCGGTACGGTGGGACTGCTCACTGTGCGGCAGGATGTGGATTCGGCGCCTCTCTCAGAGAGAGGAGTACTGACGATGACGGATACCGAAGCTGCGGCCATCGCGGTGACGCGGGTGCTCGACGCCGCGGATCGAATCGTGGTCGTCTCACCGCATTTCGATGATGCGGTGCTGTCGGTCGGGGGTCTGATCGCGGCGCGGGTCGAGGCCGGACAGCCGGTCGAGGTCTTGACGGTCTTCTCGGGTAGCCGACCCATCGAGGTACGGGGCGGCCGGCATCAGGCATTCGCGGACTACACCCTGCGGGTGGTCGAGGACGATCGGGCCTTGGCGGCGCTCGGTGCGGGGGCAGGACGACTCGGCTTGTACGAGCGACTGTTTCGGGATCCACGGCCGCATGGTCCGTTCTCGCTGTTCCACACCTCACCCGAGATCGCACAGAGCGCCGATACCGAGGCGGTTCAGCAGGCAATCGCCGAGGCACTGGACAATAGCGGCACAGTCATACTGGCCCCCTTGGGAATTGGGAATCACGTCGATCACGTGATCGTGGCGGTCGCCGCATTGCGCGCGATCCGCGATCAATATGCGCGAGTCCTCTTCTTCGAGGACTTCAATGCGACGTCGGAGCGAAACCGCCGGCGACATCCGGTTTCCCGATTGCGCCCCTTCCCATTTCGGGTCGCGCCCGGATGGGCGAACTCGCGTGCGGCGGTCGAGATGACCGCGATATCACTGCTTACGCGAGGCCCGGACCCCACGGCACTGGCCTGCTTACCGATCGAGGCCGCGCAGTGGAGCATGTCGGCACTGCCGCTCACTACCCGACATGAAACTGCCAAGCTCCAGGCGCTGTCCGAATATCACACTCAGACTTCAGCTTTGGGAGGCGAGCCGCAACTGCGGGCTCTCCTGAAACGCGCCCACGCCCGGCACGGTGGCGAGCTCGTCTGGCGATTCCAACTCTCCGGTGTGAACAGCTCATGAGATGGCTTGCGCTGCTGGCCCTGTTGATCTCGGTGACCGCATGCGCGCCGCGCGTTTCCGCTCAGCCCACGGAGACCGCGACCATCGACCACATCGTTCCTGTCACCAGCCGCTGGCTGCAGGTCTATGTCCGCTCCCCCGCCATGGCCGGGATCGTTCAGATCGATCTACTCCTGCCTGCCGATGCCGGCTCCCCGCATCCCACCGTCTATCTGCTCGAAGGCATCGATTCCGCGCGGCCGGACCAGAACGACTGGACGGCACAGGGCGGCGCGGTCGACTTCTTCGCGGACAAGGACGTCAATGTGGTGCTGCCGGTCGGCGGAGCGGGCAGCTTCTACACCGATTGGCAGCGCGACGATCCGGTGCGCGGGCGTCAGGAATGGGAAACCCTGCTGACCAGGGAGCTGCCACCACTGCTGGATGCCGAATTCCACGGCAACGGTGTCAATGCGATCGTCGGCGTCTCCATGGGCGCGCAGGCAGCCATGATGCTCGCCGAACGATCCGGCGACCTCTACCGTGCCGTGTCCGCACTGAGCGGATGCTTCGATTCCGCCGATTCCCCAGGGCAGGCGGAACTGCGCTACATCGTCTCGGCCGACGGCTCCGATCCGGACAATATGTGGGGCCCGGCCGCGGACCCGGAGTGGCTCGCCCACGATGTGCTCGCACACGCCTCACAGTTGACCGGCAAATCGCTCTACATCTATGCCGCCACGGGTCTTCCCGGCGCTCATGAGAATTCCGCGAGCCCGAATCTGCAGGACGTCATCATCGAAGGCGGCGCAATCGAATTCGGCGCTCGCCTCTGCACCGAAGCGCTGCAACGCCGGCTGGGAGAACTCGGCATACCGGCGACCTACGATCTCGCGCCGGCGGGAACGCACAGCTGGCCGTACTGGCAGGATCAACTGGACGCCGGTTGGCCTGTTCTCGCCGCCGCGCTCGAGCGGTGAATCGATAATGAAGAGAAGGGAATTACAGCGGTGCGAGTGCTATTCGTCGGCGGGCCGCTGATCGGCCACACCTTCCCGATGCTGCCCTTGGCATTGCATCTGCACGAGGCCGGCCACGAGGTGCTGCTCGG
>NZ_JAODNK010000113.1 GCF_025465275.1 Nocardia sp. | reverse complement strand
CACGACGTAGACGGGGGCCTGGTTGGTGGTGAGCAGCTCGTTAAGC
Source organism: Nocardia sp. (assembly GCF_025465275.1). Classification (GTDB taxonomy): domain Bacteria; phylum Actinomycetota; class Actinomycetes; order Mycobacteriales; family Mycobacteriaceae; genus Nocardia. The sequence goes on along the minus strand of NZ_JAODNK010000113.1, from coordinate 25,028 downwards.
GTCTCGTGCAGCGGTTCGATGCTGAAGGAAAAGGTCAGCGGGACCGGGCGCTCCGTGTTCTTGACGACCGCGGTGGGCCAGCCGGTGCGCTTGGTCAGGTCTTCCTGGAACCGCGTGACATCGCCGAGCGTGGCCGACATGAGGACGAACTGCGCCTTGGGCAGCTCGATGAGCGGGACCTGCCACGCCCAGCCCCGGTCGGGGTCGGCGTAGTAGTGGAACTCGTCCATGATGACCTGGCCGACATCGGCACTGGAACCCTCGCGCAGCGCCAGATTGGCCAGGATCTCGGCCGTGGCGCAAATGATCGGCGCATTCGGATTCACCGCCGCGTCGCCCGTCACCATGCCGACCTTGTCCGCGCCGAACACCTCGCACAGCGCGAAGAACTTCTCGCTGACGAGCGCCTTGATCGGCGCGGTGTAGTAACTGCGCTGCCCGCGATTGAGCGCCGCATAATGCGCGCCGATCGCGACGAGCGACTTACCGGAGCCGGTGGGCGTCGCCAGAATGACGTTCGCGCCGGTGAACAGCTCGAGCAGCGCTTCTTCCTGCGCTGGATACAGCGTCAGCCCCTGCGACTGGGTCCAGTCGGAGAAGGTTTCGTACAGCCAATCCGGGTCCACATCGGGCACGGCTTGGTCGGGAACGAGTTCGGATAGCTGCACGGGTGACTACGTTACTGGGCGGTCTGCCCGACTTCGGCCGCCACTACCCGGCGTCGGCCGACGATTACCTAGCGCGCCTCTCCGCCGTCGGCGCTGTCGCCCTCGGTGAAGCCGGACTGCTCGGCCAGGAAGCGTTCGAACTCCGCGCCCAGCTCATCGCCGGTGGGCAGATCGGCATCGCTCGCCAGCAGGCTGGACTGCCGTTCCTGCGCGGTCACGAAGCTGTCGTACTGACGCTCGAGCGCCTGCACGACATTCTCCACCTCGGAGTTGCCGGAAATGTGCTCGTTGACCTGCTCGCGCACCCGCGCGGCCGATTCGCTCAGCGCCGCCAGCGGCAGTTCCAGACCCGCGTTCTCGGCCACATTCTCTAGCAGCGTCTGCGCGGCCTCGGGATAGGCGGTCTGGGTCAGGTAGTGCGGCACATGCACCGAGAAGCCGACCGACTCGTGCCCGTGCTGGGCCATCCGGTACTCCAGCAGCGAGGACGCACTGCCTGGAACCTGCAGCTCACCCGGCCAGCGCTGATGATCGCCGATCAGATCGCTATTGCTGGCGTGCGCGGTGACACCGAGGGGGCGGGTGTGCGGAATGGCCATGGGGATGGCACTGAGGCCGATGGTGCGGCGCACGCCCAGCTGTTCGGACAGCAGGCGCACCGCGGTGACGAACTTCTCCCAGCGCAGATCCGGTTCCAGCCCGGACAGCAGCAGGAACGGGGTGCCCGCGGTGTCCTTGAGCGCCCACAGATTGAGCTCGGGCTCGGTGTATTCGGAGAAGTGATCGGTCTTGAACATCATCAGCGGCCGGCGCGAGCGATAGTCCAGCAACTCGTCCATATCGAACGAGGCGACCAGTTCACTCTCGAGGCTTTCGCGCAGATGCGTGGTGGCCAACTTCACGGCATGACCGGCGTCGGTGAAGCCCTCCAGCCCGTGCACCAGTACCGGACCAGCGCCGTCGGCGGACGACAGTTGCGGAGCGGGGAACTCCAGCTCGTACATTCGCGACTCGTAGTCCATCGCGTGCTCCTTCCTGCGTGGCCCACATGCGCGACCTAGAAACCATTGTCCCTCATGCGCCGACCGGTCGTGCACTGCCCGCACCGCGAGTGCAACGCGTGGCACCGGGACACGCATTCCCGGAGGGCTCGCCGCGCGGCGTGGCATTCGCTGTGATCAGCAGAAATTCGGCATAGTGGACACGTGACCGCGCCCTGCCGCAGGCCTGCCCACCCGTTGTGCCGAAAGCCCTTACGTGCCCTCGGGGTCGGGGCTCTGGGTGTGGTGCTGGCGGCGTGCGGGACCACCGTATCGGGCCATCCGGTCGGTACGCGCAGTTCGGTGACAACGGTGCAAACCGATAGCGGACTGGCCCGGCTACTGCCGGATCCGTCCCAATTCCCCTCGCGCTACGCGGCGGTGACACTGCCGGTCGATACCGCAGGCCAAGCCGCGGGCGATCTCGACGGCATTCTGCCCGGGGCGCAGATCGATCCGGCCACCTGTGCGCCGAGCGCCCCGACTGCAGGACCCGCGGTCTCAGTCGGCACCGACGATTCCGCCCGGGCCACCCTCACTGTCGAATTGGTGCGCACCGATCAGCCGCTGTCCACGCTGCGAGATCAATTGCAGCGCTGCGGCACCGTGCGCGTCGGCCACTCCGGAACCACCGCGACCATCACCACCGAGATGGATCCGCCGCCGCCGCTGAACGCCGACGACACCCTCGCGCTGCGGCGCACCGTCCAATCCGAATCCGGCAGTGCGGGTATCACCCGGCATATGCAGACGCTGCTCGGTCAGATCGGGAATGTGCGCATCAATGTGACCTATATGTCGTTCACCGATTCCAAGGCCGATACCGAGGCCCTCGATACCCTGTTCACCACCGCGGTGAGCAAGGTGCGCAAGGGCTGAATCCCGTTCGGGGACAGGCGCGAATGTCCCCCGGGGAGGAGCCGACCCCCTGTCTGTTCCGGCTCCCGCGTTCGGAATCAGCAGGCGGAGCCGGTGCCCGCCGAGCCGCTGCCCGCGGATCCGGTTCCGCCCGACAGGCTGGAGGAACCACTGCCTCCGGAACCGCTCGCCGAACCGCTCCCTGCGGAACCGCTGGGCAGCCACGAGCAAGCCGAACCGCCCCCGCCCACGAGATAGCTGACCGCCGACGAGGTGGTGCCCTGCGTGGCTCCGACCATGACCGGGCCCGGGCTGGTCGGGTGCCAGGCGAAGGTCGCGGTGACCACGCCGGAAGCCGCTACCGGCGTGGCTGATCCGATGACGGCGCCATTGATCAGGAACTGCACCTGGTCGTACCGGTTGTTGCCGGACACCCCGGCGATGATGGTGCAGCCGTCGGTCACAGTGCACTGCGATCCGGGGGTGACACCGATGACGCTGACATCGCTGATATCGGCGGCGGCGGGCCCGGCGAGCAGTACGGGCCCCGCGAGTGCGGTGAGCGCGGCGGCAACGCTCGCGGTGCGAAGTGTTCTCGACATTGTGTACTTCCTTCCGGCGCCTCCGACAGGCGCCGGGCGGACTGTAACAGCGACTGAGCCCGGGATTTCATGAAATGGAAAGTGCTGCAACATCATTCGGTTATGACATGACTGGGTGGCCGTGCGTTTCACGGGTGCCGGTAGCGCTCCGCGAGCTCGGTTCCCAGCCGCGCCAGTTCGGCCCGCACCGACTCCGGTTCGGTCACTTCCAATGCCGTTCCCCAACCGGCCAACTGCTGGGCGATCATGAGTGGCGTGGGCGCGGTGATGCGCACACGCGTGCGGCCGTCGGGTACGGGGCCGTCCACCACGCAGTGCCGCCCCTGCTGATGGCGCAGCACCGGAAGCAGTCCGGCGGGTAGGAGCACCGTCGCGGACAGTGTCGATCGGTGCTGCTCCACCTGCTCGACCACCTCCGACCAGGCGGTGGTGAGATCGAAGTCCGCTGGCCGGTAAGCAACTTCGTCGGTCACCTCGACCGCCGTCATGCGTTCCACGCGAAAGGTCCGCTGTCCGCGTTCGGTTCCGGCCACCAGGTACCAGATGCCGTCCTTGTCGACCAGGCCCCACGGGTCGACCGTGCGCTGTGTGCGGGTGCCGCCGCGCCCGTAGTCGAACCGCACCCGGCGGCGGTGGACCACCGCGCCTTGTAATTGGTCGACCAGCGCCGGGGCCTGCTCGTCGCGTTCGCCCCAGCGCGCCGGATCCACGATCACCGCGCCGGCGGCCGCCTCCGCCTCGAGGCGGAACGGTTGTGGCAAGGCGCGCAAGAGTTTTCGCAGTGCGGATCGGGTGGCCGGGGTGGCGGTGGCCATCGGGCCCAGGAGCAGGAACAGGGACTGCGCCTCGGTGGCGGTCAAACCGCTCAGGTCCGTGCGCGCACCGCCCACCAGGGCCCAGCCGCCGCCGCGACCCGGCTGCGGGTACACCGGAATCCCGGCCGTGGACAGCGCTTCCAGGTCGCGGCGGGCGGTGGCCACCGAGACTTCCAGTTCGGTGGCGACCTCGGCTGCGGTCACTCGGCCGCGCGTCTGCATGAACAGCAGCGTGGCTACCAATCGATCGGCTCGCATGAAAGAGATTCTCCCAATAAAAGTGCTCATTCGGTGAGCACTTTGCGGCCGATGATGGATATATCGACCAGCGGAACCCATCAAGGAGATCGACATGCTGCGTGGAATGGCCACCGTCAACTACTTCGCCGACGACCTGGAGGCAGCCAAGGACTGGTACAGCGAATTCCTCGGCGTCGCACCGTATTTCACCGTCCCCGGCGGGTACTACGAGTTCCGCATCGGCGACTACCAGGCCGAACTCGGCCTCATCAATCGCAAGTACGCGGCCAGCACGCCGGACCAGCCGGGCGGTCAGATCGTGAACTGGCATGTCGATGATGTCGCGGCGACCTTCGAACGGCTGCTGGACATGGGGGCGAAGGAGTACGAGCCGATCACCGCACGCGGCGAGGGCACCGGATTCGTCACCGCCGCCGTGGTGGATCCGTTCGGCAATGTGCTGGGCATCATGACCAATCCGCACTATCTCGAGATCCTGGCCGCGGCCCGTCCGGAGTAGGTTCCGAACACGACTGCGCATCACACGTACCACTCCCTCCGGCACGTGCGGAGGGTGCCGAGGCGGACTGTAACAGGGCCGCGCCGAGCGATCGGATGAAATGAAATGAATCCATTTCATTTCGCCTGATTGCTCGCGCGGCGCGCAGTGTGTGAGCGTCGCGCACGGTAACAACCGGCACCGACAGATCCCCGGGATCGGGCTCCGTGCCACGCCGAGTTACTCACGGCGCGACCGGTTGTCCACAGGCCGGGTGAAACCGCTGGTGGATGTCGTAGTGGTGACGGCGCTGCCGCGCACTCTCGATCCCATGACCACTCCCGCCGAACCTACGCCCCCCGACCACACCGATCCCGAGTGCATCGATCCCGAGTTCGCTGATCCCGCAGTCGGATCCGAGCCGGAACCACATCTGCGGAATCCGGGCGATTTCATCGCAGCGATGCCCGCCATGCTCGGATTCATGCCCGCCCGATCATTGGTGGTGACCGTGCTGCGGGCGGCAGTAGACGAGCCCGGCACGGCCGCAATCGATGTGGTGGCCCGGATGGATCTGGACAGTCCCGGCCGGGTCGCCACCGGACAGCTCGTCGAGCGGGTCGCGGGTGTCTGCCTGCGCGATACCGCCGCCGCGGTGCTGGCACTGATCGTCGACGATCGCGCCACCGCGCCGGTCAAACGGCACAGAGGGGTGCGGTCCCGGCAACATCGAGATCTGGTGTGCGCGCTCGAACATCGCCTGGATGCCGCGGCGGTGCCATTGGCCGGAGCGTGGGCAGTGCAGGCGATCGGGCCGGAGCTGCCGTGGTGGAGTCTGCTGGGTCCGGCGCGGCGTGGTCGTCAACCGGATCCGGCGACCTCGTTGGTCACCCTCCGGCATGTGCTGGACGGCCGGCCGATGCGCGGCTCACGCGCGGAACTGACCGAGGTGGTGGAGGTGGATGCGGCTGTCCGGGAACAATTCCGGGCGCTGCTGGATGCCGCCGCCGAGGCTGCGGTTCACCGGCTCGCCGAGGCCGTGCGGCGCGGCGAACCCGAGTCCTACAGCCGCTCGGCGGCCCGGAATGTCCTCGGGCAGCTGCTGTCCATCGAGGCGGGAACGCTGCCGAACGCGCTCGAAATGGCGGAAGTGGCTGTCGCACTGCGTGATTCGACGGTGCGCGACATTCTCTTCGGGCTCATCCCCGGTGCGCATGCGCGCGCCGCTGAAACCCTGTGGCTGCAATTGACGCGCGCTCTGCCCGATCCCGATCGCGCCGAGGCCGCCATGCTGCTCGGTTACGCCGCCTATGCGCGCGGGGACGGTCCACTCGCCGGTATCGCGTTGGAAGCAGCACTGAATTCGGATCCGGCGCACCGCATGGCCAACCTGCTGGACATCGGATTGCAGACCGGAATGCCGCCGCAGCGGCTGCGCCGGCTCGCCGACGCGGGCCGCGAGGCCGCCGCGGATCTGGGTGTCGATCTGCATTCCGAGCACCCATGAGATCCGCGGCGCCACGCGGTGATTCGGTACTAGCGGGCGCTGTGTGCGCGAGCGCCGATCGAGCGCAGGAATTCCCACGCGTCGGCGACGATCTCGTCCAGATCGGTGTGTTCGGGTCGCCAGCCGAGCTCGGCCGTGGCCAGCTCGCTGGAGGCGATGAGCACCGCCGGATCGCCTACCCGGCGCAGCGCGTCCACCGTATTGACGGGCAGGCCCGTCACACGCTCGCAGGCCGAGATGACCTCGCGTACCGAGAAACCGGTACCGCTACCGAGATTGAAGATGCGGTGCTTGCCCGGCTGCGACTGCGCGAGCGCCAGCAGATGCGCCTGCGCCAGATCGCGAATGTGAATGTAATCGCGCACCGCGGTGCCGTCCGGCGTCGGATAGTCGGTGCCGAAGACCGAGATCGAATCCCGCTGTCCCAGCGCCGTCTGCAGCACGAGGGGGATGAGATGGGTTTCCACCACCCGGTTCTCACCGAGCCCGGCGTACGCGCCGGCCACATTGAAGTACCGGAGGCTGGTGGCCGCCAGCCCGTGCGCCGCGGCGTACGAGGTGATGGCATAGTCGATCGAGAGCTTCGATGCGCCATAAGGATTGGTCGGGCGCTTCGGCGCGTCCTCGACGATCGGCACCTGCTCCGGTTCGCCGTACACCGCTGCGGTGGACGAGAACACGAGACGCGGGGTGCCCGCCTCGCGCATCGCCTCCAGCAGCGCCAAGGTCTTCACCACATTGCCGTGCCAGTACTTCTCCGGCTGCACCACCGACTCGCCGACGAGCGACTGGGCCGCGAAATGCAACACGCCGTCGAAGGATTCGGAGGCGATGAGTTCGACGCCCACCGTGGCGATATCGCCCTCGATGAACTTCGCACGGCCCGGAACGCCGTCGGCATTACCGGTCGAGACATCATCGACGACAACCACCTCGTGGCCGTCTTCGAGCAGAACCTGTGCGCAGACGCCACCGACGTAGCCCGCGCCTCCTGTGACGAGAAGTTTCACGCGTCAGACCAACTTCACCTGGACGGCATGCGCCATCTCATCGGACAGTTCGTAGCCTTCGTGGCCAGGTACCAGAATGACCACCGAACCCGGCCGGGTTTCCACGTTCACGCGCGCATCCGGCACCACGCCGGCCTCGCGCAGCTGGCCGATGACCTCGGGATCGGTCTGAATGTGCTCGGACAGGCTGCGCACCACTACCGCGGCGGACTGGCCCGAGGGCAGATCCGACAGCCGGACCAGCTTCTCCGCGGCACCCGAGCGCGGCGGTACGCCCAGCTCGTCCAGACCCGGAATGGGATTGCCGTAGGGCGAGGTGGTGGGGTTGTTGAGCACCTCCACCAGGCGGCGCTCGACCTCCTCGCTCATAACGTGCTCCCAGCGGCAGGCCTCGGCGTGCACGTTCTCCCAGTCCAGGCCGATGATGTCGACCAGCAGCCGCTCGGCCAGCCGGTGCTTGCGCATGACGGAAACCGCCATGGCGCGGCCCTTGTCGGTCAATTCGAGGTGGCGGTCACCGGCAACGGTCAGCAAACCGTCGCGCTCCATGCGCGCAACCGTCTGGCTCACCGTGGGACCGCTCTGCTCGAGGCGCTCGGCAATGCGAGCGCGCAGGGGCGTGACACCCTCCTCCTCGAGGTCGTAGATGGTACGGAGGTACATCTCCGTGGTGTCGACCAGATCCTTCACCTGTTAACCCCTTCGTCGGCACGAATTCTACCCATGCGCGGCGGCTACACCGGGCTGCAGCTTATTTCGCGAACTCCGAGACAACACCGAGGACGGCCTGCGTGTTCCCTATGGGTTTCCGGCGTCACAGTGTCCGTAGCCTGCGAGCGCAGCGGACGCACTAGCGTGGCAAGTATGCCTGGCCGCGCGCGTGAAGACGGAACCGTCATATGGACCGATCGGTTCCTCGATTACACGTGGACGCCGGAGCACCCGATGCGGCCGGTCAGGCTGCAGTTCACGATGGCGCTGGCACAGAGTCTGGGACTGTTGGATGGCGTCGAGACGCTGACCCCCGTCGCGGCGGGGGATTCGGAACTGCTCCGGGTGCACACCCATGACTACATAGAGGCGGTCAAGCACGCTCAGCAACCGCCGGGCATTGTGCCCGCCGCACCGCCGTACGGGCTCGGCTCGGCCGACAATCCGGTCTTTCCGCATATGCACGAGGCGGCGTCGGTGATTGTCGGCGGCACCCTCGCGGCGGCACAGGAGATCGCGGCCGGGCGCACCCGCCGGGCGGTGAGCATCGGCGGCGGTATGCACCACGCCATGCCCGATTCGGCGGCCGGATTCTGTGTGTACAACGATGTGGCGGTGGCGATTTCGTGGCTGCTCGATAATGGCTTCGATCGCATCGCGTACATCGATGTGGACGTCCACCACGGTGACGGCGTGCAGCGTGTGTTCTACGGCGATCCACGGGTGCTGACACTGTCGATCCATCAGCATCCGGCGACGCTGTGGCCCAATACCGGATGGCTCGAGGAGACCGGCGCGGGCGCGGCCGAGGGCACCGCCATCAATCTGCCGATCATGCCGGGCACCCGGGACCCGCTGTGGCTGCGCGGTTTCCATGCGGTCGCGCCCGGCGCGCTGGCGGCCTTCCGGCCGCAGATCGTGATCAGTCAGTGCGGCGTCGACACCCATCGCGAGGACCCGCTCGCCGACCTGGAATTGAGCGTGGACGGGCAGCGCGCGGCCTTCATCGCCATGCGCGATCTGGCCGATCGATATGCCGAGGGCCGCTGGCTCGCGGTCGGCGGTGGGGGATACGGGCTCATCCGGGTGGTGCCGCGGGCCTGGACCCATCTGCTGGCCACCGCGCTGGACCGGACCATCGACCCCGATACCGCGATTCCGCGGGAGTGGCAGGAGCTGGTCGAGGCGTATGCGCCCACGGTGGCGCCGCCCGGCACCATGGGCGACGGCGCCGATATCGGCTTCGAACGCTGGGACGGTCCCGGGGGTGGCCGCGAGACCGGCGACGAGCGGACCGACCGCGCGCGGCGCGCCCTGGACACATCCGTATTGGCAACACGCCGCGCGACTTTCGGGCTGCTCGGCCTGGATCCGGAGGATCCCCGTGACTGAATCTGCCGGCCCGGCGACCCCCGCGGTCGCACCCCCGCTGCCCGCGGACACTCCGGGCACGCCCGCCAATCCGCCGCCGCCCCCGCAACATTGGTTCGCCGCCGTGCTGGCCTCCGATGGCGGTGTGGTGCGACTGCGCCCGATCACGCCCGAGGACGCCGCGGGTCTGGAGCGCTTCCATACGGGACTCTCCGATCGCACCCGCTATCTGCGCTACTTCGGCCCCTACCCGCGGATGACGCCGAAAGACCTGTACCGCACCACCCATGTCGACTACCGCGACCGGGTGGGCCTGGTCATCGAGCTGGGTGACGACATCATCGCGGTCGGCCGCTACGAGTACCTGCCCGATCGGCCCGGGCCGCGCTCGGCGGAGGTGGCGTTCGTGGTCGCCGATCATCACCAGGGCCGGGGCCTGGGTTCCATCCTGCTCGAGCACCTCAACGGTGCTGCCGCGGAGAACGATATCGAGACCTTCGTCGCGGAGGTGCTGGCCGAGAACAACGCCATGGTGCAGGTGTTCCGCGATGCCGGATATCAGGTGCAGCGCAGCCGTGACGGCTCGGTGCTGCACCTCGAATTCGCCATCGACCCCACCGAAGCACTGCAGTCGGTACGGGATTCGCGCGAACGCGCCTCGGAGGCGCGCAGCGTCGGCAATCTGCTGACACCGCGCTCGGTGGCGGTCATCGGCGCGACGCCGTCCGCCACCCGGGTCGGCGGCGCGGTGCTGGCCAATCTGCTGTCCGGCGGATTCCAGGGTCCGGTGTTTCCGGTGAATCGCAATCGCACCGCGGTACGCGGCGTACGCGCCTATCCGACGGTGCGCGATATTCCGGATGAGGTCGATCTGGCCGTAATCGCGGTGCCCGCGGCCGAAATCGGGTCGGTGCTCGACGACTGTATGGCCAAGGGCGTCAAGGGCCTGGTGGTGCTCACCGCCGGTTTCTCCGAGACCGGTCCGCACGGTTACGACGCCGAACGCGAACTTGTCGATGCCGTCCGGGCGCACGGCATGCGGGTGGTGGGGCCGAGCGCTCTGGGGATCGCCAATACCGATCCGGCCGTCGCCCTGAACGCCACCCTCGCACCGGTGCTGCCCGGGCGCGGGCGCATCGGATTCTTCTGCCAGTCCGGCCCCTTGGGCGCGGCGATTCTCGGTGAGGCGGCGGCCCGGCAGCTCGGGTTGTCCACCTTCGTCTCCGCCGGTAATCGCGCCGATGTCTCCGGCAATGACCTGCTGCAGTACTGGGACAGCGATCCCGGCACCGATGTGGTGCTGCTGTACCTGGAGACCTTCGGTAATCCGCGCAAGTTCTCCCGCATCGCCCGCCGGGTGGCGCGCACCAAACCCATTGTGGCCGTGAGCAGTGGCCGCAATGTGGTGCGGGTCGAGGGGGAGCAGGATCTCGACCGCTCGCTGGTGCGCAATCTGTTCGCGCAGGCCGGGATCATCCAGGTCGACTCCATTACCGAACTGTTCGACTGCGCCATGCTGCTGGCCTATCAGCCGCTGCCGGCGGGACCGCGGCTGGCGGTGATCGGCAATAGCGCGGCCCTGAACTGGCTCGCGGTTGATGCCGGGCGCAGTGAAGGGCTCACCGTGCAGGAGCCGATTCACCTCGGGCCGCAGGCCGGACCCGCCGACTTCCTGACGGCGGTGGCGGCGGCGGTCACCGATCGCGCGGTGGACGCGGTCATCGTCATCTACTCGCCGCCGGTGCCCGTCGCGGTCGCGGCCTTCGCCGAGGCCATTCGGGCGGGCGCGCAATCCGACCCCGCCACACCGGTTCTCACCACCTTCGTCGCCGATCAGGGCATGTCGAATCTGCTCGCGACCCGTGGGCCCGGCGGCATGCTGGAGCGCGGATCCATTCCGTCCTACGGTGATCCGGAGCGTGCGGCGCGGGCGCTGGCACGGGTGCGCCGCTATGCCGATTGGCGTACGCGCCCGGTATCGCCGGTGTCGCGCCCCGAGGGTGTCGACACCGTCCGGGCCCGCGAACTGGTCACCGCATGGATGGCCTCCGCGACCGATCACTGGCTCGCGGATCTGGAGGCGGCGGAGCTGCTGGGCTGCTACGGAATTCGCATTGTCGAATTCCGTGAGGTGCGTGATGCCGAGACCGCGGTGCTCGCCGCCGAGCAGTTCGAATATCCGGTGGCGGCCAAGGCGACGGGGGAGATCTGGCGCAATCGCCCCGACCTGACCGGCGTGCGGCTGGATCTGTGGCGTCCGGACGAGGTGCGGCGCGCCTTCACCGAACTGGCCGAGATCTCCGGCAATCCGGTACATATTCAGCGCATGGCCACCAAGGGTGTCGGCTGTGGCTTCCGGGTGCAGGACGATCCGTCGTTCGGCTCGGTGATCAGTTTCGGCCTGTCCGGCACCATTATCGATCTGCTCGGTGACCGGGTGTACCGCGCACTGCCGCTGACCGAGGCCGAATCGGCGGAGCTCATCGACGCACCGCGCGCTGCCCCGCTGCTCTCGGGGACCGTGCGCGGTCGCGATATCGGCAAGCCGGTGGACAAGCGTGCCCTCGCTGAACTGGCACAACGCATCTCGGCACTCTGCGACGACCTGCCGGAGGTGCGGGAACTGCAGTGCGAGCCCATTATGGCGTCACCGGAGGGCGCCGCAGTGCTCTACGGGCGGGTACGAATCGGGCCGGAACCCAACAGGTTCGAAAGCGGTCCGCGCCGCATGGGCTGAGAACAACACGAATGGGTTCGAGAACCAACAAAATTCGCTGTGTGGAGAGGTGAACGTAGTGCGAGAAGATCAGATCGAGACGGCCACCGCGCCGCTACGCGACGATATCCGGTTCCTGGGCGGGATTCTCGGGGACACCATCCGCGACCACGAGGGCCCGGAGGTCTTCGACCTCATCGAGCGGGTGCGCGTGGAAGCCTTCAAGGTGCGCCGGTCGGAGGTGGAGCGCAGCGCCGTCGCCGACATGCTGCGCGGTGTCGATATCCATACCGCCATTCCGGTGATCCGCGCCTTCAGTCACTTTCTGCTGCTGGCCAATCTGGCCGAGGATCTGCAGCGTGACCGCCGCCGCGCCGTGCATATCGCGGCGGGGGAGTTGCCGCAGGATTCCAGCCTGGCGGCGACCTACCGCAAACTCGATGCCGCCCCGCCGGCGGCCGATACGGTCGTCGATCTGCTGACCGACGCCCTGGTCTCACCGGTCATCACCGCCCATCCGACCGAGACCCGGCGGCGCACCATCTTCGATGTGCAATCGCGCATCACCGAACTCATGCGGCAGCGGCAGCGCTACAGCGAGCACGAGCCCGAATTCGCCGGCATCGATACCGATATCCGGCGGCAGGTGCTGCAACTGTGGCGTGCGGCACTGATCCGGTTGGCGCGCTTGCGGATTCAGGACGAGATCGAGGTCGGCCTGCGGTACTACGACCTCACCCTGTTCGAGGTCATTCCGAAGATCAATGACGAGGTCCGGGCGGCACTGCGCGCCCGCTGGCCCGAGCATGACCTGCTCGCGCGCCCGATCCTGCGTCCGGGCTCCTGGATCGGCGGTGATCGGGACGGCAATCCGTTCGTGACCGCCGAGGTGGTGCACCGCGCCACCCATCGGGCCGGCGCCCTGGTCTTCGAGCGGTATCTGAAATCTATTGTGGAGCTCGAGAAGTCGATGTCACAGTCGGCGCGGCTGGTACCGGTGACGCCGGAGCTCGCGGCACTGGCCGGCGCCGGATTCGATGACTCCCCACAGCGCGCCGATGAACCGTATCGCCGTGCGTTGCGCGCCATCCGGGCTCGGCTCAGTGCCGCGGCGCGCCGGTCGCTCGGCGAGATCCCTTCGGATGGAATAGATGTCGTCGCCGAGCCGTATGCCGGGCCGTGGGAGCTGCTCGCGGATCTGAATGTGGTCGATGCGGCCATGCGCGCCTCCGGGGACGGCCTGCTCGCCGATGACCAGTTGGCCGCGCTGCGCGGCGCGGTGGAGACCTTCGGCTTTCATCTGCAGGGTCTGGATCTGCGCCAGAACTCCGAAATGCACGAGCAGGTGGTGGCCGAGCTGTTCGCCTGGGCCGGAGTGCATTCGGACTACGCCTCGCTCGACGAGGAGCAGCGGGTGGCATTGCTCGCGGCCGAATTGACCACGCGCCGACCGCTTGTCGGACCCACCGCGCAGCTCAGCGAGCTGGCGGCCAAGGAACTCGCGGTGGTGCGCGCCGCCAAGAGTGCCATCGACGATCTGGGCCCGGATACCGTGCCCAACTACATCATCAGCATGTGCACCTCGGTCAGCGACATGCTGGAGGCTGCGCTGCTGCTCAAGGAAGCTGGCATCCTCGATCCCGGTGATGCGAATACGCCGCCGTCCAGCACGGTGGGTGTGGTTCCGCTGTTCGAGACCATCGACGATCTGCGCGGTGGCGCCGAAATCCTTTCCGCTGCACTGGAAGTGCCCGCCTATCAGCGCCTGGTTGCCGCGCGCGGTATGCAGCAGGAGGTGATGCTGGGTTACTCCGACTCGAACAAGGACGGCGGGTACCTGGCCGCCAACTGGGCGCTGTACCGGGCCGAACTGGATCTGGTAGATACCGCTCGTAAAACCGGAATTCGCCTGCGGCTCTTCCACGGTCGCGGTGGCACCGTCGGTCGCGGTGGCGGTCGCAGTTATGACGCCATCCTCGCGCAGCCCGCCGGGGCGGTGCGCGGATCGCTGCGTTTGACCGAACAGGGCGAGATCATCTCGACCAAATACGCCGATCCGGGTACCGCGTACCGGAATCTCGAAGCGCTGGTCGCGGGCACCCTCGAATCCACCCTGCTCGATGTGGAGGGTTTGGGCGGCGAGGCCGAGGCCTCCTACGAGGTGCTCGACGAGCTGGCCGAACTGGCTCGCCAGGCGTATGCGCGACTGGTGCACGAAACCCCCGGTTTTGTCGAATACTTCCGTGCCTCAACACCTATCGCGGAGGTCGCCGACCTCAATCTGGGCAGCCGGCCCGCCTCCCGCAAGCCCACCAACTCCGTCTACGACCTGCGCGCCATTCCCTGGGTGATGGCGTGGAGCCAGTCCCGGGTCATGCTGCCCGGCTGGTACGGCACCGGCACCGCCTTCGAGCAGTGGATCGGCGACGACCCGGCCCGCCTGGCCGCCCTGTCGGATCTCTACCGCCGCTGGCCGTTCTTCCGCACCATCATGTCCAATCTGGCGCAGGTCATGGCCAAGGCCGATATGGACATAGCCGCCACCTACGCCGATCTGGTTCCCGATAAAGCGTTGCGGGACACCATCTTCGGCATGATCTGCGACGAATTCACCCGGACCGTGCGCATGCACGCCGCCATCACCGGCACCGATGAACTACTCGCGGACAACCCGGCCCTGGCCGAATCCATCCACAACCGCTTCCCCTACCTGGAGCCGCTCAATCAACTACAGGTGGATCTGCTGCGCCGCCGTCGCGCCGGAGACGACTCCGAACTGGTGGAACGCGGCATCCTGCTCACCATGAACGGACTGTCCACGGCGCTGCGCAACTCCGGTTAGAGCCGTGCACCGATAGGCCGTGGGGTCCGGGTGACTCCCCGGCCTATCTCTCCTCAAAATGGTAGGAAAAAACCTACGGTTGACAGGTAGGGAAAAGCCTACCTATATTGGGTCATGCCCTACCGCATGAAATCCGGCAGTGCCGACCTGGTGTTCGGAGCGCTCGCCAATCCGACCCGGCGCGACATTCTCGAACTGCTGCTCGACGGTGAGCAATCGGTGCAGGCCATTGCCGAGCGCTTCGATATGGCCCGGCCCAGTGTGTCCGAGCACCTCAAGGTGCTGCGGGACGCGGGGCTGCTCGAGGAGGACAAGCGCGGGCGGCAGCGGTTCTATCGCGTCGAACCGCATCCGCTGCACGAATTGCAGTCCTGGCTCGATCCGTTCGAGCGCTTCTGGCGTAAGCGTCTGCATGCCCTGGGTGCGGTGCTCGACGCCATGCCCGACAATCCTGACGAGAAGGAAACCCGATGAGTGACAATCCGGCCTCGATCGAACTCGATCACTTCTATCCGCATCCGCCCGAGAAGGTGTGGCGCGCCATCACCACGCCGGAGCTCATGGGGCAGTGGATGATGGAGCCCATCGGCTTCGAACCGGTGGCGGGCAATCATTTCGAGATGAAGACCCATCCCATGCCGGGGCAGAACTTCTCCGGTGAGATTCGCGGCAGGGTGCTGGAAGTCATTGCTCCGGAACTGCTGCGCATCACCTGGAGTGATGCCCAGATGGAGGCCGATTCCGGCTGGATCATGAGCTGGCAGTTGCGTCCCGAGGGGCACGGCACCCGAATTATCTTCAGCCACACCGGATTCGATCCCGACGATGCCAGCTCGCAGCGCACGCGCTCGATCATGAGTCCCGGCTGGGCGAGCATGCACGACAGTCTGGAAAACGTGGTCGCCGCCGCTTAGCCCCGCAGGAACGGCCCGCACCCGAATCGGGTGCGGGCCGAAAGCCCGGTGGGGGAGCGGCGTCGAAGTTATTGCGCCGGTGCCTTTTCCGGCTCCTTCGCAGGTGCCGCAGCCGGTGGGCCGGCTTGGCGCAGCGGAACTTCGACAATGAAGAGCGCCGCGACCAGGCCGATCGCGCAGAGCACGGCGGACCAGGTGAAGATGCTGTGCATGCCGGAGGCCACCCCGTGCAGATAGGCGTCACGCAGCGAGGCGGGGAGTGACCCCAGCTTCGCCGGATCGAGTTGCCCGCCATGACCGCCGTGTCCGGTCATCGCAGCGGTGATCTGCCGGTTGAACAGCGCACCGAACAGTGCCACGCCGAACGATCCGCCCAGTGTGCGGAAGAGTGTCGCGGTGCCCGAGGCAGCGCCGATGTTCTTCATCTCCACGCTGTTCTGTGCGATGAGCACTGTCATCTGCATGAGGAAGCCCAGACCCGCACCCAGCATCGCCATATAGATGCCCGAGGCGAGCCGGCTGGTGCCGGTATCCATGGTGGCCAGCAGAATGCTGCCGCCGGTGAGCAGTACACCACCGAGGATCGGGAAGATCTTGTAGCGTCCGGTCTTGCTCATCACCCTGCCCGCGATCTGCGAGACCACGATGATCGGCACCATCATCGGCAACAGCAGCAGCCCGGAGTTCGAGGCCGAAGCGCCCTGCACGGTCTGCTGGAACAGCGGCAGGAAACTGACCGCGCCGAACATGGCCACGCCGACCACCACCGAAAGCACCGAGGTGAGCACAAAATTGCGGTTGGTGAACAGGCTCAGCGGGATGATCGGCTCCGGTGCGCGGGTCTGCGACCAGAGGAACGCCGGCAGGCCGAGCACCGCGACGGCGATCGTTGTGAGCACTTGCGGTGAGTCCCAAGCGTATTGCGTGCCGCCCCAGGTGGTGACGAGCACGATCGCGCAGATGGTGACGGTCAGTAGCACCGCGCCGAGGTAGTCGATCTTGGCATTCGGTCGCCGGGCGGTCAGGTGCAGCGTGGTGTAGCACCACACCAGTGCGATCAAGCCGATGGGCAGATTGAGGTAGAACGCCCACCGCCAGCCGGCGTGATCGGTGACGAAGCCGCCTACCAATGGGCCGCCGATGGTGGCAAGCGCCATCACTGAGGCGGTCATGCCCATGTATTTGGCGCGTTCCCGCGGCGGGATGAGCTCGCCGATGATGGCGAACGCACCGGCGGCCAGGCCGCCCGCACCGATGCCCTGCAGCACGCGGAAGCCGATGAGCTGATCCATGTTCTGCGCGGCGCCGGCCAGGCCGGAACCGATCAGGAAGATGACGATCGAGGCCAGGAAGTTGTTCTTACGGCCGAACAGGTCTCCGAGCTTCGCCCAGATGGGCGTGGAGGCGGCGGTGGCCAGGGTGTATGCGGATACCACCCACGACAGGTGTTCGAGGCCGCCGAGCTCGCCCACGATCGTCGGCATGGCGGTGCCGATGATCATGTTGTCGAGCATGCCGAGCAGCATTGCCAGCATGACGCCCAGCAGGATCCAGCGCACATTGCGCGGTGCCGTCTGCGATACAGAGAGCGTGGTCATAGCGGTCCCCCCTTCGTTGAGGTCTGGTGTCGGGCGCCGGTCGCGCCCTGTGACTCCAGAAAACCATAACGAGTTAAGAAATTCAACCGCTCAGAAAATTGTATGACTAAGGAAACGTCGGTAGGGTGTGCTCATGACCGGACTTCGCGAGCGCAAGAAGGCACAGACCCGCACGGCCCTGGCCGATGCCGCGCTGCGGTTGTTCCTCGAGCGCGGCTACGACGCGGTCAGCGTGAAGGAGATCGCCGAGGCCGCCGAGGTGTCGGTGCCCACGCTCTTCGCCCATTTCCCGGACGGGAAGGAATCGCTCGTCTTCGATCTCGACGCGGATCGCGAACAGGGGCTGGTCGCGGCTGTCCGCGATCGCGCGCCGGGCAAGACCGTGCTCGAGGGTCTGCGGGATGCCTTCCTGGCCACACCCCGGCCCGCTGAATCGGACGAGATGCACGGGTTCATGCAGCTGGTGGAGAGCACTCCCGCGCTCGCCAGTTACTTCCGGCGGATGTGGCAGCGGCACGAGGGTGCACTGGCCCAGGCCATTGCCACCGATCTCGGTCGCGACGCCGGCGATATCGAGGTGATCGCACTGGCGCACTTCGTCTTCGGCGCGCTGGAGGTGGCGCGGCGCAGCACGGACCCCGCGGCCGACCTCACCCGCATCTTCGAACTACTCGAAACCGGTTGGGGCGCACTCGTTACGAAGTGAAGGCGGCGGCATGGTCGCGCGCCCACTCGGCATAGCTGCGCGGTGCGCGACCGAGCACCTCCTGAACATCCTGGGTGACAACGGCATTGCCGCCCGCGCGCACATACGCCTGACCCTGCAGTGAGCCGTCCGCGAACTCCTCGGACCTGCCCGCCGCCAGCATGAGCTCGCGCGCCGCCTCGATCGGAATGTCGACAATATCGATCGGCCGGCCCAATGCCGCCCCCAGCGCGGCCACCTGATCGGGCGTGGTCAGGTTTTCGGGACCGGTGAGGGTGTAGATGCGGCCGGAGTGCGCGTCCGACAGCAGGGCCTCGACCGCGACCGCGGCGATATCGCGGGGATCGATGACCCCCTGCGCGCCGTCCCCGGACATATTCGGCACCGGCTGACCCGCGCGGATCGGGGCGATCCAGCTCAGGGTATTCGTGGCAAAACTGCTGGGGCGCAGGATCGTCCACGCCACCCCGCTGTCCCGCACCGCCTGCTCGCCGGGTACGTGCCAGGTGCCGACCATGCCGACTTCGGCCGTGCCGGTGCCGATGGCCGATAGTTTCACCAGTCGGCGCACCCCGGCGTCGCGGGCGGCGGCGGCCAATGCCTGATCCAGTTCGACATAGTCCGGACCCAGCAGTCCGACCAGGAACGCCGCCTCGGTTCCTTCGAACGCCGCCGCCATCGATGCGGTATCGGCGTAGTCGCCCCGCACCACCTCGACCTCGGCCGGTACCTGCGCCCGTTCCGGATCACGGGTCACCGCACGGACTTTCACACCCCGCGCCACCAACTGCCGGACAACTTCACTGCCGATTGTGCCTGTAGCTCCAGTAATTACGATCATGCCGACAACGATGCCGCTCCCATGCGGCTGTCCTCTAGGAAAAACCGGCACACTCCGGGGCGCGCGCCCCGCCTACAGTGGATGCGGTGACCGTCATGCAGAATTCGGCAGCCGTCCAGACCGCCGACCGCTTCGAGGATCCCTACCCGGCGCCGGAGTCATTACGCCCGTGGATCGCCGAAATCGGCCGCATCCACACGCTCACCGACCTGCCCACGCACTTCACCCACGTCCCGCAGGCCGTCACCACGCTTGTCCTCCGCACCGAACCGTCCGGACGCCGCGACACCCTGGTCATCGGCCCGCGTACCCGGGCCACCTACGCCGGCGCGAAGGCGCCCGCCGGCTGTCTCCGGCTGCGCCTGGCCCCCGGCGCCGTCCGCCCCCTGTTCGGCGTCGCCGCAGCCGATCTCACCGATCGCATCCTGCGCCTGGCCGATATGCCCGGGCCTGCAGCCGATCTCGCGCGCGAGCTCACCGAACTGGATCTCGACGATGTCATCCCGTTCCTGGAATCCACGCTCCCGCAGGCCCTTTCCGAGAATGCCACCCGCCGTGAGCACCGCCGCCTCCTCGACTCGGCCGTCGCGGCCATCGACGGCGACGCCACGCCGCTCCGGGACGTCGCGACCCGTCTCTCGGTCAGTGAACGGCAGCTCCGCAATCTCTTCACCACCGGTGTCGGCGTCTCACCCAAGCACTACGCCCGCATTACCCGGGTTCGCCAGGTTATCGATGCCGCCGGCAACACGCCCTGGTCCGATATAGCCGTCGCCACCGGCTATTACGACCAATCCCACCTGACGGCCGACTTCCGGTCGCTCATGGGCGTGACTCCGGACCGGTTCTTCAAGGGCAAGCTGCCCGAACCCACCGCGTGTCAATCGGTGACCGCCCTGGCCAGGTAGCGAAACGAAAAGAGTAATGTTTGCGCAGCGGATGCCGCGGTAATAACTACCACGACATAGGTCCGCATCCGTATGTTCGACAGGGAGGTAACCACGCCTGACGAGACCGGAGCTGGTTTTCGATAAGCATCCAGACCTCAACGACGAGGAGATTGGAATGACTTTCGACCTTTCGGACTCTCTATTCTCTGATTCGATCGACGCTCTGCTGGAGCGTCCGAATTCTGCTTCACAGCTCACTCACGGCGACTTCCACGCCCGGCCGCTGCACATTGTTCTGGTGGCGCCACCGTATTTCGACATTCCACCGGCCGGATACGGCGGCGTCGAGGCGATGGTGGCGACGCTCGCCGATACGCTGGTCGACCGCGGGCATCGAGTGACCCTGCTCGGAGCCGGTCGAGCAGGCACGAACGCCCGGTTCATCCGGGTGTGGGACGATGTGCAAACCGCGCGCCTCGGTGAGACGTTCCCGGAGATCGTCAACGCGATGCGGGCGTGCCGGATTATCGAGGAACTGCATGCCGAGGATCCGGTCGATATCGTGCACGACCACACTTTCGCCGGTCCCCTCAATGCGGCGGCGTATCGGATGATGGGGATACCGACGGTGGTCACCGTCCACGGGCCCGTCGACCCCGACATGTACGAGTACTACCAATCATTCGACCGCGGCGCGAATCTCATCGCCATCAGCGATCGGCAGCGAGAATTGGCCCCCGACCTGAATTGGATTACGCGGGTCCACAATGCGATTCGACCCGAGGAGTGGCCGTTCCGCACCGAGAAACTGGACTACGGCTTGTTCCTGGGCCGTTATGCCCCGTCGAAGGGCCCGGATCTGGCGCTCGAGGCCGCGCACGCCGCCGGTCTGCGGCTGATTCTCGCCGGTAAGTGCAATGAGCCACCCGAGAAGGCGTACTTCGAGGAACGGATCCGCCCGCTACTGACCTCCGCCGACCAGGTATTCGGTGAGGCCGACGCCATTGCCAAGCGGGAGCTATTGGCGGGCGCGCGCTGCCTGTTGTTCCCGATCCAGTGGGAGGAACCGTTCGGCCTGGTGATGATCGAGGCGATGGTCTGCGGTACTCCGGTGATCGCTTTGCGCGGCGGTGCGGTCGCGGAAGTGGTCGAACACGGTGTCACCGGCTGGATCTGTGACGACCCGGCCGAACTGCCCGCAGCGATCGCCCGGGCCGGGGAGATCGATCCGCACGCCTGCCGTGCGCGCGTGGAGCGGCTGTTCGCCTCCGCCCGCTTTGTACGGGGCTACGAAGCGGCGTATTACGGAGCGATAGGCGACATTTCGAATCGGGCGACGCTGCGTTTCGCGGGCGACCACGCGGTCATCCGGACCGCGGCGATCGCATCGCCCGATGTTGTCAGTAGGAGCCGCGGGTGAGCATTTTCAATGCCGGTCCTCCAGCACCGGTCGACGGTCGCGGCATCGTCACCCTGGTGGAGGCCGGCACGTTCTGCCTCTCCGATCAGCTGGGCGATATCCACCCGGGTACCGCGCAGGGGCTGTTCTACCGTGACACCCGGTTGCTGTCGCGCTGGGAGCTGAAGTTGGACGGCCTTCCGCCGGAACATCTTTCGGTCATGATGGCCGAGGCGTTCCGGGCCCGCTTCGTGACGCGAAAGCCCCCGAATCAGGGGGTTGCCGATGCCACGGTGCTGGTACTGCGGCGGCGGATGATCGGCGAGGGCATGCGCGAGACGATCACGGTGCAGAATCTCGGCGACGAGGACACCGCCATGACGGTCACCCTCATCGCCGACTCCGATTTCGCTGATCTGTTCGCGGTCAAGGAGGGCCGGGTGCACAGCGGCAGTTGCGAACTCGGCGCTGTCGACAGCACCCTGCAGCTTTCCGACCGCAGCGATTCGGGGCGCGGGCTCGCCATCGTCGCCAGTGGTGATCCGGTCGCGCAGCCGGGATCGCTGAGTTGGCGAATCGTGGTGCCGCGGCACGCCAGCTGGCAGACCGTCGTGCTGTGCCGGCCGATCGTCGGGCACCATGCCGTCACGGTGAATCTGGATGACGATTCGAATGACAACCCGTCCAACAAGATTCGGCAATGGCGCGCCACCGCGACCAGTCTCACCGCCAGCGGTGCGGGCTTGAACGCCATTCTGCAACGCACCGAGAGCGATCTCGGTGCGTTGCGGATGGACGATCCCAGCGACGGCACCGCCTATGTGGCCGCGGGCGCGCCGTGGTTCATGGCCCTGTTCGGCCGCGACAGCCTGCTCACCTCGTGGATGGCGCTGGTGCTGGATTCGGATCTGGCCCTGGGCACGCTTCGGCAGCTGGCGAAACTACAAGGCACACAAAGTAATCCGATCACCGAGGAGGAGCCCGGCCGCATCATGCACGAGATGCGGCACGGTCCCGGCGGCGACGCGGTGCTCGGCGGCAGCGTCTATTATGGAACTGCCGACGCCACACCGCTTTTCGTCATGCTGCTGGCCGAATGCTGGCGGTGGGGTGTCGACCCGGCGGCGATCCGGGACCTCCTGCCCGCCGCGGACGCGGCCCTGGCCTGGATCGACCACTTCGGTGACAGCGACGGCGACGGATTTGTCGAATACCGGCGCAAAACCGATCGCGGGCTGGCCAATCAGGGCTGGAAGGACAGCTGGGACGCCATCAGTTTCTCGGACGGCCACCTGGCCGATCCGCCGCTGGCCCTGTGCGAGGTCCAGGGCTACGTCTACGCCGCCCGGCAGGGCCGCGCCGACCTGGCCGAGGCCTTCGGTGATATCCACACCGCGCAGCGGCTGCGCGAGCAAGCCGCGGAGCTGAAACAGCGGTTCGGCGAAGCCTTCTGGATCCCGGGTGCGGGCCGCTACGCCCTCGCCCTCGACGGGGCGAAGCAACAGGTGGATACCGTGACCAGTAATCCAGGCCACTGCCTGTGGACCGGCATAGTCGGCGACGAACACGCCGCAGCCCTCATCGAACGCCTCGGCGGCGAGGATATGGACAGCGGCTTCGGCCTGCGCACGCTCTCCTCGACGGCCCGGCGCTTCAACCCGATGGGTTATCACACCGGATCGGTATGGCCCCACGACACCGCCATCGTCGTCGCGGGCCTACTGCGCTACCGCCACATCCCAGGCGCCCTGGAGCTGGCCGAACGACTGGCCGGCGGCCTCCTGGAAGCTATCGCAGAATTCGACGCGCGCCCCCCGGAACTCTTCTGCGGTTTTCCCCGCACCGAATTCCGTTCGCCCATCCCGTATCCCACCTCGTGCTCCCCACAAGCGTGGTCGAGCGCGGCCCCACTCCTGCTGATGCGTTCCTTCCTCGGACTCGTCCCGGACGTCCCGCACCGCACCCTGACGGTCGCACCCCGCCTACCCGACCGGGCAGGTCGGGTACGACTGGCGGATCTGCGATTGGGAACGGCGACGGTGACCATCGAGGCGCAAGGCACCACGATCTCCGTCGAGGGTCTACCCGACGATTGGCAACTCATCCAGGCATGAGAGCTCGCGAGGGAGAACGAAAGCGGCCGACCGGGATTCGGTCGGCCGCTGGGGTTGTCAGCTGGCGTAGGCGCGGAGGCGTTCGGCGCGCTCGCCCTTGCGGAGCTTCGACATGACCTCGCGTTCGATCTGGCGGACGCGCTCGCGCGAGAGGCCGAAGATCTTGCCGATCTGGTCGAGGGTGCGGGGCTGGCCGTCGTCGAGGCCGTAGCGCAGGCGGATGACCTGCTGTTCGCGCTCGTCCAGGGTCGTCAGGACGACACGGACGTCACGGTGCAGGAAGCCGGCGATGACGGCGTTCTCGGCGGAGGTGGCCTCCGAGTCCTCGATGAAATCGCCCAGGGGGGCCTCTTCGTCATTGCCCACCGGCATGTCCAGGCTCACCGGGTCGCGGCTGTGGTCGAGCAGATCGGCGATCTTCTCTTGCGGAATGCCGGACTCGTGGGCCAACTCGGCGTCGGTGGCCTCGCGGCCGAGCTGCTGATGCAGCTCGCGCTTGATGCGGGCCAGCTTGTTGACCTGCTCGACGAGGTGGACGGGAAGCCGGATGGTGCGACTCTGGTCGGCCATACCGCGGGTGATCGCCTGACGAATCCACCAGGTGGCGTACGTCGAGAACTTGAAGCCCTTGGAGTAGTCGAACTTCTCCATCGCGCGGATCAGACCAAGGTTCCCCTCCTGGATCAAGTCCAGCAGCGGCATGCCGCGGCCGGTGTAACGCTTCGCCAGCGACACCACAAGGCGCAGGTTGGCCTCCAGCAGATGACCGCGGGCCCGTTCTCCGTCGCGGACGATCGCAACAAGATCACGTTTGCGGTTCTCGCCCAATCGCCTCCGCGTCTCCAGCAGATGCTGCGCGTAAAGGCCTGTCTCGATGCGCTTTGCGAGCTCGACCTCATCCGCGGCGTTGAGCAAGGCCGTTTTGCCAATGCCGTTCAAGTACACGCGCACGAGGTCAGCGGCTGGACTTTGAGCGTCCAAGTCGGTGTCGACGCGGGTGGTGGTGGCATTTGCCATGACGGCCTCCTGATCGGGTCCAACTGTCATGAGCTACAACGCCCACATGCCGCTAAGAGTTCCCGCCCGGTGCCCGATTCACACCTTCTGATCTGCAGTTATCGGCAGTAGTCCTGAGAATGTGCTGAGAATAGAGCAAGAACTTTCTCAGCTAGGAACATCGACCGGCGGATCGCCGTCGTCCGGTTGCGGCGCCGAGTGTGCGCCGCGCTCAAGAGCGGGACGCTCGGCCGTCGGAAACAGCGGTATCCGGCGGCGCGACTCGTAGCGCCGCGGCTCCTCGGCCCGCCGCGGCGGGCGGTCGTTGGCGATCAGCACCGCCATCCACGGCAGGGGCACCGACACGAGAATGATCGCGAGCGAAACGAGCCCGTTGTGCCAGATGCCATACGCGACCGCCGCGAGGATCAGCGCCGGGATACGCCAGAACATCAGTGTCAGGTACTTGCGCACCCGCTCCCGATGCTGTTCCTCGTAAGCGGGCGCGGCGCGGGTGATCAGGACGGGTTGGCCGTCGTCGTCGAAACTCAGCTCGGGGCCGTGTTTCATGGCTCCACTGTTCCACACTCATCGTCTGCTGTACGCGTGGGTTTTCTTACGGGCAAAATGGTCACATGCGAACCCAGACCATCGAGCGCACCGACACCGACGAACGCGTCGACGACGGGAC
>NZ_JAODNK010000082.1 GCF_025465275.1 Nocardia sp. | reverse complement strand
GAACACCCGGCCAGCCCCTGCGGGGGAGTGGGTCACGGCTCTGGCATCATCTTGTCCGAGTAGTAATCATGTCCACCCAGCTTTTCGTAAACTCGGACTCGTAAAGGAGTTCCCCGATGGCCTCGTCAACTCGTCGCCCGTCCTGGCGGACAGTGACCCCGGTGCTTGCGGTCGCGGTCTTCGGCCTCGCCGGCTGCTCCAACAGCCAGGAATCGAGCGACGTCAAGGGAACGACGCCGCCGGTGTTCACCAGTTCCGCGGCGCCGGCCGGCACCGCGCAGGGTGGTCTCACCAGCCCGCCCACCGATTCGGTCAGCGCCACGCTGAAGGATTCGAACGGCCAGACCGTCGGCACCGCAACCTTCGGCGTGGTGGGCAACCACCTGGAGGTCAACGTCGAGGCCCACGGCCTCAAGCCCGGCTTCCACGGCCTGCACGTCCACCAGTTCGGTAAGTGCGAAGCGAACTCCGTCGCACCCACCGGCGGCCCGGCCGGCGATTTCCTCTCCGCCGGTGGCCACTTCCAGGCCGGTGACCAGAATGTGCACCCGGCGAGCGGCGATCTGACGTCGCTCGAGGTCAAGCAGGACGGCACCGCCAAGCTCGTCACCACTACCGATGCAGTCACGCTGGACGAACTCAAGGGCAAGGCCCTGATGATCCACGCGGGTGCGGACAACTTCGGCAATATCCCCAGTCGATACACGCAGGCCGGGGGCGCCGCCGGACCGGACGCCGAGACCATGGCGACCGGCGATGCGGGTGCCCGGGTCGCTTGCGGCGTCATCGCATAACCCAATAGGTGAGCCATGGCCGGGGCAGGCATTTCGAAGGTCCACTTCAACAGTTCGCCTCGGCCCACGCTCGGCGTGGAGTGGGAGGTCGCGCTCGTCGACAAGCAGACGCGCGACCTTTCCAACACCGCCGCAGCGGTTTTCGAGGCCTGCGGTGATTTGCGCGCCTGGGACGGGCATCCGCAGATCACCAAGGAACTGCTGCGCAATACCGTAGAACTCGTCACCGGTAAGCACGACACGGTCTGCGAGGCGGTGGACGAGCTGCACGCCACCATGGACACGGTCCGCCGGGTCGCCGACCCACTGGGCGTCGACCTGTTCTGTGCGGGCACCCATCCCTTCGCGCAGTGGGATGCCCAACAGCTCACGCGCAGTGAGCATTACGACGAACTCATCGAGCGCACCCAGTGGTGGGGACGTCAGATGCTGATCTGGGGCGTGCACGTGCACGTCGGCGTCTCGCATCCCGAGAAGGTCTTCCCCATCATCAACAGCCTGCTGTTGTCGTACCCGCACCTGCTGGCCCTGTCCGCCTCGTCCCCGATGTGGGCGGGCGTCGACACCGGCTACGCCAGCAACCGGGCGCTCATGTTCCAGCAGCTACCCACGGCCGGATTGCCCTTCCAGTTCGAAACCTGGTCGCAGTTCGAGGGTTTCGCACACGACCAGATGAAAACCGGTGTGTTCGAACAGATCGGCGGCATGCACTGGGACATCCGGCCCGCCCCCAAATGGGGCACCATCGAGGTCCGCATCTGCGACGGCACCCCGAGCCGGGCCGAGCTATCGGCCATCGTGGCGCTCATCCACTGCTTGATCGTCGACCTGGACCGCCGCGTCGAATCCGGCGAAACACTGCCGACCATTCCGCCGTGGCATGTGCAGGAGAACAAGTGGCGGGCCGCCCGCTACGGGCTGGACGCCATCATCATCACCGACGCCGCCAGCAATGAGCGCCTGGTGACCGACGATCTGATGGATCTGCTCAACCGCCTGGAGCCGACCGCCAAGAGCCTCGGCTGCGAGACCGAACTGGCCATGGTCGCCGACATCCCCAAGCGCGGGGCGTCCTATCAGCGGCAGCGGCGTGTGGCCCAGGCCGCGCAGGGGGATTTTGTCGCGGTGGTGGACTCTCTGGTTGCGGAGCTCGCGCAGTAGTTCGGACCGCACGGTTCGGTGCCCGCGAGTGTGAATTCGGTTACTTCCACATGTCCGTCAGGTGTCCTGGCCTGGAACGACATTGCTACGACCGGGGGCTGTTCATTCGACAGCGGGGGTTGCGTTCAGCTCATCCCGGGGGTGGCGTTCACACGACGTTTACTATGGCTGAGTGTTGCTCGACGGTCCGCGTTCCGAGGTGGTGGGTGGGGCACGCCGGAACTTGACGTGGATGCTGTCGCGGCGCGTCCAGGCCACGGCGTTGCTGACCGCCGTTCCCGTGCTGCTCATCGCACTGCAGATCTTCGCCTCACACCATCACTTCGACGGTCCCCTCGAAAGCCTCTGGGACGACTTCGCCGGTACCCCGAAATCGGTGACGGTGCCGTGGGCCGGGCTCGGACTCGCCCTCATCGGACTCTCCTGGCGCAGGCGCTTTATCGCTGTCGGAGCCGCGGCCGGAATCGATATGGGTTATCAGGCGGTGCGCAGCCTCAACGGTGGACAGCTGGCGCTCGGCAACGGCCCGGTCATCGTGCTCACCGCGCTCGTACTGCTCGCCGCCTTCCGCTGGCAGGGCACCGAGCGCAAGAACGCACTGCACGCCGCGGCGCTCGGCATACTGCTCACCCTCTCCAGCAAAGTGGCCGAGGTCTGGCTGGGCGTGACCGTGCTCGCCGGACCCAGGGTGCTGGATCAGCACATCGCGCTGGTCGACCGTGCCCTCGGCAATCCGTCCTGGGTCATGGGCCAGATCATCGACTTCCTCGGGCCGGCAGCCTCTTTCGCGCTGCACTGGGTCTATATCGAGCTACCCGTGGGCGCGATGATCGTGACCCTGTGGCAGCTGCGCGATGTGGTGAAGACGGGGGTGTGGCCCGGCCACTACCTGGTGCGCACCTTCCTCGTGGTCGGGCTCGTCGGCCCGCTCGTGTACGTCATGTTCCCCGTGGTCGGGCCCATGTTCGCGTACGGCGCCGACGGACACGGCTTCTCGCTCGGCAACTACTGGCCGAATATCGTGCCGCCGCTGGACCTCTCGCCCGGCGCCATTCCCTTCGACCACTACACCCCGCGCAATTGCATGCCGTCGCTGCACACCGCGTGGGCGCTGTCGATCTTCATCCACTCCCGCCGCGATGCGAGCACCGGTGCGCTCGCACCGAGCTGGCTGCGCTGGGGCGGCACGCTCTGGCTCATCGCCACGCTCTCGGCCACACTGGGTTTCGGCTATCACTACGGCGCGGATCTGGTGGCGGGCGCGGTGCTGTGCCTGACCATCGAATCGGCGCTGCGCGCACCGGAACGCGGCTGGGACGCCGCGCGCATCCAATTGGTCGCGGGCGGTGTCACTCTCGTGGCCACGCTGCTGCTGGGCTACCGCTACCTGTCGGTGGACATCGCCGAACATCCGGTGCCCGCCGGGATCCTGATTCTCGGACTGCTCGCGGGCTATGTGAGTGCCTTCTACCGCACCTGGTTCGCGACCGTGCCGCAGTCGCTGACCGTCGAGGCCGCCGCCACCGCCTGAATCACTCGTCTGCCGGTGTGGCAGTAGGGGATTCGGCCGGTTCCGCCTCCGCCGGGCCGGACAGCGGTCGATTGTGGCGCAGCACGTACAGGCCGACAATGCAGCCGATGACTATGAGACTCGCGGCCCAGGCGGGTGCGGACACATCCTCCGGAACCACCGTGCACACCACCGCACGGCTCGATTCCTGCATGGCGTAGTGACCGCGGGCTACATAGTCGCGCAGACCCAGCACGGCCGACGGAATGAAGATGACCATGGTGGCCAGCACCCGGTTCGGCACATACCGCGGTGACGCCGAGGTCAGCGCGTAGCCGGCCAGCCATACCAGCGCGGCCGTACCGCCGACGGTCCAGATCGCCCGATCGGTATTCGCGGTGAGCGCCGTGAACAGGCCCAGTACCAGCACCAGCAGCAGGCAGACCATGGGCGCACCGCGCCGGGTGCCGTACCACATGCCCACCGACATCACCGCCACCGAAAGCGGTATGGACCAGGCCGGAAGCTCGGCCGCCAGCGCCGAGGACCCCACCGCGCTCAGGCCCACCATGACCAGCACCAGTTCGCCGTCCCGGCCGGGCAGCAGCATGGCCGCGATGAGCGCGGTCGCCACCGTCGTCACCACCGCCATACCGACTCCGGCGAAGCTGTCGCCATTGCGCGCCAGCCATTCCGCACTGGCCACGGTCACCATGACCAGCACCACGCCCGCGAGAATCGGGGTCATGGGCAGCTCGATGGACGGCCGCTCGGCGGGCTTGCGATTGCGATTGGCCAGGGTGCCGATGGCCACCAGGACCAGCGCCACCTCCAGCATCCACAGCGGCGGCATATCCATCGCATCCCACGACGAGGTCGCCGAACTCGACAGGCCCTCGTTCAGCAGACCGCCCAGATGCGGCATCGGACTGACCGACCCCAGCAGCACGCTGATGAGGATGCCGAGCGTCCAGCCGTAGGCCGGCAGCCGATGATGCAGCACGGCCGCGCCCAATGCGCCGAGCACCACGCCGCCCGCCAGCGAGTCGATGAAATTGAGGGTGGCGAGCGCGCTCGTGGGTTCGGTGGTGTGGCCGAAGATATGGTTCACGGTCAGCGCGAGCAGGCCGCCGAGCGCGGTGGCCCACGCGATGACGGTGCTGCCGAGTGTGGTGATCAATACCGCGACGATCATGGCCACCAGGGCGCCGGCGCCGACGGCGCGCGGCAGCGTGTAGGCCATCAGATCCAGTTGCAGTGCTGAGGTGTTGGATGTCCAGCCGAAGTCGATCGGCATGGCTAGTGAAAGTCCGGCAACCGTCGTCGCGACCAGTGCCGTGATTGTCTCGGTCGCTACCTGATACGGCCTCACCTGGGTGAAAATACCGTGACAGGGCGGACCGACCAGTCCGACTCGCCTGAGTTATGTCATTTGCTGGACAATCGGCTTCACATCAGCTACTGCCCATTACCACTCAGACATAGCCCTCTGCGGTACCGACTCGGCCTGTTCCCGCGCGCTGCTCGGCGAACTTCCGGAGCGACTCCACCTGGCCGTGGTCCAGCGACGGCCGGACCACCGCGCGCGCGGCTGCCACATCCGCCGCGGTCACATCGGCGGCATCCATATCGCGGCGCATGGCCGCCAGGGCCGACTCCCGCAGCAGGGCCGCACAATCGGCGGCCGAATAGCCGTCCAGATCCCGGGCCAGCCTGCGC
Organism: Nocardia sp.; assembly: GCF_025465275.1. Taxonomy (GTDB): domain Bacteria; phylum Actinomycetota; class Actinomycetes; order Mycobacteriales; family Mycobacteriaceae; genus Nocardia. Next base: position 18,817 of record NZ_JAODNK010000082.1, on the reverse strand, counting down.
AGGTCGACCTCCTTCGCCAGCGGCACGGATTTGGCGGCGGTGCGCAGGATTTCGGTGCGAGCGGCGGCATCCGGCGGCGGGACGAAGACCAGGCGTTCCAGGCGGCCCGGCCGGGTCAGGGCCGGATCGATGAGTTCCGGGCGGTTGGTCGCGCCGACCACCACCACATCGCGCAGTGGTTCCACGCCGTCCAATTCGGTCAGCAGGGCCGCCACCACCCGATCGGCCACACCCGAGTCACCGCTCTGACCGCGGCGCGGGGCCAGGGCGTCCACCTCGTCCAGGAAGATCAGCGACGGCGCGGAATCGCGTGCGCGCTGGAACAATTCGCGGACCGCCCGCTCGGACGAGCCCACCCACTTGTCCATGAGCTCGGCGCCCTTCACCGTGTGCACGCTCAACTGCCCCGTGCTGGCCAGGGCGCGCACCAGGAAGGTCTTGCCGCATCCGGGCGGTCCGTACAGCAGCACGCCGCGCGGCGGATCGATGCCGAGCCGGGCGAACGAATCCGGATGCCGCAGCGGCCACAGCACCGCCTCGGTGAGCGCCTGCTTGGTCTCGATCATGTCGCCGACATCGTCGAGACTCAGGCTGCCGATGGCCAATTCCTCCGTCCCGGAACGGGACAGCGGGCGGATCACCTCCAGCGCGCCCGCCAGATCCTGCTGGCGCAGCATCGGCTCCGAATGCTCCCGGCTCGCTCGTGAAGCCGCTCGCAGCGCTGCCTCACGCACCAGCGCGGCCAGATCCGAGGCCACGAATCCGGGTGTGCGGGACGCGATTTCGTCCAACTTCAAACCCTCGGTCGGCGCGGTGCGCAGCAACTGCTCCAGCAGTGCCACCCGCACCGCCGCGGTCGGCAGCGGCAGCGTCACCTCGCGATCGCACAGTTCCGGGCCGCGCAGCCGGGCATCGATCTCGGCCGGATGCGCCGTGGTCGCCAGCAGCGCCACCGCCGGGCTGGCCACGGCCGCACGCAATTGATCGAGAATCAGCGTCGCCACCGGCTCGGCCACGGCGGGCAGCAGGGCATCGATATCGGTAATGAGCAGGACACCACCTGCGCCGGAACAGATATCGGACACCACCATGCCCACCTCACGCAGCCGGGTGCCGCTCTCGGTGGCGCCGACCGACGGCCCGTCCAGTTCCACCAACCGCCGCGAGCCGGACACCGCTCGCGCCAGGGTGGTCTTCCCGACGCCGGCGGGACCGGTGATCAGCACTCCCAGTTGGGAGGACGCACCCAGGGTTTTCAGTAGTTCGGGCTCATCGAGCGCCAGATTCAGCCACTCGGTCAGCTTGGCCGACTGTGCCTGCACGCCCGCGAGATCGGCCAGCGCGACGGACGAGACCGGTGCATGCGAATCGGGACGCGGCGGCATCACCGGCCGATCGAGACGGTCAGGGGCCTGCGCGGAGTTGTCGCCCATCAGGGATCGCGGACGATCGGTGGCTGCCACCCCCGGCCCCCACACCACTGCGCTATTGGGTTGCACGCTCACCGGTCCGGGCGACGGATCGGTGGCCGTCACCGTCAGCAGTTCGGAGGTCCAGGCAATCCGAAAGGTCTGCGAAAGCGCCTGGGGCACAGCCGAACTACTGGTGCCCGGCCCCAGATCCCGAGGCAGCAGCGACACCGCATCCCCCACCGTGACCACTTTCCCCAGCAGCGCCTGCCGCAGCGTGGTCTCCGGAATCGAACTGGTGGCCAGTGCCGACCCCGTCACCGAAATCTGTTTCGCCCCATAGACCGTCACGGGCGAGACGACCACGGTGGCATCCTCGCGCACCCCGGCATTCGACAATGTCACATCGTCGAGCAGCACCACTCCCGCCGGCGTTCCGGCAGGAGCGACAGCAACCACCGCGGCAGTCCGCCGCGCCCCGATGAGCGAAACCCCATCCCACTCCCGCAACCCGAGCGCTGCCAGCGCCTCCGGATGCAGCCGCACCAACCCCCTCCGGGCATCAGCAGCCGAGATATTCAGTCGTGCAGTCAGCGCAAGTTCGGGCACGCCCCCCATTGTGCTCGAACCCGCACCGACAATCCCGCAGTCGCCACCCGCGACATCGCCCGACCCGCGACATCGCCCGACCCGCGACATCGCCCGCCCCGCAATGTCGCCGGGTCCGCGACATCGCCCGACCCGCGACATCGCCCGACCCGCAATGTCGCCCGACCCGCAATGTCGCCGGCCCGCAACAACATCCACTCCAAGGTCGTGGCCCGCCCGGTTCTGGACTGAGTGGAGCGGGGGAGCGAACGGCTCCATAGACCTGCGCCTTGGAGGAGCGGAGGGAGGGAAGAACCGGGTAACAGGGCCACGACCCGCCGGAGCGAAGCGGAGGCAAATTAAACACAGCCCCCGCCCGGAGCGAAGCGGAGGGCAAAAACCTACAGTCGCCCGCCTGGTCGGCGCAGGCGCAACCGTGCCGTGGACACGCCGCGAATCGGTACTCGAATCGGGCGGCGCCGCTGGGCTCGCCGCTGGGCGCGGCGCTCGGCGGGCTTGTGATCCCAGGTCTCCGGACGGGCCGCCACCCAGCGCGCCGAATGCACGGCGAACGGAATGTGCCCGAGGTACAGCACCACCAGCGCCATCATCAGGATGAGCGGGTACGTGACCAGCAGCGCTGCCGCGAGCGCGACCAGCACCAGGAACAGCGGTGCGGTGCGCGGCGCCACCGACACCGACTTGATGGCCAGCGTCGGCAGCGTGCTCACGCACAGCAGACCGGTCAGCACGGTCCAGACCGCGACGGCCGGGAAGCTCACCCACCAGCCGTCGTGGAACTGCTCGGACAGCGCGATGGGCAGCAGCACGATGAGTGCGCCGGCGGGCGCGGGCACACCGGTGAAGTACTCACGCTGCCAATCGGGCCGGCTGTCGTCGTCCAGGAGCGTGTTGAAGCGGGCCAGCCGCAGCACCATGCAGACCGCGAACATGAGCGAGACGATCCAGCCCACGCTGTTGGCGTGCAGGAATGTCACGTACAGCACCAGAGCGGGCGCGACACCGAAAGCGATGGCGTCGGAGAGCGAATCGAGTTCCGCGCCCATCCGGCTGGTGGCATCCAGCATTCGGGCGATGCGACCGTCCAACATGTCGAAAATCGCCGCGGCGCCGACCAGGGCCAGTGCAATCGCGAGCTCGCCCTGCATGGCGAACTTGACCGCCGAAAGCCCGGAGCACAGCCCCAGAATGGTGACCATGCTCGGTAGCAGTCGCACGGTGCGATTACGGGCCGACCGATGCAGCGACGGTGCGGGCGCGAGTTGCTCCATCATGAATCCAGTTCGGCCAGCACCGTTTCCGCGCCGATGGTCCGCTGCCCGGGGACGACCAGCAGCTTGGTACCGGCCGGGAAGTAGGTGTCCACGCGGGAACCGAAACGAATGAGGCCGTAGGTCTCACCGATGGAGAGCTTGTCGCCCACCTTCGGCTCGCACACGATGCGCCGCGCGAGCAGCCCGGCTATCTGCACGACCACCAGTCGCTGTCCGCCCTCGGCGGCCAGCACCATGCTGTTGCGCTCATTGGCGTCACTGGCCTCGGGCAGATCCGCGGAAAGGAACTGGCCCTTCTTGTAGACGATGTTCTCCACGCTGCCGGAGATCGGCATGCGCTGCACGTGCACATCGAGCACCGACAGGAAGATGCTGACGCGCGGCAGCGGCTGATCGCCCATATTCAGCTCGACGGGCGGCACGGCCGAATCGACCAGTGCGACTTCACCATCGGCGGGTGCGACAACAACGCCGGGCCGATTCGGCGGCACCCGGTGCGGGTGCCGGAAGAAGGTGGCGGTGGCCGCGGCCGCGAGCAGTCCCGTGCGGCGCACCCACTTGCGCCGGACGCCCAGCACGGCGACGGCCAGCGGCGCCGCTACGAACGGCAGGCCGGCCGGGTGCAGCGGCGGGATGGCGGAGCGGACCAGATCGACCACATGGCCGAGTCCGGTGGTTTCGGGGGTGCCGGGCGGGGTGGGACGGCGGGCCACAAGCTCCTCTTTCATGCGCGGGTAGGTGCGGTTCAGGACCGCGATCACACGATACTGTGTTTAATTTGCCTCCGCTTCGCTCCGGCGGGTGCTGTGTCTAATTTGCCCTCCGCTTCGCTCCGGGCGGGTTCGTGGCCCTGTTGCCCCGTTCTTCCCTCCCTCCGCTCCTCCGCTTCGCTCCCCCGCTCCACTCGGTCCAGAACGGGGCGGGCCACGAACTTGGGGTGATCGGTCTGGCAGTGGATTCCATTTGTGATCGAACCCACATGCATGGGAAGCTGTTTCGATTAATATGAGGGGGCCTCATGTCTGCGGCGTCATGGTCGCGGGGGGCTGGGGGAACAACCCGATGAAGGTCATGTTCGAAGCGCAGTACATAGGAGAAGCACCATGGCTGCTCGAATTGCCTCGATCAGCGGGGTAGAGCACACCGCAATACGCGGACTCGGCGTATATCGCCCTGCACGGGTCGTCACCAACGAGGAAGTCGCGGGACCGATCGAATCCAGCGACGAATGGATCCGGACCCGCTCCGGCATCCGCAATCGCCGCTTCGCCTCGGAAGACGAGACGATCATCTACATGAGCGCCGCGGCCGCCCGCGATGCGCTCGAAGCCGCCGAGATCGGCGCCGACGCCATCGACTGCGTCATTGTCGCCACCTCGACCTGGCTGCTGCTCACGCCAGCCGCCGCACCGCAGATCGCCACCGAGCTCGGCCGCACCGGCGTCGCCGCCTTCGATATCTCCGCGGGCTGCGCCGGTTTCTGCCATGCGCTGGCCGTGGCCTCCGATTTGGTGAAGGGCGGCACCGCCCGGAATGTGCTGGTCATCGGCGTGGAGCGGCTCACCGACACCGTCAATCCGGCCGATCGCAGCACCGCGTTCCTGTTCGCCGACGGTGCGGGCGCGGTGGTGGTGGGGGCCTCCGACGAACCCGGTATCGGCCCCACTGTCTGGGGTTCGGACGGCACCCAGCATCACGCCATCCGCCAGGACAAGAACTGGATGGAATTCTTCCGCGAGATCGACGCGCAGGGCACGGCTGCGGTCCGCCCCTACCTCGCCATGGAGGGCACAGCCGTATTCCGCTGGGCCGCACACTCTTTGGAGAAGGTGTGCCGGGAGGCCATCGAGGTCGCGGGCCTGACCACCGACGATCTCGACGCCATGATCCCGCATCAGGCCAACGGCCGGATCATCGAGATCATGGCCCGGGTGCTGCATCTGCCCGATCACTGCGCCCTGGCCAATGACATCGAGGAGACCGGCAATACCTCGGCCGCCTCGGTCCCGCTGGCCATGGAGGCGCTGCTGCGGCAGGGCGATGCCAAACCGGGCGGCACCGCGCTGCTCATCGCCTTCGGTGCGGGCCTGTCCTATGCGGCACAGGTCGTCACGCTTCCGAACTGGAAGTAGTCACCCGAGTTCCCACACCACATTGACGGTGAAAGTCACTGTCTGCTGGCCGGGTTCGAGGCTGAAGCTGGGTGCGGGCGCCGCATCGCGCATGGCGGTCGGCGGAGTATTGCCGCCGCCGCCTTCGCTGATCGTCTTGACGCTCTTGAGTTTCAGCCCCGCGAGGTCCGCGTACTGCTGGGCGCGCGCCTTGGCGTCGTCGAAGGCGCGGGTGCGCGCATCGGCCAGCAGTTTGGTGTTGTCCTCGAGGCTGAAGGCCACCGAGCTGACGCGGGTGTCATTGCCGCCGGCCTTGACCGCCGCATCCAGCACGGCCGAAGCCTTGGGCAGATCGTGCACCGCGATATGCACGGAGTTGGTGGCCTGGTACCCGGTGATGGTGTGGCCCTCGGGGCCGTAGGTGGGCTGCACGGACAGCTCGCTGGTCTGCACGTCCTCGCGCTTGATGCCCGCCGCGACCATGGCGTCGGTCATGGCCTTGGCCTTGTCGTTGACACCGTCGACGGCGGTGGACACGTCGGCGGCATTCACCTGGGCCCCGAGATCGGCCGTGAGCACATCCGGAACGCCCTGCACCTTGCCGGTGCCGGCCACGGTCACCGACCGGTCGTTATCGGAACCGCAACCGGTGAGCACAAGCGCGAGACCGGTGGCCGCCGCACAGATACCTATAAGTCGTCGCATACCGCGAACCTACTTATCCGCCCGCGGCGCCACCGGACAACACGCAGATCAGCTCTCGAGGGTCTGCTTGATCTTGCCGAGGGTTTCGTTCATACCGCTGACGAGATTCGCCTCGAAGTGCTGCTCGCCGCCGAGCACCGCCTCGATCATGCGCCGGACGGGCCAGCTGACCCCGCGGGGGATATCGCGACGCTGCACGACCCGGGTGCCGCTCTCGATGGGCTCCAGCGTGAAGCTCCAGATCGTGCGGTTCTCGTTCATCCGGAAAGCGATGGCGCGGTTGGGTTCATATCGCACCACCCGGGACGTGGTGGGGTAGTACTTGGCGCCGTCGCGATTGAGATTGACGACCCAGGTGCCGGTGCGGATCTTTCCGAGCGGCTGCACGCGCACGGTGTTCGGGCTGAATTCCGGCATCCGCTCGAGATCGGAGACGATGCTCCAGACCTGCTCAGGCGGTGCTGCGATGTCGATGGTGGCTTCGAGAGTGTTCGGCAACGCTGCCTCCGGGAGATGTGACGATGGATACCAGCGATCCTAGTTCCCACTCGAACATCGAACCGAACACTGAAAATCAACTACATCACATTCCTGTGTTGCCGCATTGCCAAAGGTAATGGCTAACGCACAATGTGGGATAGACGAAATAACAGTTAAGGCCACCAGCTTCCGATGCGAAACGTGAGGTGATCGGCCGTGAAATTGCTATCGCTCCTGCATCGCAGAACCAAGACGGTTCCGCTGCTGCCCGCCGACGAGAACCGCGACGCCGCGCAACCTCCCGGTCGGCCGAAACGGACCAGACCGAACGGTCAACTCGAAGAACGGTTGGAGCGACTGCTCACACCGAACGAGCTCGATATCGTTCAGCATCACCGGATCTGACGTGGCGATCGTCTCTCGGGGGCAGCGCAGGCCGAAATCACTTGCCAACTCGGCTCATACTCTTTAGGTGACTTCACCAGCTGCCGCCAAACCGGCCATCCTCAGCGTGGACGACGATCCCGGCGTCTCCCGTGCCGTGGTTCGTGATCTGCGCCGCCGGTTCGGCGCGGACTACCGGATCCTGCGGGCGGAGTCGGGTGCCGACGCGCTCGAGGTACTGAGGGAATTGAAACTGCGCGGCCAGCCGGTCGCGGTCCTGATCGCCGACTATCGGATGCCGGGCATGAACGGCGTCGAATTCCTGGAGCAGGCCATGGACCTGCACCCGCACGCCCGGCGGGTGCTGCTCACCGCCTACGCCGACACCGATGCCGCCATCGAGGCCATCAATGTGGTCGATCTGGACCACTACCTGCTCAAGCCGTGGGATCCGCCGGAGGAGAAGCTCTATCCGGTGATCGATGCCCTGCTCGACGCCTGGCGCAGCGATGACCACAAGCCGGTGACCGAGACCAAGGTGGTGGGGCACCGCTGGTCGGCCCGCTGCTCCGAGGTCCGGGAGTTCTTGGCGCGCAATCAATTGGCATACCGCTGGTACCAGGTCGACGAGCCGGAGGGCGCGCGCCTGCTGGCCGCCGCGAACGCCACCGAGGACGACTGTCCGGTCATCATCAATCAGGCCGGTGAAGTACTGCGTATGCCTTCCGATTCGGAATTGGCAGCCGCGGTCGGTCTCAATATCGATCCGGTGAGCGAGTTCTACGACCTGATCGTGGTCGGCGGCGGCCCGGCCGGACTGGGTGCGGCCGTGTACGGCGCGTCGGAGGGCCTGCGCACGGTACTGGTCGAGCGCACCGCGACCGGTGGACAGGCGGGCCAGAGTTCCCGCATCGAGAACTACCTGGGCTTCCCGGACGGAGTGTCCGGCTCCCAGCTGGCCGATCGGGCACGGCGGCAGGCGGTTAAATTCGGCGCCGAGCTGATCACCGCACGCGAGGTGGTCAGCCTGGAACCGTGTGGTTCCGCGCGGGTGGTGAAGTTCGCGGATGGCGGCAGCATTTCCGCCCACAGCGTATTGATCGCTACCGGCGTCAATTACCGGCATCATCCGGCGCCCGGGGTGGACGATTTCACCGGACGCGGCGTCTACTACGGCTCCGCGATGACCGAGGCGTCCGATTGCAGCGACCGCGATATCTATATTGTCGGCGGCGCGAATTCGGCCGGTCAGGCGGCGGTCTATATGTCCCGGCACGCGCGCACCGTGCACATTCTGGTGCGTGCGACGTCGCTGGTCGATTCCATGTCGCACTACCTGATCCAGCAGATCGAGCAGATCCCGAATATCAAGGTGCATCCCCGCACCGAGGTGGTGTCGGCGGACGGCGACGATCATCTGGAGCGGATCGTGCTGCGTGACAATGCGACCGGCGCGGAAGAAAAAGTGGATGCCGAACGGTTGTTCCTGTTCATCGGCGCTGCCCCCGAAACCGAATGGCTCGACGGTGTCGTCCACCGCGACGACAAGGGCTACGTGCTGGCCGGACCCGACCTGATGGTCGACGGCAACCGCCCGGCGGGCTGGGAGCTACCGCGCCCGCCGCAACACCTGGAGACCAGCGTTCCCGGCGTTTTCGTAGCCGGCGACGTACGTTCGGAATCGGCGAAGCGGGTGGCGTCGGCCGTCGGCGAGGGCGCGATGGCCGTCATGCTGGTCCACCGCTGGATCGCGAAACAGTAGGAGTGCAACTGTGGGAACAACATCACTGATCTGCGATCCCAATGAGCTGCGGGACCTGTTCCTCTTCGAGAGCTTGAACGACGAGCAGCTGGCCTGGCTGTGCAAGGACGGCCGGGTCGAGCGCTTCGAACCGGGTCTGGTCTTCCGCGAGGGTGCACCGGCCACCTGCTTCTACGTCCTCATGGAGGGCGAGGTCCGGCTCACCAAGATTTCGGGCGGCGAGGAGATCGAACTCGTCCGCACCGATCACCACGGTTCCTATTCAGGCGCGTGGACCGCGTATATGGGCGACAAGATCGATCAGACCTACAGCGGGTCCTTCTATGTCACCAAGCCGTCGAAATTCTTCGTGCTGGATGCCGGAACCTTCTCGCAGATGATGCACGAATGGTTCCCGATGGCATTGCACCTGCTGGAGGGCGTGTTCTTCGGCAATCGCAATTCCAACGAGATCATCGGGCAGCGCGAACGCCTGCTCGCGCTGGGTTCGCTGTCGGCGGGCCTGACACACGAGCTGAACAATCCCGCCGCCGCGGCGGTGCGTGCCACTTCCTCGCTGCGCGAACGCGTGGCCGGTATGCGGCACAAGCTGAAGATGATGGCGCACGGCAAGTTCGACTCCGCGACCATGGAGGCCCTGGCGCAATTGCAGGAGGAGGCCGCCGCCCAGGTGGCGAAGGCTCCGACGCTGACCCCGCTGGAGGCGGCCGACCGCGAGGACGAGCTCGGCGATTGGCTGGAGGCGCACGATATCTCCAATGGCTGGGATATCGCCCCGACCTTCGTGCAGGCCGGTTTCGATATCGACTGGCTGGAGAAGGTGCACGGCACGCTCACCGGTTGTGAGGGCGCGGTTTTCGAGGGCGCGATCCGCTGGCTCAACTACACGGTCGAGACCGAGCTGCTCATGAACGAGATCTCCGACTCCACCACCCGCATCTCCACGCTGGTGAATGCCGCCAAGCAGTACTCGCAGATGGATCGGGCCCCGTTCCAGGTGGTCGACATCCATGAACTGCTGGACAGCACGCTGGTCATGCTGGGCCGCAAGATCGGCGACAATGTGCAGGTGGTCAAGGAGTACGACCTCGCGCTGCCCCCGGTGCCCTGCTACGCGGCGGAACTGAATCAGGTGTGGACCAACCTGATCGACAATGCCATCTCGGCCATGGACGGCCGCGGCACCCTCACCGTTCGCACCTACCGCGACGGTCCCTGTGTCGCAGTGGAAATCGGCGATACCGGGCCGGGCGTGCCGGAGGAGATCCGCACCCGCATCTTCGAACCCTTCTTCACCACCAAGCCGGTGGGCGAGGGAACCGGTCTGGGACTGGATATTTCGTTCCGCATCGTGGTGAACAAGCATCACGGCGATATTCGGGTGGAGTCGGAGCCGGGCGATACCCGATTCATCGTGCGGATTCCGTTCGAGCGCGCCGATGCTCCTGGGAGTATCGAAACCGTAGGCACCGCAATCTGATACAGGAGACCAGTGATGTCGGAGAAGATCGAGGGTATCGATCCGTCCGCGGCCCCCAGCGGCCCCGGCTGTCAGGACTGCGACGCGGCTGCGGGCTGGTGGCTGCATCTGCGCCGCTGTGCCCAGTGCGGCCACGTCGGCTGCTGCGACAGTTCCCCGTCGCAGCACGCGTCCAAGCACTTCAAGGATGCCGGGCACCCGTTCGCGCAGAGCTACGAGCCGGGCGAGGACTGGTTCTACAACTACGCGACCGACGAAATGTACGGCGAGGGGCCGGATCTGGCCGCACCGCAGTCGCATCCGTCGAATCAGACGGTGCCCGGACCGCGTGACCGGGTGCCGGCGGACTGGCAGAGTCACCTGCACTGACGTCCGGCGGCAATGTCTGAATCCCTGGGAGGACTTGTCTCCCAGGGATTTTCATTCCTCCGGGCCGAGCTTATGGCTGCTGAGGAAGCCGAGCGAGAGATCCGTGTGCCAGCAGTGATCGGCCACCATGGAGTGGCCGCGCCCGTTCAGCACTTTAAACTCCGTGACTCCCGGATTGCGTTGCTGCAGGCGGTATTGCGAGCGCACCACGGATGGGGGAGCGGCCCGGTCTTCGGAGCCCGCGATCAGCAGCAGCGGCCCGCGCACGGCGTGTACATCCACTGCGGCTTCGCTTCTGGGGCTGAAATTCGCCAGCGCCGACTGGAACAGAGGTTTGGTGGGCGCGGGAATCACATACTGCCTGAACAGTTGATCCGATTCGGTGCGACTGACGGCATTGCCGAACACGCGGTGATAGCTGTCTGCAGTGTGTGACCACGTCTTGCGGCGCACCCAGGGTTTCGCGAGAATCCGTCCGACACTGCGCAATTGGGCAGGCGGCAGCACATATACGCCCTTGAACTGGGCGGGCGCGATGGCAATGCCGCCGATGGCGCTGCCCTCGGCGAGCAGTTGCTGTGCGATGAGCCCGCCGAAGGAGTGGCCGATGACGATCGGCGGCGCGGGCAGGTCGGCAATGTATTCGGCGTAGTGGTCGGTGACTTCGGCGATGCCGCGATCGTTCAGGGCTTCGGCATTGGCTCGAGTGGCCGCCGGATCCCGTCCGTCGCCGGGCCAGCCGGGGGCAATGGGCGCGAAGCCCGCGCGGTCGAAATATTCGAGCCACGGTGTCCAGCTATCGCTGTGCATCCACAGGCCGTGAATGAAGACGATCGGGGTTTTCGGTGCAGGCATGAGATCTCCTCTGGTTGCACGTGATTCGTCTCATTTCGCCTGATAGTGACGATACGGGAGTGCTCTTGCTACCGGCAACGGGCGGCTCCGGGTACTCTGCTGCGAGCGCCGGGCGGCCCCGGTGCACAGGCACTCTCGGGAAGCTCGGAAAAGGGTATGAAACAGACTGTGATCGTCGCCCTCGCCGCAGGTGCGCTGGTGCTGGGTCTTGCCGGCTGCGGATCGGGCAAATCCACCGAAGCGGGCAGTCAGAGCAAGGCCGCGCCGAGTTCCGGCCTCGTCGCCGCACCCACCGCCACCCCCTCCGCTACGGCGGCGTCCGCTCCGGTCGCCGTCACGACGGCCGCGGCGCCCGTCGAGCCGCCCGCCGCCGCACCCAGCACCGCCACGGCAGCCAAGAAGACCACCGCCCCCGACGGCGCGCAGACCACCTGCGGAGACTTCCGCGACCTCGACAACGACACCGAAAAGCAGGTCATCGGGCAGGTCCTGGCCGCCAACCCGGGTTCGAAATTCGACGGCAGCCCCAATGTCGCCCTGGGCACCGCCAAACTCGTCTGCCTCGCTCCCGCCTACGCCTCCACCCCGGTCGCCGACGCGATCGGCGCGACCAAGTAACTCGGCGGCGGGTCCCACCGATAGGCAGTGCGGCGCAACCGATTCCCGTCGGCCCGGCAGCGCGGCCGGCGGGCGCCATCTCCATCGGCGATCGATTGGGTTCCCATTGGGTGAGCAGCGGACCGTAGGTGCGTATGGATAGTCACCACTGTCCGTGCGACGCGCAGGCGTATCGTCTCGAACCTACGTACGAGGACGGGTGAAGTGATGGACGCCGGCGGGCTGGTGGAATTCGAGCGACATCGTCCGCGCCTGTTCGCGCTCGCGTACCGGCTGCTGGGCTCGGCGAGCGAGGCCGAAGACGCCGTGCAGGAGACCTACCTGCGCTGGGCGGCCGCCGACCGGGCCGAAATCCGTTCCGCCGAAGCCTGGTTGACCACCGTGCTGGTGAATCTGTGCCGCACCTGGCTGGATTCGGCCCGCGCCCGCCGCGAGACCTATCTCGGCCCCTGGCTACCCGAGCCGGTGGCGACCGGCGAGCTCGGCCCGCTCGAATCGGCCGAACAGCGCGAACTCGTTTCACTGGCCTTCCTCACCCTGCTCGAACGTCTGACCGCCGCCGAGCGCGCGGTTTTCGTGCTGCGCGAGGCCTTCGGCTACGCGCACCGCGAGATAGCCGACATGCTCGACCTCACCGAAGCCAATTCCCAGCAGCTCTACCGCCGCGCCACCCTGCGTGTGCGCGAGGAGCGCCCCCGCTTCGATCCGGCCCCCGCGCACGCACGCGCCCTCTTCGAAAAGTTCCTGACCGCAGCCGGATCCGGTGATGTCGCGGCCCTGGAAGCCATGTTCACCGCGGATATCGTCTCCGTCGCGGATGGCGGCGACAAGGTGAACGCCGCCCGCCGTGCCGTGCTGGGCGCTGGCCGCGTGGCCCGTTACGTCGTCTGGCTCTTCGGCCACGACGTCCCCGATCTGTCCCTGACCATCGAGGACGTCAATGGCGCCCCCACCGTTGTCGCCCGCGCGGCAGACGTGACCATCCTGATCGCGTCCGCCGAATTCGCGGACGGCCGCCTCGCCTCGCTGCGCCTGGTCGTCAACCCCGACAAGCTGGCCTATTTCAGGCGCGCAGACAAAGCCACTTCGCGTACCGCGTAGCCGCCGCGCACAGGTGGGCCAGCCGCGCACGAACTCGATGGCGATTCCGCGGCCGGGCACGTCGGTGATGCAGCACACATGCCGGAGCTGTCATGGATCGCGGGGCTGTCCGGTCTAGAGGGTGTCGGCTCAGCGCAGGGCCGTCCTGGGGATAAGGAGCCTCTCTCATGACCGGAGAACATCGAATTGTCGTCCTGGGTGCGGGGTATGCCGGATTGTCGGCGGCGCGGCAGGCGGCACGGGCGCGCGGCGTGCGCGTCACGGTGATCGATACACGCACGGAACTGGTGGAGCGGGTGCGCCTGCATCAGCTGGTCGCCGGACAGCAGATCCCGCGCTGGAATCTGCGAGAGTTGCTGGAGCGCAAGGGAATCGAGTTCGTGCAGGGGCGGGCGACGGGTATCGACACCGCCGCGCGCCGCGTGCAGCTGGAAGGCGAATGGGCGGTCTCCTACGACTCGCTCGTCTACGCGCTGGGCAGTATGGCCGATACCGGCGGCGTGCCCGGAGTCGCGAAGTTCGCCCACTCGGTGGCGACGCCGGAGGATGCGCGCCGGGTGCCGTCCCTCTCGGGCCGGGTCGCGGTGGTCGGTGGCGGACCCACCGGTATCGAGACCGCCACCGAATTGGCCGAGGCGCGACCGGATCTGACGGTGCTGCTGGTGAGCGCCGAGGAGCCGGGGGCCTGGCTGTCCCCGAAGGCCCGCACCCACATCCGTGCGGTGCTGGACCGTCTGGGTGTCGAGGTGCACGCCGGTGCGAAGGTCGCCGAGGTGACCGCCGATGGTCTCCAGTTGGTCGACGGCGAACGCCTGTCCGCCGAAACAGTGCTCTGGACCGCCGGATTCACGGTCCCGGACCTGGCCGCCCGCTCCGGTCTGGCCGCGGATCCCCGTGGCCGGGTCCTGGTCGACGACGAATTGCGCTCCCGTTCGCATCCGGAGGTGTACGCCGTCGGCGATTCGGCGGTCATGACCGGTCCGGAGGATCGCGAACTGCGCATGGCCTGCGCCACCGCACTGCCTGCGGGCAAATACGCCGCGACCGCCCTCACCGCCCGCCTGGCCGGAAAGGTGCCCGCGCCCCGGCGTTTCCGCTACGTCCTGCAGTGCGTGAGCCTGGGCCGCCGCGACGCTGTCGTCCAATTCGTGCACGCCGATGATGCACCGGCTCGCACGGTCCTGACCGGTCGTACCGCCGCCTGGGTCAAGGAGCGAATTGTGCGCACCGCGGGTAGCGCGGCGCGGCCCTGAGCCCGGAGAGGATAATCGTCAACTAATGGTTGACCATCACTAGATGGTCAACCTACAGTTGACGTATGACCACTCCCTTTCGCCTCGACGATCTGATCGACGGCATCAAGAAGGCTCGTCCCGACAGCACCCTCGAGCAGCTCTCCGACGCCGTGGTGGCCGCGGATCACCTCGGTGACCTGGCCGATCACCTGATCGGCCACTTCGTCGACCAGGCCCGCCGCTCCGGCGCCTCCTGGACCGATATCGGCCGCAGCATGGGCGTCACCAAGCAGGCCGCCCAGAAGCGTTTCGTCCCCAAGGGCCCGGGCGATGCCGCCGGCGCTGCGGCCCTCGATCCCAACACCGGTTTCGCACGTTTCACGCACCGGGCCCGCAATGTCGTCATCGCCGCGCAGGAGGAGGCCCGCAACGGCAGCAATGCCGAGATCGTCCCCGAACACCTGGTCCTCGGTCTGCTGCGCGAGCCGGAATCGCTTGCCGTGCAGGTCGTCAAGGCCAAGGGTGTGAGTGTGGACGCGGTCCGCCGGGTCGCCACCGCCGCCCTGCCCCCCGCCTCGGACACCGTTCCGGCCTTGATTCCCTTCGATTCTCAGGCCAAGAAGGCCCTGGAATTGACCTTCCGCGAGGCACTTCGCCTGGGCCACAACTACATCGGCACCGAGCACCTGCTGCTCGCTTTGCTGGAGGTTGAGGCCGGAACCGGAGTTCTGTCCGGCCTCGGCCTGGAGAAGGAGGCGGTGTCGGCGGACCTCGAGGAACTGCTCGCACAGTTCGCAGACCCCGCAGCTGACGCGCAGTGAACCCCGCCTCACCGATCCCACTGGCCACGGCGGATACCATGAGGGCATGGCGGACGACGAAGGTTCCGACCTAGTTGCAGGGGAACGTCGCGCAGATCTGGTGCGCGCGCTCTCCTATGTCTCCACCGAAGAGGCGCCGGACGGCGGGTTCATCGTGAACGGTGATCTGCCCCCCGACGTGGCTCCGGTGTTCGTCCGCGCCATCATGCGGATCGAGGCGGAGTTGCTGTTGAACGACGCCGAGCTGGTCACGATCGATCAAGGTGAGCCGCGAACTCCCGAGGAGCGCCGCACCGACGCCCTGATCGCGCTGCTACTTCGTGTCGACGATCGCCTGGTCCGCTAGCCCCGACCTTGCACTCCCCGGGGGAGAGTGCTAGAAATGGCTTTGGCACTCCTGACCTGTGAGTGCTAGGTCGGGACGGTGAGGCCCCTATGGTCGTCCGTCGCGGGCACCGCGCCTGGCCAGATCGTGTCAATCCCCTGATCTGGAGGATCTCAACGCAATGGCCAAGACAATTGCGTACGACGAAGAGGCTCGCCGCGGTCTCGAGCGGGGTCTGAACGCCCTGGCCGACGCTGTCAAGGTGACGCTGGGCCCGAAGGGCCGCAATGTCGTGCTGGAGAAGAAGTGGGGCGCCCCCACCATCACCAACGATGGTGTCTCCATCGCCAAGGAAATCGAGCTCGAAGATCCGTACGAGAAGATCGGCGCGGAGCTCGTCAAGGAAGTTGCCAAGAAGACGGACGACGTCGCTGGCGACGGCACCACCACCGCCACCGTGCTCGCCCAGGCGCTGGTACGCGAAGGCCTGCGCAATGTCGCGGCCGGCGCGAACCCGCTGGGTCTGAAGCGTGGCATCGAGAAGGCCGTCGCGGCCATCACTGCCCGCCTGCTCGAGACCGCCAAGGAGGTCGAGACCAAGGAGCAGATCGCTGCCACCGCCGGTATCTCGGCCGGCGACTCGTCCATCGGTGATCTGATCGCCGAGGCCATGGACAAGGTCGGCAAGGAAGGTGTCATCACCGTCGAGGAGAGCAACACCTTCGGGCTCCAGCTGGAGCTCACCGAGGGCATGCGCTTCGACAAGGGCTACATCTCGGGCTACTTCGTCACCGACCCGGAGCGTCAGGAAGCCTCGCTCGAGGATCCCTACATCCTGCTGGTCGGCTCGAAGATCTCGACCGTCAAGGACCTGCTGCCGCTGCTGGAGAAGGTTATCCAGGCCGGCAAGCCGCTGCTGATCATCGCCGAGGATGTCGAGGGCGAAGCCCTTTCCACCCTGGTGGTCAACAAGATCCGTGGCACCTTCAAGTCCATCGCCGTCAAGGCGCCGGGCTTCGGTGACCGTCGTAAGGCCATGCTGGCCGATATCGCCATCCTCACCGGTGGCGAGGTCATCAGCGAAGAGGTCGGCCTGTCCCTGGACACCGCCGGCATCGAGCTGCTTGGCACCGCCCGCAAGGTCGTCATCACCAAGGACGAGACCACCATCATCGAGGGCGCGGGCGACGCGGAGGCCATCAAGGGCCGCGTGGCGCAGATCCGCACCGAGATCGAGAACTCGGACTCGGACTACGACCGCGAGAAGCTGCAGGAGCGCCTGGCCAAGCTGGCCGGCGGTGTTGCGGTCATCAAGGCCGGTGCCGCGACCGAGGTCGAGCTCAAGGAGCGCAAGCACCGCATCGAAGATGCCGTGCGTAACGCCAAGGCTGCCGTCGAAGAGGGCATCGTCGCCGGTGGCGGCGTGGCGCTCGTGCAGGCGGCCCCGGCTCTGGACGACCTGAACCTCACCGGTGACGAGGCCACCGGCGCGAACATCGTTCGCGTCGCGCTTTCGGCTCCGCTGAAGCAGATCGCCTTCAACGCGGGCCTGGAGCCCGGCGTTGTCGCCGAGAAGGTCTCGAACCTTCCGGCCGGCCACGGCCTGAACGCCGACACCGGCGAGTACGTCGACCTGCTGGCCGCCGGCGTTGCCGACCCGGTCAAGGTCACCCGTTCGGCCCTGCAGAACGCGGCTTCCATCGCGGCTCTGTTCCTCACCACCGAGGCCGTTGTCGCCGACAAGCCGGAGAAGGCTGCCCCCGCGGGCGACCCGACCGGTGGCATGGGCGGCATGGACTTCTGATCCCCTGGATCTAGTCCGCGTCGAACCGATTCGGTTCTCGCAGTACACAACCGAAGGCCGGTCCACCATCTGGTGGGCCGGCCTTCGGCGTTGCATGTCAGTGGCGTTCTGTCGGACCTCCGCGCTACTGTCACAACCGGTTTCATTCTCCGAAACCGTTTCTGATGGGGAGTATCTCGAATGTTTGGAATGGGCAAGATCGCCCTGGGGCTGGCGGCTGTCTCGATGATGGCCGGTGTGGTGGCGGGCGCGGGATCCGCGAGTGCCGAGGCGGGACCGGACGGTCGCCTCTACGGTTCGATCGCGCTGCTGCAATGGGATGACAACACCGAGAACTGGTCCGCCGCATACAACTACCCGAACTGGGCAGAGGCGGATCGGGACGCGCTGAACGACTGCGGCGACCCGGAGTACTGCCATATCGCGGTGCGTTTCGTCGACGGCTGCGGCGCGATCGCCAAGACGTCGGATTCCGACTCCCGGTACTTCTGGGCCTCGGCGCCCACGCGTTTCGAGGCGGAGCGGCAGGCGCTGTCCCAGGCGTTCCGGCCTTCGTCGCTGAGTGCGTCGGGCGGGCCGGGCATCTTGGTCACGTCGAAGTGCACGGATAACGCGAGCTGATCCACGGCTCCGTAGCTGGATGACGCGGGCCGGTCCACCATTACGGTGGGCCGGCCCTTGTGGTTTCGCGGGCTCTCCTATGTAAGGGAGCCAGCGTAGGTACGGGCGTCAGGGGCGGGGATGGCGTTCGGAGAGAGTGGCCGCCGCGTCGATGGGGCGGATGCCGAGGAGCTCGGCGGCCGCGGCGATGGCGGCCCGGCAGGTCGCGTCGCTGTACGGGGCGGGGGCGTAGAGGAGTTCGACCAATTCGATGGCGGCGATCGCCTGGTCTCGGTTGAGCAGCCGGCCCGGGAGCCAGCTGACGCGCCACTCCGCCCGCTGCGGAATCGCTTCCGTGTGTGGGGGGATGGACGCGGTGTCGTGATGGCCGGGGAGTCGCTCTGCGAACTCGTCGAGGATGCCGGTGGTAATCGACCAATCACAGACGTACACGCCCTCTAGGGTGCGCTCCGGTGGTCCGCGACCAAGACCATTCGTTCGGATTGCCCGGTTCAAGCCCCTGACCAGCCGATTTGACTTCATTCGTAGCGACACGTAACTTAGTTCGAGTCAGAGCGACACGGACACCGACCCGGAGCCTTAACGGCCTGGGAAACGAGGTTGTACGAGGAGCGCCTGGCAGTCAAACTAGCTCTCCTGATCAGCGGATTTGGTTCTGCTGTGAGGTACGGGCTAAGCTGTAAAAGTTGCCTCAGAGACCGACCGGGACAAAGAGCCCGCGAAGTTCTGTGTGCGCCTGTTCTTTGAGAACTCAATAGTGTGTCGATGAATGTCAGTGCCAATTATTTAATTGGTTCCGGCTTCTCATACCCCCCGGTTGAGAGGTCGGACATTTAGTCAGCAAATACTTTTTT
>NZ_JAODNK010000076.1 GCF_025465275.1 Nocardia sp. | reverse complement strand
AAAATTTGGTTGTGCCCCGGTCGGGATGAGGGACCGGCCGGGGCCACCAACCTGATGAAGGTTTGGCTACCGAAGTTGCCGATGTCCACGGTAGCCAAACGATTGCGATCTTGCTGCATCGGTTGATGTGATCGTTATGTCCGGTCTGCCAAGTTGAAACCGAATGCGCATCCGTAAATGGTGATCTTGGGTGGAGGCCGCGTCCGGCTATCGCCCCAGGAGGACGCGCTAAGAATTTGCTCGCTTGGACAAGCAATACCGAGTTCAGTCCGGTCGGTATCGAACAGGCGCGCAGATTGCATGTGACATACGCCACATGGGTGTCAGGTTTAGGTTTGTCACCTCATGTTCGCGGCCCGCCCGGGTCTGGACTGACGTAGCGGGGGAGCGAAGCGGAGGAGCGGAGGAGGGAAGGCCCGGGTAACAGGGCCGCGAACCCGCCGCAGCGAAGCGGAGGCAATGAAACAGAGTGTCGGAGGTACTCGGTACCCTCAGAAGCCGTGGCTCTGTACCGGAAGTACCGACCGGCAACGTTCGCTGAAGTGGTGGGGCAGGAGCACGTCACCGATCCCCTGAGTATTGCGCTCGACACCGGGCGGATCAGTCATGCCTACCTGTTCTCCGGACCGCGCGGATGTGGCAAGACCTCCTCCGCGCGCATCCTCGCGCGCTCGCTGAACTGCGTGGAGGGTCCGACCTCCACACCGTGCGGGGTCTGCCACTCCTGCGTCGCCCTGGGCCCGGGCGGGTCCGGCAACCTCGACGTCATCGAGCTCGACGCCGCGAGTCACGGTGGTGTCGACGACACCCGTGAACTGCGCGATCGCGCCTTCTACGCCCCTGCCGAATCCCGGTACCGCGTCTTCATCGTCGATGAGGCGCACATGGTGACCACCGCGGGCTTCAATGCGCTGCTCAAGATCGTCGAAGAGCCGCCCGCGCACCTGATCTTCGTCTTCGCCACCACCGAGCCGGAGAAGGTCCTCCCGACCATTCGCTCCCGGACCCACCACTACCCGTTCCGGCTGCTCCCGCCCGCCACCATGCGCGGTCTGCTCGGCAAGATCTGCGACCAGGAAAACGTCCAGGTCGAAGAGTCCGTGTACCCCTTGGTGATTCGGGCCGGCGGCGGCTCCCCGCGCGACAGCCTCAGCGTCCTGGACCAGCTGCTCGCGGGCGCGGGGCCGGAGGGTGTCACCTACCCCCGCGCCGTCTCGCTCCTCGGCGTCACCGACGTCGCATTGATCGATGACGCGGTCGAGGCCCTCGCGATCTCCGACGGCGCAGCCTTGTTCGGCACCATCGACCACGTTGTCGAGGCCGGTCACGATCCCCGCCGCTTCGCCACCGACCTGCTCGAACGCCTCCGCGACCTCATCCTCATGCGCGCCGTCCCCGACGCCGTCGAGCGCAACCTCGTCACCGGCCCCGGCGATGTCCTCGACCGCATGCACGACCAGGCGCAGCGCATCGGCCCCGCCACCCTCACCCGCTACGCCGAACTCCTGCACGAGGGTCTCGGCGATATGCGCGGCGCCACCGCCCCCCGCCTCCTCCTCGAGGTAGTGGCGGCCCGCATGCTCCTCCCCGCCGCCACCGACACCGAGGTAGCGACCCTCCAACGCCTCGAAACCCTCGAACGCCGCATGGCAGGCGGCGCCCTCCCCGCCGCCGCCCCCGCAGGCAGCGCGCCCCCCGCCCCCCGCCCCGCTGCCGCGGCCCAAGCCTCGCCCGCCCCCGCAGCCCCGCCGACTTCCGGCGAGCCCCGCCGTCGCGGCGCCGAGGCCCTCGCAGCCCTCCGCGGCAACCGCGGCGAAACCCCCACCGCCCCAACCCCTCCCCAGCAGACCACTGCGCCACGCCAGGCTCCGCAGGCTGCCCCACCCGCCGCTGTGCCACGCCAGGCTGCCCAGCCCGTGCCGTCCCAGCCCACAGTGGACTCGCCCGCCGCACCGCCCATGCAGTCCCAGCAGGCCGTCCGGCCTGCGACTGTTGCGGGACAACCCTCGGCCCAGCCCGTCGCTGCGCAGCCCGAGGCTCCGCAAGCGGTCCGGCCCACCACGCCGGCTCAGGTCGAGGCCGCTAGGCCTCCCGCTCCCGCGCTGAAGTCCGATGTGGTCAGCGGTGCGAGCGCGGCAGCAGGCGCCGCTGCGGCTGTGTCGCAAGGTGATTCGCCGGAGACTGCCCCACAGGTCGCGGTTCGCCCACCCGAAATGAGCGCTGCCCGAGTCCCTGTCGGCGAGTCCGCACCGGCGAGCAGCACCACCGCGCCCGCGGAAACTCCTGCACAGCAGCCTGTTTCCGCACCGCCCGCCGAGGTTGTGGCGCAAGCCGCAATGGCCGAGGGCGCCGCACAGGAGCCGACTTCCGCAGCTGTACAGACGGCGACCTCGCCCGAGGTTTCGGCCGCCGCCCCGAGCACCCGCACAGCTGATTCCTCCAATGCGGCGCAGGCCGCCGGCTCCGCTGCACAGGCGGCGGTCACTACGCCGCCCACGGCGGCGGTGGCGCAAGCCGTTGTCGCTGAAGGTAGCGCGCAGCTGTCGGCTACTCCGTCTGTAAAGACTCCTGCCGCGCAGGAGGTTTCCTCCGCTCAGAGCGTGGGAGCGGTTGATTCCGCAGGCGCCCCGCATGCGGCCGCCTCCGACCGGGCTGCGGAAGCTCCTGCGCAGCAGCCTGTTTCCGCGCCTCCGGCAACCGTGGTGGCACAGGCGGCGGTGGCTGAGAGCGTTGATCTGGATCCGAATCAGACGAGCCTGCTGCCGGAGCTTGATGGGGTTGTCGGCGAAAGTGGTTCGGAGACTGCGGCGTCGGTTGATGCAACGGCTGCTGAAGTGTCCGCGCCGGCCTTCGCGTTCTCGGCCCAGTCCGATGAGCCCGCTGACGCGCCGCAGGAAGAGCTTGATGTCCCGCTCTTCGACACGCCGGAAAGCTCGGCAGTGCAGATCGTCGCCGGATCGACGGCTGTGTCTGCGGCGGCGGAAGCCATTGGGGCCCAGCCCGTCGCGGCTGCGAGTGCTATCGCAGCCGGTGCCGATTCAGGTGCCGAGGTTCCCGATGCAGCGCCTGCGCTGGACTCCGAAGCGGTCAGCGGGGCCGAAACCGGTGCTGCGACAGCAGGCTCCGAGTCGGTGGCCGGTGCTCGAGCGGACGCGGCGGACGCTGTGCAGGTCGCGGATGTGGCAGCGGTTCCCGCCCCGTCGGCGGAGGTTGCGGTAGCTCCTTCGGCTGCGGCGCAGTCGGCTGTGTCGGCGGGGCTCGATGGGGATGAGCTGCTGCGGGAGATCGAGGGGGCCTGGGCGGATATTCGGGCCAAGGTGCGGGAGTTCGGGGCCACGGTGCAGGCGATGCTGTCCGGCGCTTCGGTGTCGCGGATCGACGGCCAGTTGATCGTTTTCGCGCATCCCAACGAGATGCTGGCGCAGCGGTTGGCGCAGCCACAGAATGTGCAGGCGGTGCGGTCGGCGGTACAGGCCGTGCTCGGCCGCGATCATGACGTGAAGTGGGAAGTCGGGGGTGCGGGTGCGCCACCGGCCGCGCGGGGTGCGGGCAAGGGCCCGGCCGCGGGCGGTGAGGCCGCTCCGAAAAAGGCGGCGGCGAAGTTCTCGCGGCCCAGCCAGTCGAAGAGTGCGACGGCGAGTGCCGGTGCGGCGACGGCCGTCACGGATGGGACGGACTGGGGCAATGGTCCTACCGGAGGTGGCGCAGTTGCGACGGCAGCGGTGAGCGCGCCTCAGGTGGCGGAGGTGGTGGCTCCGGCCGAGCCGCGGGTCTTCGAGCGTCCCGCCGCGCCGCGGAATACACCGCCGGAAGACGATATTCCGCTGCCCGACGGTCCGGACCTTCCGGACGACCCGGGGCCCTCGGACTACTCGCCAGTAGGTTATGACAGCGTCCCACCTGCTATTACGCCGGAGGACGAGCGCGAGATGATGGCGGAGGCGGCCGTGCCGGTGCCCCCGGAGGAGCGTCGCGACCCTGATGATGTGGCCTTGGAACTCCTGCGCGCCGAATTGGGGGCCACTCCGCTGGAGGGTTGACAGTTGCCCTGTGAGACGCATTAAGTTAACCGGAGTTCGCATCGGGCGGTACTATGATCGGGTGGCCGTGAGTATCGGTTCGGCGAAGTTCTAAGGTATGCCCAGGCGTACGGGTTACCTGCGAGCGCGTCGGTCGGCTCGTGAGGCTGTTTGTACAGCGTCAGACGGTTGGCTGGAAGGCTCACCGGCGAGGTTATGGCTACGTGCTGACCGCACAACGCGGTGTCGGCGCACATTACGGAAGGAAGAACTCCGATATGACCACAGAGGCCTACATTTACGAGGCCATCCGCACCCCGCGCGGCCGCAATCGGAACGGGTCGCTGCACTCGGTCAAGCCGATCGATCTGACCACCGGTCTGGTCGAAGAGCTGCGGAAGCGCTTCCCGAACCTCGATGAGGATCGGATTTCGGACATCATCCTGGGTGTCGTTTCCCCCGTGGGTGACCAGGGCGCCGATATCGCTCGCACCACCGTGCTCACCGCCAAGCTCCCCGACACCGTCGGTGGCTTCCAGATCAACCGCTTCTGCGCCTCCGGCCTCGAGGCCGTGAACCTGGCTGCCCAGAAGGTCCGCTCCGGCTTCGATGACCTGGTCATCGCCGGTGGCGTCGAGTCCATGTCCCGCGTGCCCATGGGCTCCGACGGCGGCGCCATGTTCATGGACCCGGCCACCAGCTTCGGCGCCTACATTGTCCCGCAGGGCATTTCGGCCGACCTGATCGCCACCATCGAGGGCTTCACCCGCGATGATGTCGACGCCTACGCCGTCCGCTCGCAGGACCTGGCCGCCAACGCCTGGAAGAACGGCTACTTCACCAACTCCGTCGTCCCGGTCAAGGACATCAACGGCCTGACCGTGCTCGACAAAGACGAGCACATGCGCCCCGGCACCACCGCCGCCGACCTCGGCAAGCTGAACCCGGCCTTCGCCGGCATCGGCGACATGGGTGGCTTCGACGCGGTTGCCATGCAGCGCTACACCTACGTCGAGTCCATCAACCACGTGCACCACGGCGGCAACAGCTCGGGCATCGTCGACGGCGCCGCCATGGTGCTGGTCGGCTCCGAGGAGGCAGGCGCCGCTTCGGGTCTGACCCCGCGCGCCCGCATCGTCGCCACCGGCACCTCCGGCGCGGATGCCACCATCATGCTCACCGGCCCCACCCCGGCCGCGGAGAAGGCTCTCGCCAAGGCGGGCCTGAAGCGTGAGGACATCGACCTCTACGAGATCAACGAGGCCTTCGCCTCCGTCGTCCTGAAGTTCCAGAAGGACCTGCAGATCCCGGACGAGAAGCTGAACGTCAATGGTGGCGCCATCGCCATGGGCCACCCGCTGGGCGCCACCGGCGCGATGATCACCGGAACCGTTGTCGACGAGCTGCACCGCCGCAACGCCCGCTACGGCCTGATCACCCTTTGCATCGGCGGCGGCATGGGTGTCGCCACCATCATCGAGCGCGTCTAACGCCTCCCCCGACTTTTTTCAGGAGAACGAAAACACATGACTGAGAACATGATCGGCTGGGAAAAGGACGCCGACGGCATCGTCGTGCTGACCATGGACGACCCCAACCAGGGCGCCAACACCATGAACCAGCTCTACAAGGACTCGATGAAGGCGACCGTCGATCGCCTCGAGGCCGAGAAGGACGACATCACCGGTGTTGTCATCACCTCCGGCAAGAAGACCTTCTTCGCCGGCGGCGACCTCAAGAACATGATGAAGACCACCCCGGAGAACGCGGCGGACATCATGGAGGAGCTCGGCAATATCAAGGGCGACCTGCGTCGTCTGGAGAAGCTGGGCAAGCCCGTCGTCTCCGCGATCAACGGCGCTGCCCTCGGCGGCGGCCTGGAGATCACCCTGGCCACCCACTACCGCATTGCCGCCGACGTCAAGGGCGTGCAGCTGGGCCTGCCCGAGGTTTCCCTCGGCCTGCTCCCGGCCGGTGGCGGCGTCACCCGCATCACTCGCATGCTGGGCATTGCAGGCGGCCTGATGGGTGTCCTGTTGCAGGGCAACAAGTTCACCCCGGCCAAGGCCAAGGCCACCGGCATCATCAACGAGGTTGTCGGCTCGATCGAAGAGCTGATCCCGGCCGCCAAGGCGTGGATCAAGGCCAACCCGGACAAGGGCGTGCAGCCCTGGGATGTCAAGGGCTACAAGATCCCCGGCGGCACCCCGTCCACCCCGGCGCTCGCCGCCAACCTGCCTGCCTTCCCGGCCAACCTGCGCAAGCAGATCAAGGGTCAGAACATGCCGGCGCCGGTCGCCATCATGTCCGCCGCGGTCGAGGGCGCCCAGGTCGATTTCGACAACGCGTCGCTGATCGAGTCGCGCTACTTCGTCTCCCTGCTGACCGGCCCGGTCGCGAAGAACATGATCCAGGCGTTCTTCTTCGATCTGCAGTCGATCAACAACGGTGGCTCGCGTCCCAAGGACGTGCCGAAGCGTGAGATCAAGAAGATCGGCGTCGTCGGCGCGGGCATGATGGGCGCGGGCATCGCGTACGTCTCCGCGAAGGCCGGTTACACCGTCGTGCTCAAGGACGTCACCATCGAGGCGGCCGAGCGCGGCAAGAACTACTCCGAGAAGATCGAGGCCAAGGCCCTCTCGCGTGGCAAGACCACCGAGGAGAAGTCCAAGGCGCTGCTGGCTCGGATCACCCCGACCGCCGATGCGGCCGATTTCGCGGGCGTCGACTTCGTGATCGAGGCTGTCTTCGAGAAGCCGGAGCTGAAGAACGCGGTGTTCCACGAGATCGAGGACATCGTCGATCCCGATGCGCTGCTGGGCTCGAACACCTCGACCCTGCCGATCACCCTGCTGGCCAATGGTGTGAAGCGGTCCGAGGACTTCATCGGCATCCACTTCTTCTCCCCCGTGGACAAGATGCCGCTGGTCGAGATCATTCGCGGCGAGAAGACCTCGGACGAGGCGCTGGCCCGGGTGTACGACTACACCCTCGCGATCCGCAAGACCCCGATCGTGGTCAACGACAGCCGCGGCTTCTTCACCTCGCGCGTGATCGGCACCTTCATCAATGAAGCGATCATGATGCTGCAGGAGAACATCGATCCGGCGACCATCGAGCAGGCCGGTCTGCAGGCCGGTTACCCGGCGGCGCCGCTGAAGCTGAGCGATGAGCTCAACTTCGAGACGATGAACAAGATCTTCAAGGAGACTCTTGCGGCCGCGGAGAAGGAGGGCAAGAAGATCTCTGCCTCCTCCCTCGCCTCGGGCAAT
Source organism: Nocardia sp. (assembly GCF_025465275.1). Taxonomy (GTDB): domain Bacteria; phylum Actinomycetota; class Actinomycetes; order Mycobacteriales; family Mycobacteriaceae; genus Nocardia. Next base: position 40,038 of record NZ_JAODNK010000076.1, on the reverse strand, counting down.
GTCATCGACACGATGATCGACAAGTTCGATCGCAAGGGCAAGCTCGGCGGCGCCGGCTTCTACAACTATGTCGACGGCAAGACCGCCGGCATCTGGGAGGGCCTGCGTGAGGCCTTCGGTTCCAACCGCGAACTGCCCGAGGGCGTTTCGCTGCAGGACCTGAAGGACCGCATGCTCTTCATCGAGGCCATCGAGACCCAGAAGTGCTTCGACGAGGGTGTACTGACCACCACCGCCGACGCCAATATCGGCTCGATCTTCGGTATCGGTTACCCGGCCTGGACCGGTGGCGTGCACCAGTTCGTCGTCGGCTACCCGGGCGGCACCGCCGGCTTCGTGGCTCGCGCCGACGAGCTGGCTGCCAAGTTCGGCGAGCGCTTCGAGGTTCCGGCTTCGCTGCGTAAGTAGTACGAGCACGCAGGGCCCGGGTTGCGGAATCGCGACCCGGGCCTTGTCGTTTGTATAGGTATGGCACAGAGCAGCCAGGACGGCGGCGTGGGAGCGAATACCGCACACATCGGTGCGTCTCGCGCTACGTTTGGAATATGCGCGGGTAGAACACCGGAATCGCCCGTAGATTCGGTGCGCGCTCGTCACAGCGGGAGGTGGGCCGAGATGAATCCACAGCCGCGTCCGGAGGGCTCTCCGGGCGACTCTACTCGCCCCGAATCTGCCACGCAGTCATACGTTCCCATCAGCATCGTCGATGAACTCGAGGCCATGGGCCTGGTCGATGCCGAGGAGGTCGGGCGCGGCGGGTTCGGGGTGGTCTTCCGCTGCACGCAGCGCATTCTGGATCGCATTGTCGCGGTGAAGGTGCTCTCGACCGAGATAGACGACGAGAGCCGGGAGCGCTTCCTGCGCGAGGAGCACGCCATGGGGCGGCTCTCCGGGCATCCGAATATCGTCGACATCCTGCAGGTCGATGTGACGGCGAGCGGCCGGCCCTACATTGTGATGCCGTATGCGACGCACGGGTCGCTGGAACAGCTGGTGCGCGACAACGGCCCGCTCACCTGGTCCGATTCGCTGCGGGTCGGGGTGAAGCTGGCGGGGGCCATCGAGACCGCGCACCGCGCCGAGGTACTGCACCGGGATGTGAAACCCGCCAATGTGCTGTTGAGCCGATACGGGGAACCGCAGCTCACCGATTTCGGAATCGCCCGCATCCCAGGCGGTTTCCGCACCTCGACCAGTTTGATCACCGGATCGCCCGCCTTCACCGCCCCCGAAGTGCTCAAGGGTGACGAGCCGACGGTGCGCTCGGATGTGTACGGTCTCGGATCCACCCTGTTCGCCCTGCTGACCGGCCATGCCGCCTATGAGAGGCAGTCGGGGGAGAAGGTGATCGCGCAGTTCCTGCGCATCACCAGCCAGCCGGTGCCGGATCTGCGGGAGCTGGAGATTCCACCGGCCGTGGCGGCCGCCATCGAAGCGGCCATGTCACCCGATCCGCGTCATCGGCCCGAATCCGCTGTGGAATTCGGGGAACTGCTGCGCACAGTGCAGGCCGGGCAGGGGCAGGTGCCGGACGAAATGGCGCTGCTGGACGGTGCCGCGGACGCCGAGTCCGGTTTCGTGGACGGCACGGAATCCGGTGCCACCCAGCAGTATTCGCGGCAACGCCCCGCCACCGTGGTGAGCTCCCCGCGCAATCGTTCCCTGATACTGCGGCCGGGGACGCCGAGCGGCATCTCCCCGCCCATGGGCGGCGTGAGTACGCCGACCGGAAATACGCTGCCGCCCACGGCCACTACGAAATTCCGCCCGCCGACGCCCGCGCGTGAGCCGGTGTCGCGTCCGCGGCTGCTGGAACCGCTGCGGGCCGGGGGACGGCGGCGGCTGGCAATCATCCACGGCCCGGCGGGATTCGGTAAGAGCACCCTGGCGGCGCAGTGGTGCGCCGAACTCACCGATCGCGGAGTCGCGGTGGCCTGGATCGGAATCGATCGCGGCGACGACAATGAGGTGTGGCTGCTGGCCCACATCATTGCGGCTATTCGCCGGGTGCGGCCGGAGCTCGGGGCCGGGCTGGAGCAGGTGCTGGAGGAGCGGCCGGCCGAGGCGGTCCCGTATGCGGTGTCCGCGCTCATCGACGAGGTGCATGCCGGAGGGCATACCGTCGTGGTGGTCGTGGACGACTGGCACCGTGTCACCGACACCGGTGCGCATCGGGTGATGGATTCGCTGCTCGACAATGGTTGCCACCATTTGCGTTTCGTCGTCACCAGCCGGGAGCGGGCCGGATTGCCGCTGAGTCGGCTGCAGGTCGCGGACGAGCTGGTCGAAATCGGTTGTGAGCAGCTGAGTCTCACCGAGGAGGAGACGCGGCAGATTCTGGTGGATCGCACCGGCCTGCAGCTCACCGACCGGCAGATCGAGCAGATATACACCGCCACCGACGGCTGGCCGGCGGCCATTCAGCTGGCGGGCCTGTCGTTGCGCGCCCGGGGATCGGATGCGGATAAGCTGATCTCTCGAATATCCGGTGACAACAAGGCAATTCGCGAATATCTCGCCGAGAATGTGTTGGACAGTCTGGAACCGCGCATGCTCGACTTCCTCACCGGAATCTCCGTACCGGAGCGGGTGAACGCCTCATTGGCGGAGGCGCTCACGGGTATTGCCGAGGCCGCTCAGCTGCTCGATCAGGCCGAACAGCGCGAGCTGTTCCTGCATCGGCTCTCCGAGGATTCCTCCTGGTATCGCATGCAACCCATGGTGGCGGAGCATCTGCGGGCACGGCTGGAGCGAGCTCATCCCGGGCAGGTGAAAGCACTGCACCGCAAGGCTTCCCGCTGGTTCGCCGAACATCAGCTGCTGCGGCAATCGGTGGATCACGCGCTGGCCGCCACCGATTTCAAATTCGCCCTGGATCTGGTCGAGAACGGCGGGATGGATCTGATCGACCGCTCCCGGTTGGCGACGCTGTTCGGCACGGTATCGAAACTGCCTGTGCAACAGGTGGCTTCGCGCAGCAAGCTGTTGATGGCGCTGGCGCGGGCCAATGTGAATCTGCAGCAGTCCGGCGCCGCGCGCACCGCACTGGGCAAGCTCTCGAGCATGCTGGCGCGCAGCTCGCCCACGGATGCGGAGGCGGTGAATCAGCGCTGCCAGGCCGCCGTGCTGGCCGCCGCCGATCAGGTGGCGCGGGACCGCACCGACGGTGTGCTGGACAAGCTCACCGACTGTCTGGAACTGGCTGACGAGCTCCCGGCCTGGACGGTCTCCACCGCCGCGAATCTGGTGTCGTTCGTACGACTCTGTGATTTCGACTTCGACGGCGCGCGCGGCATGCAGGAGTGGGCCGAGCCCTATCACCAGCGCTCCGCCGATCCGCTGGGCGAGGTGTTCGGCCTGTGCAGTCAGGGTGATGCCGCCTACGAGCAGCTCGATATCGCCACCGCCACAGCCTGTTTCGAGCAGGCGTGGCAGACGGCACGGGATCGCTCCGGCCCGCGCTCTGATTCGGTGCGGGTGGCGGCGGCGCTGCTGGGTGAACTGGCTTATCGCCGTGGCGATCTGGAGAGCGCGGAACGGCTGCTGGACCAGAGTCATCAGCTGGTCACCCATGTCGGGCCGGTCGACTTCCTGGTCAGCATCTTCGTCATCGGCGCCCGGGTGAAGGCGGCGCATGGTGATCTCGATACCGCGGCCGCCCGCCTGGACGAGGGGGCGCGGATCGCCGCCGATCGCAAGCTCGTCCGCCTCGCCGCACACATCCGGGCGGAACGTCTCCGGCTGGGCCTGCCGTCCGATCAGCTGACCGCCGGTCTGGTCACCGATCCCATGGTCCGTTCCGTCCGGCATCTCACCGGCGCGGCCGCGCTGGCCTCCGAGGCCGAGGAGATCGCCGTCATCCGCGCCCTGCTCGCCCGCCACTACCGGGGGGACGACCGCGGCGGCACGGATGCGCTCGCACCCCTCGGCACGGACGACACCGCCGTCAAACGGGCCCGCGTGCTGCATGCCCGGATACGCGAGAAGAATCGGCCCCGAGCCGAACTCGATGCGGCCCTGCTGCTCACCGAATGCCTCTCCGCTTCCGGCTGGGTGGGTGAGTCCATAGCCGTCCTGACACCCGTCGTGATCCGCTGTGCCCAACTCGGCTGGACGCGTCCGCTCCTGGACGCTGGGCCGGGCGTACAGGGCATTCTGCGCACCATGCGCCAGTTCGCGCTTGTCGATACCGGCAACCCGGACACCCCGGAGCTGCCGCGCGCCTTCCTCGACTCGCTACTCTGAGCAGCCGGGCGCAAGACCCTCGTCGTCGCAGTCGGGTGCAAGACCCTCGTCGTCGCAGTCGGGTGCAAGACCCTCGTCATCCCGGCGTGCTTGTGGCCGGGATCCTTCTTAACCAGGTCGATTCCCCCTGGAAACACGTCCGAATTACGAGTGTTCATGCGGTCGCCAGGGTTCGTTGAGGTCGTTCACAGGGTTTCTCGAGGAAAGTCATCGACAATCGCCGACGTGCTATCCACCCGAGTGCTGTCGCAGACCCCACCCCTGGCGCCGCCGCCGGCGCCGCACGCGCCGGTGAATACGGGGCATCAGGGATTCGAGTTCCATCACGGACTTTCGCTGCTGAACGGCTGGGTCCCGCAGGTGGCGGCGTTCCTGGCGGTGTTCGCGCTGATCGTCGCGCTGGCGCGGTTCAACAGGAGATGGTGGCTGCTGAGTGTGCCGATCTGTCTCGCCCTCGGGGTGGCGGCGGCCTTCGGCGCCTGGATGTACACGAATGACGAAGGGCTGGCGTCGGATCCGGCTCCGATATTGCTGTGGGTCTGCATCGGCATGATCGCGGCGGCACTCGGCGCGATTGTGGTGGGTTTTCGCCGGGGCCCGTGGTGGCAGACGGTCGCCGCGGTACTGGCGGTGCCGTTTGCGCTCGTGAATGCCCTGATCGTGCTGGACCAGTGGGTCGGTTACTACCCGACGGTGCAGTCGGCCTGGGCCGCGGTGACCGCCGAGCCACTGCCGCATCAGACGAGCCTGGCATCGCTTGCCGGTCTGCGGAATACGAATGTCGGCACGGGCCGCATTGTGCCGGTGGATATTCCGGAGAGCGGCAGTCACTTCAAGCATCGCACCGAGTACGTCTATCTGCCCCCGGCCTGGTTCGCCGGTGACAAGCCGCCCGCGCTCCCGGTGATCATGATGATCGGCGGCGAGTTCAATACCCCGAAGGACTGGGTGAACAGCGGCCAGATCATGCCCGCGGTGGACGATTTCGCGGCGAACAACAACGGCCAGGCGCCGGTGCTGGTCTTCGTCGATTCCGGCGGCAGTTTCAACAATGACACCGAATGCGTGAACGGCACCCGCGGCGATACGGCCGACCACCTGACCAAGGATGTCCCCGGCTACGTGGAGTCGACCTTCGGCGTCTCCGCCGATCCGGCCGAGTGGGCGGCGGTCGGCTGGTCGATGGGCGGCACCTGCGCGGTGGATCTCGCGGTCATGCACCCGGAGCTGGTCGACACCTTCGTCGATATCGCGGGTGACCTGGGCCCGACCGCGGGCACCAAGGACCAGACCATCCGGCGGCTCTACGGCGGAAATGCCGATGCCTGGGCACAATTCGATCCGCAGACCGTGATGGCCAAGCACGGCCCGTACAGCGATATGGTCGGCGTCTTCGACGATCTGACCCCGCCGAAGCGGCAGGCGGAGATGTACCAGAAGTACTCCCAGATGCACGGCCCCGCCAAGGATGACGACAATGCGGGTCTGGGCGGGCACGACGGCGTCATGGACACCGGTGAGGTCGGCGCGGCGGACACGCTCTGCGGCGATGGCCGCAAGGTGGATATGACGTGCTGGGTGAACACCGCGGAGGGTGGTCACACCTGGCAGTTCGCGTCGTCGGCCTTCACCTCGTCGCTGCCGTGGCTGACGGCTCGCCTCGGACTGCCGGTGCAGAATCAGTCCTGAGCGAAACAGGCTGCTGCCCTGAGCGAAACAAGCGAAACGCCCCGGGCGGATACCCGGGGCGTTTCGATTCAGCTGAACTCAGCCGACACCGCTCAGGGCTTCCACCAGGGCCGCAGCGGCACCGTCCAGGCCTGATCGTCACCGAGCTTGACGCCCAGCACCTGGTGCAGCTGCACCACATTCTTTTCGAAGCCGAGCTGACAGCCGGCCATGTACAGGCCCCACACCTTGGCGGTGCCCTCGCCGACCTCGTCGACGCAGGCTTCCCAGTTCTTCACCAGGTTGTCGCACCATTCGGCGAGGGTGAGCGCGTAGTGCTGGCGCAGGTTCTCCTCGTGCAGCACCTCGAGTCCGACGTTCTGGATCTCGGAGATGATGCGCCCGGAGCCGGCGAGCTCACCGTCCGGGAACACATAGCGGTCGATGAAATCGCCCGCCCGGGTGGTGTGCTTATTGTCCGGCCGGGTGATGGTGTGGTTGAGGAAGGTGCCGCCGACCCGGAGCTTGGACTGCATGTACTCGAAGTAGGCCGGGTAGTTCTGCACCCCGATGTGCTCGGTGAGGCCGATGGAGGAGACGGCGTCGAATTCGTCCTCGGCCACATCGCGGTAGTCGGAGTGCCGGACTTCGGCGAGTTCGGCGAGGCCCTCCTCGGCGATCTTCTGCTGCGCCCATTCGGCCTGTTCGGCCGAGAGCGTGGCGCCGATGACCTTGACCCCGCGCTTGGCCGCGTACCGCACCATGCCGCCCCAGCCGCAGCCGATATCGAGCAGCCGGTCGCCGGGCTTCAGGTTCAGCTTGTCGAAGACCAGCCGGTACTTGTTCTCCTGCGCCTGCTCGAGGGTCCAGGACTCGTCCTCGTACACCGCGCAGGTGTAGGTCATGGAGGAGCCGAGTACGTACTCGTAGAAGGTATTCGAGACGTCGTAGTGGTGATGGATCGCCTCGGCGTCACGAGTCTTGCTGTGCCGCAGGCCTTCCAGTGCGATGCGGCGCCAGCGCGGCAGTGTCTCCTGCGGCGGCGGGGCCACAGGCTTGAGCAACTCCCAGCCGAGCGAGCGTGCGATGGCGACCAGCTGCATGGCGGTCGGCCGGCGGAACTTCAAGCCCGCCATGGCCTTCAGCAGTTCGTACGGGTCGCCCGCGTGCACTCCGTGCGCGATCATGTCGCCGGAGATGTAGGCGCGGGCCATGCCCAGATCACCTGGTGCGTTGGCTACGTAGTTCACGCCGCGGGGGTGGATGATCTCCAGGCCGAATTCCGAGTCCTCGGGACCGGTGCTGCTGCCGTCGTACGCGGTGAAGCGAATCGGCACCGGGCCGTCGATGAGGGTCTCGAAGATCTCGGCAATGGTGAGCTTCGTTCCGAGCTCGGCGAATACGTCGGAACGATCCTTGAACGTGGTCACTTGCGTTGCACCGCCTTCGAATACAGATCCAGTAAACGAGAATCCGGGTCGTAGGTTCGTTTGAGATTCCGGTACGTGTCGCCGCCGTAGTAGAGGTCGGCGAACTCGTCCAGTTCGTAGTAGGAGTCCGAATACAGCGACTTGTGGCCGTCGAGGGCGGACACCTCGTGTTCGATGGCGCGATTGGCCGCGCCCTCCGGCTGCCCCGCGGTGGTCGGCACGGCAGACCAGAAGCCGATGTTCACATAGGTGCGGTCGGGTTCGAGCGGGTAGAGCGGCCACGGCCGTTCGGCACCGCCGCCCGCGGTCGGGTTGTCGGCGGAGCCGCGCAATCGCAACGGGCACAACCAGATCGGCTCGATGGGGATCTCGCGCAGGAACCAGTGCAGGAATTCCGCGGTGCGCTCGATGGGCACCTCGATGTCCTGCACGACCCGTTCGCGCGGCAGATTGCCCTGGCGGGCCTCGAGGCGGTCGCCGATGCCGTACTTCTGGTCGAGGGCGATGAGCTTCCAGTAGAAGCTGCTGCGCCGGTACTGCTTCGGCCAGATCTTGCGGATCTTCGGGTTCTGGGCGCCGAAGGCCCGCGAGCACCAGAACCAGTCGGTGTCCCAGCGCCACAGGTAATCCGCGATGGTAAGCCGGTCGCGTTTGGGCTCTGGCGAATCGTGCTGGATAGACCGGTAGAAGATGTCCTGATCGGTGTAATCGCTGACCGGGCCGGTTTCGGCGGTCTGCCGTCCGAGCACCAGGTAACTCTCGTCGGCGGTGAATACCGCGCCGTCGAGATAGTCGACCTGCTCACCGGCATACGAGCGGTCCGCGATGATCTGCGCCATGGTTGTTTCCAGCTCCTGCAGATCATGAAACCGTATGTGCCGCAATGCCACATACGGTTCGACCGCTTCCAGCTGGATTTTCAGGCGGGTGGAGTAGCCCAGCGTCCCGTAGGAGTTCGGGAATCCCCGGAACAGATCGGCGTACTCGCCGTCCGGGGTGGCGGTGATGATCTCGCCCGCCCCGGTGAGCACGTCGATCTCCAGCACCGACTCGTGCGGCAGGCCGTTGCGGAACGAGGTCGACTCGATTCCCAGCCCGGTCACCGCCCCGCCGAGGGTGATGGTCTTGAGCTGCGGCACCACCAGCGGGGCCAGGCCGTACTGCAGGGTGACCGCGACCAGATCCTCGTAGGTGGTCATGCCTGCCACATCCGCGGTCCGCGCCTGCGGATCCACCGCGATGACCTGCGTCAGCCCGGAAACGTCCAGTCCGGGCGCGGTGCTCTTCGCACGCGCCCGGAACAGGTTCGAGGTCTTTTTGGCCAGGCGGACGTTCGCATCGGGTGGAATGGCGCGATACGACGCGAGCAGTCGATCGACTCCAACCCGATGCGCTGCGAACCCTGATTCCTGCGCGGCCGGTGCGCGGCCGGCCTTCCCCAACAGACTCACTGCCACCCCCGGAACGCTAGCCTGCACCGACGGCTCAGGCCAGCAGGAGCACACCGGCGGGCCGGTTTTTCACGCACAGTTTTCCTATGCCACGGCTGTTGCTACCAGCCGCACTCCGAGTCTATTCCCACCTACCCCGTGATTATTATTACTTCAGCTAACAATCTAAACTGCCTGCGCAGGCGAACCTTTCGGCGCGTGTGTGAACGCCGCGCCAGGGTCTGGGTACTAATTCGTTGCCCAAGGTGACAGCTGATCTAGTTCCGATCGGGGTAACTCCTGGGGTACCCCCCAAAATAGGTGTCCCACCTCACCGCTCCTACGCGTCTAGAATTCTCCACGGCTCCCGGCCGGGCGCTAAAGTCCCGGAGGGTCGGAACATAAGGAGCACATGGTGGGACAGGTCAGCGCCTCCAGTTCGATCGTCGTGACGGCAGATCCGAAGCGCACTCTCGATGCGATCGCGGATTACGAGTCGGTGCGGCCGCGCATCCTCTCCTCGCACTACCGGGACTACAAGGTGGTCGAGGGCGGTAAGGGCGCGGGCACCGTGGTGGATTGGACGCTGGACGCCACCGAGAAGCGGTCCCGCAACGTACACGCAACCATCTCGGTGTCGGATTCCATGGTGACGGAACGGGATTCGAATTCCTCCATGGTCACCACCTGGACGGTCACTCCGCAGGGCGAGGGCTCGCTGGTCACCACGCGCACCAGCTGGAAGGGCGCCGGCGGTATCGGCGGCATCTTCGAGGGCATCTTCGCGCCGCTCGGCCTGAAGAAGATCCAGGCCGAGGTGCTCGAGAACCTCAAGGAAGTACTGGCCTGAGCCCGTGGCCAAAACGGCCGGCGGACGAGCCGGCATCGCTTAGTCGGCCGCTTTTTCCACTGCTACATCGAACAGGTTGCCCTCGGGGTCGGCGAAGGTCGACCAGCGCACGCCGTACTCGTCGAAATCGGCGATGTGCTTGGCGCCGAGGGCAACCGCGCGTTCGTGCTGTGTGGGCAGATCGTCGGCGGTCAGATCCATATGCACGACATTCTTGCCCGGCGTCTTGTCCGGAACCTGGACGAACATCAGCGTCGGAGTGAATCCGGTGCTCTCGCCGACGGTGGCGAAATGCTCGTTGCCGCCCGGATCGACGGTGCGCTCCAGCAGCTGCGCCCAGAATTCGGCCAGTTCCGCGGCGTTCGCGCTGTCGATGGTGATGTTGGCGATCTTCAATGCCATGACGATGTCTCCTGTTCAGAGCCGGCCGATGGGCCAGCAGATTTCGGTGAGGTAGTCGGCCGGTTCGGCATCGCCGGGTCCGACCAGGTAGAGCTCGCGAATGGGTTCCGCGAGCGCGGTATCGTGTTCGGCCACATGGGTTCCGAGTGCGCCGTAGGTGCGGTCGAAGTCGGTGAACGGGCCGTGATGGACGGCGACGGCGAAGCGGCGGGCGGGCATATCGACCACCGTGTTGATCGTTCCGGCACTGCTGCCGAGCGTCGCGAAGCGATCCCGGTCCGCGGGTGCGATCGGCACGAAGGCCACCACCTCGCCGAAGTCCTCCTCGAAGAACTCCAGCGCATAGGTGGCCCCGCCCGGACCGTCCGGCTGCACGCCCGCGATCTCCAGCGCCTGATACAGCGCGGGGAAGGCGGTCTCGCACCACTGGTCGATCGCGTCCCGGGTCACCTTCTCGGTGAGAGCGAGCGCGGGATAGCTTGGGATGGAACGATATTCGATCCGCAATCGGACTTCGCTCGGTGGCAGCAGCAGTGCCCGCAGCGAGGCCACCACATCGCGGGTGCGCAGCAGCTCCGCCTCCATGCGCGCCAGATGCGCCCGCAGTGCGGCATCGCGTGCCGCCCGATCCGGTGCGGCCAGTACCGCTTTGATCTCCGGTACCGGCATGTTCAATTCGCGCAGCCGCCGGATCAGGTGCGCCTGCTCCACCTGATCGGTGGAATAGAAGCGGTAGCCGGAGCTGATATCCACCTCGGTCGGCTCCAGGAGCTCGATCTCGTGGTAATACCGCAGCGCCTTCACGCTGAGATGGCTGAGCCGGGAGAACTCCCCGATCGGAACCGTCGCTGTCATGCCTTCAGCGAACACTCTCCCACCGGGGGAGAGTCAAGACTCGCCGCGAACGGCGACGACTAGGCTGGTGCCGATCGCTTACTTCGAGAAGCGCAGGCCCCGCAGAGAGGACACACCGTGCAACCCGGTGGAGAGTTCGATATCCAGCAGTTGATGGCCCAGGCCCAGCAGATGCAGCAGGCCGTGATGGCCGCACAGCAGGAGATCGCGGAGTCCGAGGTGGACGGCGAGGCGGGCGGTGGCCTGGTGCGCGCCAGGATTCGCGCCACCGGCGAGGTGCTGTCGCTGACCATCGACCCGAAGGTGGTCGATCCGGAGGATGTCGAGACGCTGCAGGACCTGGTCATCGGCGCGCTCAACGATGCCATGGACAATGCTCAGCAGCTGGCCGCCGATCGGCTGGGCCCGCTGGCCGGTGGTCTCGGCGGCGGCGCACTTCCCGGCTTCTGATTCAGCGAGCCGGGCTTCTGATCGACGTCGGGGCAAGCCACAGAGAGGTGTGAAGGCGTGTACGAGGGTCCGGTTCAGGATCTCATCGACGAGCTGGGCAAGCTGCCGGGCGTCGGTCCGAAGAGCGCACAGCGCATTGCTTTTCATTTCCTCTCGGTGGAGCCGCCCGAGATCGACCGCCTGCAGGCGGCGCTGCAGAAGGTGCGCGACGGCGTGCGGTTCTGCGCCGTCTGCGGCACGGTCTCCGATGGCGAGCTGTGCCGTATCTGCGCCGACCCGCGCCGCGACCGCACCATGATCTGTGTCGTCGAGGAGCCCAAGGACGTGCAGGCCATCGAGCGCACCCGCGAATTCCGCGGCCGCTATCACGTGCTCGGCGGCGCGCTCGATCCACTGTCGGGTGTGGGCCCGGATCAATTGCGCATCCGGGAACTGTTGACGCGCATCGGCAATCAGGACGACGGCGTCGATGTCAGTGAGGTCATTATCGCCACCGACCCGAATACCGAGGGCGAGGCGACAGCCACCTATCTCGTGCGCATGCTCCGGGATTTCGCCGGCCTCAGCGTGACTCGGCTCGCTTCGGGCCTGCCTATGGGCGGCGACCTCGAATTCGCCGACGAGCTCACTCTGGGCCGAGCGCTTTCCGGCCGCCGAGTGCTGTAACTACGTCCAAACGGGCGGGGCGAGCGCTGCCGGTTGCGGGCACGGCATGTGCTGGCTGTTGCGAGGAACGTCGGCGCCCGCGCCGGTGGCGTGCAATGCGACCACCGCGGCCAGGGCGGCGGCGATTCCGGCCAGTACGGCCAGGCTCTTGCGCAGCCCCGGGGTGGCGGCTTTTCGGCGTAGCTTCATACGTTCTCTCCTCGCTCCGGGTGAGTTACGAGAACAAGCAGCGTGCGATTCGTGCGGTGCCGATTCCGTGCAGCGGGGAATCAGCGTGTGGTGTGACACGAGTGAAAGGCTAGCGTTCCTACACCTGTGCAGACTGGACGGTACGGGTACAAGAATCCGAATCGAGATGCGGTTGTTACTGCATTGTTCGCGTCCGTTCAGAAGGTGAGGCGCTGCCAATCGAGGGCGCCGAAGTTCGAGCGATCATCGAGGGTCCAGGACCAGATCAGGTCGGCGACGGTGTGCGGGTCATCGATTCGCACGGCGAAATGCCGGTCCGGCGAACCGTCCCGATATTCGACGTCGTAGCGCCCGTTCTCGTGCCGGTAGATCTGGATATAGACCTGTTCGGCGCTCTCGACGATCAGGTACGGGCCGGGCGCGCTCAGCTCCGGCACCCACCGATGTGCGAGTGCGCTTGTGAGATACGGGAATTCGCCCGCACCACCGTGTGAGACCGTGACCGGCACCGAATCGGCCGGATCGATGATCCAGGCCAGCTGCGGATCGTAGACGGCGTACCCGCGGGGCGTCGCCAGCTCGAACAGCAGGGCGCGCACATGCCCGATGGCGTCATAGGGGCTGGACACGAACAGTGCGGCGCCGATGGCGCCGTCGACGGCGTCCGCACTCAGGAACCGATCCGCTTCGGGCAGGTCCGCATTGCGCTTGTCGAGCTCGGCGGCCATCTCGGCGACCGGGTGCGCGGCGGGTTTCCCGTCCTGCGCGGTCAGGTACGCATCGACGTCGGCGGGCGTCGCGGCTGCGCCGGAGGGCAGCAGAACGTAGTCGTAGCTCACCTGACCAGGCTAGTAGCCGACCCGGCAGGCGCCGAAATGAGCCCGGCGCAGGCCTCGAAACCCGGTGGCGCGCTGGCTAGCCCGCCAGGGGATGCAGTGCGATACGGGGGCTGACCATGGCTTCTGCACATTCGCAGCCGCCTGCCACATCGGAGCAGTCGGCGGAGAAGGGGTGGCGTAGCCGATCGGTATCGGCGCACGCCCAATCCGTGCACTCGGCGGAACCGTCGGCATGCGCGATCAGTGTCCCGTGACAGTGATCGAGGGCCGATGCGCAGAGCGAACAGGCCGCTTTGTTCATGAGGTGGCTCATGAAACCTCCTTCGATCGTCGCTGTAAATCCAAGCACTCGGGTGTGACAACTGTGGGAGGTCGCCGCGTGTCGTCCGATCTGTCGGGAATAAGCCCGCGTGTCAGGGCACTGGCGTGGTGAACTTGATTATGGGGATTCGGGTTTCCCTCGAACATCGCACGACGTACACCTTCGACCGGCCCGTGCAGATTCATCCGCACGTGGTCCGCTTGCGGCCTGCGCCGCATACGCGCACGGCCATCGAGGCGTACTCCATGCGGGTCGAGCCTGCCGATCACTGGGTCAACTGGCAGCAGGACGCCTTCGGGAATTTCCTTGCGCGCCTGGTCTTCCACGAACCCGCGACCGAGCTCTCGGTGGTGATCGGCCTGGTCGCCGATATGGACGCGATCAATCCGTTCGACTTCTTCATCGAGGAGTACGCCGAGCATTTCCCGTTCACCTACGCGCCGGAGCTGGCCGCCGACCTGGAGCCGTACCTGCGGCCGGTGGACGAGCACCAATCCGGTTCCGGGCCGGGCGAATCGGTGCGCGACTGGGTGCGCCGGAATACGCCGCGCGATCGGCCCCGCACCATCGAATTCCTGATCGCCCTGAATCTGGCGCTGCGCCAGGACGTCGACTACACCATCCGGCTGGAACCGGGCGTGCAGACGCCCGATCACACGTTGCGCGCCGCGCTCGGCTCGTGCCGGGATTCGGCGTGGCTGCTCGTCTCCATTCTGCGTGAATTCGGGCTGGCCGCGCGCTTCGTATCCGGTTATCTCATTCAACTGGCACAGGATGTTCCGTCCCTGGACGGGCCTTCGGGACCGCCCGCCGATTTCACCGATCTGCACGCCTGGACCGAGGTGTATCTGCCCGGCGCGGGCTGGATCGGATTGGATCCCACCTCCGGTCTCTTTGCGGGGGAAGGTCATATCCCGCTCGCCGCGACCCCGCATCCCGTTTCCTCCGCGCCGATCACCGGCACCACCGATCCGGTCGATGCCACGCTCGATTTCTCCAATACCGTGCGCCGGATCCACGAGGATCCGCGAGTTACGCTGCCTTACAGCGATACCCAGTGGAATCGCATCACCACCGCCGGTGCGGCAATCGATTCGCGCACCAGGGCGGCCGGGATCGGACTGACCATCGGTGGTGAACCCACCTTCGTCTCCATCGACGATCAGACCGGTCCGGAATGGACCATCGAGGCGGACGGACCGCACAAGCGGCAGCGGGCCGCCGATCTCGCACAGCGTCTGCGCCGCATCTACGCACCCCGTGGCCTCGTGCAGTATCGGCAGGGCAAGTGGTATCCGGGAGAACCCCTGCCGCGCTGGGAGATCGCCACGCTCTGGCGTGCCGACGGCGAGGCGCTGTGGCTGAACCCCGAACTCCTCGCCGATCCGTGGCTGCCGAGCGCCGGTTCGTCGAGTGCCCGCGCGCCCGGCCCGGTCGCTGACGAGCAGCGCACCCACGGTGCCGATGAACAGCGGAAGGACGTCGGCGACGAACAGCGCGGCGGCCGGCCCGCGGCCGGTGAGCGTCGCGAAAGCTCTTCGAGTGCAGCGCGTCCCACCGCCACCATGAGTCAGCAGCAGCGCGCGAGCGCGGCGGTCGGCGAGGACGCCGCGGTGTCCGGACTGCCGTGGCAGGCCGATGCGGCCGCGGCGCACACCCTGCTGGCCGAGGTGGCGGACGGGCTCGGGCTGCCGCACACGCAGATTCGCCCGGCCTACGAAGATCCACTACTGCGCATGGCGGCGAAAGCACGTGCGCCGGAGGGCGAGCCGGTCGAATCCGAGGAGGATCTCGCGCCGCAGCAGGATTCGGTGCAGGCGCGAAAGGAGTTGCTGGCCCGGCTGGATTCCGCTGTCACCGAACCTGTCGCCTATGTGCTGCCGCTCTACCGGCGTGCGGACGAATCCGGTTGGGCGAGTGCGGACTGGCGGCTGCGGCGTGGCCGAATCATGCTGACGGAGGGCGATTCTCCGGCCGGTCTGCGCCTGCCGCTGAACGCCGTCTCCTGGCATGAGCCGCCGATCCCGTTCGAGGTGGACCCGGTGGTGCCGCGTGCGCAGCCGATCGCCGCGTACGAGCCGGCCGCCATGATCGAACCCGCCGATCGCGTACCGATCACCGCGCTGGTCGTCGAGGTACGGGATGGTCGGCTCTGCGTATTCCTGCCGCCTGTCGAGGAATTGGAAGCCTTCTTCGATCTGGTGGCCCGGGTGGAGGCGGCAGTGGTCGCGGTGGGACAGCCGATCGTGCTGGAAGGCTATGCGCCGCCGGTCGATACCCGGCTGCACAGCCTGTCCATCACGCCGGATCCGGGTGTGATCGAGGTGAACATCCAGCCGACCGGCAGCTTCGCCGAGCAGTCACGGCTCCTCGAAACCCTTTATGATCAGGCGAGATTGGCCCGTCTCAGCACCGAGACCTTCGATATCGACGGCACTCACAGTGGCACCGGCGGCGGCAATCACATCACGCTGGGCGGTCGCACCCCGGCGCAGTCACCGCTACTTCGCCGCCCGGACCTGCTGGTCTCCATGCTCACCTACTGGCAGCGGCACCCGGCGCTGTCCTATCTGTTCTCCGGCCGCTTCATCGGTCCCACCTCGCAGGCTCCGCGGGCGGACGAATCGCGTCCGGACTCCCTGTACGACCTCGAAATAGCGTTCGCGGAGATCGCCCGGCTGGCGGGGCGCAATGCCTCGGACGGACCCGGTTCGACTACGCATGGTGCGGGACGCGGCTCGAGCGGCGGCACCGGTGAAAGTACCGCTGCCCCATGGATGGTGGATCGCGCACTGCGGCATCTGCTGACCGATCTCACCGGCAATACGCATCGCGCCGAATTCTGTATCGACAAGCTGTACAGCCCGGACTCCGCGCGCGGCCGGCTCGGGCTGGTGGAACTGCGCGGTTTCGAGATGCCGCCGCACTTCCGCATGGCCATGGTGCAGTCGCTGCTGGTACGGGCGCTGGTGCTGCGATTCTGGGAGCGGCCGTACACCGCGCCGCTGCTGCGGCACGGGTCGAATCTGCACGGGCGATATCTGCTGCCGCACTTCCTGATCGCCGATATGTCCGAGGTCGCGGCCGATCTGCGCGCACACGGTATCGATTTCGATATCAGCTGGCTGGAACCGTTCACGGAATTCCGTTTCCCGCGCATCGGCACGGTGGTACACGGTGGCATGGAGCTCGAATTGCGCGGCGCCATCGAACCGTGGAACACGCTGGGGGAGCAGACCACCCTCTCCGGCACCGCTCGCTATGTGGATTCTTCGGTGGAGCGTTTGCAGCTGCGGGTCGTCGGCGGCGACCGGGGCCGATACCTGATCACCTGCAATGGTTTTCCGGTGCCGCTGCTGGCCACCGACAAGGCGGATGTGCAGGTGGCGGGCGTGCGCTTCCGGGCGTGGCAGCCGCCGAACTCCCTGCATCCGTCGATCACGGTGGATGCGCCGCTGGTCTTCGATGTGATCGATCTGGAGGCGGGTGTGTCCCTGGGCGGTTGCACCTACTACGTGTCGCATCCCGGCGGCATGTTCTATCCGTCGCCGCCGGTGAATGCGGTGGTGGCGCAATCTCGGCGCAATCGTCGTTTCGAACCGAACGGTCACACTCCCGGGCCGGTCGATATTGCGGATCTGCGTGCCAAATCGGCCATACAGGCCACCGATGTCGGTGCGCCTGGGATCCTCGATCTACGCCGGGCGCGCACGGTGTGGGGCATGACCGGCGACCGGTAGGCACACCCTGGGAAGTGGTAGCGGTGACAGTGTTCGACACAACGCCACCCGATGACGCCACGACCGGCGGACCCCACGGCTGGGGCTCCCCGGCCGGCGCGGGAACGGCCGACGAGTACGCGAAATACCGTGCGGCAGCGGCTGATACCGGTGCTTTCGATGCCTGCGGGCTGCCCACCGACGGCTACTACGACGAACTCGTGAACGGTGGCGGGCGGCTGCGCCCCATCTGGTCCGAACTCTCCACCGACTTCCTGGAACAGGGCCGCGACGGGCTGCACGCACTGGATGCACGGGTGCGGCGGCTCATCGAGGACGACGGCATCACCTATACCGAGCTCGGCGCCACCGCGAACGAGCCCGCCTCGCCGCGCCTGTGGCGGCTCGACCCGATTCCGCTGCTGCTGTCCGCCGAGGACTGGGCCACGCTGGAGGCGGGCGTGGTGCAGCGCTCGCGACTGCTGGATGCGGTGCTGGCGGATGTGTACGGGCCGCGCCGCACGCTCACCGCGGGACTGCTCCCGCCGCAGGTGGTGTTCGGGTACACCGGGTATATGCGTGCCGCGCACGGGATTTCGCTGCCCGGACAGCATCAGCTGTTCCTGCACGCCTGCGATATCAGCCGCTGGAGCGACGGGCAGTTCCGGGTGCTGTCCGATTGGGCGCAGGCGCCGTCCGGTGCGGGCTATGCGATCGCGGATCGGCGCGTGGTGTCCTCGGCCATCCCGGAGGCCTTCGAACTGGCCAGCCCGCTGCCGATCACGCCGTTCGTGCGCGCCATGCGGCTCATGCTCGTGGAAGCCGCGCCGCACGCCGCCGACGAGGAACCCGTGGTGGTCGTGCTGAGCCCCGGGCCGCAGTCCGAAACCGCCTTCGATCAGGCATATCTCGCGTCGGTGCTGGGTTTCCCGCTGGTCGAGAACGCCGATCTGGTGGTGCGCGACGGCCATCTGTGGATGCGTTCGCTCGGCACGCTCAAACAGGTCGATGTGGTGCTGCGCCGGGTGGACGCCGAATTCTCCGATCCGCTGGATTTGCGCCCGGATTCGCGTCTCGGTGTGGTGGGTCTGGTCGAGGTGCTGCGCCGCGGCGCGGTCACGGTGGTGAATACGCTCGGCAGCGGACTGCTGGAGAGTCCCGCTCTCGCCGCGTTCCTGCCGCAACTTTCGCGTGCGCTGCTGGACGAGGAGCTGAAACTTCCCAGTGTCGAAACCTACTGGGGTGGAGATGATTGCGCGCGATCGCAGCTCATCGCCCAGCTGCCGCGCCTGATCCTGCGCTCCACCATCGACGGCACCACGGTGTTCGGCCACCTGCTCACGGCGGCGCAGCGCGCCGAGTGGGGAGCCCGCATAACCGTCGAAGGCTGGAAATGGGTGGGTCGCGAGCCCGCCCGGTTCTCGGTGGCCCCCGCCGTCACCGGTTCCGGCGATCTCGCCGCGGCTCCCGTCGCCGTCCGCCTCTTCTCCCTGGCCGGCCGCGTCGGATATCGCGTCATGGCAGGCGGACTCGGCCAATTGCATCAGCGCACCGGTCCCGACGGCATGATCGGCGAAGCCGCCGCCAAGGACATCTGGGTCCGTGCGCTCCCTGCCGAAGTCCCCGCCGTCGAGGTCGCCGAGGAGCGCGAACGCCGCGCCCCCGCCGCCCCGGCTCTGGATGTCATCAGCTCCCCCCGCGTCCTCAACGACCTCTTCTGGATGGGCCGCTACAGCGAACGCGCCGAGTCCACCGTCCGCCTGCTCGGCGCCACCCACGACCGCTACCAGGACTACCGCTACCGTCCCTGGATGGAAGGCGCCGAAGCCATGCCCATCCTGGTAGCCGCCCTGGGCCACATGACCGGCACCACCCCACCCCTCCCCAGAACCTCTGCCGCCCAACAGGAATCACTACCAGACAAACCGGAACCGATTGCGGAGCAAACAGCTTCGTCGCAACAGCAAAGCGCAACCGGGCACTCGCAAGGTGTGGGCGGGCAGTCACAGGGCTCGGGCGGGCAGTCGCAAGGTGTGGGCGGGCAGTCACAGGGCTCGGGTAGGCAGTCGCAAGGTGTGGGCGGGCAGTCGCAAGGCTCGGGCGGGCAGTCGCAAGGCGTGGGCGGGCAGTCACAGGGCTCGGGCGGGCAGTCGCAAGGTGTGGGCGGGCAGCAGCAAGGCGCTGGTGGGCAATCGCAAAGTGCGGGAAGACAGTCGCAAGGCGCGGGTGGGCAATCCCAGGGTGCCGGGGCATTGTCGGGTGGGCTGCAGCCGAGTCGGCGGGAGTACTCCGATCAGCCGACCGTGCCGATTGCGTTGCCCGGGGCTTCGCGGCGGGATCATGCGTATTTGGTGTCGCTGACGGTGGATCGGGAGTTGTCGGGGTCGCTGGCCTATGCGGTGGAGCGCTACGGGCAGGCGGCGCGGGCGGTGCGGGACCAGCTGTCGCCGGATACCTGGATGGTGCTGGGCTCGGTGGATCGGTCGCTGTCGGAATACCGCAGCGCGCGGGGGGATCGGGGTGCGGCGCTGTCGGCGGTGCATTCGCGGGCTTTGGCGGCGCTGCTGTCACTGTCGGGGATCGATGCGGAATCGACTGTGCGCGATTCCGGCTGGCACGTGATGGATATCGGGCGGCGGATCGAGCGGGGGCTCGCCCTGTCCTCGCTGCTGGCGGCGGCGCTCACCGATACCTATCCGGAGCCGGTCGGCCGGGTGGTGGTCGACGCGGTGCTGCAGGCGACGGTGTCGGCGGTGAGTTATCGCCGCCGCCACCGGGATTCGATGCGATTGTCGGCTGTTGCGGGGTTACTGCTGTTCGATTCGAGCAATCCACGCTCGCTGGCCTATCAGCTCGAGCGCCTCGAAGCCGATTTCCTGGCACTGCCCGCGGCCTCCGGATCCTCACGCCCGCAACGGCTGTTGACCGATGCTCAGCGCATGCTGCGCCGCGTCGACCCGGCCGATCTGGAGATCATCGACGCCACCGGCTGCTACGCCGAACTCGCCGAACTGCTCGACGGCGTCCACCTGCGACTGCGCAAGATCTCCGAATCCTTCGAGACCACAAGACTTTCGGTGCCACGTGAAACACAGCCGCTGTGGGGCACCACCCGGGTGGTGGGGTGAGGGTGCGCCGCTATCGGGTAGTGCATCGCACGATCTACGTGTACTCGGACGGGGTTTCCAGTTCCTACGGTCGCGCCTATCTGACGCCCCGCGAATTCCCTGGTCAGCGCTCACTGTCGCACGACGTTCGGATCGATCCGGTGCCCTCGGACCGTTCGGTCGGCGCGGATGTGTACGGCAATACCACCCTGTATTTTCATGTCACCGCCGAGCATCGCCGCCTGGAGGTGACCGGCGAATCGATGGTGGAGGTGACCAGCCGGCTCCCGCCGCCGGATTCCAAACCGTGGGAGCATGCCCGCCCGGGCATCGAAAACGGCCCGCTCGCAGTGGAATTCACGCTCGATCTGAATCCGCCGGAAATCAACCCGGAGATCGCCGCCTATGCCGCCGAATCCTTCCCGCCGGGCCGCCCGCTACTCGACGCGGTCACCGAGCTGACGGCCCGGATCTACACCGACTTCACCTACAAATCCGGTTCCACCACCGTGAGCACCCGCGTCGCCGATGTCTTTATCGCGCGCAAAGGCGTCTGCCAGGATTTCGCCCGCCTCGGCATTGCCTGCCTGCGCTCCCAGGGTCTGGCCGCCCGCTACGTCTCCGGCTACCTCGCCACCAATCCGCCACCCGGCAAGCCCCGCCTGATCGGCGCGGACGCCACGCACGCCTGGGCGGCGGTCTGGCTGCCGGACGATACCGCCGGCGACGGCCACTGGATCGACTTCGACCCCACCAACAATAAATTCGCCGACGAGCGCTACGTGACCCTGGCCTGGGGTCGCGACTACGCGGACGTGCCGCCGGTGCGCGGCATCATCTACACCGACGCGAAGGAAAGCACCATCACCGTGTCCGTCGACGTCGCTCCAGTCGAGGTGTGAGTTATGCGTGATTTCAACTGTCCCCGTTGCGGCCAGCGCTTGGCTTTCGAAAACTCCCTCTGCCTGAGCTGCGGCAGTTCGCTCGGGTTCAGCCTGACCGAGCGGGCACTACTGGTGCTGGCGAGCGAATCCGCGCCCGCGAGCGGTGGCATCGTGGATATCGCGGCCTTCCGCCTGTGCGATAACCAGCATGTGGCGCAATGCAATTGGCTGGTCCCGAACGGCCCCGGCCAGGTGCTGTGCGAATCCTGCCGCCTCACCCGCACCCGCCCCGCCGACCAGGATGACAAATGGCTTGTCGCCTTCGGGGAGGCCGAAACCGCCAAACGCCGCCTGGTCCTGGAGCTCACCGAACTCGGCCTGCCGATAGTGGATCGGGTCGCCGATCCGGAGTTCGGCCTCGCCTTCGACCTGCTGGCCAGTGGTGAGGAGCCGATCATGACCGGCCACGACAACGGCGTCATCACCCTCGATCTGGCAGAGAGTGATGACGTGCACCGCGAGCAACTCCGCATCGAGATGGACGAGCCGTACCGCACCCTGCTCGGTCACTTCCGCCACGAGATCGGCCACTACTACTTCCCGGTCCTGGTCTCCGACGCGGATCTGGACCGCGCCCGTGCCCTGTTCGGCGACCCTTTCGCCGACTATCAGGAGGCCCTGGACCGGCACTACTCCGTGGGCCCGCCGCCCGGCTGGGAATCGGACCACGTCTCCTCGTACGCGACCATGCACCCCGCCGAGGACTGGGCCGAAACCTTCGCCCACTACCTGCACATCCGTGACACCTTGGACACCGCAGCGGCTTTCGGATTCGCTCCGGCCGCCGCGACCTTGGACCGCCCGCAGATCGGCCAGGCCGGTTTCGACCGCATCATCGAATTGTGGCTACCGCTGACCTGGGCGCTGAACATGGTCAACCGTTCCATGGGTCACCCCGATCTGTACCCGTTCGTACTGGCCGGACCGGTGCTCGACAAGATGAGATTCATCCATGAACTCTGTGCGCGGCCGGCAGATAGCTAGCCGGGCTTCCGGGCACTCGTTGCCGCCCTGTAAACTCGTGATCATCATGCAGCGGGCCAGCCTTCTCCTCGGCCGCCGCGACGGGGTCTGATACGGACCGGCGCCCGTCGCGGGTGCTAGTCGTGCCGGTCTACCCCACCCCTGGGATCCAGCCACACTCTCGGAGATAATCGCCATGTCACCCGCTGATGCTTTCGTATCCGGCTCTCGCACGATCAATGTGCCGAGCAAGCCCGCTCCTGCCGACCAGCCTGCCTGGAACACGCAGAAGAACTCCTCCATGCCGACGTTCCGGTACCGGCCGTTCGCCGAGGAGGTCGAGCCGATTACGCTGCCCGACCGCAGCTGGCCGAACAAGATCATCGACCGCGCGCCGTCCTGGTGTGCCGTGGATCTGCGCGACGGAAATCAGGCGCTGATCGATCCGATGAGCCCGGCGCGCAAGCGCCGCATGTTCGATCTGCTGGTCCGCATGGGCTACAAGGAGATCGAGGTCGGCTTCCCGGCGGCCAGCCAGACCGACTTCGACTTCGTCCGCGAGATCATCGAGGACGGCGCGATTCCGGACGATGTCACCATTCAGGTGCTGACGCAGTCCCGGGCCGAGCTGATCGAGCGCACCTTCGAGGCGTGCGCCGGTGCGCCGCAGGCGATCGTGCACTTCTACAACTCGACCTCGATCCTGCAGCGCCGCGTGGTCTTCCGCGCGGACCGCGCGGCCGTGAAGAAGATCGCCACCGATGCCGCCACGCTGTGCCTGGAGATCGAGAAGAAGTACCCGGACACCAACTGGCGCTACGAGTACAGCCCGGAGTCCTACACCGGCACCGAGCTGGATTACGCACTGGATGTGTGTGATTCGGTCTCCGCGATCATTGCGCCGACTCCCCAGAAGCCGCTGATCATCAACCTGCCGGCGACCGTGGAGATGGCGACCCCGAACGTCTACGCCGATTCCATCGAGTGGATGAGCCGCAATCTGGCTCGCCGCGATTCCATCGTGCTGTCGCTGCATCCGCACAATGACCGCGGTACCGCCGTGGCCGCCGCCGAGCTGGGCTACCAGGCCGGTGCGGATCGCATCGAGGGCTGCCTGTTCGGCAATGGTGAGCGCACCGGCAATGTCTGCCTGGTGACGCTGGGGATGAATCTGTTCTCGCGCGGTGTCGATCCGCAGATCGACTTCAGCAATATCGACGAGATCCGCCGCACGGTCGAATACTGCAACCAGCTGCCGGTGGCCGAGCGCCACCCGTACGGCGGCGACCTGGTCTACACCGCGTTCTCCGGATCGCATCAGGACGCCATCAACAAGGGCCTGGACGCCATGAAGTACGCCGCGGACGCCGCGGATTCCGATGTGGCCGATATGACCTGGGCGGTCCCGTACCTGCCCATCGACCCGAAGGATGTCGGCCGCACGTACGAGGCCGTCATCCGGGTGAATTCGCAGTCCGGCAAGGGCGGCGTCGCCTACATCATGAAGACCGATCACGGGCTGGTGCTGCCGCGCCGCCTGCAGATCGAGTTCTCGCAGGCCGTGCAGAAGATCACCGACGGTGAGGGCGGCGAGGTCACCCCGAAGGAGATGTGGGATGTCTTCTCCGAGGAGTACCTGACCCCGATCCTGCCGCTGGAGCGCATCCGCCAGAAGGTCACCGCCTCCGAACTGGATGGCGGCGTCGATCACATCGAGGCCGTGGTCAAGGTGGACGGCGTCGAACAGGCCATCTCCGGTGAGGGCAACGGCCCGCTCGCCTCCTTCGTGGACGCGCTGGCCACCATCGCCTACGACGTCCGCGTGCTGGACTACAGCGAGCACGCCATGTCCTCCGGTGACGACGCCCAGGCCGCGGCCTACGTCGAATGCGCCATCGGCGACAAGGTGACCTGGGGCGTGGGTATCGCCACCTCCATCACCACCGCGTCCCTGCGTGCGGTAGTTTCCGCAGTCAACCGCGCGGCCCGCGAGAGCTGAGTACCGTCGTATAGAGCCCGCTCCGGACTATCGGGGCGGGCTCGATCGGTTTCGGACCGATTGGTCCGGGGAGGGCGACCACGCCTGCGCCCCAAAGCTTTTCATAGCCGATTCGCATAACCACTTCGGTGAACTCTCGGTTGCGGTGCAGTTGCAGGGGGGTGCGAAGGTTTACCAGGGCCGGGTATGGCCCGGTCGGCAATGCTAGCGTTGGGACGCATTAGCGCCGAGCTCTCTGTTCGAGCTGTCGAGCAGATGGGGGACACGTGACCACGAACGATCAGAATTCGAAGTCGAAGCCCGCCCCGGGCACGACGGTGGATGGCGACGACGTCAAGGACGACGCCGCATCCGCCGGGGTTGTGCCGGAGTCGGGTAAGGCCGGGCCGGAGTCTCCGGTCGAGGGGGAGCAGCCGGGGTCGGGGTTCTTCCCGCCGGTTCCCGACTCGATCGAGCAGACCACCGTCTTCCCGGCCGAGAGTGTGGGGCAGTTCGCGCCGCCGTACGGCCAGGGGCAGCCGGGTGGGCAGCAGCCGAACCCGTTCGCGCCCGGGCCACACGGTGACGGGCCGAATCCCTTCGCGCCCGGCGGGTTCCCGCCGGCGGGGCCGTACGGCGCTCCGGGTCCGTTCGCGGGCGGTCCGAACGGACCGTTCGAGGGGCAGGGTCCGTTCGCCGGGCCCGGGCCGAACGGTCCAGGCGGGCAGTTCCAGCCGGGTTTCCAGCACTCCGGCAATCATCAGATGCCCGATGCGGGGCAGTTCGCGCCGCCGCCGAATCCCGGTGCGCCGGGTGCGTTTCCGCCGCCCGAGGGGACGTACGGCGAAGTCCGTGACAACACCCCGTACGGCGAGATCCGGCAGGAAATCGGCAGCGACGGCATGGTTCGCCGAGTGTTTCCCGATCAGCCCGCGCCGCCGGAGCAGCCCGGTGCGCCGGGGCCGGACGGAGTGCCCGGACAGTTCGGTGGACCGGGGCAGCCGGGGCAGTTCGCGCCGGGCAATGATCAGCCGGGTGGGCCGATCTACAGCTGGTCCCCGCCGCCCGCGCAGCCGCAGCCGCCGATGCAGCAGGGCGGACAGCCGCCGATGCAGCCGGGTGGTTATCCGCCGCAGGGCTGGAACGGTCAGCCGCCGCAGGGTTTTCCGATGCAGCAGGGCGGTTTTCAGCCGCCGCCGCCTCCGGGGCATTCGGTCAATGATCTGAACCTGTTGAAGCGGGCACGTCGTGCACCGCGCAGCGGGTGGCGGCGGGCCGTGCACAAGGCCTCCGGCGGTGTGATCAACCCGGGCGAGTCGCCCGCGGATGTGGTGCACGCGCAGCTGGTGGATCGGGTCAATCAGCCGGTGCGCGGTGACTACCGCATTGCGATCCTGTCGCTCAAGGGTGGTGTCGGAAAGACCACCACCACAGTCGGTCTCGGCTCTACCTTCGCTTCCGAGCGCGGTGACCGGGTCATTGCCATCGACGCCAACCCCGACCTGGGCACCCTGGCCCACCGGGTGCCGCGGCAGACCCGCTCCACGGTGCGGAACCTGCTGGAGGACAGCCACATCTCCCGCTACTCCGATGTGCGCGCCCACACCTCGCAGGCGCCCAGCCGTCTCGAAGTGCTTGCCAGCGAGCAGGATCCGGCGGTGTCGGAGGCGTTCAGCGAGGCCGATTACCGCAAGGCCATCGGCATCCTGCAGCAGTTCTACAACATCATCCTCACCGACTGCGGTACCGGACTCATGCATTCGGCCATGTCGGGCGTGCTGGATATGGCGAGCTCACTGGTGCTGGTGACCTCACCGGCCATCGACGGTGCGCGCAGCGCCTCGGCGACGCTGGACTGGCTCGATCACCACGGCTACCACAAGCTGGTGGAGCGAACCGTGGTGGTGGTCAACGCTTCTCGCAAGGGTTCCTCGACCGTGGACCTGGACCAGCTCCGCAAGCTCTTCCTGGACCGCACCCGCGCAGTCCAGGTGGTCCCCTTCGACGATCACCTCGCCGAAGGCGCGGAGATCGACCTCGAACTGGTAGGCAAACCCACCCGCCAAGCCCTCCTCGAACTGGCCGCCATGGTCGCCGACGACTTCGGCTACCACGCCACCAGACAGGGCCAGCCCCCGTACCAGCAGCGCTGACCCGAACCGCAACACAAACCAACGCCCCGCAGCAACAAGCTGCGGGGCGTTTCCCGTCCACCACCCGCAATGCAACGCAGGCGCATGTCCCCTCGTCATCCCGGCATATTTTCGGCCGGGATCCACACCCGCACCGGCCGCCGAGTCAGTGCGCCGCGCACTGGTCGGCGTCGTGCGCACGAAATCGCCGTCGATTCCGTGCGCACCATGCGATTTCGTGCGCGGGCAGCGGGATCGGGCTGGTGCGGCGGGTGATCGAGGTGGCAACCGATTGCGCGCACCGAACAACCCGTGTCCTGACCGGACAGCCTTTGCAAGGACTGTTCGGGGGGACACGGGCTGTTCGGTCAAGTGGTGCCGGGGTGGTCAGGCGTGGACGAGGGGGGAGAGGGCGCGGCCGGCGAGTTCTACGGTGCCGGGCTCGTGACCGCCGGTGACGAGGTTGACGATGAGGCCGTCGATGCCGTGGTCGAGGACTCGGGATTGGAATTGTTCGGCGACCTCGTCGGGGGTGCCGACGAATTGGCGGTCGGCGGGGGACTGGCGCAGGGCCTCGGCGGGCATGGAGGACAGGTCGGCAATGCCTTGGCGGGCAAGCAGATCGGCCTGGACCTTGCGGGCGCGGTCGCCATCCTCATCGACGATGACGAAGGCCAGGAAGCTGGTTTCCAGAGTCTTCGGATCGCGGCCGGCCTCGTCGAGGCGGGCGTGCAGGGCCTCGAGTTTGCGGGGGAGCTCGGAGGCATTGCAGATGATGTTGAGGTGGTCGGCGAAGCGGGCGGCCAGGGCGAAGGTCTTCTTCTCGCCGCCGCCGCCGAGCATGATCGGCAGATCGTCCCGGACGCGCGGCTCGTTCATGGCGTCCTTGGTCTGGTACCACTTGCCGTCGAAGGTGGACTGCCGGCCGCGCAGCATGGGCGTAATGATCTGGAGGGCTTCCTCGAGGCGTTCGAAGCGCTCGGTGAAGGTGCCGAATTCGAAGCCGTAGGCCTGGTGCTCCAGCTCGAACCAGCCCGCGCCGATACCGAGCACGGCCCGCCCCTGGCTCACCACATCCAGGGTGGTGACGGTCTTGGCGGTGAGCGCCGGATTGCGGTAGGTATTGCCGGTCACCAAGGCGGACAACTGGATTCGCTCGGTGGAGGCGGCCAGGCCGGACAGCGCGGTATACGCCTCCAGCATGGGTTCGCTGGGCGCGCCGATCAGCGGCAACTGATAGAAGTGGTCCATTACGAAGGCGGCGTCGAATCCCGCGGCCTCCGCCTCGCGCGCCTGCGCGACAACCGCCGGGAACAGCTCGCGCGGCGCTACCCCGTAGCTGAAGTTGGGCATCTGGTATCCGAGACGAATGCTCATGAGCTCAACGCTAGGACCTGGAGTGCACTCCAAGTCAAGACCTGCCCCACTCGTCGTCGTGTCGGCGGTGGGTTCGGCGGCCGGGCGGCATCGGCGGCACAGCGGCCGCCGGTGGTGTTGTCCAACCGAACCGTTGAATCATCCTCCGCGGTATACATTCAAGTGCGCAACGGGTGAGGGACCGCCGCCGGGTGCGGTGAATAACCCAGGGGCGCAGTTATTTCCGTGATTCGCCAGGCTCGGTCGCACGGCGGGCGGCGGTGTGGAAGGCCGCCAGAACCGTTGCGACGGCGGGACGCTTCTCGGCGTGCGGGCGGGTGGCCAGGTCGTAGAGGCGGGCGGCGCGGACGCCGGCCAGGCGGAGCATGACCACGTCCGGGTGACGTACGGCGTGGCGCGGCATGAGGGCGATGCCGTAGCCCGAGGCGACCAGGGCTTCGATGACGGTGAAGTCGTTGAGCCGCTGGGCAATTCGGGGTTGCACGCCGGTGACGGTGGCGATGGAGCGCAGCACGTCGTCGACCGGGAATCCGCCGCGCACGCTCAGCCAGGTCTCGTCGGCGAGTTCGGCGGGCACCACCGCGCCGTGTTTGGCCAGTCGATGGTTCGGCCCGACCACCACGTCGATCGGCTCCCGCATGAGTACCCGCGACGCCACCCGCGGCCCGCTGATCGATGCCGCACGCTCATCGCGATGGGTGAGCACCACGTCGTAATCGGCCAGCAATCGTGGCACTTCGATCGACGGCACGTCCTCGTCCCGGGCCACCATCTCTACTCCGCTGTCGGCCAATTCGGCCAGCACCCGCGGCAGCAACAGCGCGGCCCCCGACGGGAACAGCGCCACCCGCACCTCCCCCCGTGGCGATCCGCGATAGGACGCCATCTCCGCCGCCGCCTTGTCCATGGCCGCCAGCACCTCATCGGCCCGCACCACCAGCGCTCGCCCCGCATCGGTCAACCGCACCCGCCGCCCATCCGGCTCCAGCAGGGCCACCCCTGCCTCCCGCGCCAGCACCTTCAACTGCTGCGAAACCGCCGACGGCGTCATCGACAACGCCGCCGCCACCGCGGCCACCGTCCCCCGATCCGCCAACTCCCGCAAAACCCGCAACCGCTCCACCGCCATCCCTGCTCCGCCGCGGCCCTGGCCGAGCTCCGAATCATCCACGCGCACTGTGCCGTCCGGTCCCGTGCGGGATCCTCTGCCTGCGTCGGGCGGGTGGGAAGCGCTGGCGTTCCCGGCACCCGAAGTCGGGCCACCTGGCAGCGTGCCGGTATCGGAAGACTCGCTATTGGTCTCAGCGCGGGACGTTTCGGCCGCATGCTCGTCGTTGCCGAGGGAGGCTGCCTCGCCGCGCCCGAGGCTCGTGCGCGCGCCCGATGTCTTTTGCCTGCGTGTGGCGGTAGTGGACGGCTTGTGGGCGGTGTCCGCTACGCCGGCGTCGGCGGTCGCGCCGCGAGTGCTGTGGTCGGCGGCCGCTGAGGTGATTCGGCGGGGCCGAGCGGGGGTGCGCGGGGCGGGGTCGGGGGTTGCCGAGGCGGGGTCGGGTGGGAGGGCGGCGGTTGGTGGTTGGATGCGGCGTGGGGGTGGGACGGTGCGGGGTGGGTGGGGTGTGGGGTCTTCAGGGTGGGGCATAGGTAAGTTTTACTACATTGTTGGTGTGGATATATTCGATTGTTCTTACCTATTGGTGGCCTCAGTATTCGGGTATGACCAATCGTGATCGGGTGCTCGGGCTGGCCGTTGTGGTGCTGTGGGGACTGAACTTTCTGGCTATTCGGGTGGGGCTCGACCACTTTCCGCCGTTCTTCTTCGCGGGATTGCGGTTCGCGGTGATCGCGGTGCCCGTGCTGATTTTCGTGCCGCGGCCGCAGGTGCCGTGGCGGTGGCTGCTGCTGTACGGCGTGGGCTTCGGGATTCTGCAGTTCGCCTTGCTGTTCACGGCCATGCGGGAGGGCATGCCGACCGGCCTGTCTTCGCTGGTGTTGCAGTCGTCGGCGCCGTTCACGGTGCTGCTGGGCGCGGTGTTCCTGCGGGAGCGGCTGCGCGGGATCCAGCTGCTGGGTATCGCGGTCGCCCTGGCGGGGATGGGCGTGATCGGCTGGGACCGGTCGCACCATGCCGCGCTGCTGCCGGTGCTGCTGACGCTGGCGGCCGGGCTGGGCTGGGCGTTTGGCAACCTCGGATCCCGCTTGGCCGCAGCCGAATCCGCGGGACCGGCGGTGAACCCCCTGCATCTCACGCTGTGGATGGCGGTGGTACCGCCGCTGCCGATGTTCGCGCTCTCCACGCTCACCGAGGGCCCGACCACCGGATGGCACGATCTGGCCGCCTCCTTCTCGATGAGCGGCTGGCCGGCCTTCGCCGCACTGGCCTACATCGTGCTGCTCGGCACGATCGCGGGCTCGGGATTGTGGACGTATCTGATGAGCCGCTACCCGGCGAGCACGGTGGCGCCGCTGTCGCTGGGCGTGCCGGTGGTGGGCATCGCCGCCTCCTGGGCTTTCCTGCACGAGACGCCGTCAGGGCTGTCGCTTGTGGGCGCGGCGATAGTCATCGCAGGCGCGTTCACAGCAACCTCGGCAGGGCGTCGAACGGTCTCGACGCCCAGCTCTGAGCCCCGGTCGGTGCCGACGGAACCCGCCCCCCGGCTCGTCGAGGCCTAGCGAACGGCCGGCATCCTCGCAAAATCCGCAGACTCGCGGTACGAAAAAAGCGACCCTACGGACCCACTGCCGGTTCCTGCTGCCTAGGATTCCCCCCAGGCGTGGGAGGTAGGGAATGGCTGGACAGCGTATGTCCGTCACACGGCGGACGGTGCTGCGTGGCGCGGTCGCGGCCGGTGCGATGGCCGGGGCGGCCGCAACACTGCGCCCCACCGCCGCGGTCGCCGATCCGGGTCGTCGAGTGGTGGTGCTCGGCGGCGGTGTCGCCGGCCTGACCGCCGCGCACGAACTGGCCGAGCGCGGTTTCGATGTGACCGTGTACGAGCGCCGCGCGCTGGGCGGGAAAGCGCGCAGCATCGCGGTACCCGGCAGCGGCAGCGGCGGCCGCCCGGAACTGTGGGGCGAGCACGGCTTCCGCTTCTTTCCCGGCTTCTACAAGCACATTCCCGACACCATGCGGCGAATCCCGTTCGCGGGCAATGCGAACGGGGTGTGGGACAACCTGGTCGCGGCTCCCGAGGCGCGTTTCTCGCGGCAGAACGCCCCGGACACCATCATCCCGATGGGCCGATCCGGGAAACCGTGGGCCACACCGGACGATTTCCGGGAGACCGTCGGTTCGGCCATCAGCACCAGCACCAAGATGACCGACACCGATGCCCTGTACTTCGCCAACCGCCTGCTGGTCTTCAATACCAGCTGCGATGCCCGCCGCTACGGGCAGTGGGACAAAGTGGCGTGGCGCGAATATGTAGGCGCGGGAAGGCGTTCCACCGAGTTCCGCATGCTGCTCTCGCGCACGCTGACCACGCTGCTGGTGGCCGCCAAGGACGATCTGGCCAGCACCCTCACCATCGGCAATATGGGCGAGCAGTTCCTCGGCAATCCGCTCGAGGTCGGCAATGACGGCGCCCTGGACCGGCTGCTGAACGGCGCCACCAATGAGGCCTGGATCAATCCGTGGGTGGCGCGGCTACGCGAATTGGGCGTGAAGTTCGTCAGTGCCGAGGTGCGCGGCCTCGAGGTCGCGGACGGTCGTATTTCCGCCGCCCGCATTGTTGATGCCTCGGGCTCGGCGCAGCAGGTCGACGCCGACTACTTCGTGACCGCTCTCTCCACCGAGGTGGCCCGCACCCTGTGGACGCCCGAAATCCTCGCGCTGCGACCGGATTTGGCGGGCATGAGCCAGCTCATGGTGGATTGGATGACCGGCATCCAGTTCTTCATGCGCACCCAGACCGATATCGCGCGCGGCCATGTCGCCTATGTGGATTCCCCGTGGTCGCTGACTTCCATTGCGCAGAACCAGTTCTGGAACCGCACCCCGCTGCCCGGCTTCGGCGACGGGTCCGTGCAGGACTGCCTGTCGGTCGACATCTCAGACTGGAACACCCCGGGAATGCTGTACGGCAAACCCGCCAAAGAGTGCTCGCCCGACGAGATTTCGCGTGAGGTATGGGCACAGCTCAAGGCGCACCTCAATGACGAGCGCGTGCTGCTGCGCGATGAGGACCTGCACTCCTGGTTCCTGGACACCGGTATTACCTGGGATGCGGGGCAGCATCGCAATGCCAATGCCGATCCGCTGCTGATCAATACCGCGGGCTCCTGGGCGCTGCGCCCGGTATCGCATACGGCGGATCTCGAAAACCTGTTCCTGGCAGGCGATTACGTGCGCACCAATGTGGACCTGGCCACCATGGAAGGCGCCTCGGAGGCGGCGCGGACAGCGGTGAACGCACTGCTGGACGTGAGCGGTTCGGATGCGCCGCGCTGCAAGCTGTTCACCCTGTACCGGGCCGCGGAACTGGAACCGTTCCGGCAGATGGACATCGCGCGGTACGCGGCGGGACAGTCGAACCTGTTCGACGCACCGCTCTAGCGACATTCCGCACAAACCACTGGCCCCGGACCGCGGTGCACGCGTTCAATCGAGTCATGAGCGAGATCACCGATCCGGCCGAACTGCGGGAACTGCTGGGCGCGCCGACGCCCCGCGCCATCGCCAAGGAGCGGGTCGCACTGCACCCGCGGGACCGGGAGTGGATCGCCAACTCCCCGTTCGTGGTGCTGGCCACCAGCGATGCGGACGGCAACTGTGACGCCTCGCCCAAGGGTGATCCGGCCGGTTTCGTGCGCGTACTGGACGACAAGACCATCGCCATTCCGGAGCGCCCGGGCAATCGCCGCGCGGACGGCTACCTCAATATTCTGGTCAATCCGCATGTGGGCGTGATCTTCCTGATTCCGGGGCGTGGTGAGACCCTGCGGGTCAACGGCCGCGCGCGCCTGGTGCGCGACGCACCGTACTTCGACGACATGGTGGTGCGCGGGCATCGGCCCATCCTCGCCATCGAGGTGCGGATCGAGCAGATCTTCCTGCACTGCGCCAAGGCATTCCTGCGCAGCGGGCTGTGGAAGCCGGAGCAGTGGCCGGTCGACACCCTGCCCAACCAGGCGCGACTGGTGAAGGAATTGCAGCCGGACAGCACCGAGACGCTGGAGCAATTGGAGAAGCACTACTCACACACGTACGAGGAGCTGCTCTACAAGTCCTGATCGGCGACACGCCTGAGGTACGCGGTGGAACCGTGGTGCGGCGCAGCTCACGCCGAATCCGGCGATACCGCCTGCGCAGCAACCGGGTCGCACCAATAAACTCGCGGCGTGGCAGACATCTCGGTACGCGGCAAGCTGGCGTTGCGGGCAGCAACGGCGGCCTCATGGGCTTCGCAGCAGGCCGGGCGCGGTAAGGGATCGATGATCGGCGGCCTGATCGCGCTGAAGATCGACCCGACGATCATGGCCCAGCTGGGCCGTGGCCGCCGCACGGTGCTGGTGACCGGCACCAATGGCAAGTCCACCACCACGCGCATGACCACCGCCGCGCTGCAGACGCTCGGTGCGGTCGCGACGCAGGCGGACGGCGCGAATATGGATGCCGGAATCGTGGCCGCGCTCACCGCGAATCGCACCGCGGCGCTGGCGGCGATCGAGGTGGACGAGCTGCATCTGCCGCATGTGGCCGATGCGCTGGATCCGGCCGTGGTGGTGCTGCTCAATCTTTCCCGTGACCAGCTGGACCGGGTCGGCGAGATCAATATGATCGAACGCCGCCTGCGCGCCGGTATGGCCCGGCATCCGGACACCGTGCTCATCGCCAACTGTGATGACGTGCTGGTGACCTCGATCGCCTACGACCATCCCAATGTGGTGTGGTTGTCGGCCGGTAGCGGCTGGTCGGTGGATGCCACCAGCTGCCCGCGCAGTGGTGAGCCCATCATGTGGGAGGGCGACCACTGGTACAGCACCGGAACGGATTTCAAGCGCCCGGAGCCGCAGTGGCGGGTGGACGAGCACACGCTGTACGGGCCCGAGGGGCTGGAATTGCCGCTCACCCTTGCACTTCCGGGCCGCGCCAATCGTGGCAACGCCGCCCAGGCGGTGGCGGCAGCCGTGGCGATGGGCGCCGATGCGGCGGCCGCCGCGCAGGCCACGGGGACCGTCGACGAGATCGCGGGCCGCTATCGCACCGTCGAAGTCGACGGCCGCAACGCGCGCCTGCTGCTGGCCAAGAATCCGGCCGGCTGGCAGGAGGCGCTGTCCATGATCGACCCTGCCGCAACGGGTTTGGTGATCGCCGTGAACGGCCAGGTGCCCGACGGCGAGGATCTGTCCTGGCTGTGGGACGTGCGTTTCGAACACTTCGAGGGCACCCAGGTGGTCGCGGCGGGCGAGCGCGCCACCGACCTGGCGGTGCGCCTGACGTACGCCGGGGTGGAGCACACGACGGTCGCGGATCCCTTGCGCGCCATCGCATCCTGTCCACCGGGGCAGGTGGAAGTACTCGCCAATTACACGGCATTCCGGGACCTGAACCGCGATCTCGAAGTGAAGGCGAAGGCCCGGGCATGAGTGAGCGAAGCGAACGAATCATGACACAGCGTGCATCGCGCATGACCGAGCCGAGCGCTAGCGAGGTTCGGGCATGAGTGAATCGACCGTACGCATCGGCCTGGTGCTGCCCGATGTCATGGGTACCTACGGCGACGGCGGCAATGCGCTGGTGCTGCGCCAGCGCCTGCGCATGCGGGGCCACGACGCCGAAATCGTCGAAATCACCCTGGCCGACCCGGTTCCCGACTCGCTCGACCTCTACACCCTCGGCGGTGCGGAGGATTCCGCGCAGCGCCTGGCCACCCGGCACCTGCAGAAGTACCCCGGTATGCAGCAGGCCGCCCAGCGCGGTGCGCCGATCCTCGCCATCTGTGCCGCCATCCAGGTGCTCGGCCACTGGTACGAAACCTCCTCGGGTGAGCGCGTGGACGGCGTCGGCCTCTTCGACGTCACCACCTCCCCCCAGGACAAGCGCGCCATCGGCGAGGTGGCCACCCAGCCCCTGCTCCCCGGCCTCACCCAGCCCCTCAGCGGCTTCGAAAACCACCGCGGCGGAACCAAACTCGGCGGCGACGCCACCGCCCTCGCGCGCGTCACCAAGGGCATCGGCAACGGCGTAGGCGATGGCATGGAGGGCGTAGTCCAAGGCTCCGTCCTCGGCACCTACATGCACGGCCCCGCCCTGGCCCGCAACCCCGAACTCGCCGACTACCTCCTGGCCCGCGCCCTCGGCGTCGATTCCCTTCCCCCCCTTGCCCTCCCGGAAGTAGACCAACTCCGCCGCGAGCGCCTCCGCGCCTGACCCGCAGCCGGTCCATCCCGACCGAACAGCCCGTCTCCGAACAGCGCAGCTCCTATCACGCTGTGCCGTCGGGACGCGCGTTGTGTGGTCGCGACGCAACAGTTCATCTCGACGGAACAGCCTGTCTCTGAACGGCGCAGCACCTATACACGCTGTGCCGTCGGGACGCGCGCTGTGTGGTCCCGACGCAACAGCTCATCTCGACGGAACAGCCTGTCTCCCAACGGCGCAGCTTGTATGCGCGCTGTGCTGTGGGGACGCGCGCTGTATGTCGCGACGGAACAGCTCATCTTGACGGAACAGCCCGTGTCTGAACGGCGCAGCTTGTGTGCGTGCTGTGGCGTTCAGGCTCGGGCTGTGTGGTTCCTGGTGGCGGTTGCCTAGCACGGTTTGGGCGTGACGCATAGCAGACACGCATGACCGGGTGGTCTGGTGTTGCCGAATGTGTTGTTGCGGGGGCGGGTGGGCGGTAGTGTCGCGCGCGGCCTACTTGATGAGGGAGGTGGCCGCTTGCGCAGGCGCGCCGTGTTGAAAGCTGCCGGATTGGCGGCTTTGCTCGCGGGCGCGGGATCGGGTGCCGCTGTGCGCGGCGCCGGTGTCGCGTCGGCAAATCCGTTGTGGAACGCGCTCTTTCAGGCGTGGGTGCCGGAAATCTTCGCACCGCTACCCGATCCGCCGGAGCACTCCGAGGCCATTGTCATCGGGTCCGGATTCGGGGCGGCCGTGACGGCGTTGCGACTTGCCGAGGCCGGGGTGCAGAACACGGTGCTGGAGCGCGGCTCGCGGTGGCCGAATGATCCCTGGCGGGAGATCTTCACCGGCGACGATCTGCCGGACGGGCGCGGCTTCTGGCATCGCACGAGTTTCACCGGCGTCACCAAGGTGCCCATGCCGTTCAGCGATTTCGGCGGCGTCCTGGATGTCACCGAATTCGCCGGCATCGATGTGTGGCGCGGTGCGGCGGTCGGCGGCGGGTCGATCGTCTTCACCGGCGCGATGGTGGCCCCCCCGAAGCATCTGTTCGACTCGGTGTTCGGCGGCATCGTCGACTACGACGAACTCGACCGCGTCTACTACCCGCGCGTGCGGGACATGCTGCGACTGAGCACCATGCCGGCCGACGTCTACAACTCCGTGCCGTTCACGCATTCCCGGGTGTGGGACCAGCAGGTCCGGGCCGCGGGTTATGAACCGCAGGCCAATGATTCGATCTTCAACTGGGATATGCTGCGCGCCGAACTGGCGGGCAACTCGCGCCCCTCGGCGACCGCCGCACGCAGCAATCTCGGCAATTCCAACGGCGCGAAGTTCGATCTGAACCAGAACTATCTGCGTTACGCCGAAGGCACCGGACGCTCGGCGATCTTCCCGGGGCACCGGGTGGACTCCATCGGCCAGGATGCCAATGGCAAGTACGTGGTATCGGTGACCAAGCTGGCGCCCGCCGGTCAGGTGCTCGCCACCCGCACCCTCACCTGTGACCGCCTGTTCCTGGGCGCGGGCTCGGTCGGCACCTCCGAACTGCTGGTGCGGGCCCAGGCCACCGGCGCGCTGCCGCGGCTGAACGAGCATATCGGCGACGGCTGGGGCACCAATGGTGATGTGGTGCTCGCCCGCGCCGAGAGCTCGCTGGCGGGCGTCGGCAGCGGTGTGCCCAGCGCCAGCCGCATCGCAGACGAATCCGGTATGCCCCTGACCCTCGAAAACTGGTATGTGCCGGGCATTCCGGTGGACACCGGCGCGATCGCCTCGCTCGGTATCGCGCTGGATCCGACCCGCGCCCGCTTCGGCTACGACGCTGCCCGCAATGCGGTCGGTCTGTCCTGGCCGCGGGGCGCACAGGGCGAGGTCGTCGGCGCCTGCCGCGCGGTCGATCGCCGGATCGCCGAGCGCGCCGGTTCCATCGTCGACTACGCCCCGATCGGCTACGACGCCAATGCGGCTTTCACCGCCCACCCGCTCGGCGGCGCAGTGCTCGGGCAGGCGACCGATGCGAACGGGCGGGTGATCGGCCATCCGGGTCTGTACGTCATGGACGGCGCTGCCATCCCCGGCAGTACGGCCACGGTGAACCCGGCGCTCACGATTACCGCACTCGCAGAACGCAATATCGAAGCGATCATCCGCGCGGGCCGATAGCTGGACCACGGGCTGCGGTGTTGCCGAACATCACCGCAGCCCGAAACTCGCGGAATTGCTCGGAGCTCACGGGTGGTTCAGCTGGGCCAATTACGCTGGCGGAGGCCATTCGATGAGGAAGGGGTCCGCGTGATCGAGGTCAGTGAACCGGAGGCGGGGGAATTCCCACACAAGCCGCCTGCCCTGTGGACGGATCTCTTCATGCTGGCCCTGGCCGTGGTGTCGGTCGCGCTGGTCACCTGGGTGACGTTCTTCCCGGTGGCGGACGACACCTACCGGACGATCCGGTACATCGACTACAGCATCTGCGCGGCCTTCGCGATCGAGTTCCTGTGGCGCTGGCGGCACGAGGGCTGGAGTTGGACGTTCCCGTTCATCTACTGGTACGAGGTACTGGGCATGGTCCCGGTGACCAGCCCGTTCTTCCGCGGCTTCCGTCTGCTGCGCGTCGTGGCGATCGCGGTCCGGGTGGCCCGGGTGGCAGATCGCGCCTTCGGTGACCGGGTCACGGCGGCGGTGGTGAACCGCTTCGTCGGCACCATCGTCGACATCGTCAAGCGCCCTGTCACCATTGCCGTCCTGGACGAGGTCGGCGATGTCCTGCGCACCGGCCATTACACCCAAAATATCGCGAATGCGCTGGAGGAGAACCGGGGTGAGATCAACCAGATGATGCTGGACCTCATCCAGCAGGATCCCCAGCTGGGCCGGGTGCGGTATTTCCCGTTCCACGAGGAGATCATTCACGGCATCACCGATGCCAGCTTCCGCATCATCCTGCAGGTGCTCGCCGATCCCCGCACCGACGAGCTGGTAGCGGATGCGCTGCGGGAGAACGTGACTCAGATGCGCGCCGCGGTGCACGCCGGAGTGCGGGTGCCGGAGTCGGTGAACAACCGGCTCCCGCAATAATTCTCAGCCTCCGTGCCGGACGCGCTCGCGCTTCTGCGCGTACGCCACCACCTCCCAGACGATGAGCGCGAGCAGAACCGCGCACAGCATCCCCAGCGATCCCAGCGCCGGCAGCGCGGTCGCGGGCCAGATGAGCGCCAGCAGCGCCACAGCCGCCACCAGACGCGGTATGAGGACTTTGTGTGTCGCGGAGTACCGGAAACCCACCAGGGCCACCAGATAGGCCACCACGCCGCCGTAGAGGGCGTACAGCGGGATGCCGTACAGCGCGTCGTTCAGCGAATGCCCCTGTGCCCCGCCCACATAGCTGAGCACCTTCTTCAAACCCAAGGACATGGCGACGATCCCGGCGATCATCGGAAAGTGCCAGTAGGTGTAGCAACCGCGCGCGATCTGCACCCGCCGCTCCCCGGTGGAGTGCTCGAGCTCATGCTCCACCACGATCGACGCCACATCGAAGTACGCCCACCACAGCAGCCCCGAAACGGCCAGCCCCAGCATCGATCCCAGCGTGATCGCCCAGGAGATGGGCAGTCCGGCCACACCCACGCCGATGGAGACGATGGATTCGCCCAGCGCGATGATGACGATCAGCCCGTACCGCTCGGCGAAATGCTTGGCGGAGTTGAGCCGCCACTCATTGCCGGAGAACGCCGTCCACAGCATGTCCCAGGCGAGCGCGCCCAGCCACAGTCCGATCTGCGCGCCGCCGTTGTAGTGCGCGCCGAGCAGCAGCAGCGCACCGCCGATGGTGAGTGATCCACTCGCCCAGCGCACGACCTGTCCGCGCAGTTGCTCGTCCTCGGCACTGGCCAGCCAGAACACCCACAGGTGGATCAGCCGTGCCACCAGATAGGCGATGACGAAGACCAGCGGCCCATACCAGCCGCCCGGAAGATCATGGAAGGCCTCGGGAATGGTGAGCGCGATGAGGAACGACGCGCCCATGGCCACGAACATGGCCACCCGGGCAATGCCCTCATCGGCCTTGACCACATTGCCGAGCCACGAGTAGCCGATCCACATCCACCACAGCAGCATGAGGATGACCAGGGCCCGCAGCAGATTCACCGCAGTGGTCTCATGGGCGGCGAGATCGGTGACCATGGTGAAGGCGAAGACGATCACCAGGTCGAAGAACAGTTCGAGTTGGGTGACCGAGCCGTCCTCGGACACCAGGGTCATTCGGGATCGTTGCGCACCGGGCATGGCGGACATATTGCAGTGTCCAGGGCTCGAAAGACAGTGTCAGCGACGCGTGTTCGCGCTCGGCATGATCACAACCGCGGTGATGTGGGCGTCAGGGTCACGTGACACGAGGCGCGGTGTCCTGTAGAGACCGAGCATCCGGTGTCACGCAAAACGGGCCGTCGGCGTCACGCAAAACGGGCGGTCGGCGTCATGCGCAGTGTCAGGCGGTCCCGAAGCCCGGTTCGAAGCTGCCGCCGTAATGCAGTGGCGGCGTATAGGTTGCGGGCTCGTAGCCGGCCTGCTCGGTGTACGGCGGTTCATCGGCTTCGGAGAGTCCCTCGATGCCGGTGACCGTCTCGACGAAGGCGACAAAATTGTCGATGGTGACTTCGCCCTCGCGCCGCGCACTGCGCTTGAGCAGCATGCCCGGCGCGGGAATCGGCAGGTAAACCTCGGTGTGGTACCAGACCTCGGTGCAGCCGTCCTCGGTCTCGGCGAGGTCGAACCAGCCCTGGCCGCCGGCGCCCGCGCTGCTCTCGGAGACCTTCCAGGCCACCCGGTTCTCGGTGCAGGTGTATTCCACGACCTGCCGGTCGGGCCGTCCCATCAGACTCGCGGAGACGTACACCTTCTTCGGACGGCCCAAGGTGTCACGGGTGGCGACGCGGACGTCCTGATGGGCGGGTGACCAGTCGGGGAGTTGCTCGACCATGAGCAACGCCTCCATCACTTGATCGGGATCGATGTCGATGATGAAGCGGTGATCAGTCTTAGTGCGCATACCTACCCTCCAGCTTGGGCACCGATTGTGACCAGCGTCGCTCGCGGAGTCAACTGTGTCGCATACCGATCGGTCCTGTC
>NZ_JAODNK010000221.1 GCF_025465275.1 Nocardia sp. | reverse complement strand
GATCCCGGCCAAAAACGCGCCGGGATGACGAGGGGTGTCGGCCGGGATGGCGGGGGTGCTAGACCGCTATGCGGTGAGTGGCCGTGTACACGTTCATGGATTCGCCGCGCAGGAAGCCGACCAGCGTCAGGTCCGATTCTGCGGCCAGGTCCACGGCCAGGGAGCTGGGGGCGGAGACCGCGCCCAGGAGGGGGATGCCCGCCATGACGGCTTTTTGGACGAGCTCGAAGGAGGCCCGGCCGGAGACCATGAGGATCAGCTCGTGCGCGGGGATGCGGTTTTCGCGCAGCGCCCAGCCGATCACCTTGTCGACGGCGTTGTGGCGGCCCACGTCCTCCCGGACCACCAGCGGCTCGCCGTCGAGGGTGAACAGGCCCGCGCCGTGCAGGCCGCCGGTGGCATCGAAAAGCACTTGGCGGGAACGTAGTTCGGTGGGGAGGGTGGCCAGGGTGCTCGGCTTCACCTCGACGCCGTCGGCGGGGATGGGGTGCCGGGTCAACGTGCGGACTTCGTCCAGTGCCGTCTTGCCGCAGAGGCCGCAGGCGCTATTGGTGAGGAAGTTGCGGGGCTTCACCACGACCGGCGTGCGGAATTGGACGTCGAGGACGTTGTAGGTGTTCTGGCCGTTCTCATCGGTTCCGGCGCAGTAGCGGGCGGTGACGATGTCCTCGGCGGCGGCGATGATGCCTTCGCTGAAGAGGAAGCCGTGAATCAGGTCGATATCCGCGCCCGGGGTGCGCATGGTGACGGTGAGAGACTCACCGCCGGTACGGATTTCGAGGGGCTCCTCCACCGCGAGGGTGTCGGGCCGATCGATCGTGCCGGTGGGTGAGATGCGCAGGGTGCGGCGGCGGGCGGTTACTCGGCTCACGACGTCCTATGGGTGTGGCGTTCCAGGCGAATGGTGACCGCCTTGGATACGGGTGTATTCGACCGCTGCGCCACATGATCGAGCGGGACCAGGGGGTTGGTCTCCGGATAGTAGGCGGCGGCATTACCGCGCGGCGTCGCGTAACCGACCAGGCGGAAACCCTCGACGCGGCGTTCGGTGCCGTCGGTCCACTCGGAGATCACATCGACGAGATCGTCTTCTGCGAAACCGAATTCGGCGATGTCCTCGGGGTGCAGCAGCACCACCCGGCGGCCGTTGTGGATGCCGCGGTAGCGGTCGTCGAGGCCGTAGATGGTGGTGTTGTACTGGTCGTGGCTGCGTAGCGTCTGCAGAATCAGGCGACCCGCGGGCACCGGCAGCCAGTGCAGGTCGTTGACCGCGAAATTGGCCTTGCCGGTGGTGGTGTGGAATTCGCGGGCATCACGCGGCGGGTGCGGCAGCTGGAAACCGTTGCGGCCCCGGACCTTCGCGTTGTAATCGGTGCAGCCGGGCACCACCCCGGCGATGGCGTCGCGGATCTTGTCGTAGTCGCGCTGAAAGTCTGCCCACGGCACCGCGTGCGCGGGCCCGAACAGGGCCTGGGCGAGTTCGCAGACGATGGCGACCTCGCTGCGCAGTTCCGCGCTGACCGGCTTCAGACGGCCCGTCGACAGGTGCACCATGGACATCGAGTCCTCGACCGAAACCTGCTGGCGCGCACCGGCTTGCATATCCTCATCGGTGCGGCCCAGGGTCGGCAGGATGAGCGCGGTCCGGCCGTGCACCACGTGGCTGCGATTGAGCTTCGTCGAAACCTGCACGGTGAGAGCGCAATTGCGCAGCGCGGCCTCGGTGACCTCGGTATCGGGGGTGGCGGAGACGAAATTGCCGCCCATCCCGAAGAAGAGCTTGCCGCGCCCGTCCCGCATGGCGCGAATGGCATTGACGGTGTCCCAGCCGTGTTCGCGCGGGCTGGTGATGCCGAACTCGCGGTCCAGGGCATCGAGGAAGTCATCGGGCATCTTCTCCCAGATGCCCATGGTGCGATCGCCCTGCACGTTGGAATGCCCGCGCACCGGGCACACGCCCGCGCCGGGCTTACCGATCATGCCGCGCACCAGCAGCAGGTTCGTCGCCTCTTCGATGGTGGCGACGCCGTGCACCTGCTGCGTCAAACCCATTGCCCAGCAGATGATCACGGCCTTGGATTCGGCCAGCAGCGCGGCGGTGCGATCCAACTCGGTCCGGGTCAGGCCGGTAGCC
This sequence comes from Nocardia sp., assembly GCF_025465275.1. Taxonomy (GTDB): domain Bacteria; phylum Actinomycetota; class Actinomycetes; order Mycobacteriales; family Mycobacteriaceae; genus Nocardia. The sequence continues at coordinate 19,101 of NZ_JAODNK010000221.1, read as the reverse complement.
TCCTCGACCACGCCGAGATCGACTGCGCGCATCTGCTTTTCGTATTCGGCGAAACCGGCGGTGTGCGCGTCCACGAACTCCCGGTCCACCACCGTGCCGGGCTTGCGGTCCTCGGCCTCGAACAGCAGTTTGCCCAGGCCCTGGAAAAGCGCCATATCGCCGCCGAGCCGGATCTGCAGGAAGTCGTCGGCAATGGTGATGCCACCGGTGAAGCCCTTGATCGTCTGCGGATCCTTGAAGCCGATGAGCCCGGTCTCGGGCAGCGGGTTCACGGCAATCACCTTGGCGCCGTGCGCTTTCGCCTCACCCAGCGCCGACAGCATGCGCGGATGGTTGGTGCCCGGATTCTGCCCGGCCACGATAATGAGATCGGCCTTCTTGAAATCGTCGATCGTCACCGAGCCCTTGCCGATGCCGATGGATTCGGTCAGCGCGGTGCCGGAGGATTCGTGGCACATATTCGAGCAGTCCGGCAGATTATTGGTGCCGAAGCTGCGCACCAGCAACTGATACAGGAACGCCGTCTCATTGGCGGTGCGGCCGGAGGTATAGAACACCGACTCGTCGGGGGAGGCCAGGCCACGCAGATTGTCGGCGATCAGCCGGTAGGCGTCGTCCCACGCGATAGGGGAGTAGTGGGTGTCGCCGGGGCGCAGCACCATCGGACGGGTGATGCGGCCCTGCTGCCCGAGCCAGTAGCCGGACTTCCCGTCCAGGTCTTCGATCGAATGCTCGGCGAAGAATTCCGGGGTGACGGTGCGCAGCGTCGCCTCCTCGGCCACCGCCTTCGCCCCGTTCTCGCAGAATTCGGCGGGCCGGCGGGCGCCGCTGGGTTCCGGCCAGGCGCAGCCGGGGCAGTCGAAGCCGTGCCGCTGATTGACCCGGGTCAGGGTGCGTGCGGTGCGGACGACACCCATCTCCTCGACGGCACGCTCCAGGGCCACGGTCACCGCTTTGACACCCGCTGCCGCGGTTTTCGGAGCGGTCACGGTCAGCGCGGCCTCATCGATGTCTTTTTTCGGCGCGGCACGATGCATAGCGACCATTCTCCTCTGCGGCGGGTGGGCTGTCCCAGTAGGTCCTCCGCATCGTAGGCAGACCGCGGTAGCCGTAATCGGACAGCACCCCGAGATCGGGGGCAATAGCGGTACCCGCGGGGCGTGAACGCGCGGCGCGTCGGGCGCGATAAAGAGGCAACGGAACCACGCGGTGGGGTGCGGCGGGGCCGTACCATCTAACCAGCGAGGTTACGCCGGATGGACACACCTGCATCTTTCGGTCCGCGCGCCGGTATGCAGCACCGGCTTGCGAAACTTCTACGTGGGGCGAGGAATTCGAGTCGTGCGGCCCGAATCCTCGCCATTCTCGCTGCGGTATTCGCGCTTGCCGTGCCTGCGGCGATAGGGGCGGCGAACCCCGAAATCATGCTCGCGCCAGCGAATCCGGCGGTTGCGCAGCTCTCGGATCGGATGCCGGTGAAACTGCTTCCGATCCCGATGAATTCGCCCGCCACGACTACGCCGCAGCCCTACAACTCCGGTGGTGCCCAGGACGGCGGCGGCACCCACGACGGCCCCGTCGATCCGTGCTCTTCCACCGCCGGGTGTCAGCAGCAGGAGTATTGCCCGGACGGGTCGGTCAAGCCCCGGAGCGGGAAGTGCCCTGTGCAGCAGGAGTATTGCCCCGATGGCTCGGTGAAGCCTGCGAGCGGGAAGTGCCCGGTCCAGCAGGAGTACTGCCCCGACGGCTCGGTGAAGCCTGCGAGCGGGAAGTGCCCGGTCCAGCAGGAGTACTGCCCCGACGGTTCCGTGAAGCCAGCGAGCGGGAAATGCCCGGTGCAGCAGCAGTACTGCCCGGACGGTTCGGCGAAACCCTCGAGCGGGACGTGCCCGTCGACGCAGCCGACGTATTGCCCGGACGGTTCGGTGAAACCTTCGAGCGGGACCTGTCCGTCGACACAACCGACGTACTGTCCCGACGGATCGGTCAAACCTGCGAGCGGAATCTGTCCGACAACGCAACCGGTGCGCTGTCCCGATGGTTCGACGCAACCGTCGGGTGGGACGTGTCCGTCGACGCAGCCCGCATATTGTCCCGACGGGTCGGTCAAACCTGCGAGCGGAATCTGTCCGTCGACGCAACCGGTGCGCTGTCCGGATGGTTCGGCGCAACCGGCGGGCGGTACCTGCCCGGCCACGCAGGTGGAGCACTGTCCGGACGGGTCGGTGAAGCCTGCGAGCGGGAAGTGCGCGACGGATACCGGTGGTGTGGTTCCGGCGAATCCGGGGCAGCCGCCGGTTTCGCGATCGCCCGTCACCTCCGGCAATCCCGTGCCGTCCTCGGATCCGGCCACGACACCGCCCTCGGTGGTCGAGTTGCCCGAGCCGAGTGTGTCGAATGCTCCGGTCCCGGCCGCAACCTCCGGTCTGGAGTTGAACCCTCCCGCAGTCTCACCGGGCGCGCCTGTGGTGGTCACCGGTCGGGGGTGCGATCCGAATGCGGATGTCCGGCTTTCGATCGGCGGAACGGCCGCGGCCGATGCCCGGTCGAGGGCCGACGGCGGGTTCGACGCGACCCTGCCGACCGGTGCCACCGATATCGGCCAGCACCAGGTCACCGCGGAGTGCGGCCCGAAACTGGCTGCGGCCCTGGATGTCGTGCTGGTCAGCCAGGTCGGCGGCAGCGCGGCGACCGCAACCGTGCTGCTGTTCTTCCTGCTCATCGGGGGCTGGTTCTACGGTCACCGCCTGGTATCCCATCTGCCCGCTCGGAGGCCACGATGAAGAACCGTCGCGCGCGCTGGACATCGACCGTCGTGATCGCTGTATTGCTCTGTGCTGCGGCATTGTTCGGTGCGGGCACCGGCACGGCCGACGCCGGAGTGCGCGCGAACGCCACCATCGACGGCCGGGCCATCGCCGGGGCTGGTGCCGGCAATCCGGTGCGCCTGGATCCGGGCAAGGTCACCCAGGTGGTGGTGGAGGTGATCAATGGTTCGGCCACACCGATCACCGTGCGGCGGGTGGATCTCGAGGGGCATGTGCTCGGGCTGAACTTCTTCTCCTACTCGACCTCCGTCGAATTGACCGTCGCCGCAGGCAAAACCGAGAAACTCACCTACCGGCTGGACCCGGCCGGGCTGGACGGCCAGGCCACCGGGTTGATCGGGGCCGACCTCACCATCATCGGCGCAGATGGCAAACCGCTTACCTCGGAGCACACGGTCATCGATGTGCGCGGCTCGCTGGTATCGGTCTACGGGCTGTTCGGCATCATCCTGGCGGTACTCACCGTCCTCGCCATTGCCGATGCGGCGCTGACCGTTGCGCGCCACCGACTTTCGGTCAATCGCTGGCAGCGTGGACTGCGCCTGCTCGCCCCGGGCATCGGCCTCGGCCTGATGATCGGCTTCACCGCCTCCGTGGCCCGCTGGTGGGTCCCGGGCACCCCGCTGTGGCTCACCCTCGCCGGAGTCATCGCCGCCGTCTTCTTCCTGGCCGGATACCTCTCACCCACCCCGCGCACCCCCAGCGACCTGGACCTGGACGCCGAAGACCTGGCCGCCGCCCGCGAACTCGACGCCCACGGCTACCCCGCCGGAAGCGCGCCCGACTACGCCGCCGACCCGGCTCTCGGCGCGGCCCCGTTCGCATCCGGCGGTGGCCCCTTTCAATCGGGCCGTGCCCCGTTCCAGTCGGGCGGCAACCCGTTCCTGCCCGGCGGAATCCCGTTCGATTCGGGTGGGAACCCACTTCCCAAGGGCAGTAACGTATTTCAGTCGGGTGGTGCTCCAACCGTAGCGGCGGGTGCCCCGATCCAGTCCGAGGAGGAGCGCACGACGCTCGGTTACCCCGCTGGGGGAGCGCGGAGCCGAGCGGCGGTGGGGAACCCGCCGGTCGTATGGCCGCCGGGCGGCTCACCGCCCGCACCACCGGGTGGCCCGTCGCCGGATACTGCCCCGCCGAGCGGGCCGCGCAGGCCCGTCGAAGCCGGCGAGGATGAGCCGACCATCCGGAATAGCACTGACCCGCAGCGATTTCGGCCCGGAGGTGCGGTCAGATGAGTGTGCGCGATCTCGATGACGGTGATATCGCCCGGGTGCGAGCGGCGCTGCCCGGATACGACATCGGCGGGCAGGTGGGCCGGGGCGGCTGCGGAGTGGTGCTGGCGGGGACACATCGCGGATTGCATCGGCGGGTGGCCATCAAACAGATTCCGCCGCAGTTCGCCGACGATATGCAGGTGCGGCGGCGGTTCGTCGCCGAGGCGCGGGTGATGGCCACGCTGGATCATCCGCATGTGGTGCCGGTCTACGACTACATCGAGCACGAGGATCTGTGCCTGCTGGTCTTGGAGTATCTGCCCGGCGGCACCGTCGAAAACCGTTTCATCACCGCAGGATTCGAAGCGACCGCGGCCGTCGCGGTGGCGCTGTCCTGCGCGGCAGGACTCGATGCCGCACATCGGCACGGGATTCTGCACCGTGATGTGAAGCCGTCCAATCTCATGTTCGCGGCCAATGGGACGTTGAAGCTCACCGACTTCGGCATTGCCAAGATCGTCGGCGGGGACGACACCCTGGTGACCCGCGCCGGTGAAATCATCGGCACCCCGTCCTACATCGCTCCGGAACAGGTGCGTGGACAGCAGCTTTCGCCCTCCACGGATGTGTACGCGCTGGCCACCATGCTGTATCAGCTGCTCTCCGGCTCGCTGCCGTTCCCCCCCGGCGAGGACGCCCTCGCCATGCTTTTCGCCCACGCCTACGGCGAGCCGGTACCGCTCGGCCGCGTCGCTCCCGCTATCCCGCAACCGATTGCCGATGCCGTCATGCGCGGGCTGGCCCCCGATCCGGGCGAGCGCTTCGACACCGCCGAGTCGTTCGGCATCGCCCTGGCCGAACCCGCCGCCTTCTGCTGGGGCACGAATTGGCTTACCCCCATAGGTATTCCGCTCATCGGCGCGGACACCATAGTCGCGGCCGCGACCGGCGGCGCCCGACCTGCCTCACGCCCCTTCACACCCCCGCCCGGCTCTCCGCCGAGTCCCTTCACACCGGCGCCCTCCCCGCAGCAGTTCTATGACCCACGCCGTACCACCGCCCAATCCCCGGGTCCGGTCGAGCGCACCCCGAATGGTCCGATCCCGCCTGGTCCGGCAGGTGATTCCGGGCCGGAAACGCCACTGCCACCGCACTACTCGCGCCCTGGGTTCGGCAGAGGCTGGCGTCCCACGCCCAATGGTCCGAGTCGATTCGACGAAGCAAACGAGCCCACCCTCCGTAGAAGCCCGACACCGTCTGGTCGGCCGCAGGGTGCGGCCAGCGGGGGAGCCGGGCCGATGCCGCGCGTTCGGCCGCTAGAGCCTGTGCAGCACAGTGGGATTCGTCTGGTCGATGTCGATCGCGGCGATCTGGTCCCCATTCAGAAGGTGGTCACTCTGCGCTCACCGCGAGTGCCGTTCTTCGCCGCAGCCGTACTCGCGGTGGTGGTGTGCGGGGCGGCAGTGCTCGGAGTGGGCGCCGGACCGCAGCGAGATCTCCCGCCCACCGGGCAGATTCACCTTGCGGGGATCGATCCGAGCGCCGCGAGTACCGTCGACCTGGACCTGTCCAAACCGGTACCGCTCGTCCTCACCGGCACTGATGCCGATACGGCACGACTGTCACTGAACCTCCTGGGCGTACGGCTCGGCGGAGCCGAAACCCCCGTGCAGCGGGGCGCCTCGACCGACCTGCCCGCGCCGGTCAACCCCTACGTACTGGCGGGTGACCTCACCGCCGAATTAACCCTGTCCCGCAATGGATCCGACGTCACCACCTACCGATTCGGCGTCCGCACCGCCCAGCGCGCCACCACAACCGCCACCGCCATCGTCCTACTCGTCCTGCTCCTCTTCGCCGCCGCCTACGCCGAATCGAACGCCCGCACCCTCCGCCACGGCAGCGCCCGCATCACAGCCACCATCGGCCTCACCCTGAGCGCCGCCCTACTCGCCCTCACCGCCCTCGGCGCCTCCTGGATACTCCTCGGCCGCGAACCCACCCTCCCCGCCGTAATCCTCTGCGCCGCACTAGGTGCCGCCGCAGGCGCGGCCTTCGCCCTGGGCTGCCGCCGCGTCGGCAAACGCTACCGATACGTCCGCGTCCTCCGAATGCGCGAGCGCGCCTGAGTGGCCGCAGTTGTGATATTTCGTTGGCCGACAGGCGCTCTCGAATTGGTGGGGAGTCGGTCCCCGCCAAGTGCGCGGCCGCTTTCCGCCCGTGCTCGGGATGTGCGGCGCGCGTGACCGTTCAGCGCCGCCGGTCTTGGCGGTAGGTGAGGATGCGGTCGCCGACGCGGAGGCTCCAGCCCGGTTTCAGCTCCGCTGGGCGCTGTCCCACCCGTATCCAGTCCTGGCCCGGGGCTGCGACGAAGGTGCCGCCGGGGGTGCCGGCGTCGTGCACCAGGACCAGGCCGTTCTCGATGAATACGTAGGTGTGGACGCGGGATACGTGCCGGTCGCGCGGAATCACGATCGGTACGGCCGCACCGCGCCGTACCGAATCGTCGATCATGGGATCGCGTCCGATCACGTAGCGTCTGTCCATCGGATACACGGCGCCGTCCACCGTGATGAGCGCACCGAACGGCTGGCTGAGCTTGTTGGTCTCCGGTTCCGGTGTAGCCGTATGGGGTGTGACCCGGGGTTGTGGGTCGGGCTTCGCATCGGGCGGGTGGGCCTTTGCGCCGGCTTCCGCGGCAGCGGGCGAGCCCGCGGCTTCCTCTGCGGCTGCGGCCTCGGAGTCGAAGGCCGCGGTCGGCGGCTGATCGGCCGCGTCGGGCCGGGCCTCCACGGCGGGGGAGGCACTCCCCGCTGCACCGTTCTGCCGTGGTTTCTTGGTGAAGTCGATGCCGGGTGCGGGGTGGCGCGCGCGTTGGGCGGCGGCCAGTTCGGCAGCGGGCGTGGTCCGGACTTCACGGGGTCCGGGCGCGTCCTTCGCCATGGGTTCGGGTACCGCAGATTCCTGTTCCGGAACGACCGGTGCAGATTGGCGGCGGAGCGGTTCCTGGCTGCCCGGCGTGGAGAAGCGCGTATGCGATGTAGTCGGCACGGCAGCGCGCTTGGTGGCATCGGCAGGCGGTACCCCGGACGTGGGCGTGGCCGGATGGGTCTCGGGCTGAACGGCTTTCGAAGGCCCGGTACTCGTGGCCCGCAATGGCGCGGTGGTGCCGGTGCGTGGAGCATGCAGTATGAACCCGCCCGCAGCCGCCACACCCGAGCGCAGATCGGTATGCGGAATCTCGGCGCCGGCATCGGTATCGCCGACCACGGTCACCCGCCGCACCGGATCCCGCAGGATTTCATCGACCCAGGTCATGGCGCGCACACCGGACAGCTGCCGGGTGCCTTCGGGGCCGTCGACCACCGCCCGCACCGCCCCGCGCAACAGCACCAGAATGCCGCCCGTGGTCGGCGCGACGACCCCGAATGCCGGTGGCTGCGCATTCCCGCTGCTGAACACCGCCGCGGCCAGCCGCTGCGCAATGGCCACGCCCGGATCGGCGGCCGTCGATGCCGTCTCGGCCGCACCGAGAATTCGTTCCGTCGACGGACTTTCACCGGCCAGGAAAATAACCACACTTCCGAACCGCGCGACCAGCCCTGGCCCGCGGGTCAACCCGACAGTGGTCGGAATCCGCCCCATCCGCGCCTCCTACTCCGGCGCTCATTACATCGTTGCCAAGCATAGGACCGTTCACACGCGAACGGGATCTGTCCCGAATTGGTGGATTGCGCGGAGCGTCCCGATTCGGTACACGCCAGATTCCGGCAATAGTCCCCGAAGTAGCGGATCGCGAGCGAGGATCGAGACATTGTGCCGGTGCATTCGGTTCCGGCAGCGCCGATGAGGACCGAACCCTATGGGCATCAGCAAGAGGAACAGGCAGGCAGTACCGGTAGCCGCTGCACTCGGAGTGGCCGCAGCAGCCCTCACCGTGCTGGCCGCACCGGCCGGAGCCACCGCCACCCGGGTCGGCGTCGAGCCGGGCATCAGCTTCGGCTCGGCGACGAACTACGGCACCGGCTGCACCTACCCCGTCGACGCCTACGTCGACGATCCGACCACCCCGGTCGGCTTCTACGACAACGGCATCCGCTTCGGCGTCGCCAACCCCTCCGGCGGCGTCGCCATAGCGAGCTGGACCCCCGCCACCACCGGGGCCCACCGCCTCCAAATAATCCAGCAAACCCCGACCAATGGCGGCGACGTCATCCCCTACATCGACCTCACCGTCGCCACGGGCATGAGCACCGGCTCCGGCTGCAACGTCTTCGGCGGCGGATAAGCCCGCGTTCCGGCGCACTCCTGGCCGGAACCACCGCAGCCGGGTAGTGCGACCGTGTGGATCCCGGCCGAAAGCATGCCGGGACGACGGGGGACTTCATTCCGGGCGAGGTATCGCGCGGTCGGATCGGTAGTTGTCAGGCGCGGTTGAATGCTGCTTCGGCGGCGGGGGTCGCTGCTTTGCGGTCGGTGTCGACGAGGCCGATTCGGGTGCGGCGGTCGAGGAGGTCGTCGGCGTCCAGGGCGCCCTCGTGGGTGGTGGCGAAGGTGAATTCGGCGGCTATCACGTCGATTCCGGGGGCTACGGGTTCGGCCAGTTCTGGATGTTGTTGTGCGAGTTCGAGGATGGTGGCGGCTTCGCTGCCGTAGCGCTCGACCAGGCGGGTGGGGGCTTCGATCTGGTCGCGGGCGGCGCCGGAGACCGCGCCGATCAGCGGGAGATTGCGGGTGCGGCAGGGGGTGGCGGAGAGGTGGGCGTGCGCGATGGCGGCATCCACGGTGTCCTCGGCCATTTTGCGGTAGGTGGTGAGTTTGCCGCCTACGACGGTGATGACGCCGGTGGGGGAGGTGAGGACGGCGTGCTCGCGGGAGATGTCGGCGGTGCTGTCGGCACCGGTGCGCAGCAGTGGCCGCAGGCCCGCGTAGGAACCGCGAATATCGTTGCGGGTCAGGGGCTCTCGCAGCACGGTATTGACGGTATCGAGCAGGAAATCGATTTCTGAGTCGGTGGCGTGCGGCACATCCGGCACCGGGCCGGGCGCTTCCTCATCGGTGAGACCCAGGTACACACGATTGTGCGCCGCGGGGAAGGCGAAGACGAAGCGACTGGTGCTGCCCGGAATCGGCACCGTCAGCGAGGCGGTCAGCCCGCCGAAGGCCGCGGCGTCGAACACCAGGTGGGTGCCGCGCGAAGGGCGCAATTCGATGCTCGGATCCACCTGATCCGCCCATACGCCGGTCGCATTGATGACGGAACGAGCTGTGACGGACTGGGTTTCGCCGGTCAGCCGATCCAGCAGCGTCGCCGTGGTCCCGGTGACCTCGCTCGCCTCCACCCGGGTGAGGATCGACGCGCCGTGCAGCGCCGCCGTGCGCGCAATGGCCACCACGAGCCGGGCATCGTCCACCAGTTGCCCGTCCCAGGCGAGCAGTCCGCCGCGTAATCCGGCACGACGCACCGTCGGCGCGAGCCGCAGCGCCTCGGCCGCCGCCACCCGCCGCGACCGCGGCAGTACCGCCGCGGCCGTACCCGCGGTGCGCCGCAATACATCTCCAGCCAGGAATCCGGCCCGCACCAGCAGCTTCTGCGCCACACCGATATTCGGCAGCAGCGGCACCACCTGCGGCAGCGCCCGGGTCAGGTGCGGTGCGGTGCGGGTCAGCAGAATATCGCGCTCGACCGCACTCTCGTGCGCGATGCCCACCCCGCCGCTGGCCAGATACCGCAGCCCGCCGTGCACCAGCTTGGAACTCCACCGGCTGGTCCCGAAGGCCAGATCGTGCTTCTCCACCAGCACGGTGTGCAGCCCGCGCGAGGCGGCATCGAGCGCCACACCCACACCGGTGATGCCGCCGCCGATCACCAGCACATCGATGGTCCCGCCCGCGCCGAGCGCGAGCAGTTCCCGCTGCCGCCGGTCGGCATTGAGCGCCGAGCTGGAATGAGCCGAAGTGCCGCTCATAAGAAGACCTTTCGCTGAGTTCCGATGCCGATCGATTCGGTAGCTGTCAGTGCGATGACCTGTGATGGTGAGCCCGGCAGGGCAACGCCGGTACCCGGTCAGCGCGGCGCCAGATACCCGTCGATGGCGCGGGTGAGTTCGATATCGAGATGATCGGAGTCGAGGAAATCGATGACGGTGCCCGCCGACTGCACCGCGGATTGCGCCAGCAGCAGGAGCATGGCGGCCTGCTGTTCGGCATCGCCGTGCCGAATGGAGCCGTCGCGGTGGCCTTCGCGGATCCCGTCGGCGAACAGCCCGATGAGCGCCCGCTGATTGCGCCCGAGCCGCTCGAACACATAGGTGAGCATGACATCGGCATCGGTCCGGAAGATCTTGGCGAACAGCGGGTTCCGCCGCATCATCGCCCCGCCGCCGACAATCGCGCCCACCAGCCGGGCCCGGGCATTGCCGCCCGTGGGCGCGGATTCGGCAGTGATCTCGCGCAACTCGCGCACCAGCAGATCCGCCACGAGTGACCCGGTATCGGCCCAGCGCCGGTACACGGTCGGACGACTGACGCCGGCCCGGCGCGCGACCTCGGTCAGGGTGGTGCGCCGGACGCCGAATTCGGCTACGCAGGCGCGCGCCGCGTCGAGAATCGCCCGATCGACGGCGGAGGACGGTTCGGTCGAAGCCATGGATGCCACCATCGGTAGGGAGGGTTCGTTACTGCTTGACATTCTATGTCAGACTGTAACGCATGGTCGACACACGAGCAGCATCCGCATCGACGGGAAACCCGGGCGAGCCGCAGGCCCGCGCGAGTATGGTGTGGGACGCCTGGGGCTCCCCGTCCGGACACAAACCGCTGCCCGAATCGATTCGGGGATTGCTCACGCAGGTATTCGGGGTGTCCGCGGACGCGGCGACCCGTCGCGATGAGGGCGACGTGCCGCTACGTGCATCCGCGCTCTCCCCGGATCAACATGCCGGGCTAGTCGCGGTGGTCGGTTCCGAGAACGTATCGCTCGACCACCGCGATCGGCTGCGCCACGCGGGCGGCAAGAGCACCCCCGATCTGCTGCGCCGTCGTGCGACGCAGCCGCAGGATGCACCCGACGCCGTCCTGTTCCCCGGCGATCACGACGAAGTCGCCGCGCTGCTCGAATACTGCAGTGCCGGTGCGATTGCCGTGGTCCCGTTCGGCGGCGGCACCAGCGTCGTCGGCGGACTCGACCCGGCCCGTGGCATTTTCGCCGCGGTCATCGCCCTGGATCTGCGCCGCCTGGACACCCTCACCGAGGTGGACACGATCAGTGGCACCGCCACGCTGGGCGCGGGCATCACCGGCCCGCGTGCCGAGGAACTCCTTGCCGAGCACGGACTTTCGCTCGGACACTTCCCGCAGAGCTTCGAATTCGCGACCATCGGCGGTTTTGCCGCCACCCGCTCCTCGGGTCAGGCGTCGGCCGGTTACGGCCGCTTCGACGATATGATCCAGCGCCTCCGAATCGCCACGCCCAGCGGCACTCTCGAGCTCGGCCGCGCCCCCGCCTCGGCCGCTGGACCCGATCTGCGCGAGCTGTTCTCCGGTTCGGAGGGCACCCTCGGCATCATTACCGGGGTCACCCTGCGCGTGCACCCGGTCCCGGAGACCACGGCCTACCGCGCCTGGTCGTTCCCGGACTTCGCCACCGGCGCGAACGCACTGCGCACAGTCATCCAGGCGGGCGCGAATCCCACCGTCATGCGGCTGTCCGACGAGGCCGAGACCGGCCTGAATCTGGCCCGCGCCGGTGATATCGGCGGCGGCACGGTCGGCGGCTGCCTGGCCATCACCACCTTCGAGGGCAGTGCGTCGCATGTCGCGGCCCGCAGCACCGAAGCCTCCAACCTGCTCGCCGCTGCCGGCGGCACCGCGCTCGGCGAAACCCCCGCCCGCGAATGGGAACACGGCCGCTTCTCCGCCCCCTACCTACGGGATGCGCTGCTGGACGCCGGAATTCTCTGTGAGACCCTCGAAACCGCCACCAGCTGGTCGAATCTCGCCGACCTCAAGGCGAAAGTCACCGCCGCACTGACCGATTCGCTCACCGCACAGGGCACCCCCGCACTGGTCATGTGCCACATCTCGCACACGTACCAGACCGGCGCCTCGCTCTATTTCACCATTGTCGCCAAGCAGGCCGACGATGCGATCGCCCAGTGGGCGCAGGCGAAACGGGCCGTCGGCGACGCGATTGTCGCAGCCTCCGGCACCATCACCCACCACCACGCCGTCGGCGCGGACCACCGCCCGTGGATGACCGCCGAAATCGGCGACCTCGGTGTCGAGGTGCTGCGCGCGGTCAAACAGGCCGTTGACCCTGCCGGAATCCTGAACCCTGGGAAGCTGATCCCGTGAGAGAGATCCACTCGATAGTGCTCGTGACCAACCCGCTGTCCGGTCACGGCAAGGGCGTGCAGGTCGGGATCGCGGCGGCGGACCGGTTCGCGGCGCGCGGTGTGAATGTCACCGAGATTCGCGGCAGTTCGGCGGCCGATACCGAACGACAGGTTCGGGAGGCCCTCGCCAAACCGGACACCCGCCCGGACGCGGTGGTCGCGGCGGGCGGCGACGGCCTGACCTGTGTGGTGCTGCAGGCACTGGTCGGCACCGGCGTACCGCTGGGACTGGTGCCCGGCGGCACCGGCAACGACCTCGCCCGCGAGGTCGGTATTCCCGACGACACCACCGCGGCCGTCGACGTGGTGCTGGGCGGGCGGACCCGGACCATCGACCTCGGCACCGTGCAGGCCGAAGGCGCCACCGTGCCCATGTGGTTCGCCACGGTCACCGGCACCGGTTTCGATGCGCGAGTCACCCTGCGCGCCAATGAATTGCGCTGGCCGAAGGGCCCCATGCGTTACACCGTCGCCGCCCTGCTCGAACTGGTCGGCAAGCTCGCCGTCCCATATCGCATCGAACTGCACGGCTCCCCGGATCACCCGGACGGCACGGTCGTCGAACTCGACGCCATCATGGTCGCGGTCGGCAATACCCGCACCTACGGCGGCGGCATGCTCATCTGCCCCGACGCGGTCATCGACGACGGCCTCCTGGATCTCACCGTCGTCGGCGCCATGTCCCGCCTGGACCTGCTCCGACTGCTCCCGGCCCTCTCCTCGGGCAAGCGCATCGACCACCCCGCCGCCACCCAGTACCGAGCCGCCACCTTCACCCTGACCGCCCCCAACGCCCCCGCCACCGCAGACGGCGACCCAGCAGGCTTCCTCCCCGCCACCTTCCAAGCCCACCCCACCGCCCTCGACATACTCATCCCCTAGCAATCACCCCCCCGACACAATCGCAGCCCCTGTCCATTCGCCGAACAGCGCGCCCCTACACCGCACAGCCCGTATATGGGCTGTGCGATCCGGACGCGGGCCGTGGGATCCGGACGCGGGCCGTGGGATCCGGACGCGGGCCGTGGGATCCGGACGCGGGCCGTGGGATCCGGACGCGGGCCGTGGGATCCGGACGCGGGCCGTGGAATCGGGACGCGGGCCGTGGAATCGGGACGCGGGCCGTGGAATCGGGACGCGGGCCGTGGGATCCGGACGCGGGCCGTGGAATCGGGACGCGGGGCGTGGGATCCGGACGCGGGCCGTGGAATCGGGACGCGGGGCGTGGGATCCGGACGCGGGCTGTGCGATTCGGATGCGCGCTGTACGTTCGGGCGCGGGCTGTGGGATCCAGGCGTGGGCAGTGGTGTGCCCCTTGCCGAAGGGCAAGGGGCACAGGGTGGCTGGGGTTACCACTGCTGAAGGACTACCAGGCCTCCCGAGTCGACCAGGACGTCGACCGATCCGCCCGGACGGTTGGCGGCCTCACCGATGACGTCACCCAAACCGCCGAAGACGTAGTCCTCGTCCTGCGGCAGTTTGGAGTCGGGGCGAACGCCGACCGATACGGAGCTGCTCGGCACATAGCGGTCGACCAGGGCCGGGATCGGGCCGCTCGACAGCGATTGGGTTTCACCGGGGGAGAGTTCGAGACCGGCCGCTCCGGCGTCGGGAATCACGAATGGTGTTGCAGCGGAGGCGGTCCCGGCGCCGACGAGTCCGGCAATGGTGACTCCGGCCAGCGCGGAGGTGATGACGAGGGCTCGAACGCGCATGATGACTCGCTTTCCGGAAGCGGGATCAGGGTCCCGGGAGGAGCTGTCGGATACTGCGTCGAAACTTGGAATCGGCTGGCGCCAGCCGCATAGCTAGAACACCTCACCACTGATAGCTGCGGCAAGAGAATGCGGCTCGCCTCACACCCGTGGCATTAGGTGTTCCCACACACGCACCCTGACCGGCCGATCTCCGCCGATCTCCGCCGCCCCGTCGCACGACCGAACAGCGCACCTCCCCGCCGAACAGCACCCATCCGTACTGCGCGACCCTGACGCATGCTGTGCGGTTTTCGATAGGCGTTGCGCGGTCGTGAGGAGACCTGTGCGGTCATGGGACATGTTGCGCGGTTCTCGGCGCAGGATCGAACAGCGCGTGTCCGCGTGGTACAGCGCTCATCCGTGCTGTGCGGTCCTGGCCGGTGCTGTGCGGTTTTGATAGGTGCTGTGCGGTCGTGGTGAGGGCTGTGTGGTCCTGGCGCGGGCTGTTTCGGCTCGATGTGCTGTTCGGTGGGTTGCGTCAGAGTGCTGGTGATGTTGTTGGGGTGTTGTTCGTTGTGAGGGTGGGGGACAGGGTGCGGACCTTGCCCAGGGCGGTGAGGATGTCGTGGATGTCGCGTGGGTCGCCGAGTAGGACGCTGTGGTGCATGAGGAGGGTGTGGTTGCAGTAGTGGTCTGCGCCGAGGAAGGGGCGATCGGTGGCGCGGGCGGTGTTCCAGGTGGCGGCGAAGCGGGGTTTGGTGTGCGGGCGCAGGAGATTGCTGCGGGGCAGGGGGACTCGGGGTGGGTAGACCCTGGTGTGCAGTTCGGCGGTCAGTGCTGCGGCGACCTGTTCGATGGGAGCATTGCCGAAGGTGCCGGGTTCGAAGCGGAGACCGTATTCGTAGACGGCGCGTCGATTCACCTGTGCCGGAACCGGAATCGGCGTCAGACCCGGAATCGCGGAGAGCCCGGCCTCCAGCTGCCGTGTCCGGGATTCGCGGTGCGCGTGCTGGGCGTCCAGCCGCGGCAGCTGATCGAGCAGCACCCCGGCGGTCAGCTCCGACAGGCAGTAGTTGCCGCCCATGATCTCGCCGAGCTCGACCAGTTCGTATTCGCCGGGCAGCGGATCGTGCTCGCTGTATCCGCGCGAATCGGCGCGCAGCATGAGCATGCGCCGGTACAACTCCGGGCTGTCGGTGATCGCCACGCCGGCCTCCCCCGCCGCCAGGGTTTTGGCCGCACCGAGACTGAACACCCCGATATCGCCGAAGGTGCCGACGGCCCGGCCCTCCCACTGGGCGCCGTGCGCCTGCGAACAGTCCTCGATCAACGCCAGACCCACATCGCGGGCCAATTCGGCGAGCTCGTCGATCCGTGCGACGGTGCAGGCCAGATGCACCGCGATCACGGCCCGGGTGCACCCGGAAACCGCCGCATACACGGATTCGGCGCTGAGACAGCCGGTTTCGGGATCGACATCGACCAGCACCGGCAGCGCTCCGACCCGCAGCACCGCGGTGGCGGGCGCGACCCAGGTGACGGCAGGCACGATGACCTCATCACCGGGGCCGATGCCCAGAGCCTCCAGTGCAATGACCAGCGCACTGGATCCGTGATCGACACTGACCCCGAAAGCCGCACCGTTGTACCGGGCGAACGCCTCCCCGAACAACCGCTCCCGGGATTTCCCGCCCGCCGGGCTGTACCAGCTCACCGACCAGCGCGAGGAGCGCAGCGCGGCAAGCAGTTCCGCCTCGGTATCGGCGTCGTACTGTGGCCACTGCGGCCAGGACACCCCGCCACGGACCGGCGCCCCACCATGAACCGCAAGCATGAAATCTCCTACCTACCTCGGCGAATCAGCGGATGCCGACGGCGGGGGCGGCGGGGGAGGGCTGGGCTATGACTTCCAGTGCCTCGCGGATCTCCTGCACCGAAACCTGCACCAGCGGTAGGTTTCCGGTCATGGCCGGGCGCCCCAGACTGCGCAGCAGCACGAACGGCACCGAGCCCGGGCGCGCGTCGAGATAGCCCTTTTTGTTGTCGTCCTCTACTACGCCGAGTACATCGGCGACGTGCACCGTGGACGGCAGCCACGGCTCGACGCCCAGCCCGGCGACGATTTCGTAGTGCGCGCTCACCTCGTCGTCGGACAGCCACCCGCGCGCATGCGAGATGTGCGCCGCCACCAGCATTCCCACCGCAATCGCGCCGCCGTGCGTTATACCGGATGCACCACGCGCCCGATGATCGCAGATCTCGATGGCGTGCCCGACGGTGTGGCCGTATTCCAGGACCAATCCGGCGCGCCGCTCGAACGTATCATCCTGTGTCACCGATGTTTTGGCATCGATGCTCGCCTCCAGCAGCCACGTCAATGCCTTCGGTGCGGCCAAGGTGCCGGAGGCGATAATCGCGCGCAACGGTTCCAGCGCCGCCGGACGAATGGCGAGGCAATTCTTCGCCATTTCGCAGAAACCCGAACGGAGTTCGGCCTCCGGCAGGGTCTCGAAGAGCCGCACATCGGCGTACACCGCGGTCGGCGCGTAATAGGTGCCGATATGATTCTTGCCGACCGGGCTGTTTATCGCCTGCTTCAGCGACAGCACCGAATCCATGGCGGCAATGGTGGTGGTCGGTACATGCACCAGTCGCACCCCACGGAACAGCAGATTAGCCATGAGCCCGGCCAGATTTCCGGGTACGCCGCCACCGAAGGACACCACCACCGAGCGCCGGGTGATGCCTGCGCGCAAGGCCGTCTCCATATGGTCGGTCAGACTCGACAGCGTCTTCATGGACTCGCCCGCACGATGGGTCAGCGTGATCGACGCAGTATCACCGGCCAGCCGCTCGATGACGGTGCGGTACAGGCCCAGCACCTGGTCGTCGGTCACGAAAACCAGTTTGTCGGCGGCCATTCCGGCAATGCCCTCCGCTATTTCGGTGAGACAATCCCCGCCGAAGGAATACGGATAGGACTGCTCGCCGATCCGAATAGTGCGCGAAGTGATGGCCATTCCCTTGCTCCTGATTCTGCGGCGAACTCGCTCCGAACTTCACTGCCAGCGCCGGTGCTGCCTCGCTCTGCAAATATCGAATGGCACGTCTCAGTTTGGCAACCGGTGGGATACCCCAGTCAGGGGCTGCGTCACCGGCCGCAACCACTGGCCGGGGCAGCGGCCCGCTCCGGTGCCACTGTCAGGGGTACCCGCGCGGCCGAACTCGGGTGTGGCAGCGGGCCCCCGCCCGGTACTGTGCTACTCGAGCCGGGCGGCACGAACTGGCAGTCGATCGGAGAACCGTTGTCCGACAATGAAATCGGAGTACCGACCGCAGAACTGCTGCGCGCGCCGACCCTGGCCGAGTTCATTCGTGAGCGCCGCACCCGGGGTACCTCGCGGCATCCGGCCGGCCTGACCCGCAAGCAATTGGCCGAGGCCACCCACGCCAGCCTCGGCTATGTCGCCAAGATCGAACAGGGCGATGCGCTCAATCCCGGTCCGGCCATTCTGGATTCGCTCGCGGCCGTGCTGTGCCTGGACCCCGCCGAACGCGTTCACCTCTATCACCTCGCTCAGCAGCGCCCCACGCCACCGACCCCGGAGCCGCTGCGCCGCGACAGCGCCGCCGCGGCCACCGTGCGGACCACGCTGGACGCGCTGCTGCCGCATCTGGCCGCCGCGCTCGACGACGGCTGGCATGTGGTCGACTGCAACAGCGCCTTCGACGAGGCCTTCCCGGGTCTGCGTCGCAGCGGGCACGTGCTGCGCTGGATCTTCACCGATCCGCGCGCCCGCATGGTCATCGAGGATTGGGAGCGGGAGGCGCGGCTCATGGCCGGACGCTTCCGCGCCTACGCCGCGCACGCCATGGACCGCGAGGACATCGACCAGTTGCTGCGCGACCTCGGCGAGTACGCCGACTTCCGCCGCCTGTGGGAAACCGCGCACGTATCCATCGGCCGCCCGGACTCCGCCTTCCAATTGCGAAACCCCAAGACGGCCACCGTATTCGACGTGGTGGTGCAGCGCTATCGCAGCACCACGCCCGACTCCGCCCACCAGCTCTTCATCGGATTGGTCGGCCGTGGTGCACCGTGATCAGGCCGGCAGGCCATCCATGAACATCCGGAAGAGCGCATTGACCTCACCCGGATGTGTCAGGTTCGCGGCGATGGCGGCGCCGGCGATGGTGTGCACCTGTGCTGTCCCGCCGAGTGACGCGGCCATTTCCTGCATGTCCTCCGGGCTGGTGGCTTGATCTCCGACACCGCGCAGAATCAGTGCGGGACAGTCGATATCACCGAGTAGCTCCAGCACCGAATCGCGGTTGATCACGCAGTCGGCCGCCTGCCGAATGCGGCTGCGGTCCTCGGCCAGCCACTTCTCGCGCCACGGCCGCCGGTGCTCCTCGGTCCCGCCGATGGTCAGCGCCGACACCATCTTCATGACAGGCGCCGGCAGCACGTACCCGGTCCAGAAGTCGAGTACCTCGCGATAGCCCGCCCGGCGCTGCGGGCTCATGGCCGAGGCCGCCGAGCCGATCACGATCAACCCGCGCGTGCGTGGCCGCGCCAGCAGGGTCATCCGCAGTGCGGTGCACGCACCGTGTGCCACGCCACCGGCCACCACCCGTTCGATACCGAGGTGATCGGCCACCGCCCAGGCGTCTCGTGCCAGGTCCCAATAGCTGAATGGCGTCCCGTCGTCTTCGGTGAGCCCGTGCCCGCGTGAGTCGATGCAGAGGAGGCGATAACGCTGTCCCAATTCAGCTTGCTGCAGCTCGAACATCTCCTGGTCCATGAGCATGCTGTGGCTCAGCACAAGTGCCGGTCCTGTCCCTCCCGTGTCGGTGTAGTGGATCTTCGCTCCCCCGCGAGCAACGAACGGCATTCTGGGACTTTACGACGTCACCTGGCGGTACGGTATGTGAAATACATTTCGGTCACACATGAAAAGCCCTG
>NZ_JAODNK010000213.1 GCF_025465275.1 Nocardia sp. | reverse complement strand
TTCCCGCAGGCTGCGGCCAGCAGCAGGCCGGCCGTGGCACCGGCGATGGACAGGGTGCGTGCGGTGCGGTTCATGGCGTCCCTCCTCGAACTGTGTTTCAAGAACTGAGACAATAATCTTGAAATATGGGAAATCGGGGAAGGTTGCGCGCATCCTGGTATCCGGCGTGCCACCCGATCGGCAAGGATAGACATCGTGGACAAAGCGGATTCCGGAGTCGAACTCGGCTCCTTCCTGCGTGCGATGCGCGAACGACTCACCCCCGAAGCGGCCGGGCTTCCCGGCTCCGGTCAGCGCCGCACGCCGGGACTGCGCCGCCAGGAGGTCGCGGAGCTCGCGGCGGTGAGCATCGACTGGTACATCCGTCTCGAACAGGGCCGGGTCGGCACCCCCGGCGCCACCGTCCTCGATGCGATCGCGCTCGCGCTCCAGCTCTCCGACTCCGAGCGAGCTCACCTGCACCTGATAGCCCGAGGCGCACAACCACCCTCGCGCAGCGCGCCCGTACCGCTGAGCCCCACCATGCAGGCCATTCTCGACGGCATGCCGCTGCTGCCCGCCTACGCCATGGACTTCCGCTACGACATTCTGGCCCGGAACGCCGCGGCCGCAGCACTATTCGGCGAAGACTTCGGCCCCGGCCTCAATACCGCCCGCCTCATCTTCCTCGACGCCGCCACCCTCGCCAGCCAGCTCGACTGGGATCAGGTGGCCCGGGAAACCGTCGGCAATCTGCGCCGCACCCTCGCCCGCCACCCCGACGACACCCGCCTGCGCACCGTCATCGACGAACTACGCACCGCCAGCCCGGAATTCGCGTCCTGGTGGAACGACCACGACGTCCACGACCGCCGGCACGGCCGCAAACGCATCAGCCACCCCCACCTCGGCGTCCTGACCGTCCACTACGACACCTTCATCTCCCCCGACGGCTCCGACCACTGCCTCTTCGTCCTCACCCCCGCCGACCCCGTCACCGAAACGGCCCTCGCCACCCTCATCACCGACCGCGCCCAGCGCCTCGGCACCCGCAGCCTCCGCCCCACCGCAAGCTGACCCGGACAGCAGAAAAGCCCCTGACCAATGGTCAGGGGCCTTTCACGTGTCTCAACCAACACGTCGGGGTGACAGGATTTGAACCTGCGACCTCTTCGTCCCGAACGCTGCTCCTGGTCTCCGGAGACGTCCGGATGGTGTTGCTGAGCTGCGGTGCGGTGCCTGCGACTCCCGTGCCGTTCCGGTCCGTGTCGCGGGTCTTGCTGCCTCCGTGCTGCCAGTCACCAACATCCGCTCATAGCCGAAGAGAGTGCGGGGACCGATTCCGCGAGGATGTGGCGAACATGGCTCACCGCGGATACGGCGGTGCCTCAGGGCCAGGCTCAGCAGGTGCCGTCCTGCACCGGATAGTGGATGAC
The DNA here is from genome assembly GCF_025465275.1 of Nocardia sp. Lineage (GTDB taxonomy): Bacteria > Actinomycetota > Actinomycetes > Mycobacteriales > Mycobacteriaceae > Nocardia. The sequence goes on along the minus strand of NZ_JAODNK010000213.1, from coordinate 22,298 downwards.
GACCACACCACCGGTGGCGTAGTTGACGACATCGGCGGTCGCCCGCCGGCCGTACTCCGACGCCTGTGCCGTGGCCATGGCGGCGGCGTCAGCGAAGTCGGCTTCGAAGACCGCGAAATACGGCGTTTCTCCCCTCTTCGCCGCCACGTCGAAGCTGTAGCGCCACGCAAGCAGGCCGGGCCACTTCATGACCAGCGGAAGGTGGTTGGTCACGTAGTAGTCGCGGAAGTGGTCAGGGTCCGCGGGCTTGGGATACAGGACCACCAGCTTATGCATGACTGCCTCCTGCATCGTGTGCGAGTGCGATGTCCGCTACCGCGGTCGGTTGAATCGTCATATGCGCAGGTTAGGGCTTGATATGTGGTCGACGGAAAGACCGGGAAGGGATAGGCTCAGAACGGATCGTTATCAATCGAGGGGGAGGGCGTGTGGCGCCGGATACGGTGAGCCTGCGGTACTTTCTGGTGCTGGCGCAGGAGTTGAACTTCACCCGCGCGGCCGCACGGATCGGTATCGCGCAGCCCGCGCTCAGTGCCCGGATGCGCCGATTGGAGGCGGAACTCGGTACGAGCCTGCTGGTTCGCAACACACGTAGCGTCGTATTGACCACGGCCGGTGCGGCTTTGGCGGAGTCCGCGCCGCCCGCGCTGGCGGCGCTGGACCGGGCATGGGACACCGCCCGGAATGCGGGGGCCGGTGAACTGGGCACGCTGCGCATCGGATACAGCCTCAGCGCGGGGGCCGGGACGGCACCGGCCCTGGTGGACAGGCTCATTCGCAGCAGCCCGGGACTCGAGGTCGGCGCGGTCCCGATGGCGACACCGGAGATCTCCCCCGCGGTCGCCGACGGCCGCATCGATGCGGGGATCACCCGCGGTGAACAGCCCGGCCGTGGCGTGCGCCGGTTCCTGCTGCGGCGTGAGCGCGTCGGGGTCCAATTGGCGCAGCATCATCCGCTGGCCGAACACCCGGAGATCGAGATCGCCGATGCGACCGCGTATCCGCTGCGACTCCCCGACCGTACGGCCAACCCCGTGATCCACGATCAGCTGTCCGCACTGTTCCGCGACACCCGGCCGCATCCCCGATTCCACACGCCCGCAGTCTCTTTCGACATGTCTCAGCGCGACCTGCGCGACGGGCTCACCCTCGCTCCGGCCAGTGAAGCCGCGGTCACGGCACTACCGGCCGGTCTCACGTGGCGACCGCTGCGGGGCGCACCCACCTTGACGCTCCACCTGGTCCTCCCACGCGTGCAATCACCACTACACCGCCGCATCCGTACCGTCGCCAAAACCCTGGCACACGAACTGCACTGGCTGCCGGACTGACGCGCAGCAGGTCACGCGAGACGGACGTCGGTGGCGGCGAGGCCGACCGGCACGGGGCGATCCCCTGCTCCCACCAGGCCCGCGCGTCACCGAGGCTATCGACCCAGCGCAGACGGTCAGGGCCGACCGTGTCGATCCACAACGTGCGGTCGCACCGATGCCGCCGACACGATTCGCGGGCTGCTCGGCGACGATGACGAACCGCCCGACGGCGATGCGGAAGCGGGCTCCGGAGACTCTCCGGATGGGTAGCGGCTGCCTTTTCGCCGCCTACTGCGAACGCCGAGTAGAGATGGTGACCATGACAAGCAGAAAGGCCCCCCAACCAGAAGAACTGGTCAGGGGCCTTTCATGTGTCTCAACCAACACGTCGGGGTGACAGGATTTGAACCTGCGACCTCTTCGTCCCGAACGAAGCGCGCTACCAAGCTGCGCCACACCCCGTGAGGCGAACCTGCAGTAGCTTAACTTATCGGTGCGGGGGATGCTAAATCTGCTGGTCAGGTGGTTTAAAACAGGCGGAAAGTGGCCAGTAGGCGGCGGGCGAAATCGCGGTTTACGGCTCGGTCTACGCCGGTGTCGGCGGCGATGGTGAGGACGAGGGCGCCGGTGGAACCGCCTGCTACGGCGAAGGTGTAGACGGAGTAGGTGGAGGCGCAGTGGGGGTCGGGCGGGGTGAAGGTGCCGCTGGTTTCCACGAAAACGCCGTGCAGGGTGTGGTCGGAGGAATCGAAGGGTTCGGGGTTGCCTGCCCTGGTCGAGGTGAGGGGGGACCAGCCGATGCGGGCCATGCGGGCGCCGATATCGGTGGCGGCGGCGGAGGGATCGGGCTGCTGGGCGATGCTCAGGAACATGTTCGTGCGCACGAAGTTCGGGCAGTAGTCGACGCCCTCCTGCGCCAGACCCGCGAGCGGGACCTGGTCCGTACCGGTGCCGAAGGAAGAGGCCGAAGGGTCGATCTTCCAGTCGGCGGGGATATCCCAGGCGGCATTGACACCCGCGGGGACCACCACCTGGTAGCCGGGGATGAGCGGCGCGGGGGTCGTCCCGGACGTGGTGCTCGGCGTTGTCGCCGGAGGTTTGGTGGTCGAGGAGACTGGGGTCGAAGCGACTGAGGTGGAAGTCGCGGGGAGAGCGGAACTGCCCGAATCTCGGGTCGCCAGAACGATGGTGACCGTCGCCGCCAGCACTACGACAAGGGCGCTGATCGCCACGTACGGCCACATATGGCCCCAGCGAGGGGTTTCGCCGCCGCGGAGGGATGGTGGGCCGTGGAACGGCTGCGCGGCGGGCTGATAGGGACCGGGCTGCGGATTCTGTCCCGTCCGAAAGGAATTCGGGGCGAGCTGCGGATTCTGGCCTGAAGCCTGTGAATTTGGAGTGGGCTGTGGATTGCGGCCCGAGGCCTGTGGATTCGGCGGGACCCTCGGATGCTGTCCCGAGGGAACGGGATTCGCCCGCAGTGGTGAATTCAGGCCTGCTGGAGGAGGATTCGGTCCCGCTGACGAGTGATTCAGGCCGGGCGGTGGTCCGAGCGGGGTTCTTGCGGGCGGGCGCGGCTGCGGGGCAACCCTTTCCGTCGGCGGGACGAACGGTTGTTGCCGGGTGGGCGGCTCCGGCGGGCGCGGTCCGGGGACGACGGGGGGAGCGGAGGACTCCGGCGGCCGTTGCAACGGATGCTGCGGATGCGACTCCCAGGGCGAACCGGGGGGTGGGATGCCCACCCACCAGTCTCCTTCGGGGTCACGGTGTTCCGGACCTTCGGCCCGGTCGTCGGAACCACCGGTCATCGTCGGACCCCCTGTCGGACGAGTGGTGCGGCCGTCCCTACATCGGGCGGATACTGGCGAGAATCTTCTTCGCGAAGGTCGCGTCCACGGAATTGGCGACTCCGGTGTCCGCGGCGATGGTGAAGACGAACGCGCCGTCATTGCCGCCCGGGAAGGCGAACGTGTAGACCGAGTAGGTCGAGGCGCAGCCGGCGGCGGGGGCCGGGGCGGAACCCTTTGTCTCCATGTAGATGCCCTGCAGCTGACCGTCCGAATTGGTGAACGATTCGGCGGGGCCGGGCGTCGCACCGGTGGAGGTGGACCAGCCGATACGACCCATGCGCGTACCGATATCGGTGGCCGCCTTGGTCGGATCGGTCTCCGTCGACTGACTCAGAAAGACGTTGGTGCGCACATAGTTCGGGCAGTATTCGAGACCGTCCTGCGCCAGACCCGCGATCGGGACCGAATCGTTGCCGCTGGTGAAGGTGGTCTGGCCGCTGGTGTCGACTTTCCAGGTTTTCGGAATGTCGTATGCCGCACCATTATCCGGAATCGCGACGACCTGATAGCCGGGAATGACCGGAGCTGGAGTGGTTCCGCTCCCCGCGGTCGTCTTCGGTCCGGACGACGGGTTACTGCCCGATGGGGCGGCGGAATTGCTCGGGGTGAGCGCGCTGATCAGTGACGGCGTCGTGCTCGACTTCGCCGACGGCTCGCTCGAATTGTGGTTCACCAGAACAACTGTGATCACCGCGCCGATGATCACCACGATCAGCAGGCCGATGCCCGCGACCAGCCAGCCTTTGCGCCCGCCGCCGCTCGGCGGCTGCGACCCGTAGCCGGGTGGCGGTCCGTACGGCGGTGGCGGCGTCGCCTGATACGGCGCGGGCCCCGACTGATACGGCGACTGCTGATAGGGCTGATTCTGGTAAGGCTGATTCTGGTAGGGCTGACCCGGATACGGCTGTGCCTGATAAGGATCGGGCCCGGTCTGCGGGTTGTACGGCCCACCCGTATAGGGCGTCGTCGGTTGCGGACCCGACTGCCAGGGCGAATCCGGCGCGGGCGCACCCTGCCACCAGTTCGGATCCGGACTCCGCGTTGTCGGATCCTCGTTCGGCTCGTTACCACTGGTCACGGTTATCCCCTGACTGACGACTACATACCGCGATGTATATCGCGGTGAGCGCCTAACGCGCGACAGCCTCCGACGCGGTACGCCCGCGACCCGACTTCGAGACCGGCTTCTTCGGCGGCGCACCGACGAGTGTCACCAGCGTCGCCTCCGGACGGCAGCAGAACCGGTACGGCGCCCATGGCGAGGTGCCCAGCCCGGCCGAAACATGAAGCTGCGTATGCGCGCCCCACTGCGACGGACCCTTCACCCGTGACCGGTCGATACCGCAATTGGTCACCAGCGCACCGAAACCCGGCACACACAGCTGACCACCGTGCGTATGACCGGCCATGACCAGGTCGTAGCCGTCCGCGGCGAAGCGATCCAGCACCCGCGGCTCCGGCGAATGCGTCAGCCCGATGCTCAAGTCCGCCAACGGGTTCGGCGCACCGGCGACGGTGTCGTAGCGATCGCGCTTCAGATGCGGATCATCCACGCCCGCGGTCGAGATCTTCACCCCGGAGACCTCGATATCGCGGCGCACATGCGTCAGATCCAGCCAGCCGCGCTCGGTGAAGGCCGCGCGCATGTCCTGCCACGGCAGCGGGTCACCGAAAACGCGCTTGTGATCCTTCTTGAAATACTTCAGCGGATTCTTCGGCACCGGCGCGAAATAGTCGTTCGAGCCGAACACGAAAATGCCCGGGCGCGCCAGCAAGCCGCCCAGCGCCTGCACCACCGCGGGCACCGACTTCAGATGCGAGAGGTTGTCGCCGGTATTCACCACCAGGTCCGGCTCCAGCCGATCCAGCTCCCGCAGCCAGGCCTGTTTCAACTGCTGGCCGGGCATCATGTGCAGGTCGGAGATGTGCAATACCCGTAGCGACGGCTTGCCCGGTTCCAGCACCGGTAGCGTCGCCTCACGCAGTGTGAAGGCATTGCGCTCGATCAGCGTGGCGTATCCGACTCCGGCGACCGCGGCCCCTGCGGCTCCCAGTGCGGTACGGCGAAGGGTGGCGGTCGAGATAACGGGCATTTGCCCAGAATAGGCGACCCACGGAAAATGCGTACAGGCTCGCAGGTGATGAACGGTAGCGTGGCGGCCATGTCGGAACTCAAATCGAAGCTGCGTGCCGATCTCACCACGGCCATGAAGGCCAAGGACACGCTGCGCCTCAACACCGTGCGCAGTCTGCTCGCCGCCGTCCAGACCGCGGAGGTCGCCGGCACGGCGGCGAAGGAACTCACCGACGTCGAAGTCCTCGCCGTGCTGTCGAAGGAATCGAAGAAGCGCAACGAATCCGCCGTCATCTACGAGCAGAACGGTCGCGGCGAACTCGCCGCCACCGAACGGGCCGAAGAGGCCATCATCGACGAATACCTGCCGACGCCGCTCACCGACGCCGAGGTCGCCGACATTGCCGACACCGCCATCGCCGATGTGGCCGAGCAGCTGGGGGAGCGGCCGCACATGAAGCAGATGGGCCAGGTCATGAAGATCGCCACCGCCCTCGCCGCGGGCCGCGCCGACGGCTCCCGCGTCTCGGCCGCCGTGAAGGCGCGCCTCTGACGCCGAGCCCGGCTCACCGCTGCACGACACGAGGCCCCTCGCCACACCGGCGAGGGGCCTCGCGCCGTCCGGCGACCACGCAAGCGCAACAGCCTGAGACCGCTGTACCGCGCAGGCGGTGTCGGAGTCGGAGTCGCGCAGGCGTTATTCGGCCTGTGCGGCGCGGAACGGGCTGTGCGGCGCGGAACGGGCTGTGCGGCGCGGAGCATGACTGCGGCCCCGCACCGAATCAGTGTGAGGCCGCAGTCAATTGGTCGGGCCGATCGGATTCCGGCTAGCGCGGAATCGGGATCGGGATGGGGATCGGTGGGAGGCGGGGCAATCCGGGTATCTGGGGGAGACCCGGGATGGTCGGTGCCGCGGGGTCATTGGGCGGCGGCGCGGGCCGCTGACTGCCGTCGCTCACGGAAATCGTGATCACCGAACCCGGAATCGCCGAACCGTCCGGCGAGCAACTCAGCACCGAGCCCTTGTTCGGGCCGGGCGCCGATGACACCGACACCTGGAAGCCTGCCGCGATCAGCGTCGAGGTGGCCTCGGCCTGCTGCTGGCCGACGACATCCGGGATCTGCGAATTATTGGAACCCCGCACGTACTTGTCGTCCACCGGTGGCAGGCCCAGTGGGGGGAACTTGCCGAGCACGTTCTTCATCCCGCCCAGCCAAGTACGCGCCGGTTCATTGCCGCCGTACAGGTTTCCGCTCCCGCAATTGCGCAGCGGGTACGAGCAGATCTCACCCGGCGTCGGGCTGTCACCGTAGATGTAGGTCGCACCGGAGAACGAGCCACTGAAGGCCAAGAAGGCGGACGAGCGGTGTGTCTCGGTGGTTCCGGTCTTGGACGACAGCGGCAGGTTCCAGCCGATCGATCCGGCGGACCCGGCCGCGGTACCCCCGCCGATCACGTCATGGCTCATCGCATTGGCGAGCGTATTCGCCAACCCGGGATCCACCACCTGCTCGCAGGCCTGCTGTGTGAGCGGGACCTGCTTGCCACTGCGATCCACCACCTCCTTGATCGGAGTGGGCGGGCACCAGCGGCCGCTGGAAGACAGTGTCGCCGCGACATTCGACAGCTCCAGAGCGTTCACGGCGACCGGGCCGAGCGTGAACGAACCGAGGTTCTGCTCCTTGACCATGTCGGCCAGGCTCTGATTGCCGTGCCCGGAGGTGCCGGGCTGCGCATAGGACCGCATGCCCAGGCGCACCGCCATATCCACCGTCGGGGTGACGCCCACCGCCTGAATCAGCTTGACGAAGGCGGTGTTCGGCGAGGTGGCCAGGGCTTCGGTCACCGACATCGGCGACTTGTAGTTACCGGCGTTCTTGACGCAGTACGTTTCGGCCGGGCAGCCGGGCGTGCCGCTGTTACCCATGCCTTTCGCCTGGAAATTCGCGGGCACATCCAGCTGCGCGCTGATACCCAGGCCCTTTTCCATGGCCGCAGCCGTGGTGAAGAGCTTGAAAATTGAGCCCGCACCGTCACCGACCAGCGAATACGGCTGTGGCTGAACGGTTTGATGCGCGTTTCCGTCCAGCCCGTACGTGCGGCTCGAGGCCATGGCGAGCACCGGATGCGAATCCTGCCCCGGGGCCACGATATTCGTGACCGAGGCGATGTCGTCCAGATTCGGATCGGCATTCTGCGAGGCCGCGGCCTTCACCGCGTTCTGCACATCCGGATCGAGGGTGGTGCGAATCAGGTAGCCGCCCTTGTCGATCGTGTCGCGGCTGATGCCCGCATTGGCCAGGTACTGCAGCGCGTAATCGCAGAAGAACCCGCGATCATTGGCCGCGATGCAGCCGCGCGGCAGGCCCTTCGGCTCGGGCAGCACACCCAGCGGCTGGGTCTTGGCGGCGCGGAATTCGTCGGCGCGGCTCGGGATGTTCCCGATCAGCGTGTCCAGCACGGTGTTCCGGCGCTCCAGCACACCGGTCGGGTTGGTGTACGGGTTCAGTTTGGAGCTGGACTGCACCATGCCCGCCAGCATTGCGGACTGCACGATGGTCAGATCCTTGGCGTCCACCCCGAAGTAGGTCTGGGCGGCGTCCTGGATGCCGTAGGACGAGTTGCCGAAAGGCACCAGGTTCAGATAGCGGGTGAGGATCTCGTCCTTGGTGAGCTGCTTGTCCAGCGTCAGCGCCATCCGGATCTCCCGGATCTTGCGGGCGGGAGTCGTCTCGATGGCGGCGCGGCGTTCGGCGTCGGTCTTGGCCACCACCAGCAGCAGGTAGTTCTTCACATACTGCTGGTCGATGGTGGAGCCGCCCTGCTGCACCTCACCGCCGGAGGTATTGGTCAGGAAGGCACGGAAGGTGCCCTGCCAGTCCACACCTCCGTGTTCGGCGAAGCGCTTGTCCTCGACAGAGACCAGCGACAACTTCATATCGTTGGAGATCTTGTCGCTCGGGACTTCGAAGCGCCGCTGCTCGTACAGCCATGCGAACGGCGTGCCGCTCGCATCGACCATCGTCGAGACAGCGGGTACCGCGCCCTCGACCAGTTCGGCGGAGACATTGTCGACGGCGTCGGCGGCTCGGTTCGAGATATAGCCGAAGCCGCCGGCGAGTGGGAACAGCAGCCCAGCGAGAAGGACAGCGGCCAGGATGCAGCTGCCGGCCAGTCTCGCGAGCGTTCGTGTGATCGGCACGAGCCCTAGCCTAATTGCCCTTTGCGGCGGCCGGTGCCCGCCCGGCTCTGGTGTCCCTTAGTCGCAATAGTGCCGACTGCCCGGTTTTTGGTGACGAATGCATGGACGGACGTACCAGAAAATCTCGGCACGGTCTTGCGCTCGCCGCACTTGATTACCTAGATTGAGAACCCAGTGTGATAGAGCTAACACTCAAAGTGGAATGTGGTGCAGAACGCAGTGGGGTTGGGTAGCTGCGGTTTGTACACGCGATTCTGGAGCGCCGTGACCCGGTGTTCGGACTGCAAAGGGGCATACCAAATGCACATGACTACCCCGATTGCTCGATTGGACGTGGAGCAGGCCGAAGCTCGAATCGCCTGGGTTTCCCAGGCCCGATGCAAGGAAGTAGATCCCGATCAGCTGTTCGTGCGTGGCGCAGCGCAGCGCAAAGCGGCAACCATCTGCCGGCACTGCCCGGTACTGATGGAGTGCGGGGCCGACGCCCTGGACAACCGTGTGGAGTTCGGTGTGTGGGGCGGCATGACCGAGCGGCAGCGCCGAGCGCTGCTCAAGCAGCATCCCGAGGTGACATCCTGGGCCGACTTCTTCCAGGTCCAGCGGACGCAGAAAGTAGCTATGTAATCCTGATCCCCCATAAGCAGAACGGACCGAGCCCGCACTTGCGGGCTCGATCCGTTTCCGGGGTAATAACGGGCAGAACAGGCAAATCCTCCGGATGTGATCAGGGGGGTTGCGCGATCACCACGTTCGGCTCAGGCCGAACGCTTGTCGCCGGCTTCGGCGAGCTGATCGCCCACGGCCCGCAGCGCCTCCACGTCCGCGACCTCGAACGGCAGTGCCGTCACGGCCGCGATCGGCACGCTGGGATGTGCGCCCGTGAACCGGTGCAGCAGGTGCTGTTCCCGCTTCGCGGTCGTCGCCCGCTGGGCATGGATACGCAGGACTGCCGCGGCCAAAGCCGCCGGTGTCTCGGATGCGCCATTCACCGCGGCCTCCGGAGCCAGCCGATCCGCGGCCACCCGGGCCTGCTCGGCCGACAGCGAGGTCAGCAGCACCGGATGCGTGCGGTTCAGCACCAGACCGGCCAGCGGCATCTTGTCCGTCGAGAGCCGATCCACGAAGAACGACGCCTCGCGTAGCGCGTCCGGCTCGGCCGCCGCCACCACGATGAAGTGCGTGCCCGGCCGCGACAGCATGGCGTAGGTGCGGTCCGCGCGATCCTGGAAGCCGCCGAACATGGATTCCAGCGACTGCAGGAATACCGAGGCGTCCTTGAGCAGCTGACCGCCCACAATGGTCGACACGCCGCGCAACGCCAGACTCATCGCGCCGGCCACCAGTTTGCCCACGCCGCGACCCGGGGCCATGATCACGCGGATCATCTTCCCGTTCAGAAAATTGCCGAGTCGCTTCGGCGCGTCGAGGAAATCGAGGGCGTTCCGCGAGGGCGGGGTGTCGACCACGATGAGGTCCCACTCGCGCTTGCTCGCCAGCTGGCCCAGCTTCTCCATCGCCATGTACTCCTGGGTGCCACCGAAGGAGGACGCGACGGTCTGATAGATCGGGTTGGCGAAGATCTGCTCCGCCTTCTCCGGACTGGTGTGCTCGAGCACCATCTCGTCGAAGGTACGGCGCATGTTCAGCATCATGGCGAACAGTTCGCCCTTGACGCCATCGCCCAATTCGACTCGCTGCGGGGTGTTTCCGAGGTCGCTGACGCCCAGCGACTGTGCCAGCCGGCGCGCCGGATCGATGGTCAGCACCACGACCTTGCGGCCCGACTCGGCGGCCCGCAGCGCGATGGCCGCGGCGGTGGTGGTCTTGCCGACGCCGCCGGAACCGCAGCACACCACGATGCGCGCGGACGGGTCGGCGATGAGCTTGGAAATGTCCAGGGGGACGGTGGTGGCCGGAACGATCATGGTCAGCGAACTCCCTGTGCGCTCAAGTGCTCGGCCAGCTCATAGAGCCCGCCCAGGTCCATGCCGTCCGCCAGGGACGGCAGGTACAGCCGCGAAATATCGATCTGCGCGAGCTCGGCGGCGCTCTCGTCCTGCGCGTGCAGTCGCGCGGAGTGCTCCACGGCTTCGGCGACCAGGCCCTGGAAGTCGGTCTCCGACAGGGTGATTCCGGCTTCGGTCAGTCCGGCGCGCAGTGCGTCGATATCGATGTCGCCCGTTGCGGCCCGCTCCCGCAGCGGGCGCGGCAGAAAGCCCTCGCTGGCGCGGTTCACGATGACCGTGCCGATATTCAGGTCATTGGCGATGAGCTCGGCGGCCGCGTCGGCAGTCTCCTGGACCGGCAGCGCCTCCAGCAGTGTGACCAGGTGAATCATGGTCTGCGGTGAGTGCAGCAGCTTCGAGACGCCCTCGGACTGCGAGGCGATCGGGCCACCGCCGGCGATCTCGGCCATGGCCTGGGTGACGTCCAGGAAGCTGGCGATGCGACCGGTCGGCGGGGCGTCGATGACGATTTCGTCGTAGACCGGCTTACCGGTCTTGTCGACGCGCACCGCGCACTCCTTGATCTTGCCGGTCAGGATGACGTCCCGCAGGCCGGGCGCGATGGTGGTGACGAAATCGATGGCGCCGACCCGGCGCATGGCCCGGCCCGCGAAGCCCAGGTTGTAGAACATGTCCAGGTACTCGAGGAAGGCGTGCTCCACATCGAGGGCCAGCGCCAGCACTTCGCCGCCGCCGTCCGCCGTGGCGATGCGAGTCTCGGTGGGCGGCAACGGCGGAAGATCGAACAGCTGGGCAATGGACTGCCTGCCTTCGACCTCGACCAGTAGTACGCGGCGGCCCCCCGCCGCGAGTGCCAGCGCCAATGCGGCCGCGACCGTGGATTTCCCGGTGCCGCCCTTCCCGGATACGTAATGCAGACGGGCTTTGTCTGCCCGCTCCGGCCAACCTGCTTCGACCCCCGGCTCAACCGAAACGGGCACTGCTATCGGTACTCCCACGCTCGCGAGCCTATAACTCGTTCCTGGTTCATGCCCAGAAGAGACACCAACTGTCTGATACACCACTCTGAAATCTTCGCTTTCCCGATATCGGGTGCGCCAGAGCAGGGTCCGGAGTATGGGACCGGGTGGTCCGGGGCTAATCTCACGACATGAGTGATCTGACCGCTTGGGAGTACGCGACCGTGCCGCTGCTGACGCACGCCACCAAGGCAATCCTCGACCAGTGGGGTTCCGATGGCTGGGAACTCGTCTCCGTGCTGCCCGGCCCGACCGGCGAGCAGCACGTCGCCTACCTGAAGCGACCGAAGAACTGATGACCGCCGCCACCGCCTGGGCGGAGAACCTCGAAAAGCTCGGGCTCACCGTGCCTGCCGTGGCCGCACCCGTGGCCGCGTACATCCCGGCCGTGCGCACCGGCAATCTCGTCTACACCTCCGGCCAGCTGCCGTTCGTGAACGGGCAGCTGACGGTGACCGGCAAGGTCGGCGCGGAGGTCTCCACCGCGCAGGCCGCCGAGGCCGCGCAGCTGTGTGCGCTCAATGCGCTTGCCGCCGTGCACGATCTGGTCGGGCTCGACAATGTGGTGCGGATCGTGAAGGTCGTCGGATTTGTCGCCTCCGCACCGGGTTACAACGATCAGCCGCTGGTCATCAATGGCGCGTCGGAGTTCCTCGGTGAGGTCTTCGGCGACGCGGGCGTGCATGCGCGCTCGGCCGTCGGCGTCTCCGAACTCCCCAAGAACACGCCCGTCGAGGTGGAACTGATCGCGGAAGTTCGCCCGGTCTAATTTGCCTCCGCTTCGCTCCGGCGGGTTCGCGGCCCTGTTACCCGGTTCTTCCCTCCCTCCGCCCGCCGCTTCGCGGCATCGCTCCGCTCAGTCCAGAACCGGGCGGGCCGCGAACTCGGGGCGGGTGAGGATGGAATCGCGACGAGGTGAATAGTGGTGATACGGAGCGGATTCGGTTAGGAAGTGATATGACGCTCACTCACCCCGCATATGAGCAATTACGGCAGGTGACTCCGTCCGCCGCCGTTCTGCTGGCCGACAATCCCAGCGGAATGACGTTGCAGGGCACCAACACCTGGCTGCTGCGCGCGCCCGGTAGCACCGATTACGTGGTGGTGGATCCGGGTCCCAAGGATCGCAAGCACACCGAGGCGATCGTGCGGGAAACCGGCGGGAACATCGCGCTCACGCTGATCACCCATCACCATCACGACCACACCGGCGGTATCGATCGCCTGGTGAAGGCGACCGGAACGCCGGTGCGCGCCCAGGATCCCGCCTTCCTGCACGGTTCCACCGCGATCCTCACCGACGGCGAGGTGATCGAGGTCGCCGGTCTCCGCATCACGGTGCTCGCGACGCCCGGGCACACCGAGGATTCGGTGAGTTTCCTCGTCGACGGTCCGGATGACGGTGATGCCGCGCTGCTCACCGGCGACACCGTGCTCGGTACCGGCACCACCGTGCTCGAATCCCGGGACGGCGCGCTGGCGGATTACCTCGAATCCTTGAAGCGGCTCGCCGAGGCGGCCCCCGCGCGAGTGCTGCTGCCCGCACACGGCCCCGACCACGTCGATGCGCTCCCTGTCATCAACTTCTACATCAAGCACCGCGAGGAGCGCCTGAACCAGGTTCGCGCGGCCCTCGCGGAGCTGGGCCCGAATGCGAAGGCCCTGCAGATCGTCGCCAAGGTCTACGCGGATGTGGACAAGCGCCTCTGGCCGGCTGCCCACAGCTCGGTCAACGCGCAGCTGGCCTATCTGCGCGCTGGGAACTAGCCCGGCTGCACTGCGCATCCCGGCCACAAGCACGCCGGGATGACGAGGCAGGCGCATGAACCGGGTGGACGTGGCAGATACACGTAGGGACCGGGTCGTCACTTGCTGTGACGACCCGGTCCCTACGAGTCTCTGTTCCCTGTGTACCTACCGGGCGCGACGGGCCAGGCGCTCCGAGTCGGAGATGAGGACGCTCTTGCCCTCGAGTCGCAGCCAGCCGCGGTGCGCGAAGTCGGCCAGGGCCTTGTTCACGGTTTCGCGGGAAGCTCCGACCAGCTGGGCGATCTCCTCCTGGGTCAGGTCGTGGGTCACGCGCAGCGCACCCGCTTCCTGGGTCCCGAAACGCTGGGCCAGCTGCAGCAGCGCCTTGGCAACACGACCGGGCACATCGGTGAAGATGAGATCGGCCAGGTTGTTGTTGGTGCGACGCAGACGGCGGGCAAGAACCCGCAGCAACTGCTCGGCGATCTCAGGGCGCTGATCGATCCACGCTTTGAGTGCGTCCCGATCCATGGTGACCGCGCGAACCTCGGTGACGGTGGTGGCCGTCGAGGTACGCGGACCCGGGTCGAAGATCGACAGCTCGCCGAACATGTCCGACGGGCCCATGATCGTCAGCAGATTCTCGCGACCATCAGGGGAACGTCGGCCGATCTTCACCTTGCCGGAGGTAATGATGTAGAGCCGGTCTCCCGGTTCACCCTCGTTGAAGATGACATGACCGCGCGGAAAGTCCACGGGCTGAAGTTGTTTGGCGAGAGCCGCCACCGCGGTGGGCTCGACGCCTTGGAAGATGCCTGCTCTGGCGAGGGCCTCGTCCACGAATGTGCTCCTTATGGGAAATGGCTCTGTTCTGGACCGAAGCATTCGGCCGACAGTGCAGTCTACTTTGCAATACGTCCGGGTAGTGATAGACACCACGCGGCACGCTCATTCTCCGACACGCAGAGTCCGATTACGCGACACGCACGGACAGTCTCGCGACACGCTAGCTGCAATTTCGCGACACGCCAGTATCGGCAACCCACAGGAGATCGAAATCCGTGCTGGACGGTGCGAATTACTGCACCCGTGTCGACCACGGTGAACGGTAGAGCGAAGCGGCTCAGCTGGCCTGCGCGACGTCCAGACCCTTGGCGGCCGGCCGGGCGCGCCGCGGGCGGGCGGCGGCAGCGGGCAAGCCCAGCTTCGTGAGGTCACTGACCTCGGCATTCGTCGCTCGATCCAAGTACTGCTGAACCTCAGGGTCCGGTTCGAGCAGCTTGCGCAGCCTGTTCTCGACCCGTTCCATCACCAGTGCGAACAGCATCAGCGCTATCGGAAACAGCACCACAGCGAGTCCTTGCATAGGGAGGAGTAAACACGGCGAAGGTCTCAGATGGAACACGGCGTCCGCTCAGCCCGGTTGTCGTGGCAGGCTGGTTCCGTAAGGTGGACGAGTGCGTGTCTCCACATCCAGCGCGGCCGCTAATGGGGCCGAATCGGGCGGTACTGCCGTGCCCACCAGCGAGAAGACAGCGCCGAGTGCGGGCGGCAAAGCGCCGAAAACCGGCAAAGCGGCACCCGTTTCGGGCGCGTCGACCCCGGTTCGCGGCGCAGCTGTGCCTGCCGGCGGGAAAGCGAAATCACGTTCCAAGGAGACGCGCACCGGTCTGGTGCGGCGCGCCCGGCGGATGAATCGCACGCTCGCGGAGGCCTTCCCGGACGCGCACTGCGAACTCGACTTCACCACGCCCCTCGAATTGGCCGTGGCCACAATCCTTTCCGCGCAGTGCACCGACGTGCGGGTGAACCTGACCACGCCCGCACTGTTCGCCAAATACCGCAGCGCCCGTGATTACGCCGAGGCCAATCGGGCCGAGCTGGAGGAGTTCATCCGGCCCACCGGCTTCTATCGCAATAAAACCAGTTCGCTCATCGGCCTCGGGCAGGGTCTGGTCGAGCGCTACGACGGCGAACTGCCGCACACCCTCGCGCAACTGGTGGAGCTGCCGGGCATCGGGCGTAAGACCGCCAATGTCATTCTCGGCAATGCCTTCGGTGTGCCCGGAATCACTGTCGACACCCATTTCGGTCGTCTCGTCCGCCGCTGGGGGTGGACCGACGAGGAGGATCCGGTGAAGGTCGAGCACATTGTCGGCGACCTCATCGAGCGCAAAGAGTGGACCATGCTCTCGCACCGCGTGATCTTTCACGGCCGGCGTGTCTGCCATGCCCGCAAGCCGGCGTGCGGCGCGTGCATTCTGGCCAAGGACTGCCCGTCGTATGGTGTCGGCCCGACCGACCCGGCCACCGCCGCGGCCCTGATCAAGGGACCGGAAACCGAGCATCTGCTCGAACTGGTGGGGCTGTGAGGCCCGCGCCTTCCCGCAAGCACAGCGTTCCCCAGGGCACGGCCCCGACCGCGGACGCGCACCGTGGGCACGGCTGGAGCGGCCTCGAACGGCACGGAGAGAACGGGTTCGTCGGGCACACCCGAGACGGGTTCGAGCAGCGTCGGAACAGCCTTGGACTGCAGGGTTTACGCGAGGTCGGCCGGACTGCTCGCGGCCGCCGGCAGGTCCGGCGGCGAGGTGCCCTGGCCGCGTCGATTGCCGTACTCGCGCTGGCGGCGGCGTCCTGTACGACCGCCGGTGACACGTCGACCAGTGATGCGCCGGTCCCGGCGGGCAATCCAGTCGCTGCGGCGGATCGTGCGCAGGCCGCTCTCGCGGACTGCCCGAATCCGAGCGGGGCTCCGGTAGCCGACGGCCCGCTGCGTGGTCTCACGCTGAACTGTCTCGCCGACGGCCGCCCGGTCGATCTGACCGCCGCTCTGGCCGGAAAACCGGCGCTGCTCAACCTCTGGGCCTACTGGTGTGGCCCGTGCGCGGAGGAACTGCCGCTGCTGCAACAGTTCTCGGATCGGGCCGCCGGTGCGGTCACCGTGCTCACCGTGCACAGCGATCCCGGAACGTCCAAGGGGCTTTCCCGGCTGATCGGGCTGGGTGTTCATCTGCCCGGGGTGGAGGATCCGGATACCAAGGTGCGCAATGCGGTCGGCGCGCCCGCGGTGCTGCCGATCTCAGTCCTGCTGCGGGCCGACGGGACCGTCGCCAAGCTGATCGTCCGACCGTTCAAGAGCGTCGACGATATCTCCGCCACCGTCGCCGCCGAGCTCGGAGTGAAAGCATGAGGCCCGCAGGGTTTGCCGCCCGGCCCGGCTGTGCCGCTGCCGCCGCGCCCGGCTTTGCCGTTGTGTTCGGCCTGGCTGCTGAGTCCGGAGCGATGGCCGGGATGCGGCGAGCCGCGCGGGGAAGCGGCCGTTCGGTAGCCTCGCGATATCCGGGGCGTGACCTGGTGTGCAGTGGTGCCGGGCGGGGAGTGGTGGCGTGACTCACCAGGTGCGGATCGGTGCGTTGCCGGTGCGGGGTGCGCGCGCGGCCGTTACGATCTGCGTCGGTCCAGGGCTGCGCCGGAATTTCGTGTGCTGCTACATGATTGCCGGTGTTGTTATCGCAGGTTCGGGAGTGTGGGCATGAGACTCGAGGTGCCTGCGGGCTCTGTTCCGGAATGGTTGCGCGGTGTCGCGGAACACGACCCGGAGGATCCCACCGGGACGAATCCGGTGCTCAGCAGAACCACCATGCGGCGTTTCGTCTCCGCTGCCGTGCGCTCGCGGGATGCCTCGGTGCTGGTGTTGTTCGGCGGGTCGGTGCAGTCCGATCCGCAGGCGCGCGGCGGTCTGCCGGGAGATGCGGATGTGCTGCTCACGCAGCGGGCCGCGACCCTGCGACAGCACAGCGGTCAGGTGGCCTTCCCCGGTGGCGGGGTGGAGCCGCAGGACAGCGGCCCGATCAGTACCGCCCTGCGGGAGGCACAGGAGGAAACCGGCCTCGACCCGCGGAGCGTGGAGCCGATCCGGGTGCTCCCCAAGATTTTCGTGCCGCCGTCGCGGTTCGATGTGACGCCGATCGTCGCCTACTGGCGCACGCCCGGCGAGGTGGGTGTGGTGAGTGAGACCGAGGCATCGCGAGTAGTGCGGGTGCCGATCGCGGATCTCATCGATCCCGCCAACCGGTTCGTGGTGCGGCATCCGCTCGGGTACATGGGTCCGGCCTTCGCGGTGGACGGGATGCTGGTGTGGGGATTCACCGCGGGCGTGCTGGCCGGACTGTTAGCGGTGTCCGGCTGGGAACATGAATGGGACCATCACGATGTGCGTGATCTGCAGGCCTCCTTGGCCGCGGTAGGGATGACCTTATGAGCTCCTCGGCCTGGCTCGACCTCGGAATCGTGATTTTGGCGCTGCTCGCGGCCACCTCCGGGTGGCGGCAGGGTGCGGTCGCCTCCGCGCTGGCGTTCCTAGGCGTGGTGCTGGGCGCCGTGGCGGGCATTCTGATCGCGCCGCACATCCTCATTCACCTGAGCGAGGGTCGCTCGCGGGTGATCGTGGGCGTGCTGCTGATCGTCGTGCTGGTGATCATCGGCGAGGTGGCGGGCATGGTGCTCGGTCGCGCCGCGCGCGGCGGTATGCGTGATCCGTTCACCCGCAGTCTGGACAGTGTGGTGGGTGCGGGCCTGCAGATGGCGGCCGTGCTGGCCACCGCGTGGCTGCTGGCGCTGCCGCTCGCGAACTCGTCGCAGCCGGGAATCGCCGCCGCTGTCAAGAACTCTCAGGTGCTCGTCAATGTCGACCGGGTCGCGCCGGAATGGCTGCGCCGGGTGCCGAACGAGTTCTCGAATCTGCTGAACACCTCCGGACTGCCGGATGTGATCGGCCCGTTCGGCCGGGTGCCGATCGCCGCGGTCGAGCCGCCCGATCCGAGCGTGCTGCAGCTGCCGGTCGCGCAGTCGCTGCAGGGCAGTGTGCTGCGGGTTCGCGGTATCGCGCCGAGTTGCCAACGGCAGCTGGAGGGTTCGGGCTTCGTGGTGGCGCCGGAACGCATCATGACGAATGCGCACGTGGTCGCCGGCACCGCCAGCGTCAGCGTGGATACCGCGCGCGGTCCGCTCACCGCCAGCGTGGTGCTGTTCGATCCGTCCAAGGATGTGGCCATCCTCGCGGTGCCGGGGCTGACCGCTCCGGTGATTCCGCTGGCTCCGAAGGCCGCCAATTCCGGTGAGAGCGCCATCGTGCTCGGCTATCCGGGCGGCGGTCGCTACACCGCCAGCGCCGCCCGGGTGCGCGAGACGCTGGACCTGAAGGGCCCGAACATCTACCGCGACAACAATGTGCAGCGCGAGGTATACACGGTGCGCGGCAAGGTGCAGCCGGGCAACTCCGGCGGTCCGCTGGTGGACACCGACGGCAATATCCTCGGCGTGGTCTTCGGTGCGGCCGTCACCGACGACGACACCGGCTACGTGCTGACCCTCGACGAGGTGCGTCCGGAAGTGGAACAGGCGGCAGGGGTTTCGGCCCCGGTCGGGACCAGCAGCTGCGTCCTGAGCTGACGATCGTGTGAACGACTGTGCCCCCATGACGAGGTCATGGGGGCACAGTCGTGAAAAGGGCCGTCAGCTCAGGAGTTTGGCGAGCTCGGCGGTGACCGCCTCCGGATTCTCCTGGTGCGCATAGTGACCCGCGTCCGGGATGGCCACCACGCGCCGCTCGGGGGAGAGCTCCTGCCCGCGGCGGATGGTGCTCGCCAGGATGTACCGGTCGCGATCGCCGTACAGCGACAGCACCGGGATACGCACCGGCTCCCGCATGGTCTCCATGAAGCGCGCACCGTCGGGCCGCCACTGGCTGCGGAAGGCCCAGCGCTGGTATTCCAGGGCACAGTGCGCCACACCCGGAATCCGGATGGCCACGCGCATGCGCTGGGCGGTATCCGCGAATTCGGGAGTGGCGGACCAGTGTTCACCGGCCCGCTGCCGCAGCAGGCGCTCCACTTCGGCCCCGTCGTCCGCGATGAGCAGGTTCTCCGGAATGCGGGGCAGCTGGTACCGCAGGAAGTCCGGCAGCCATTCCTTGCGCTGCTTGCGATCCCGCAGGATGGAGCTCTTGAGCGCCGCCGGATGCGGTGAGCTGACCAGTCCGATGGCGGTCACCAGGCGGGGGTGCAGGACCGCGGTGGCCCAGCACACCAGGCCGCCTTCGGCATGGCCGACAAGTGTGGCCTCGGTGTGCCCGAGCGCGCGGATCAACCCGGCGATGTCACCGGCGAGCGTCCAGCCGTCATAACCGCGGGGCGGTTTATCGCTGTCGCCATAACCGCGCAGGTCCACGGCGACGGCCCGGTGGCCGCGGGCGGCCAATCCGGTCAGTTGATGCCGCCACGACCACCAGAAGTCGCCGAAACCGTGCAGCAGCACCACCAGCGGCGTGTCCGGGTCGGAGTAGGCCGACGCCGCGCGCGCGGCCGGATCTGCCTCTACGACATGGAAGCGAATGCCGTTGGCATGCACATCCCGATGGGTCCAGGGTCCGTCGTAGCGGACGGTGGACGGGTCCGGGGGCGAATTCGACGACACGCCGGGAGCGTAATCGACCGACTAGGCGCGGTGCCTGCCGAGTTCGGTCGTGGCGTCGGCCGAGTTCTCGGAAGTGGCGCCGAAGCCGCTGGGCAGCAGGGTCTTCGCCTCCTTCAGCGATTCGATGGTCTTCTCCGGCGCGCGCAGTTTGCGCACCTTGAGATACCCGAAGAGGGCGAGCAGACCGGTCGCCACCAGCATCAGCAGGAACACGATGAGGAAGGCCAGCCAGCGGTAGACCCACACGTCCAGTAGCTCGGCCAGGAAGAAGAAAAAGAAGAACGAGCTGAACAGCAGTACGGTCAGCGCTCCGATGAAGAAGACGCTGCCCTGCAGGCCCTTCTTGACCTCACCGGTCACCTCGGCCTTGGCGAGTGCCACCTCGGCCCGCACCAGTGTCGACATCTGTTCGGTCGCATCGCGGACCAGACTGCCGATGCTCGCCGATTCGTGAGTATCGACATCGGACAGCGGAATCGAGGTGATGGTGCGGGTGCGGTTTCCGTCCCGCCCGTTACCGCCCTGTGTGAAGCTCAAATGCTCGACCCTTCTCCATGTCCCGGAACTGCCCGGCGAAGTCACTCTTGTCCTAGCAGTTCCCGCTCGTCACGGCGCGCCTGATGGGCGCGGCCACGACGCAACAGTAGCGCCGAACCCAGCAGGGAAGCCGCCAATGACGTCAGCAACACCGCTGCTTTCGCCAGTTCGACCTCCGAGCCGTCGCCGACGTCCGTGAGTGCGAGTTCTGCCACCAAGAGGCTAACGGTGAACCCGATCGCACCCAGTACCGACAGGGCGAACATGTCCCGATAACCGAGATCGTCGGGTCGCTGGGCGATGCCGAGACGCACCGCGAGCCAAGAGAACCCGAAGATGCCGACCGTTTTACCCACCAGCAGACCGGCGATGATGGCCAGCGACACGCGGTCGGTGAACAGCTGCGAGAACACCTTCGTATCCAGCGGCACCCCCGAGGCGAACAGCGCGAACAGCGGTACGCAGACGATGGCGGAGATGGGCTGGAAGAAGTGTTCGAGCTTGGCCGCGGGGACGCAGTGCTCGTCCTCGTCCGCGTCGGGGCGGACCCGGGTGAGCAGGCCGAGGGCCACACCCATCAGGGTCGGATGGATGCCCGCCTCGTGCAGCGCGTACCAGGCCAGCAGGGCCAAAGGGACGTAGAGGAACGGCGTGCCGATCCGCTTCCACTGGCTCAGTGCCCAGATCGCGCAGCACAGAATGGCGATGAGCAGCCACAGCATCTTCAGGGTGGTGGTGAACAGGACAGCGATCAGGATGATGGCGATCAGGTCGTCCACCACCGCCAGGCTCAGCAGGAATACGCGCGCACCCGCCGGGATGCGGGAGCCGGTCAGCGCGAGCACGGCAAGCGCGAAGGCGATATCGGTGGCGACGGGTACGGCCCAGCCGCGATCCATGCCGTCCACACCCCAGCCGATGCCGACCGCGATCAGGGCGGGGACCACCACGCCGCCGATGGCGGCCAGAATCGGCAGGGTCGCGCGCTTGGGGTCGGCGAGCTCGCCGACCACCAGTTCGCGTTTGAGTTCGAGACCGGCGACGAAGAAGAAGATGGCGAGCAGGCCGTCCTTGGTCCAGTCGGCCAGCGTCAGGTTCAGGTGCAGCGCGGAGATGTCGAGGTGGGTGTCGATCATCGTGGTGTAGCTCGCGCCCCACGGCGAATTGACCCACAGCACAGCGGTCGCCGCGGCAATGAGAAGCAGTGCGCCACCGAAGGTTTCGGTCCGTAGATAGCGGGCGAGTTCGGAACGCATCTGGGAGGTCAAGGTGAACCTTTCGGGCCGGACGGTCGACTGAACCAGCGGCGTGCGACTCCACCCGGACGTGATCGACGCAAAACCGCATGCCGACCAGACTTCCCGGCGCACCTTACGCAATCCTAACGGGTAGCACCTCGCAGATCCGGCAGGGCTGCCGAGCCCGGCGCACCCTGAGCAGTGATAACAGGCTCAGGCGTGAGCGTGCGTCCGCGAAGGTCGCGCCCACCCGAACACGAATTTCACACCTGCGCAGGGGGTATGCGTTGGGCGCGCAACGCTCTAGCACCTGCCATGCGCGCGGCGCGGCGAATACCCTGGGATAGGGCAAAGGGAGTGCCGTGATGCCGGCTATGCGAGCCAGGGCGGCGCACCCCTGCCGGGCAATGCGGTAAGAGTTGACCGCGGGACATGCTCTGTCGTCGCGCGGATACGGTACGAGTTGCCGGGCAGTGCGGTAGGGGCCGGAGTGCGGGCGTGGCAGCGCGGTCAGGGGCTGGGGGAATGCGCCGGCCCCCGCGATGGCTGGTCGCGGAGGCCGAATGCGTTGTACGAGTGCGCTTTACGAATGCGCTGTACGCACCGCGTGTTGTGGGTTACGCCTTGCCTGCGCGGATGGCTTCGAAGACGTTGGGGTCCACCAGGGTTGAGGTGTCGCCGAGTTCGCGGCCCTCGGCCACATCGCGGAGTAGGCGGCGCATGATTTTGCCCGAGCGGGTTTTGGGGAGTTCGGGGACCACGTGGATCTCGCGGGGGCGGGCGATGGGGGAGATCTCGCGGGAGACCTCGGCCTTGAGCTCGGCCACCAGGTCCGCGCCGGTGTCTTTGGCTTCGGCGGTCAGGATGACGA
>NZ_JAODNK010000177.1 GCF_025465275.1 Nocardia sp. | reverse complement strand
TCACCATCACCAATGAGACCGGCCGCCAATACAGTTGGAGCGGGCCGCAATTCATGTCGCTGACGCAGGCCAAGCCGCACGTCGACATCCATTGCGTGACAAGGTGGTCCAAGCTCGACACCACCTGGCAGGGTGTGCCCCTCGACGCCCTGCTCGAAAACGTCGAAACCCAAGCCGAATTCGCGCTCGTCACCAGTTATGGCGGCTACACCACCAACCTCCCGCTGGAGGATCTGCTTGACGGCAAGGCGTGGATCGTGCACACCTTCGGCGGCCAGGACCTCGACCCCGAGCACGGCGGCCCCGCCCGCCTGCTCGTCCCGCATCTGTACTTCTGGAAATCCGCCAAGTGGGTCAAGGGAATTCGCCTCCTGGACTACGACGAACCCGGCTTCTGGGAGAGCGCCGGGTACCACAGCTACGGCGACCCGTGGCGCGAACAGCGGTACCAGGGCGACTGATGCGCTGGCAGCCCGCCGAACTCCTCGCCGCCGAATTCGAGACCCCCTCGGCCCGCACCCTCACCCTGCGCGTCCCCGACTGGCCCGGCCACCTCCCCGGCCAGCACCTCGACGTCCGCCTCACCGCACCCGACGGCTACCACGCCGAACGCAGCTACTCCCTCGCCGCGCCCGCCGACGGCGACCGCATCGAACTCACCATCCAGCGCGTCCCCGACGGCGAAGTCTCTGGCTACCTGGTCGACGTCTTCCCGATCGGCGCCCAGATCGAAATCCGCGGGCCCGTAGGCGGCTGGTTCATCTGGAACCCCGACACCGGGGGACCGGCGGTCCTGATAGCAGGCGGCTCCGGCATAGTCCCCCTCGCCGCCATGCTCCGCGCCCGACGAAACACTATGGCCGCCAAACCTTTCCGCCTCATCTACGCGTTGCGTGACCCAGAAGACCTCTACTACCGCGACGAACTCCTCACCCCACCCGACGAATTCACTGCCCCGCCCGATGAGCTCGCTGCCCCGCCCGATGAGCTCGCTGCCCCGCCCGATGAGCTCGCTGGGCCTCGCGATGAGCTCGCTGGGCCTCGCGATGAGCTCGCTGGGTCTCGCGATGAGCTCGCTGGGTCTCGCGATGAGCTCGCTGGGTCTCGCGATGAGCTCGCTGGGCCTCGCGATGAGCTCGCTGGGCCTCGCGATGAGCTCGCTGGGCCTCGCGATGAGCTCGCTGGGCCTCGCGCCGGACTTTCCGGGCCTGGCGGCGGACGGATCGGACTTCGTGACGGAAGTACCGGGTCCCGCGGTGAGCTGTCCGTTCGCCGAGGCGAACTCACTGTGCCCGGCGGATCCATGTCGTCCGAGGGTGACGTCGGCGTATTTCTCGCCTACAGTCGGCGCGCGCCCGTGGGGGATCCCCGCCCGCCGGCTCGGCTCACCGCCGCGGAGCTCGCCCTCCACGCCCTGCCGCCCGCACCCGACGTCACGTGCTACGTCTGCGGCCCGACCCCTTTTGTCGAATTCGCCGCCAACGCACTGGTATTCGCCGGTCACGACCCGGCCATGATCAGAACCGAACGCTTCGGACCGACGGGGAAGTAGCCATGCCGAACGATGTGACCAGCACCTCTGAAGCGTCCTACCTGGACGGCAATGCCCTCGCCGGAATCCTGTCGGAGATCTTCGCCGCCGACCTCACCGGCTGCGGATGCCGCTGCGGCGCATGCGGAGTCGTCGAACCCCTGGCCCGCGCCCTCGTCTACTTCTGCTGCCCCGGCACAGTGGCCCGCTGCCCCCACTGCACGGCGGTCGTCCTGCGCATAACTACCACCCCCTCAGGCCGCTGGCTCGACCTGGGTGACCACGCCTCGATCTGCCTCCCCATGCCCGAGGGCTAGATCGACCCACCCCTAGGGGCAGGGAACCAGCCCGCACCCGAAGCCTTTCATGATCACCAGGAACTGGTGGCGGGCGTCTCTAGGCCGATGCCGCCACCAGTTCCTGATGATCGCCTGACCAGCGGGATCGGCCTGCGCAGCGGCAAGCGGTCAGCTGGATGCCCGGCAGTCGATCCGAGGCGTACGCCTGGAAAAGCGCGAGGCCCGCGTCCGGTGTGGACGCGGGCCTCGGAGAGAGGAACGGGTGATTCAGCGGCGGCGCATGCTGCGCTGGACGCCGCGCATTTTCGCGCCGGCGGGCAGCGGGCCCTTGGGGAGCGCCGGGCCGCCGCGGGTGGCGAGTGCGGAGAGGCGGCCCTCGATGAGGTCCATCCGCTTCGCGTCGATATTGCGCGGCAGCTTGGTGAGGTAGCGCTGCAGATCCTTGATCGGCACCTGGTCACCCTCGTTGCCGACGACGATGTCGTAGATCGGGGTGTCGCCGACCAGGCGGGAGACCTTCTTCTTCTCCTGCGCCAGCAGCGACTTCACGCGCTGCGGGGAACCCTCGGCGACCAGCACCACGCCCGGCAGTCCGACCACGCGGTGCACGGCATCCATCTGAGTGGTGGCGGCGACACCCGGGGTGACACGCCACTTGCCCTGCAGATTGTCGAGCACCCATGCCGCGGCGCCCGCCTGCCCCTCGGCCTTGGCGTACACGCTCTTCTGCACGCGCCGGCCGAAGAGGATGAATGCGGCCAGCGCGCCCAGCAGCAGACCGATCGGCAGCAGGAACCACTGCAGGCCGAATATGAAGCCGACCACCAGGAACACCACTGTCACGCCGACCAGAGCGCCGATCATCAGCGGCAGCAGCAGCTTGTCTTCCTTGCGCTGCATCTGGAATGCCTGCCAGAGTTGCTGGCGGCGCTCCTTCGACGCCTGCTTGCGCGCCGCCTTCGCCGCGGCCTTCGCTTCCTTCGACGGGGTGTTGCCGCCCTTACCTGCTGCCATGGCACCAGGATAGTGGCCCGGTACCGATTGGTTCGCGACGGGATCAATCGGACGTCCGCGTGTGTTCCCGCCACCACGACCAATGCCCCGAATTTGGTATATATTGACTCAAATTTGACAAAGCCCACGTGGGCCTTCTCCTGAAGACCGTGTGCATTCGGAAATATTTCAAACGGTAATGTTCCCGCTGGGGGGCATTCGTTGCGCCCCGGCATGTACATCGAATGAAAGTGGAAGCATGAAGAAGTTCCTGACCTGGGTCGGTCTCGTCTCGATCAGCCTGGCCGCCATCGTCATCGGCGCACAGTCCGCCAAGGCGGACAATGTGTACTACAAGAACTGCTCCGAGGCGCGCGCCGCCGGTGCGGCCCCGATCCTGCGCGGCGAGCCGGGCTACCGCTCCGCGCTGGATCGCGACAATGATGGCGTGGCCTGCGAGCAGTAGGACCGAAACTAACCGGCGCTCTTGGTCTTTTCACGAATGGTGTCCGCCAATTGGCTGGGCATGGCTTCGTGGCGGGTGTAGGTGCGGGTGAAGGTCGCTGCGCCGTGGGCGAGGGAACGCAGGTCCACGGCGTAGCGGCTCAGTTCGAGTTCGGGAACTTCGGCGCGAATCGCGGTGCGGCCCAGCCCCGCCGGTTCGGTGCCGAGCACGCGGCCGCGGCGACCGGAGAGGTCGACGAGAATAGGACCCACGTAGTCGTCCGAGACCACCACGCGCACTTCGGCTATCGGCTCCAGCAGGCTGAGCCGAGCGGCCGCGGCGGCTTCGCGCAGGGCCAGGCCGCCGGCCATCTGGAAGGCGGCATCGGAGGAATCGACGGAGTGTGCCTTACCCTCGAACAGGGTGACACGCACATCCACGAGCGGATATCCGGCCACCACGCCCCGCGCGGCCTGGGCGCGGACGCCCTTCTCCACCGACGGAATGAATTGGCGCGGAACAACTCCGCCGACCACCTTGTCGATGAATTCGATGCCGGAACCGCCGGGCAGCGGCGCCACTTCGATCTCGCAGATGGCGAACTGGCCGTGACCACCGGACTGCTTCACATGCCGCCCGCGTCCGCTCGCGGTACCGGCGAAGGTCTCGCGCAGCGCCACCCGGTGATCGATCACATCGACCTGCACACCGAAACGGGAGCGCAGCCGTTCGAGCGCGACATCGCGGTGCGCTTCGCCCAGACACCACAGCACCAGCTGATGCGTATCGGGATTCTGCTCCAATCGCACCGTCGGATCCTCGGCGACCAGGCGGCCGAGCCCGAGCGAGAGCTTGTCCTCATCAGCCTTGCTGTGCGCCTCGACGGCGACCGGCAGCAGCGGATCCGGCATCGACCACGGTTCGATCAGCAGCGGAGTGTCCTTGGCGGACAGGGTATCTCCGGTCTCGGCGCGAGTGAGTTTGGTGACGCACACGATGTCACCGGCAATCGCCTGACCCAGCGGCCGCTGCTGTTTGCCGAACGGGGCAGAAACGGCGCCGATGCGTTCATCCGAGTCGTGCTCGATGTCCGCACCGCCGGTCCGATGCCCCCACACGTGCACGGTGTCATCGGCGCGCAGCGTTCCGGAGAACACGCGTACCAGCGACATTCGGCCCACATACGGGTCGGAGGCGGTGCGGATGATCTCGGCCGCCAGCGGCGCTTTGGGATCGCAGACCAGCAGCTCGGACTTCCCCGCACTGGTCGCCGACACCGGATGCTCTGCGGGCGTGGGGAATCCGCGCGTGATCAGATCCAGAATCTCCACCGTGCCCAGCCCCTGCCGCGCACCCTCCGGCGGTGGCGCGGCGATCAGCACCGGATGGAAACTGCCGCGCGCGACCGCCTTTTCGAGATCCTCCACCAGCGAGGCGAGGTCGATCTCCGCACCGCCGATGTACCGATCCATCAGGGTCTCGTCCTCGCTCTCGGCGATGATGCCCTCGATGAGCCGATCACGCGCCAGGGCCATGAGCGGCAATTGCTCCTCGGAGGCAGGCGTTTCGGTGTGCTCGCCGGCGGAGTAGTCGTACACGTGCTGCGTCAGTAGATCGATCAACCCGGTGACCGGCCGGTGGCCGTCCGCGCTTTTCGGCCCGTACACCGGAAGATGCAGCGGCAGCATGCTTTCCGCCCGCCCGCCGCCCAGAATCTCCCGGCAGGTGTCGGTCATATCCTCGAAATCGGCTCGCGCCGTATCCAAATGGGTGAGCACAATGGCGCGCGGCATCCCGACGCTCGCACATTCCTCCCAGAGAGCGAGGGTCGGCCCGCTGATTCCCTCCACCCCGGCGGCGGCCGAGAGCACAAAAAGGGCCGCATCCGCTGCCCGCAGACCGGCCCTGAGTTCCCCGACAAAATCGGCGTAGCCGGGGGTATCCAATAGGTTGACCTTCGTACCGTCCCAGCCCATCGGTATCACCGACAATTGCACCGAACGATGTTGTCGCTGCTCGATATCGTCATAGTCCGAGACCGAGGTGCCGTCCTCCACCCGTCCGGCGCGGGGCACCGCCCCGGTTGCCAGGGCGAGGGCCTCCACCAGCGTGGTTTTCCCCGACCCACTGTGGCCGACGAGCACCACATTGCGTATGTCCTCCGGCCGCTCGGCCGTGACTGTCTTGCTGTTGGCGCCTACCGACGTCGTCGTTCGCTCGACCATATGGCTCGCTCCGGGGTCGATTCGTGCGGTACTTCGAGCTTCCCACCGGCGGGGTACTCCCGTCCACGAATCGGCCTATAAGACGTTCACCGCCATTTCACCGGCGTGTTCTTTCGCCGGAAACAGCAAGGTCGGCGGCCGGATACGACAAGGCCGGAACCCACCGACGGGAGTTCCGGCCTGTTGAACGAAGTCCGCTCGGCGGCGGCCGCCGGGACCGCCCGAAAGCCTCCGACCCGGTCGGCGTCTCAAAAACGCCGATGCTCTCGTACAGCCCGAAGCGGGGCACCGCATGGTCGGCGACCTGTCGTGCAGCGAGGCCCGCGGCGGTCGACCTACGAACCGAAGCGCGCGAGCACGCTGGTCGCTTCCTGGGACGCGGTGCCGCCCTCGGCGAGATGGGCCATCTCCGGCGCGATTTCGCGGCCGTGGTGGCGCATGGCCTGCGTGTAGAGGCGACCCGCGCGGTACGAGGAGCGGACCAGCGGCCCGGCCATGACACCGGCGAAGCCCATCTCATTGGCGACATTGGAGTGCTCGACGAACTCCTCCGG
Organism: Nocardia sp.; assembly: GCF_025465275.1. Classification (GTDB taxonomy): domain Bacteria; phylum Actinomycetota; class Actinomycetes; order Mycobacteriales; family Mycobacteriaceae; genus Nocardia. The sequence continues at coordinate 18,076 of NZ_JAODNK010000177.1, read as the reverse complement.
CTTCACCCAGCGATCAACCGGATGATGCCGCGGGGAGGGCCGCAGGTACTGGGTGATGGTGAGGATGTCGCACCCGGCCTCGTGCAGATCGCGCATGGCCTGGGTGACCTCTTCCGGCGTCTCGCCCATGCCGAGAATGAGGTTCGACTTGGTGACCAGTCCGGCCTCGCGGGCCGAGGTCAGCACCGACAGCGAGCGCTCGTACCGGAACGCCGGGCGAATGCGCTTGAAGATGCGCGGCACCGTCTCCAGATTGTGCGCGAGCACCTCCGGGCGGGTCGAGAAGACCTCGGCCAGCTGCTCCGGAACGGCATTGAAATCCGGGATGAGCAGTTCCACGCCGGTGTGCGGGTTCAGCTGCTTGATGGCGCGCACGGTTTCCGCGTACAGCCAGGCGCCGCCGTCTTCCAGGTCGTCGCGCGCGACGCCGGTGATGGTGGAGTACCGCAGACCCATGGCCTGCACACTCTCGGCTACCCGTCGCGGCTCATCGCGATCGAGGGCCGCGGGTTTGCCGGTGTCGATCTGGCAGAAGTCGCAGCGCCGCGTGCACTGTTCACCGCCGATGAGGAAGGTGGCCTCGCGGTCCTCCCAGCATTCGAAGATGTTGGGGCAGCCCGCTTCCTCGCAAACCGTGTGCAGCCCTTCGCGTTTCACCAAGCCCTTGAGCTCGGTGTACTCCGGGCCCATGGTGGCTTTGGTGCGAATCCACTTGGGCTTGCGCTCGATCGGGGTCTCGGCATTGCGAGCCTCGATGCGGAGCAGTTTTCGACCGGCGGGCGCAGACGCGGTTTCCGCGGTGTTCGGCCGGGCCCCAGTGGGTTCAGGGGTATTCGATGTCGGGGTATCGACGGAGGTCACTCAGTTCACCCTACGCTCGTGATCATTCGGCCTTGGCGGGCACCGGTGCGGCAACGGGGGCCGGGCGCGCGAAGCTGTGGTCGGTGACGGGCAGTTCGCCATTGAGCGCCCGGGTGATGGCATCGGCAACCAGCGGGCGTACCTGCTCGACGGTCACTTCGCGACCCAGTTCGCGGGTCAGCGTGGTGACACCGGCATCGCGGATGCCGCACGCCACGATGGTATTGAAGCCGTCGAGGGTCGAATTGCAATTCAGCGAGATGCCGTGCATGGCGACGCCGCGCTGCACACGCACACCGATGGCCGCGACCTTGCGCTCCGGCAGGAATTCGGTGGCGGGCAGCCAGACGCCCGAACGACCGTCCACGCGTCCGGTTTCCAGCCCCAGGTGCGCGCACACGGTAATCAGCGCCTCCTCCAGCCGGCGCACGTACGCGACCACATCGACCGGTTCGGCGAGCCGGATGATGGGGTAGCCGACGAGTTGCCCCGGACCGTGCCAGGTGATCTTCCCGCCGCGATCCACCTCGATCACCGGGCTGCCGTCCATGGGCAGATCGGCGGCTTCGGTGCGGCGGCCCGCGGTGAATACGGCGGGATGCTCGAGCAGCAGCAGCCGATCCTGGCCGATGCCCTCGGCCCGTTCCAGGGCGATCCCGCGCTGCAATTTCCACGCGTCGTTGTAATCGATGAGGCCCAGATCTTCGACGAGCAGGGGTGTGTCGTCGAGCCGAGCCGATGCCTCCCGGTGTGCCGGGGCGGCGGCCGTCTTGCTATCACTCACTGCTGCGACGCTACGCCATCGGGGAGCGTCAGCTGCATCAGCGTCAGATCCATCCAGCGCCCGAACTTGTGACCCACCTCGGGCAATTGTCCGACCACCTGGAATCCGAACTTCTCGTGCAGGGTGACGGAGATGGTGTTCGAGGATTCGATCGCCGCGATCATGGTGTGCACCCCACCGCGCCGAGCCCGCACCAGCAGCTCGACCATGAGCGCCTTCGCCACGCCACGCCGATGGAACTGCTCGGCCACGTACACCGAATTCTCCACGGAGAACCGGTAACCCGACTTCGGCCGGAACTGCCCGTAACTGGCATATCCCGCGACCGCGCCATCGATCTCGGCCACCAGCACCGGACATCCGGCCGCGGCCCGGGCCGCGAACCAGGCCTGCCGCTCGGCCAGATCGGCCAATTCGGTATCCCAGATGGCCGTCGTCTCGGCGATGGCATTGTTGTGGATCGCCAGGATCTCCGGCAGATCGCTCTCGCGCGCATCCCGCACCAGCAGGTCCGCTGGCGCAAGCAGGGAGGGTTCATTGCTCACCCCTCACACGCTATCGGCGAACGCCCTGTGACCTGTATCGCGCCCGTCACAACCCGCCGCCCTCGCGCACGATTTCATGTCGTGCGCACGGAATCTGCAGCCAATTCGTGCGCGGCACGCGAGCCGCTGCGCGGCAGCCATTGCGGCGCCGCATCCTGACGCCGGAAATGCCAGGCTGATTCCCGCGCACGATTTCGCAGGGTGCGCACGGAATCCGCAGCTATTTCATCCGCGGCGCGCCGACTTGTGCGCGGCAGAACAGGGTATGCGCGGCAGCCACGGCGACTTCGGAGGGATCGCGGGTGGCTGCGCCGTTCGATCAGGAGCGGGCGACGGTGGCGGCCAGGGCCGCGCCGATGGTGGGGTGTTGGAAGGAGTAGCCGGCGTCTTCCAGAGCGGTGGGGATTGCTCTGGGGCCGTGCAGGATTCCCTCTTCGGCGAATTCGCCCACGGTCATGCGGAGGGCGAAGGCCGGGACCATCAGGGGAGTGGGGCGATGTAGTGCGCGGCCCATCGCGCGGGTGAATTCCGCATTGGTGACGGGCGCGGGGCCGACCATATTCACCGGGCCGGAGAGTGAGTCATCAGCGAGGGCGAACAGGATGGCGCCGACTTCATCGTCCAGCGAGATCCACGGGACGTATTGGCGTCCGCTGCCGAGTCTGCCGCCGAGGCCGAGGAAGTAGAGGGGATAGAGCATCCCGAGCATGCCGCCGTGCCGTGCCAGTACGAGAGCGCTGCGGAGCAGGATGGTTCGAACACCGGCGGCAGCGGCCGGTTGCGCGGCGGCTTCCCAGTCCCGGCACAGTCCGGCCAGGAATCCTGTTCCGGCAGGCGAGTTTTCGGTCATGATGCGGTCGCCGCTGTCGCCGCCGTAGTAGTGCACACCGCTGGCATTCACCAGCGTCTGCACTCCCGCGGCGGCGGCAGCGGAGGCCAGTACATCGGTCGGGACGATGCGGCTGTCGCGCAGCTCCTGTTTGTAGCTGCCGTTCCAGCGTCGCCGCCCGATACCGGCGCCGCAGAGATTCACTACGGCGTCGGTACCGCGCAGCGCGCGTTCGTCCAGGTCGGCTCGGGCCGGGTCCCAGCGGAATTCATCGCGTGCGTTGGCGGGACGGCGCACCAGACGGGTGACTTCATGCCCGTCGCGGCGCAGTGCCGCGACGAGCGCCGTCCCGATCAACCCGGACGACCCGGCGACCACGACCTTCATACCAATTGCTACTTACAGGCCGAGGTCGCCCTCGAAGGCCGCCTCTTCCAACCGATGCCGGATGGTGGTGAGGAAGCGGCCCGCGTCGGCGCCGTCGATGAGCCGGTGATCGTAGGTCAGCGGCAGGTAGGCCATCGAGCGGATGCCGATGAACTCGCTGCCACTGTCGGTGATCACCATGGGGCGCTTGACGATTGCGCCGGTACCCAGCATGGCCGCCTGCTGCGGCATCAGGATCGGGGTATCGAACAGTGCGCCCTGCGAACCGATATTGGTGATCGTGAAGGTGCCACCGGACAGCTCGTCCGGCTTCAGGCCACCATTGCGAGCACGGTTGGCGATCTCGGCAATGGCACGCGCCAGCCCGGCCAGCGACAGATCGTTGGCATTGTGGATGACCGGGGACAGCAGTCCCTGCTCGGTATCCACGGCGATGCCCAGGTTGACCACCGAGTGGTAGGTGATCTCCTTGGTGTCCTCGTTGTAGGAGGCGTTGACGTTCGGGTGCACCCCGAGCGCCTCGATCGCCGCCTTCGCGAAGAACGGCAGGAACGTGATGTTCACGCCCTCGCGAGCCTTGAAGGCCTCCTTGGCCTTTCCGCGCAGCGCGACAACCTTGGTCAGATCGACCTCGTGGACCTGGGTGAGCTGCGCGGTGTTCTGCAGCGACTCACGGGTCTTGGTGGCGGTGATCTGCCGGATCCGGCTGGCCTTCTGCACAGTGCCCGGCAGGTGCGCCAGGTTCGGACGCGCGGCCGCGGTGGCGGCGGGCGCGGCCGGAGCAGCGGCGGCAGCGGGAGCCGGGGCGGCGGCCGGAGCCTTCTTGGCATCCGCGGCAGCCAGCACATCCTGCTTACGGATGCGGCCGCCGACGCCGGAGCCCTGGAGAGTGCCCAGGTCGACGCCGTTTTCGGTGGCGAGCTTACGGACCAGCGGGGTCACGTAGGGGCCGCCGCCATTGGTGGAAGGCTCGTCGGCCGGGGTGGCCGCGGCCGGAACCGGAGCAGGCTTGGGAGCCGGTGCCGGGGCAGGCGCGGGAGCCGGGGCAGGTGCCGGAGCGGCGGCCACGGGAGCCGGAGCAGGCGCGGGAGCCGGTGCCGGAGCGGGAGCCGGTGCCGGCGCGGGAGCCGGGGCAGGCGCCGGAGCGACAGCCGGTGTGCCACTGCCGATTACACCGAGCTGGCCGCCGACGTTCACGACGTCGTCTTCCTGCGCGGTGATTTCCAGCAATGTGCCGGCGACCGGAGACGGGATCTCGGTATCGACCTTGTCGGTGGAGACCTCGAGCAACGGCTCGTCCACCGCGACCGCATCGCCGACCTGCTTCAGCCAGCGGGTGACGGTGCCTTCGGTGACGGACTCTCCGAGCTCGGGCATCTTCACCGAAGTGCCGGAGGCGGCGGCCGGAGCGGGCGCGGCAGCGGCGGGTGCCGGTGCGGCGGCCACGGGCTGCGGGGCCGGGGCGGGCTCGGGTTCCAGTGCGGGTGCCGGGGCAGGGGCTTCGGCAGGAGCCGGAGCGGCGGCGGGGGCCGGAGCCTCACCAGCGTCGCCGATCACGCCGAGTTCGCCACCGACCTCGACCACATCGTCTTCCTGGGCGCTGATCTTGACCAGCACGCCCGCGGTGGGCGACGGGATCTCGGTGTCGACCTTGTCGGTGGAGACTTCGAGCAGCGGCTCGTCGACCTCGACCGTGTCGCCTTCCTGCTTCAGCCACCTGGTCACAGTGCCCTCGGTGACGCTCTCACCAAGAGCCGGCATCTGGACGGAGAAGGCCATGTGCTTTGACTCCTCTAACTGCTCGTCGGGTTAAACAGTTCGTCCCCCGGCGGGCGCCCGCCACTGGTCGCGACGAAAGCCCGTGCGGCCGCCAACCCTTCGGCAGCCCCGGAGACCCGTAGGTTGTTGTTCCGGTTTCCTATCCTTGCACTCGTTCGCGTGCGGCGTGTCACAGGGCGGCCGTTCAGCGGAACCGCCAACCCGACAAACCACCCGTGAGCCCGACCGAGCCCGACGACGAGGGGTGCATCACAAGCCCGCCGCGTGTCGCCGCCCCAGTTCGCTCAGCGTTCGCTGTTCCGCGCGCCCTCGCGCATGCCTCGTGCGCCGCCGCTGCAGCTTCATCCCTGTCCGCCGCATTCCATCGCGTAGATGACATCGCCGGCGGCGACCCGCTCGGAAATCTCTTCAGAAAAGACGAAGGAGAACTCGCCGGGTACCCGCTGGTGAATGTCGAGCGATACCAATTTCCCCTCGACAACAAGCCCATCCGCCTTACGCAACAAGACTCGCTGTCCGATGCTGAATTCTCCGATCGCCCGCCCGACCACGAAGGGCGTCGGCCGGAAGCTCACCGGAAAGACTTGCAGCACATGGAACTCGCTCTGAGGCTGTGATCGCACGGTTCTCTGCTATCTGGGCGGCAGGGAGAGGCTGATCTGGCCGTCGCTCTTTGTCACTCTGATGGGGATGTTCCCCGCGAGTGCGGCGGAGATATCGCCGCGTTCGATGAATGCGACAGCGTCGTACGGGAAGTACCAATCGGTTTCGGTTTCGACGATCGCGTCGTCCACGATCCGCACTTCGCCCAATTCGTTCGCCGCCGCCAACTCGGCCAACTTCTGCTCCGCGGATTCCCTGGCTGTGGTCATGCTCGTCATCTGTACCTCATTACGTAGAAGTTCTTGAAGCCGTCGAATACCGCTTCGCCGCCACACTGACCGTCGAGGAATCGGACGGCGCCTTGTTCGTTGATGACATTGAAGACATGACCTACCTGCCCGGGGCCGTTCGAAGCGAACAACACGCCGCGCGCGCCGTCACCGGCGTCGGATAGCAGCCGTTCGATCTCGGGGCGCCCAGCTGTCGCGGCGAACTTAGCGCCGAAATGCTCCTCCAGCACGGCAATCGGCGCGGGTCCGTGCAGCGGTGCCGAGACCTCCAGTCCATCGAGGACTCGGTCAGTGGTGACAACGCAATTCACGCAGTTCATGGTTCCGTTGCCAGGATTCACTGTCCGAATAGCGGCGAGGATTTCGTCCGCCGGTGTGGCGCTGCCGGCTGGCATTGCGCCGAGGAGCGTCACCTTCGCATCGTCGACCCACCTCGCGATCTTCGTGAGCAGTGGGCGTAGATGCTCGAGTAGGGGCTTGAGGGTTTTGGTGGTGATTGCGGCTGTGCGGGTGGCTAGTTCGGTGATGATGGTGGCGACGCGGCGGGCCTTGACGGCGAGGCGGGTGGCTAGAGCCGCGTTGCCGAGGTATTCGGAGAGGCCGGCGGTGAAGGGGGTGGCGGCGGCGAACAGGCCCTCGCCGATGACGGTTTCGAAGGCGAATTCTTTGAGTTCGTCGAGGATTTGGTGGTGGGCGTCGTCGAGGTGCTTGGCGTATCCGCCGCAGGCGTCGCCGAGGGTTTGGCTGATGTCGGCGAGCGAGGTGAGGTCGGATTGGCGTTCGGTACAGGTGGTGAGGGCGGTGGGGATTTCGGTTGACTGCTGATTGCCGAGGAGGGTGAGGGCTTCGGGGACGCGGAGGGCGAGGGTGCGCAGGTCGGCGGCGGTGGTGAACCATGCCGTCTGGGCGCTGCGGAGTTCGTCCTGATGGCCGTTGGGCCAGGCGGCCCCGACAAGATCTTTGATGAGCGACCAGCCGAAGGGTTCGGGGATGCCGTCGCCTGCGGCCGAGGCGGCTTGCGCGACCACACAGGGGACTTTCCACGCCGCAGGTGCGGGCGGGGGAGCGGGGTGGCCGAAATTCGCTGTGGCTTCGCCGGTTTCGTGGTTGTGGGCACCGGTGGTGATGAGGTCGGCAGTGGTCGAGGAAGCGGTGATGAGTCGTTCGGAGGTGGAGAGCGCCAGACCGACGGCCTCGTCGTAGGAGGCCGCCCAGGATTGCCCGATGCCGTCGCTGCCCGCCATGCCCGCGTAGGCATCGAGCACGCCGAGCAGGGCGATGTGGGTGCTGGCCGCGTCCTGCGCAAGCGTGCCGAACACCGCTGCGGCGGAGTGGTATTCGCCGGATCGGCACAGGATCAGCGGAACGGCGGGGGCGCTCACGGCCACATCCCGTGGTTGGTCTCGCTGACTTTCGCGTAGGCGTCCCGGGCGATGCCGAGTTTGGCGCGCAATTCACGCAGGGCCGTGCGCATTTCGGCGACTCCGGCAATGCGCTGGTCGTGTGCCCGCCGGTGCCCGTTCGCCGCCTCGCCCGACCAGCTCACGTGCAGTGCGTCCACACGCTCCTCGATCGCCGTCACCTGCTGTTCGATCGCGGTCTCCAGGCGGGAGGTGGTGTCGATCAGTTGTTGCAGCCCAACAAGATCCACCCGATAGTCGACCACCGCTCACACCCCCGGCAGATCGAGGCTCGACCGGGAGGCGTCGGTCGCATCGGCGCGGAACCGGTCATTCGCCTCGTACTCGTTGGCCGCCCGCCGCAGCAGCCCCGCATCGGCGCGAAAGGATGCGATGGTGCGCCTGGCCCCATCCTCCCAGTCCGTCCACGGTTCTTCATGCGACCCTGCCGCAGCACCGGTCCATTCGGCGCCGACAAACCCTCGAACCGCGCGCATATGCGAGTCGATGCGCTCACCCAGATCCCGTGCTGCGCCATCCAGCCAGTCGGCCGCACTGCGCAATTCGACGGCATAGACCTCCACCCCAGTGCCCACGGGGATGAGATTAGCCGGTGTCGGCGACAGATTGGCAACCGCCATTCCGGCAATTGTGAATAGGTAGTTTGTCGATATGCGGTATTCGGCCATCCAATTGCCTTGGATTGCGCGATATGCCGTATATGACCCGAATGCCCGCTATTCAGCGAAGACGGCGCGGCGATTCGGCTACATATCAGCGAAGCTCAGCTCCTCGGCCGGACTGCCCGCCGTCGGCCCCTCACCCGCCCCCCGGAACCCCACCGCGCGAGCGATCTCCTGAGCTGCTCCTGAGGAGTAGCTGAGGTATGCCTTCGGAATTGCCGCGAGCTCCCCCGATACCCCCGGAGAGCTGGCACTATCGAAGTACCGGCGGTGTGAATTCGACTCCTCCGGGGAGGAGGTTACGACATGAGTTTCCTGGATTTTCTCGGCCGCAGCGTCGCCTCGAACCGAGGCGTGGACCCGGCCGATGCGGCCCACCTGTCGGAATGGACACGAACGCACCGCGGCGTCGAGGCTTTCGTGGAACCGCGCACCACGGTCACCGATGTGACGGTCGTGCTGGTGGCCTTCGACGGTGAATGGACCCGCCGGGTCGTGGGCGAGCGTGGCGCGCAAAAGCTTTCCACGACCCTGGGCATCCCCGTCTACGACGTGCGCAAGGTCGGCTACCCGCAGCGGATGCGCGACCACGACGCCCGGCTGCGGATCTTGCAGCGGCGGGCGCAGGAGAACTACTGAGGGAGAACGGGCCTGAGCGGTCACAAACTGCCCTCAGCCGTCAATTTTTGACGTTCGAAGCGAGTTTGCGACCGCTCAGGCCGGATTAGACTATTCGGCGGCGATGTCCTCGAGAGTCGAGATGAGCGTGCGCACCGGCACCCCGGTTCCACCCTTGCCGATGTACCCGAACGGCCCGCCGGTGTTGTACGCCGGCCCCGCCACATCGAGGTGCGCCCACTGCACACCCTCCGGCACGAATTCCTTCAAGAACAGTGCGGCCGAGAGCATTCCGCCCCACCGATGCGGTGCGACATTGGCCAGATCGGCGATCTTCGAATTGATATCCGCCCGCAGCTCCGCGGGAAGCGGCATGGCCCAGCCGTTTTCGCCGACCGCCTGCGAGATACGCGCGACCCTATCCCGGAACTCGTCGGTTCCCATCACGCCTGGCGTACGGGTTCCGAGGGCAACCATCTGCGCACCGGTCAACGTCGCGACATCGATGATGTAATCCGGATCATCCTCTCCCGCACGGACAATGGCGTCGGCAAGAATGAGCCGCCCCTCCGCATCGGTATTGATGACCTCGACGGTCGTCCCGCCGTACTGGGTGAGCACATCGCCCGGCCGTTGCGCGGTCGAGGAAGGCATGTTCTCCGCCATCGGCACGGTCGCGGTGACGGTGATCGGCAGGCTCAACCGCGCCGCCAGCAGCACGGTGGCGATCACCGCGGCCGCACCACCCATATCGGAGGTCATGTTCTCCATGCCCTGAGCAGGCTTGATGGAGATGCCGCCGGTATCGAAGGTAATGCCCTTACCGATCAGCCCCACCTTGGTATCGCCACCGGCATAGGTGATGCGAATCAGCCGCGGCGGCCGCGAGGATCCCTTGCCGACGCCGAGAATGCCGCCGTATCCATCAGCGGCAAGCCCCTTCTCGTCGATGACCTCGACGAGCAGCCCGGCCGCCTTGGCCAATTCCGCTGCGCGGTCGGCGAATTCGGCCGGGTACAGGTGGCTCGGGGGAGTGTTCACGAAATCCCGTGCGGTAGCGATGGCTTCGGCCACCGCCTGGGCGCGGAAGAAGGTCTCCTCGCCGAATCCCGCGTCGGGAACGAGGAATTCGACCCGCTGCACCGGCTGGTCACCGGGCTTCGGCGCGGACTTGCCGGACTTGAACTCGCTGAACTGGTAGGCGCCGAGGTAGAACCCCTCCGCCGCCGCCCCGAGATCCAGCCCGGAAAGAATGGTGACCGCGGTGCCGACTCCGGTGAGTGCCCGCCCGGCCGCGCCCGCCGACTTGCGGATCTGTTCGGCATCAACCTTCTCGAGCGCGCCCAGCCCGACGGCGAGCACGCTGTCCACCCCGAGCCCCGCCGGTGCGGGCACCCGGGTCAGTTCCTCCGGCTTACCTTTCGCGCCGACCGCGCGCAGTGCGGCCAGCAGCGTCTCCCGAGTATCGGTATCGAGCACATCCTCGAAGGCATCCGCCGGGGCGATCGCAGGCCCGTCGTCGGAAGAGGTGAGTCCGACGACCAGTACATCGGCCTCGCCGATGCTCTCGGTACGTATCAATTCCGGTCCGAGCGAACGATCTGCAACAGCTGTCATGCGCCCAGATTACTGGGAGCGCCGAGCGGCCACCTGTCCGGCGCGCCCCCTGTCCGAGCCCCGTCGCGGGGTCGCTGCCGGTCGTATGACGTATGCCCGCAGAGGCATGTGCTTCTGCTCAGCGTGATCGTGGCCAGGAACACTCGCGAATTTCCCTTGCGCTGCGCGTGCGGATGCGCGACGGTGTGCCGGGTATGAATGAAAAGGAAATCGTCCGCCTGTCCAAACGCCTGTCGAGCTGGCTGCGCCACCGCCCGGAAGCCATCGGGCTGGACCCGGATTCGGCCGGCTGGGTGCGTGTAGACGACCTGCTGCGACTCTCCGCCGCCCGTGGTCACCGTTTCACCCGCGCGCACCTCGAGTCGGTGGTGGAGCGAAACAATAAGAAGCGCTTCGAATTCGACGACACCGGCGTCATGATCCGTGCGCGACAGGGACATTCGATTCCGGTCGATCTCGGTTACGAGCCCGCCGATCCGCCCGCCGTGCTCTACCACGGCACCGGCGAGCGAACTGTCCCGGTGATCCTGGCCGAGGGCTTGCTGCCGATGCAGCGCCATGCCGTGCACCTTTCGGCCGATCTGGATACCGCGACGAATGTCGGCAGCAGACACGGCCGCCCCGCCGTATTCACTGTCGATACCGCCGCCATGTGCCGGGACGGCCACGTCTTCTACGTCACCGGAAACGGCGTTTGGCTCACCGACGAGGTCGCACCCGAGTACCTCGAACTACGCACTGCCAGTTGATCTTCCGTCAACTCCGCTGGACGTCGTATTCACGCAGTTCCCCGACATTTCGCCGCATCCGCCCCCTACGCTGGGAAGACACTGTCGTCGGGCCCGCCAGGCGGTGTTCTCTCCGACCCCCTGCCGCCCGCTTCGGATCGTAGCGCGCAGGAGGATTCCAGTGGCGAAGGCGAAATTCCAGCGAACCAAGCCGCACGTCAATGTCGGCACCATCGGTCATATCGATCACGGTAAAACGACCCTTACCGCGGCGATAACCAAAGTGCTGCACAGCAAATATCCGGACTTGAATCCCTTCACGCCGTTCGAGGCGATCGACAAGGCGCCGGAGGAGCGCCAGCGCGGCATCACCATTTCCATCGCGCACGTCGAGTACCAGACCGAACGCCGGCACTACGCGCATGTCGACTGCCCGGGGCATGCCGACTACATCAAGAACATGATCACCGGTGCGGCCCAGATGGACGGCGCGATCCTGGTGGTCGCCGCCACCGACGGCCCCATGCCGCAAACCAAGGAGCATGTCATCCTGGCCCGGCAGGTGGGTGTTCCCAAAATGGTTGTGGCACTGAACAAGTGCGACATGGTGGATGATGAGGAGATCTTGGAGCTGGTCGAGCTGGAGGTCAGCGAACTGCTCAGCGAATACGACTTCGACGGCGACAACACCCCCGTGATCCGTGTTTCCGCATTCAAGGCCCTGGCGGACCCCACCGGCGAATGGGGTTCCGGCATAACCGAACTCCTGAATGCCGTCGACGATTGGATCGACACTCCCACCCGTGATGTCGAGAAGCCGTTCCTCATGCCGATCGAGGACGTCTTCACCATTACCGGCCGCGGCACGGTCGTCACCGGCCGCATCGAACGCGGGGTATTGAAGGTCAATGCCGAGGTCGAGATCGTCGGCATTCGCCCGAGGACGACCAAGACCATCGTCACCGGTATCGAGATGTTCCGAAAGCTGTTGGATGAGGGCCAAGCCGGTGAGAATGTCGGTCTGCTGCTGCGCGGTGTGAAGCGCGAGGACGTCGAACGTGGCCAATGCGTCATCAAGCCCGGCACGGTCACCCCGCACACCGAATTCGAGGGCCAGGCGTACATCCTGTCCAAGGAGGAAGGCGGCCGCCACACCCCGTTCTTCGTCAACTATCGGCCCCAATTCTATTTCCGCACAACGGATGTGACCGGGATGGTGACGCTTCCGAAGGAGGTCGAAATGGTGCTGCCGGGCGACAACGTCTTGATGAGCGTCGTACTGATCCAGCCGATCGCCATGGAGGTGGGCCTGAAGTTCGCCATCCGCGAGGGCGGCCGCACAGTAGGGGCGGGTCAGATCACCAAGATCATCAAGTAGTGGTCGTAGGCTCCACGGAGACCGATTATTTCTGCCGGCGCGGTTCGTCTACCAAGCAACCGACCTAGCAAGGAGCAACCGATGTCCGAGATGAAGACCTACACCCTCGAAGCCCCCGGCGCTGTCATCACCTACGACGTCCGCCAGGCCGAGAGCGGGACAGGCGATAAGCCGACGCTGCTGATCATCGGCTCGCCGATGGATGCCAGCGGCTTCGTCAGCCTGGCCGAACGCTTCTCGGACCGTACCGTCGTGACCTACGACCCGCGCGGCACCGCGCGCAGCACTAAGGACGACCCCGCCAGCGAATCCACTCCCAACCAGCACGCCGATGACCTGCACCGGGTCATCGACGCGCTCGGCGGCGGCCCGGTGGACCTGTTCGGCAGCAGCGGCGGCGCGGTCAATGCGCTCGCCCTGGTGGCGAAGCATCCGGAGCAGATCAGCACCGTGGTGGCGCACGAGCCCCCGGCCGTCCGCTACAGCGCGGACGCCGAGCAAGCCCTCGCCGCGACGACGAACATTCACGAGACCTACGAGCGCGACGGCTTCGGCCCCGCCATGGCCAAGTTCATCGCCCTGGTCTCGATGAAGGGCGAGATCCCCGCAGCCTTCGTCGATCAGCCGATGGACCCGGCCATGTTCGGCCTGCCCACTGAGGACGACGGCACCCGCGGCGATCCCCTGGTCGGCCAGAACGTCATTTCCTGCACCCACTACGAGGTCGAATTCGACGCCCTCCGCGCCGCGTCCACGCGGGTCGTCATCGCCATCGGCGTCGAGTCGGAAGGCGAATTGGCTTGCCGCAGTGCCGAAGCGATCGCGGCAAAACTGGGTTCCGACCCCGTGGTCTTCCCCAGCAACCACGCCGGATTCCTCGGCGGCGAATTCGGCCAGCAGGGCGATCCGGACGGCTTCGCCGCCAAGCTGCACGAGGTCCTGGGCAACTGATTCGCCGCCTCCTGACGCGTTGCTTGATTGCCGTTGCCCCAGCGATGCTCGAGTAGCTGGGCTGGGGTTCCGCCTCAGCCCATCTCCTCCAGGGTTTTGCCCTTGGTTTCGGGAACCCACTTGAGCACGAAGGGAATCGAGAGCACGGCGAAGGCGGCGTAGATGACGTAGGTGCCGGACAGGTTCCAATCGGCCAGGCTCGGGAAGCTGGCCGTGATCGCCCAGTTGGCGATCCACTGCGCGGACGCCGCGACTCCGAGTGCGGCGGCGCGCAGCCGGTTGGGGAACATCTCGCCCAGCAGCACCCACACCACCACACCCCAGGACATGGCGAAGAACAGCACGAACACATGCGCCGAGACCAGCGCGACTATGCCCTGAAGGTGCGGCAGCGCAACACTGTCGCCGGATCCGTGCTTGGCCGAGAACGCCCAGGCCTCCAGCGCCAGCGACAGGGCCATACCGGTGGATCCGATCAGCGCCAGCGGTTTACGGCCGATCCGGTCGACCAGCACCATGGCGATGACGGTGCCGACGATATTGATGATCGAGGTGGTGAAGGAGTAGAAGAACGAACTGGAGGGATCGATCCCGACCGACTGCCACAGTGTGGCGGAGTAGTAGAACACCACATTGATGCCGACCAGTTGCTGGAACATCGACAGCCCGATACCGATCCAGACCACCGGCAGGAACCCGAACCTCGTCCCGAGCAGATCTCGTAACGAGGCCTTGTGCTCACGGTGCATCGCCTGCTGGATCTCCGAAACCCGGGCATCCAGGTCGGGGTTTTCGCCCTCCACCTCTTCGAGCACCTTCTTGGCCCGATCGATCCGGCCGATCGAGATCAGGTAGCGCGGCGATTCCGGGATGGCGAAGGAGAACAGGCCGTACAGCGTCGCCGGTATGACCATCACGCCGAGCATCCACTGCCAAGCCTCGAGCCCCGCGATATGCCCGCGCTGGTTCCCATCCGCCATCTTCAGGATCGCGAAATTGACCAACTGCGAAATCGCGATGCCGAGAACGATCGCCGCCTGCTGGAACGAGGCGAGCCGTCCCCGATATGCGGGCGGTGAAACCTCGGCAATGTAGGCCGGCCCGATCACCGACGCCATACCGATGCCGATGCCACCGAGCACTCGCCACATGGCCAGATCCCACAGTGCGAACGGCAGCGCCGACCCGATCGCGCTGACGGTGAACAGCGCCGCGGCGATCCGCATGACCCAGATGCGCCCGATCCGATCCGCGATCCGTCCCGCGATGGCCGCACCGATCGCACAGCCGATCAGCGCGATGGCCACCACCTGCGCCAGCGTCGCCGACCCGATGTCGTACCTGTCGCGGATGGCCTCGACCGCACCGTTGATGACCGAACTGTCGTACCCGAACAGGAATCCGCCCATTGCGGCTGCCGCGGTAATGAAGATGACGTACCCGAGGCCGTCCGCCCCCGGCTCCGTCGACCTGTGCGCACCCACCGATGAATTCACGCAGACTCCTCTGTCCCGGCCCGAGGCTCAGTAAGCCCGAACCAACCGCGCGGCCTGATCAGCTCGAGCATTCCGCCTGTCGACGATCTCAAACATCGACGATTGTTGCTGAGGTGTTGCTTGTCAACGGGCCACGCACCGGAAGTCTTGTCGAACTCAGCGCGGGCGAGCGGGTGCTGCGCCCTCCGCCTAATCGGAGTCGGTGCTGCGCGGCCACCGCTGCAGCACCGCTCGCGCGAATTTGCGCGTCGAAGAATGCTGGATTCGATAGTACGAGTGCTGATTTCGCGGTGTCATCCGCAGACATTGGAAGACCCGCCACGCATCGTGCAGTGAGCTGATTACCGGCGTTTCGCCGGAGTTCGGCCCGGGCCACTGGTACAGGTCGTTGTACATTCCCATGGTCGCGCGGTACGGATCGCCGGTATCGGTCGCCATTGCCAGCACCTGCAGAACAGTCATTTCATCGCGCGGTGACCGGGGCAGGTGTTCTGCGATATGCCACCACAGCGCCACCGGATCCGCCAGCAATCGAACACCGACTTCTGTCAGCCGCACCCGGTCGCCACTCTCCTCGGTCAAACCGAAATAAGCTGCGGTATGCCGCAATTCGTCGACCGGTACCGGCTCACCCCGTTCGTGCAGCCATCGCGCATTCAGTTGAAGTTCGGCCAGCAGGGGTGAAAGAACCTGTGGCGGCAGCGTCTTCGCGTCGGTCAGCGGAGTCCCGTCGGCGCCGATATGCGCGAGCAACCGTAAATATGGCCGCATCGCATCGGCCGCCCCAACGGGATCGATGGCGACCGGTTGATTCACCATGGCCTGACCCGTTAAATGACGCAACCGCCGAAATGACCGTCCCGGCGGGCCGCCCAGCAGCCGCACCAGCGCTTCGGGCAAGCCGTCGGGGTTGATGGGCGACTCATCGGCCGGACCCTGTCCGAAGGTGCTCAGCTCCAGATTGACGGCTTCGACATCCACGCCTTTGGGGCCTTCGAGACATACCGCGCGCGGGGAGTCGGCGTGAAACTCACTCACCGCCTCGACTCGGACGACCCGCTGCCATTCCTTCCGAGGCCCATTTCGATGAAACAGCTCGTCCCCGCCCTCGACCAGCAGCTCATCGATCCGCACCCGATCCAGCGGTACGCCCCGCCATCCTCGTTCGATTTCCCATGAGCACAGGTAATGCTCGGTGTCGTAATCCTTGTAGACCGGCGCCGAGCCGAAGTGCTTCCGCTGCTGGTATTCCCACCCCAGTGCTACCTGCAGCAGATCCTGCAGTTCATCGAGATACAGATCGGAGGCGACCTGCAGCCGCCGCCAAATGCGCCCGTTCGGCTTCGCCGACTCGACCAGCACCCGGTAGGTGAGCGTGCTGCTGCGACGTGGACGCCGTGGAGATTTCGGCGGGGGACGCTTCTTGGGTTCCGGCGGGGGCCCGAAGTGCGCGCGGATGCTTTCCAGGGCCGTGCGGAGCGCCTCATCTCGATCCGGAATCCCTTTGCGGAGTGCCTCATCTCCCTGCACGCTGCAAGTGTATTCGCTGCTCTGCCCTCGAAACTGTGCTTCGCCGCGAGGAACTCGGCCGCTCGGCGAGTTTTCCGCCGTGCCGCGGAATTCGGTCGTGGCCGATTCACAGCTTTCCGTGTCGCGCCCCTCAGAACAGCCCGAGTAACTAGGCTCGTGCCGACCGTCGTGACGGTCACGGTGATGAAGGGTGTTGAGTTGGTGGAGTTGCGTGGTGATGTGGTGCCCGGCGGGCGGGCACGTTCGACGGATATCGCTGCGCCCCAGAACGGTTTCGGCTGGGAGTTGCCCGGCAAGAACACCCGGGCTCTGCAATTCGATCGCCCCCAACGAGTCTGGGAACCGAACCCTGTCGCCGGCCGAGTCCGTCCCTACGTGGTCGCTACCTTCAATCTGAAGGGCGGCGTCGGAAAAACGACCACCACCGCCGCTCTCGCCGAAATCCTGTCCGCGGAGTTCGGCAAACGAGTTCTGCTCATCGATCTCGACCCGCAGCGCAACCTGACCACCATGATGGTCGGGGAAAGCCGTGCAGCGGAACTGGATTCGGACGATCGGACGCTCACCGCGGTATTTACCGCCGCGCTGAAGCGAAAACGTTTGAAGGATGTTTCCGCGCTGGTCCAGCACGCTGTTTCCCCGATGCAGATGGTCACCTCGGTGGATTTACTGCCGTCGTCGCCGAAACTCATTGCCCTGCAAGATGATATGGCGCGCCTCGCGGGAATCGACCCGACCCGGGTGCTCGCCGATGCGCTGACCGCCGTGCTGGCCGGCTACGACTTCGTCCTCATCGACTGCCCGCCCAACCTCGGCATCATCACCCAGAACGGTCTCCGGATCTCCGACGGTTACCTGATTCCCACCATTCCCGACGTGATGTCCACGTATGGCATCCCCCCGGTGCAATCACACATCCGCCACCTCTCCACGCAGTGGTCCACTCCTATAGAGGAGCTCGGCGTAGTGATCACCAAGTACCGCCGCTCCTCCGCGATCCACCGCCGCATCCTCGAGGACCTGCGCGAAAACCGCACCCTGCCGCGCCTTTTCCCGACCCGGATCCCAGAGTCCAACCAGATCGCCGCCGCCGCCGAGTTCACGGACTTCGGCACGCTCCGCCAGAAGTACGGTTCGGGTGGGCAGTTCCTGGCGCTGCGCGAATTGACGGCCGACTTCCTCGCCACGACCCGCATAAAACTGGCGTGGGGGCGGTGACCAGCCCTTTTGTAGCCGATTTGACTTCGTTCGCTGCCGTCCGTAACTTAGTTCGAGTCAGAGCGACACGGACACCGACCCGGGCCGAGACGCAGAGCCGAAAGGCTAAGCGCGGCAAGGGATAACGAGGTTGTACGAGGAGCGCCTGGCCATCAGCTCCACTTGATCCGCGGATTTGGTTCTGCGGGACAGGATGAGCTAAGCTACAGAAACAGCCTCAAAGAATTCCTGAGTCAGTGACTCAGGAATTGTTGTGTGCGCCTGTTCTTTGAGAACTCAATAGTGTGTCGATGAATGTCAGTGCCAATTATTTAATTGGTTCCGGCTTCTCATACCCCCCGGTTGAGAGGTCGGACATTTAGTCAGCAAATACTTTTTT
>NZ_JAODNK010000146.1 GCF_025465275.1 Nocardia sp. | reverse complement strand
CACGCCGGGCGATGAATTCGCCCTGGCCACCATGCAGCACGCCTACTGGATGGGCCGCCGCCAGGACCAGGCACTGGGTGGTGTCGCCGCCCACCTCTATGTCGAATTCGACGGCAACGGCCTCGATCCGGAGCGACTACGCCGCGCGGTGGCCCGCCTGGTGCACCGCCACGAGCAGTTGCGCGCCCGCTTCACCGGGAGCGGCACCCAGCAGACCCTGCCCGAACCGCTGCGCCCGGTCTTCGAGGCCCTCACCCTGAGCGCCGACTCCGAAGCCGTAGAGCTGGAACGCATTCGCCAGCTCAAGAGCCATCAGCGCATGGATGTCGAGGCCGCGCAGGTCATCGATATCGCGCTGTCCCTGCTGTCCGGCGGCGGCCACCGCCTGCACGTCGATGTCGATATGCTCGCCGCCGATGCGCAGAGCTACCGCCGCATTCTCGAGGACCTCGCCACCCTGTACGAGACGGACGCCGACCTCACGACATCGCTCGACTACACCTTCCGTGATTACCTGGCCGCGAAAGATGCCGCCGCCCCGGACAATTCGGCCGACCGCGCCTGGTGGTCCGAGCGGCTCGGCGAGCTGCCCGATATCCCGGCGCTGCCGGTGCTCCCCGAGGAGCAGCGCCGCGACCCGAGTCGCAGTGTGCGCCTGCACCACTGGTTCGATCCGCAGGCCAAGCAGCGCCTGCACCAGGCCGCGCACAGCCACGGCGTGACCCCCGCGGTCGCGCTGGCCACCGTGTTCTCCGAGGCCATTGCCCGCTGGTCGGCCCGCCAGCGCTTCCTGCTCAATGTGCCGCTGTTCAATCGGGAACCGCTGCACGACGATATCGACCGGGTGGTCGGGGACTTCACCAATTCCGTCCTGGTCGACGTGGATGCCGAACGCCGGGAATCCATGGTCGCGCGCGCCAGGCGATTGCAACGCGAATTGCACACTTGCGCCGCGAACTCTCAGTACGAGGGCCTGGACGTACTGCGTGATCTGGGCCGCCTGCGTGGCGCGCCGGTCACGCCGTCCGTGGTCTTCACCTCCGGTCTCGACCTGGGTGAGCTGTTCTCCGAACGAGTACTCCAGGTCTTCGGTGCACCGGTGTGGATTATTTCGCAGGGCCCGCAGGTGGATCTGGACGCCCAGGTGGTCGAGCTCGATGGCGGCCTGCTGGTGAACTGGGATATCCGCCGGGACGCCCTGCCCACCGGTGTCGCCGAGGCCATGTTCACCGAATTCCGTTCGCTGCTGGACGCTTTGGTGGAGCCGGAAGCGGACTGGCATGCCGATCTGTCCATCGCTCTACCGCCGGCGCAGCGTGCGGTGCGCGAGACGGTCAATGCCACCGATACCGATCTCGGCGGTGTGCGCACCCTGCACGAGGCGTTCTTCGCACTGGCGCAGCAGCATCCGGACCGCCCGGCCCTGCGCTGGCGCGATAGTGGCGTCAGCAGTTACGGCGAGCTGGCCGGACAGGCCCTCGCGGTGGGCCATGCGCTCGCCGCCGCCGGGGTGCGTCCCGGCGATACGGTCGCGGTCATTGTGCCCAAGGGGCAGCAGCAGATTCCCGCCGTCCTGGGCGTACTTGCCGCCGGTGCGACCTACCTGCCGATCAGTACCGAACAGCCGCGGGCTCGTCGCGACCGCGTCCTGGAGCGCGGCGGCGTCCGGGTCGCCCTCGTCGGTACTACCGCCGAGCTGCCAGCGCAGGTCACCGCGGTATCCCTGGCCGATGTGAGCGCCGGGCCGCGCCTTGACGCGCCGCACATCCCGTCCGCCGATGCCGTGGCCTACGTGCTGTTCACCTCCGGCTCCACCGGTGAGCCGAAGGGTGTCGAGGTGAGCCATCGCGCTGCCGCCAACACCATCGACGCCATTGCCGAATACTTCGGCCTGGGCGCGGACGACCACACCATCGGCCTGTCCGCCCTGGAGTTCGACCTGTCCGTCTTCGACATCTTCGCCCCGCTGGCCCTGGGCGGTGCGGTGGTCGCGGTCGATGCCGATATCGAACGCGATGCCGTCGCCTGGGCCGAGCTCATCGCGGAAACCGGTGTGACCGTGGTGAACTGCGCCCCCGGCCTGATCACCATGCTGCTCGATACCGCCGATGCCCCGCAGCTGCGCTCGGTGCGCGTGGTGATCACCGGTGGTGACCGCGTGAAATCCCAGCAGGGACACCGCTTCCGGGAACTGGTTCCGGGCGTGCGCTTCGCCGGTCTGGGCGGCACCACCGAAACCGCCATCCACTCCACCGTGTACGAGGTCACCGACGAGTACCCGGCCGACTGGGCCAATGTCCCCTACGGCACGCCCATGGCCAATGTGCGCTGCCGCGTGGTGAACAGCCGCGGCGAGGACTGCCCGGACTGGGTGGTGGGTGAGCTGTGGATCGGCGGCCGCAGCGTGGCCGACGGCTACCGCGGCGATCCGGAGCGCACCGCCGACCGCTTCGTCACGGTCGACGGCATGCGCTGGTACCGCACCGGCGATCTGGCCCGCTACCTGCCCGACGGCGCCCTGGACTTCCTGGGCCGCGCCGATCATCAGGTCAAGATTCGCGGCTTCCGGGTCGAGCTCGGCGAGGTGGAATCCGCACTCGCCGCACAGCCGGGAATCGGGGAAGCCGTTGCGCTGGTGACCGATTCGGGCCGACTGGCCGCCGTCGCCGCGGCGAGCGGTGCGGTCACCGCCGACCGGATCGACGCCGGACTGCGGGAACTGCTGCCCGCGCATATGATTCCGGACATCCTGGAGCTGGTTCCCGCGATTCCCTTGACCAGCAACGGCAAACTGGATCGCGCCGCTATTCGCCGCATGGTGGCCGCCGGTGACGACAGCGAGCGCAATGCCTATGTCGCGCCGGAGAATCCGCTGGAGGCGGCGGTCGAGTACATCGCCGCGCAGGTGCTCGGCATCGAGAAGCTGGGCGCGACAACCGATTTCTTCGATGTGGGCGGCAATTCGATTCTCGCCACCACGCTGACCGCCAAACTGCGCGGATTGCTCGCCGTCGACAAGTTCGGTGTCACCGGGGTGCTGGAGGGCCGCACGATACGCGGGATCTGCACCGCCCTGCTCGCCGCGGAGCCGACGCCGGATCGACTGGATCAGGTCGCCCGGATTCTGCTCGAGCTCGCCGAGATCCCGCTCCCGGAGCCGGTGGGCGCGCGCTGATCGGTCCGGACCGCCGGAATCCCGGAGGGTTCGAACGCAGTGCGGTGCACAGGCTCTCGAATATGCATGGCTCGAAGTACAAGGATTGGTTCTCACCTGATGAAGTCGCTGGAAGACCTACAGGCAGCAATGGCGGCCCGGCTCGCGCTCGAGGGGCTGGCCGCCACCCCCGCGGTGCCCGTGCGCCGGGATCCGGAGCGCGCCGCCCTGTCCTTCGGGCAACGCTACGTCTGGGCGCATCAGCAGATCTCGCCCGACAGCGCCGCCTACAACCTCTGCCTGGCACTGACTTTCGACGGTGCGGTGGACGGTCCCGCGCTGCGCCGCTCGTTCCTGGCGCTGGTGCACAAGCACGAGGTGCTGCGCACCACCTATCACAATGATGAGCAGGGCGACCCCTACCAGCGCATTCACCAGGACCTGCCGCCCCGGCTGACCGATATCGACCTCACCGGCCTGGAGCCGGCGGCGGCCGACGCACGGCTGGCCGAATTGACCCGCGCCGCCGCACACGAGACCTTCGAGCTGTCCGGGGAATCCTCGCTGCGGGTCACCTTCGCCCGCACCCGCGCCGATCGGCTGGTGGCGGTGGTGGTCATCCAGCACATCGCCTGGGACGGTATGACCCTGCCCGCCCTGTCCCGCGATGTAGAGGATTTCTATCGGCAGGCGCGCACCGGCGAGATCCTCGTCGAACCGCTGCGCCTGCAGGTCGCCGACTTCGCCGAATGGGAGCAGGACCGCTACCGCGACGGCGACCACAGCGTCGATATCGGCTTCTGGGAGAGCCAGTTCGACGGCGAGGTGCCCGAACTGCAGCTGCCCTACGACCGCCGCCCGGTCGCCGTCACCGAACGCGGCGACCGCTTCGACCGCCTGCTCGGCGAGCGCGCGGACGCGAACCTGCGGCGGCTGAGCACACAATTGCGCAGCACCCCGTTCTCGGTCTTCCTGGCCGCCTACTACCTCGCGCTGCGCCAGACCACCGGCCGCCGCGACATCGTGGTCGGCACCACGGTCGCCAATCGCGAGGAATCCGGTCAGGAACTGCTGATCGGCAATCTCAGCAATATGATTCCGCTGCACTTCACCGGCGCGGGCGCAGAGAGCTTCGGGCAGCTGGTGGACCAGGTCCGCGCGACCACCACAGAAGCATTCCGGCACAAGCACTTTCCGCAAGAAGGCATTGTCCGTGCGGCCAATAGCGCCACCGGTCACGTCGGCTCCAAACTCTTCGACACCATGGTGCTGTTCCTGCACCAGAAGATCGACGGCCCGCAGCTGCCAGGCGCGGTCACCAGCTGGGAACTGATCGACAATGGCGGCGCCCTGCTGCCGCTGGTGGTCGAGACCTTCATGCACGCCGACCGCACCGACGTCCAGATCACCTATCGCACCGACCTTTTCGATATCGGCACCATCGAGCGGCTGCACGAATACATCGATCAGGTGCTGGCCGCCGCCGCACCCGGCACGTCCCTGTCCGCGCTGGAGACGCTGTCCGCCTCCGACCGCGCCCGCCTGGACTCGTGGTCGTACGGCGACAACGTGGACATCACCCTCGACACCGTCGACGCCATGATCCGAACCTCGGCGCAGGAGCATCCCGACCGGGTAGCAGTGGTATTCGAGGACATCGAACTCACCTACGCCGAATTCGATTCCCGCGTCAACGGACTCACCCGCCTACTGCTGGAACGCGGTGTGCACAACGGTGATCGAGTCGGCGTCTACGCCGAACGCAGCGAATGGCTACCCATCGTCTTCGCCGCCGTACTCCGCGCCGGTGCGGTCTACGTCCCCGCCGACCCCAGCTACCCCCTCGACCGCATCGAATACATGCTCGGCGACTCCGAACTCACACTGATGATCACCACGATCTCAGCGCAATCCCCCCGCCATCCCGGCGCGCAATCCCTTCGTCATCCCGGCGCGCTTTTGGCCGGGATCCACAGCGACGGGTCATCCACTGACAGTGTGGATCCCGGCCAAAAGCATCCCGGGATGACGGGGAGTGCCGGGATGACGGGGAGTGCCGGGATGACGGGGAGTGCCGGGATGACGGGGGGTGCCGGGATGACGGGGATCTCTCTGGTGGACCTCACCGACCCTGCCGTTCTCGCCGAACTGGCTGCCGCCGACAGCACACCGGTGCGCGCAGACGAGCTGGCGCGGCCCATCCATCCGCTGGACGCCGCCTACCTGCTCTACACCTCCGGCACCACCGGCCGCCCCAAGGGTGTGGTGATCAATCACCGCGCCGTCGCCAATCACGTGCAGTGGATGCGGGATTACCTGGGCTTCGGCGAGGAACGCATTCTGCAGAAGGCCCCGATCGGCTTCGACGTCTCGGTCTTCGAACTGGTGAACGCGCTGTGCACCGGCTCGGCCACGGTGCTGCCGCCGCCGGACTGGTGGCAGGCCGATGTGGAGGCTCTGGCCGGAATCATCGACCGGCACAAGGTGACTCAGCTGTCCCTGGTGCCGAGCGTTACCCGCGCCTTCCTGGACGCCAATCCGGATCCGGCCCGGCTGCAATCCATGCGCTACGTCTACCTGGGCGGCGAATCCGTGCCGCCCGCCCTCGTCGAGGAGGCGAGTCGGGTCTTCGGCGGCACCGTGCTCGGCCTGTACGGGCCGACCGAAGCCGCCATGGATCTCACCCACGAGGACTTCGCGGGCACCCAGGGCAGCGATGAGATCCGCTCGGCGCTCATCGGTGTCCCCGAGGCGAATTCGTCGGTCTTCGTGCTCGACGAGCAGCTGCGGCAGGTGCCGCCCGGTGTCACCGGTGAGCTGTACCTGGCCGGCGTCCAGCTGGCGCAGGGGTACCACAATCGGCCCGGCCTCAGCGCCGCGACCTTCGTGGCCAGTCCGTTCAGCACCGAACCGGCCGCCCGCATGTACCGCACCGGCGATATCGTGCGCTGGAATTCGCGCGGCCGGCTGGAATACCTGGGCCGCGTGGACGATCAGGTGAAGATTCGCGGTCACCGCATCGAACTCGGCGAGGTCGGCACCACACTGCGCCGCATGCCCGGCATCGGTTCGGCCGCGGCCGTCACCCTGACCCGGGGCGCCGACGCGGTACTGGTGGCCTACTACGCGGCTGAGCCGGATTCGGTGTGCGCCACCGATTCCGAGACCGCCACGGCCGGGCGCATTCGCGCCTACCTTGCCGAACGACTACCGGACTACATGATCCCGGCCGCGCTGGTGCGCCTGGCGGCCCTGCCGCTCACCGCCAACGGCAAGCTGGACCGCCGCGCACTGCCGGAGCCGGATCTCGGTGGCAGCACCGGTCGCGGCCGCGCGCTCGGCGCGGGCCCCGAAGAACTGGTAGCCGATGTAGTGCGCACGGTACTCGGCCTGAGCGAGGATCTCGGCCTGGCGGCCGATGACGACTTCCTCGCCCTCGGCGGCGATTCCATCACCGCCATCCGCATGGCCTCCGCCCTCAAGAAGCGCGGCCTCGCCATCACCACCAGTGCCCTGTTCGATGCCCGCACCATCGCCGCCATCGCCGCCGCGACCGAACCGATCACCGCTGCCGCCGCCCCCGCCCTGATCAACGCGGGCGCGGCCACCGGCTGGATCCCGCTCAACCCGATCGCCGCCATGCTGGTCGAAAAGGTCGGCGAATACACCGGATACAGCCAGGCCACCGCCGTGGTCACCCCGCCGGGCGCCACCGCGGACGAGCTCACCACCGCCCTGCGCGCCCTACTCGCCCGCCACCCACTACTCCGCGCCCGCCTCGCCCCAGTGCCCCCTCGTCATCCCAGCATGCTTGTGGCCGGGATCTCCGACGACGGTGTGGATCCCGGCCACACGCACGCCGGGATGGCGGGGACGAGTCCTGCCGGGATGGCGGGGACGAGCTTCGTCGGGACGACGGGGGCGAGTGACGCCGAGATGGTCGGGGGAGGGCTCGGGTACTACGTGCCCGAAGTCGGTGAGGCGCGGGCGCTGTTGGAGCTTGTCGAGGTCGAAATCGCTTCGGACGACTGGGATCTCACCGCAGCCGAGCTGCTGCAGGAGCAGTTGCACGCTGTCGGCGCCGGACTCGATCCGGCCGCCGGCCGCATGGTCGGTGCGGTCTGGGCCCGCACCCCGGACCGCACCACCGGCCGCCTGCTGCTGGTCGTGCACCACCTGGTGGTGGACGGCGTCTCCTGGCGCATCCTGCACGATGATCTGCGTCAGCTCTGGGAGGACGGCACCCTCGCCCCGGAGACTGGCACTTCGGTGAAGACGTGGAATACCAACCTGGTTCGCTACGCACAGGGTGAAACCCTGGCCGCCGAACTGCCCCGCTGGCAGGAGATCGCCGAGAGCGCGGATCCGCTGCTCGGTCACCGTGCCTTCGATCCGGCCGTGGACACCGTCGCCACCCTGCACGAAGTCACCGCCGAACTCGATGCCGAGGAAACCCGCTTCCTCACCACCACCGGCGCCCTGACCTTCGGCTGCGATTTCCTCGATATCCAGGTAGCCGCGCTCGCCGTCGCCGTGCACCGCTTCCGGCGCTCGCACGATCGTGACGCCGATGTCGTCTCGCTCACCATGGAGCGGCACGGTCGCGCCGAAACCCTGTTCGCCGGAGCTGATCTCGCCAATACCGTGGGGTGGTTCACCAGCGCCTACCCGGTCGCACTCCAGGTTCTGCACGGCGGTGAGGCCGAAGTCGTGTCCGCGGTGAAGGCCGTCAAGGAGCAGCTGCTCGCGGTGCCGGAATCCGGTATCGGCTGGGGTCTGCTGCGCTGGCTGAATCCCGAGGCCCGCGCGCAGCTGGAGGTGCCTGCCGCACCGCAGATCAGCTTCAACTACATGGGCCGCTTCGCCGTCGCCGGAGTGCCGGGCACCACCGAAGCCTGGTCTGCCGCACCGGAATTCGGCTATCTGGGCGGTCACGCCGACCCGGCCATGCCGGTCGCCGCAGTACTCGATGTGAACACCGTGACCATCACCGACGGCGATCAGGCGACGCTGCGCGCCTCCTTCCGATTCCCGGCGGGTGTGCTGGCCGACGGCGATGTGCACGAACTGGCCGACCTGTGGACCGGCACGCTCCACGATCTCGCGAAAACGTTGCGCGACAACCCGATTCGCCAGTTCACTCCCAGTGATGTGCTGGCCCGCGAGGTCAGCCAGCTCGACCTGGACCGCTGGCAGGGCCTCTACGGTGCCTTCGCCGATGTGCATCCGCTCGCGCCCATGCAGGCCGGGCTGTACTTCACGGCGCTGGGTTCAGGCGGTAAGGATTTCTACAATGTGCAGACTATGATCGCCGTGCGCGGCGACCTGGATGTACCGTGCTTGACGACCGCGCTGGACACCGTGCTCAATCGCTATCCCAATCTGCGCGTGGCCATTTCGGTATCGCACGCCGGACAGCCGTACGCGATCGTCAACGAGCGCATGACCTTCCAGGTCCGCGAGGTCGACTTCGCCACTCTGCCCGATGCCGAGCAGCGCCTGCGTGACTTCCTGCTGTCGGATCAGGGCGAACAGTTCGACCTCTCGCGCGGACCGCTCAGCCGGGCCACCGTTGTGCATCTGCCACAGTCGGTGCACATGCTGGTGCTCACCTCGCACCACCTGCTCACCGACGGCTGGTCCGGACAGCTACTGCCGCAGGAGATCTTCGCCGCTTACACCACCGCCGGGGCCGCGGCGCCGCTCGGCGATCCGGACACCTTCGCGGCCTTCCTGCGCCTGACCCAGGACCGCGAGGCCGCCACCGAAGCCGCCTGGTCGGGCTATCTGGACGGCGTGCAGCCCTGCCTGGTCGCACCCAACCGGGTGCCCGAGGGCGGCGGCGTCCCCACCGGCCGCTCGGCCGCCATCGACCCCGCTGTGGTCGATCGCCTCACCGAGCTCGCCGCCGAACTGGGCACCACCTTCAGCGTCATCTGCCAGCTCGCCTGGGCCAATGTGTTGCGCTACGTAACCGGCGCGGACACAGCGATTTTCGGTGAGGTGGTCTCGGGTCGCCCCGCAGACCTCGACGAGGTCGACAATGCCATCGGCTGCTTCGCCAATACCATTCCGGTCGCGGTCGGGCTGCGCGGCGAAGCGACCTGGCGCGAGCACCTGGCCGAAATCCAGCACCGCCGGGTGGAACTCATGGAGTTCCACCAGTACCGCCTCACCTCGGCCATTCGCGCGGCGGGCGTGCGCAAGATCTTCGACAGCATGTTCGTCTTCCAGTCCTACCCGCCCGGCCGCGAGGAGCTGGAAAGCCTGCTGGCACAGGCGAATCTGGACCTGGTGACCTTCGAGGGCGGCGGCGCGACCGACAATGCGCTGCTGGTCATGATCTTCCCCGCCAATTCGCTGCTGCCCGCCGACGGTGTGCAGGCCGTGGTCTTCTACGCCGAGGACTCCTTCGACGCGACCGAGGCCGAAATCATCGAAGCCGCCTTCCACGACACTCTCCGCGCCATTGCCGAAGCCCCGGACACTCGGGTCGACGCCGCCGCGGTCCTCGGCGATGAGGACCACGGCCTGCTGGTCATGCGCCGGATGTGGCAATGAGCGCCGGGCTGAGTCCGTGTGCGCAGAAACAGGAGCAAAGACTATGAGCAACACCCTCGGATGGATTCGGAAATTCCATCGCCCGCAGGTGGCCGGTAATCCGCCGCTGGTGATCTGCCCGCACGCCGGCGGCGGGGCCTCCACCTACCGCCCGTTCTCGAAGCCGCTGAGCGAGCATTTCGACGTCGCCGTCTTCCAGTACCCGGGCCGCCAGGACCGCGCGCGCGAAGGAGCGCTGGGTTCGGTGCCGGAGATCGCACTCGGCGCGTTCGAGGAGTTCACCCGCTCACCGATGAACCGGGGCGAACCCGTCACGGTGTACGGCCACAGCATGGGTTCGGTGGTGGCCTTCGAATTCGTGCGTCTCGCAGAGGCTGCCGGAATCCCGGTGCGGCTGCTCGCGGTATCCGGTGCGGTCGCACCGTGGCGCGTGGTCGATATGCCGCCGCATCCGACCGAGGACGAGCAGCTGCTCGACCACGTCGGCGGCCTGCAGGGCACCGGTGCCGATGTGCTGGCCAATCGCGAGCTCATGCGCATGGCGCTGCCCGCGCTCAAGGCCGACTACGCCGCCTTCGACGCCTACACCTGCGCGAAGGACGTCACCCTCGACACCCCGCTGCACGCCATGGGCGGCAGCGACGACGAATTCGTCTCCATCGGCGACCTGTACGGCTGGCAGCAGCACACCCCGCACGAACTGCAGGTCACCATGTTCGACGGCGGCCACTTCTATTTGCACGACCATGTCGCCGCCATTGCGGAAACCCTGTTCGCCGAACCGATCCGGGAGCCGGTGGCGCGATGAGCACGATCGACAACGACCCCATTGTCATCACCGGTATGGCCGTCGAGGCGCCCGGCGGCATCGAAACCCTCGGGCAGTACTGGACGGCGCTGGCCGAATCCCGGGATCTGCTCGGGCCTTTCCCGCGTGATCGCGGCTGGCCGCTGGATCGCCTGCTGAATCTGGGGGCGATCGAGGGCTGGGGCGAGGTGCGGGACTCGGGCGGATTCCTGGACGGGGCCGCCGATTTCGATCCGCTGTTCTTCGGCATCACCCCGCGTGAAGCGGTCGCCATGGATCCGCAGCAGCGCGTGGCGCTGCGGGTGGCCTGGCGCGCGCTGGAGAATGCGGGCATCAATCCCGCCGCGCTCGGTGACGGCGACGATATCGGCTGCTACATGGGCGCTTCGCCCACCGAATACGGTCCGCACGGCGCGGAGGTCAACGAGCACAGCGGTTATCGGGCCGCAGGTTCGGCACTGGGTGCGGTGGCCGGGCGTATCTCCAACTGCCTGGGTCTGGGCGGACCCTCGGTGGTGGTGGACGTGGCCTGCGCCTCCTCACTGGCAGCGGTGCACCTGGCCGCCTCGGCCATTCGCAATGGCGATTGCGAGTGGGCGCTCGCGGGCGCGGCCTGCGTCATGGGTTCTCCCGGAGCGTTTTTCGAGTTCTCCAAGAACAATGCCCTGGCCGCAGACGGTCAGTGCAAGCCGTACTCCGACAACGCGCTCGGCACCCTCTGGGGTGAAGGCGTCGGAGTTGTTGTGCTGGAACGGGAATCGCGCGCCCGCGCGCTGGGGCACCGAATCTACGCCAGCCTGCTCGGCTCCCGCATCAACCACAACGGCAAGGGCGCGCCCATCGCGGTCCCCAGCGTCGCCGCACAGGAACGCCTGGTCCGTGCGACCGTGGCCGCTGCGGGCATCGAGCCCGGGCTCGTCGACATGATCGAGGGCCACGGCACCGGAACCGCCGTCGGCGATCCGCTGGAATTGACCGCGCTGCAAGAGGTTTACGGCGCTGCCCGCGCGGACGGCACCGGCCCGCTGCTCGGCTCGGTCAAATCCAATCTGGGTCACGCGCAGGCCGCCGCCGGCATGCTCGGCCTGATCAAGGTCCTGCTCAGCGGTCTGCACGGGCAGATCGCGCCCACCCGCCACGCGGACAACCCCACCACCCGCGTCGACTGGGACGCCGGGAGCCTGCGCCTGGCTGCGAAGCTGACCGACTGGGAGCCGCGCGACGGGGTTCGCTACGCCGCGGTGTCGTCCTTCGGCGTCAGCGGCACCAATGCGCACGCCGTACTCGCCATGCCCGTGTCGGAAGAGGCTGTGTTGAAAGAAGGAACCCATGCCTGACTATCGACTTCCCGACGGCAGCACCCCGATCCTGCTGTCCTCCGACACCCCCGATTCGCTGCGCCGCGAGGCCGTCGCCCTGGTCGCCTACCTGGAGGAACGGCCGAACGTCACGCCGGATGCGGTGGCGGACATGCTGTTCCGCACCCGCGCCCCACGCCGGCAGCGTGCGCTGATCATGGTCACCGGCCGGGATCTGCTGCTCGACGCGCTGCACGCCGTCGCGGACGGCCGCCCGCATCAGGCCGTGGTGGCCGGTGACCGCGCCGCCACCGCCCGCCGCATCGGCTATGTCTTCCCGGGTCAGGGCAGTCAGCGACCCGGCATGGGCCTGCTCTACTACCGCCATTCGCCGGTATTCCGCGCCGCGGTCGACGGGTGCGATGTGAAATTCCGGGAGCTGCACGGCATTTCGCCGCTCGGTTATCTACTGGACGAGACCGGGCAACTGGGCGACGAGGTGGAAGTCGTCCAGCCCGCACTGTTCATGCAGATGCTCGGACTCGCGGCCATGTGGCGTGCGGCCGGTGTCGAACCCGCCGTGACCATCGGCCACAGCCAGGGCGAGATCGCCGCCGCCGTGGTCTCCGGCATCATCTCACTCGCCGATGGCATTCGGGTTGTCACCCTGCGCGCGAATCTGGTCGGATCGCTGGAACGCGACAATGATTGGGCCGGGCAGTGGGCCATGGCCGTGGTCGGCGTGGACCGCGACGAATGCGAGGCGCTGCTGGCCCGCAATTCCGGCTGGGCCGAACTGGCCGTGGTCAACTCCGCACATGTGCTGGCCATCTCCGGTGAGCGCGGGGCGGTGGCCGACCTGGTCGCGACGCTCACCGCACAGGGCAAGTTCGCCAAGGAGATTCGCGTCGCCTACCCGGCGCACACCTCCTTCGTCAGCAAGTTCCGGGGGGAGCTCGAGGGCACCCTGCGAGATACCCTCGACTCGCCCGTTTTCGCACCCACCGATATCGATTGCCTCGGTGCGACTCTCGGTACCGCCGTCACTCCGGACCTGCCGGTCAGCGAGTACTGGTACTGGAATCTGCGCAATCGGGTGCGCTTCGATCTCGCCGTCGCCGAGGCGGCGGCGCGCGACATCGACATCTTCCTGGAGATCGCCGACCATCCCGCACTCATGCTCGCCCTGCAGGAGACGCTGTCCGGTGTCGGTGCGCAGCAGGACTTCCGGACCATCGGCACCTCCCGCCGCACCGCCGTCGACCTGAGCGAATTCACCAAGAACCTGGCCCAGGTCGCGGTGCTGGATACCGGATTCCCGTGGGAGTCGCTGCGCGACAACACCAGTGACATCGTGCGGCTGCCGCTGCTGGACTTCCCGAACACCCAGACCAATCCCAAGCAGCTGTGGGCGCCGTTCCGCTACCGGGGCGATCTTCCCGAGGCGGCCGAACTCGCCGTTACTGCAGCACAATCCGGTACGGCGGACGGCACCGTGCCGCCGCAGCGGCTGGCCGAACGCTGGGTGCGGCTGGAACGGCGCAAGCTGGTGCCGCCGCGCACCCTGGCCGTCATCGACCACACCGGTCGCTGCGCTGACCTCGCCGGAGCCATCGAGCAGTCCGCGACCCGGCACGGCGCGGCGCTGGTCGGAGCCGACAGCGGCGCGGCCTACGAGACCGCGGTCATCCTGCTGCCCCGCCCCGCCGACGGCGAAATCACCACGGCGGTACGGGAATCGGCGGATTTTGTCGGCGATCGCCGCTGGCTGCCGGAACTCGGCGGCGTCCGCGACGTCTGGCTGGTGACCATCGGAGGTGAACGGGTGCTCGACACCGAGACCCCGGACGTCGCACACGCCGCCGCACAGGCCGGATTCCGCTGCCTCGCACCGGAATACCCGGGCGTGGGCTTCCGGCATCTGGATCTGGAAGCGGGACAGTCGCTTCCAGACGCCGCCAAGGCGGTGCTCGGCGCGATCCACACCGCCGGTGAACCCGAACTGGCCGCCCGCGCGGGTGGCTGGTACGCCAAGCGCCTGGTCCTCGACGAGACCCCCGGCGACTGCCCGCTGACCGCGGCGGAGCTGGCCGAGGTCGTCATCATCGGCGGCACCGGCAAACTCGGCCTCGACTGCGCCGCCGATTTCGCCCGGTCCGGAGCCCGTCGCATCACCCTGATCAGTCGCTCCGGCGGTTCCCCGGCCGCCGTCCAGCGGGTACGTGAGCTGTCCGGACTCGGTGCGGCCATCGACATCCGCACGTGCGATGTGACCGATGGCAATGCGGTCCGCGCCCTCGGCGCGGCCTTCCTCGATACGCCCGTGAGCCTGGTGGTGCACGCCGCGGTCGACTACAACGCCGCGGCCGCCGAACTCAGTCCCGAAACAGTGCAGGCCGCAGCCGAATCCAAGGTGATCGCCCTGGACCGCCTGATCCGCGAACTCCCGCTCGCGCCCGACGCCCGGGTAGTGCTGTGCTCCTCGCTCTCGGCCACCATCGGCGGGCGCGGGCACGCGGTCTACGCCGCGGTGAATCGCATGCTCGATGCCGCCGCCACCGGATACCGCCGCGACGGTATCGGCGTCACCTCCGTGCAGTGGGGTCTGTGGCGCGCGGTCGGCGCGGACAATACCGACGCGCTGGCCCGGATCAGCGGCACCGGTCTGCTGCCCATGGAACCGGTGGCAGCCATTACCGCAGGCTTCTCCGCACCGGGCAACAGCATTGTGGTTGCCGCCGAATGGTCCAAGCTGCGTGCGATTTTCGCGCTCTTCGGCCAGGATCCGCTGTTCGCCGAACTGCCGGACGAGCCCATGCGCGCAGCGGTCGTGCCGACACCCGAGACGCCGGAACCCGCAGCGGCCGCACCGGTGGTCGCGCCCGCCGCCCAGGACATTTCCGGGCACGTTCGCGATGCCCTGCGCTTTGTCATGGGCATGGACGCCACCGAACCCATCGACGGCTCCATGCCGCTGGTGGCGCTCGGCCTGGACTCCCTGCAGGCGCTGGATCTGCGCAAGCGCATCGAGGCCGATCTGCAGCGCGATCTGCCCGTCACCGCCATTCTCGGCGGCGCGTCACTGGACGAAGTGGTGTCGCTGCTCGGCTAGACCACCATCCGACATGCCAATGGAGCAGGGGGAACTCGAAGAATATGAGGACGGAGAACACGGTGCCGGAACCGGATGACGCAATCGTCGTCGAGTCCGTGGAAAAGTCGTTCGGGACGGTGAAGGCCTTGCGGGGCATCAGTTTCACCGTGCCCGCGGGCACGGTGCTGGGGGTGCTCGGGCCCAATGGCGCGGGGAAGACCACCACGGTCTCGGTGCTGTCCACCCTGGTGCGGCCGGATGCCGGCCGCGCGCTGGTGGCCGGATACGACGTGGTCCGCCAGCCCACCGAGGTCCGCGCCTCCATCATGCTGACCGGCCAGTACGCCGCCCTCGACGAGGTGCTGACCGGCCGCGAGAATCTGGTGCTGTTCGGGCGGCTGCTCGGCCTGCACCGCAAGCAGGCGAAGGTGCGCGCCGACGAACTGCTCGAACAGTTCGCGCTCACCGAGGCCGCGGACCGCCGGGTCGGCCAGTACTCCGGTGGTATGCGCCGCCGTATCGACATCGCCTGCGGTCTGGTGCGCCCGCCGCGGGTGGTCTTCCTCGACGAGCCGACCACCGGGCTGGACCCGGTCAGCCGGCAGAGCCTCTGGTCGCTGGTGCGCGAACTCAAGCAGCAGGGTGTCACAGTACTGCTCACCACGCAGTACCTGGAGGAGGCGGATGCGCTGAGCGACAACATCATTGTCGTCGACAAGGGCACCGTCATCGCCGAGGGCACCGCCGATCAACTCAAGGCCCGCTCCGGATCGAGCTACTGCGAGGTGGTGCCCGTCGACGCCGCCGACGTGCCGCGCCTGGTCACCGCACTGGCCGGATTGGGTGAGGTCACCGTCCCCGATTCCGCGGACCGGGTGGCGCTGCCCGCTCCGGACGGCGCCGCCACCCTGACCGAGGCACTGCACCGAATCACCGGCAGCGGTATCGAATTGATCGATATCGCGCTGCGCCGCCCCTCGCTCGACGAGGTCTTCATCGAACTGACCAAGCCCGCCGCAGTGGAGTCGCGAGCATGAATCAGGCTCCGATCATGCGTATTCCAGCCGGGATGCAGTGGACCGCCCTGAGCGAGCGCGGTATTCGCGCCGCCTTCCGCGAAGGTGATGTGGTGCTGGCGCTGGCCGCGCCGGTGGTCATCTACATCTGCTTCTACATTCCGCTGCGAAAGTCCATGCTGGCGGCCGGAATCGACTTCGCGCAGTATTTGCTTCCGTTGACCGCCGTGTACGCCATGTTCTTCACCGCCATGTTCGCCGGCGACCGTGCCGGACGGGAGCAGACGGGCGGTATGGCCACCCGATTGCGCTCCCTGCCGGTGCATCCCTGGGTACCGGTGGCGGCCCGCATGTCCGCGAATCTGGTGCGCGGCTGCGCCGCCCTGATCAGCGCGCTGGTCGTGGGCATCGCCTTCGGCTTCCGATTCCACGACACCGCAACAGCATTGGTGTTCGTTTTGGTGGCACTGGGCTTCGGCACCGCGGTGGTCATCGGCGCGGACGCGCTCGGCACGGCCACCCGCAATCCGGAACTCGGTGCCACGGTGCTTTTCGTCCCGCAATTGCTGCTGGTGATGACCTCCACGGGATTCGTTCCCGCCGAAGGCTTCCCGGGCTGGATCCAGGGCTGGGTGCGCAATCAACCGGTCTCCCAGGTGACCGCCGCACTGCGCGGCCTGGCCGACGGCCGGTACCCGTCGGAGCTCTGGGTCGCCGCACTGTGGATCGGCGGCCTGCTGATCGTGGGTGCGGTACTGGCGATACGAGCCGAAGGACGGCGCGCATGAGTGCGGAAACCACGGTGACAGCACAGATTCCGGCCGGATCCGGATCCCTGCTGAGCCAATTGCTCATCGAAGCCGGCCGGCTGCTGCGCCGCTGGACCCGGCAGCAGGAGGTCATGACCAGCACGCTGATGCTGCCGGTCCTACTGCTGCTCATGTTCGATCTCGTGCTGAAGCGGTCCCTGGGCGTCTCCTCCGGTGTCGACCCCATCTACGGATTTGTGCCCATGATCGCCATCGCCGGCGCCATGTACGGCGCGATGGGCACCGGCCTGTCGCTCTACGGCGAACGGCAGAGCGGACTGCTGCGCCGCTTCTGGGTGCTGCCCATTCACCGTTCCGCGAGCATGCTCGGCCGCCTGCTCGCCGAATGTGTGCGCGCCGCTGTTGTCACCCTCGTCGTCGTAGCCATCGGCATGCTGCTCGGCCTGCGCTTCCAGCAGGGCTGGCCCGGTTTCTTCGGAGTCCTGGCGGTGCCGGTCATCGTCATCGCCGGGTTCACCCCGGCGGTAATCCTGGTCGG
The DNA here is from genome assembly GCF_025465275.1 of Nocardia sp. Classification (GTDB taxonomy): domain Bacteria; phylum Actinomycetota; class Actinomycetes; order Mycobacteriales; family Mycobacteriaceae; genus Nocardia. The sequence goes on along the minus strand of NZ_JAODNK010000146.1, from coordinate 12,897 downwards.
CGTCAGCCGAATCGGTGACAAGGTGGTGCAACTCGCCGCCATCGTGGTGCTTGTCGCCATGTTCTTCAATTCGGGCTTCGTCCCGCTGGACAACTACCCGGACGCCATTGCGCCGATAGTCCGCGCCCAGCCCATGAGCTGCGCCATCGAGGCCATGCGCGGCTTCATTCTGGGCGGCCCGATCGCGACCCCGCTCCTGCAGACCGTGGCCTGGTCCGCGGGCCTGGCCGCCGTCTTCGGCGTCCTCGCCGTCTGCGGCTATCGCGCCGCCGCCGAGAGTTGACCGGACGACGGCACCGGCGGACCCCTGGGGAATCCGCTGGTGCCGTCGTATCCGTCAGTGCGTGATCAGCTTCCAGTCCTCAGGGAGGTTGGCGGTCGTGACGCGGTCGCCTTCCACGACCAGGTCGATCAGCGTGCCGCCCAATCGCAGATCGGTGACCTCGACCCGGCCCCAGCGCGCGGGCAGATGCGGCAGCACGGTGAGCGTGCGGCGCGGGACATCCGGGTCCAACCCGAGGAAGGAGCGGACCAGCAGCAGGGGCGCCGCGCTGGCCCAGGCCTGCGGTGAGCAAGAGGTCGGATAGGGGACGGGTGCGGCGAACTTGGAACGCGGGAAGCCGCAGAACAATTCGGGCAGGCGACCGCCGAACGCTTCCGCCGCGTCGAGCAGTCCGTCGCTGAGCCGGGTGGCCAGCTCGATGGCGCCGGGAAGATGGCGGTAGCGCAGCAGCCCGGCGACGGCAATGGCGGTGTCGTGCGGCCAGATCGAACCATTGTGGTAGCTCATCGGATTGAAGGCGGCCATATTGGAAGACAGGGTGCGCAACCCGAATCCGCTGTCCATATCCTCCGCCGCCAGTTTGCCGATCACCTCGGTGGCGTGCTCGTCGGAGACGATGCCCGACCACAGGCAGTGGCCGATATTGCTGGTGAGCGCGTCCAGGCGGCGCTTCTTGCCGTCCAAAGCGACGGCGAACCAACCCTTTTCGGGAATCCAGAAGGCCTCGGCGAACTTGGTGCGCAATTCCGCGGCGCTGTCGCGCAGGTGCCCGGCCGTGGTGGGGTCGCCGAACTCCTCGGCCAGGTCGGCGCGGGCCTGCAGGGCCGCGTACGCGTAGCCCTGCACCTCGCACAGTGCGATGGGAGTCTCCGGAAGATGTCCTGCGGCGTCGTTGATGCCGTCGAAACTGTCCTTCCAGCCCTGATTGATGAGACCACGATCGGTGGCCCGGCGGTACTCCACAAAACCGTCACCGTCGCGGTCGCCGTAATCGGCGATCCAGGCGAGCGCGGCGTCGGCGGCGGGCAGCAGCGCCTGCACCGCGTCCCGATCCGCGCCCCAGCGCCGGGCCTGCGCCAGCAGCATGACAAAAAGCGGTGTGGCGTCCACGGTTCCGTAGTACGTCTCACCGCCCAGCACCTGTCCGCTGGCCGGGCCGCGCCGCATCTCGTGCATGATGCGGCCGGGCTCCTCCTCGGTCATCGGATCCAGCCGCTGGCCCTGCATCTCGGCCAGCTGCTGCATGGTGCCCACCGCCAGGCCCACATCCAGCGGCAGCGCCATCCATGCGGTGAGCAGCGAATCACGACCGAACAGGGTCATGAACCAGGGCGCCCCGGCGGCCACGAACGGCCGGCCGCCGCGACTCTCGTCGTGAATCTGCAAGGCGCCCAGATCACTTTCGGTGCGCACCAGCACCTGGGCGAGCTGCGGATCGGTGGCGGTGATATTGGCGGCGGTATCGCGCCACGCGGCGATCTTGCGGCTGGGCTCGCTGAATTCGTATTGCTCACCGGGGCGCACCGATGAGTGGATGGACTGACTGCCGAGGGTCGGCTGCGCGAAGACCTCGGTCTGCCAGGTGCCCCCGGCGGGCACCACTGCTCGCCAGGACAGCGAACCCGGCAGCACCACAGGGGTTTCCGACGACGAGACCGACAGCCCACGCGCCCGATCCGACCGGTCGTTCAGTAGTAACTCCACGTCCGTGACCAGGATCTCGGCGCGGGCGCTGGCGGTGCGGCCCTCCTTGACCGCGAACAGATCCACGAAATCCGCGTCGATATGCAATTGCAGGTCGACAGCGGTGGCCTCCCGCCCCAGGTTCTCCACCGTGATCGTTTCCCGCAGCCCGTCCGCGATAAGGCGCTCGCGGACGATCAGAACGGTGCTGTCTGCTGCGCCGGCCCGCGGGGGCCGGCGCAGTATGAACCGGGCGGTGAACGCCTCCGGACCCCAGACCGACAGCGGCTCCGGCCGCTGCCCGTCCAAGCGCAGTTCCCATCGGGACACCACCCGCGCATCCCGGTAGAACAACCCGTGCGCGGTGCCGGGCTCCACATCTCCGTGCCGATCCGACAGACAGAAGGTACTGCCCGCCACCAGCGTTACCGAGCCACCGAGCCCACCCAGAGCCGACGCCTCGCCGCTGTTCAGCGCGACCGGAACCTCATCAGTCATTCAGAGCCTTCCTCCCGAGCGCCCGCATCCGGCATAATGCCGGACTCATCGAAGGGCGCGGAACCTGTTGGGTGGCCGGCCGACCCGCGGCCCGTTCTGTGATTGACATCGACTACCGCCTCGGCGACCGGGATCGTGGGAAGGCAGGTGGCAGTGGACATCCAGCTGGGAGCCGGACCCGTCGGGCGGGCCGGGGTCGTCCCGACGGAACGGCCCGCCTTCGCGCCCGAGGTACGCCCGGGTCCGGTGCCTGCGGCGCGGGTCGGCGCGGGCAGGGGCTGGTGGGCCGCGTTCGCCGGCCAGGCGTGCGCAGCGCTGTTGCGGCCGATACGACGGGATCTGCCGATCTGGACCACGCGGCGGTACATCTCCTCATAGCCGCGCCCGAGAGTGTCGGCGCCGAAATGCGTGATCACGTGATTGCGCATGGCCAGCGGATCGTAGGTCTGCACTTCCTTGATGGCCGTGGCGAGTTCGGAAGGATCGTCGCAGATGCGACCGGTGACACCGTCGATGATCACCTCGGCGACAGCGCCGCCGCGCAATGCCACCACGGGAGTACCGCAGACCATTGCCTCGATCATCACCATGCCGAACGGTTCCTCCCAGCGCACCGGGAACAGCAGAGCGCGCGCTCCGGCGAGCAGTGTGCGTTTGGCGGCGGCATCGGCCATTCCGAACATGTGATCGCGTTCGGTGAGCAATGGCTTTACCGCACTGTCGAAATACCTCAATTCGGGCGGTTCGGCGCATTTGCCCGCAAGCACCAGCGGGATATCGGCGGCATGCGCCGCCTCCAACGCCAGATGCGGCGCTTTGTCCTCGGTGAACCGACCCAGGAAGAGAGCGTAGTCCTCCTTCTCCGGCTGATAGGGCCAATCGTCAACACGTAACGCATTGTGTACGCGGCCAATCCAATTCAGATCCGGAGCCAGCTCACGCTGCCGGTCGCTGATGGCCACCAGATGCGTGTCCTCGCCGAGTTCGCTGTAGTAGTCGTAAGGGTCGCCGTTCACAGGTCCGTGCACGGTCACCACGGTCGGCAGGCCGAGTTCGCGATATACCGGCATATTCAGTGGTCCGGCGAAGGTGTGGTCGTGCACCAGATCGAGGCCGTCGGTCACCGCCAGCCGCTCCAGCGCCCGCCGAACCTTCAGGGCGTGCAGTACTTCCGGGAAGGGGTCACCGAGTCGGTCGGCCTGAATCCGATCCCACAGTGGGACGAATCGGCCCTTGGTCCCGTTCTCGCCGGCGCCCAGCAGCGTGACCTGGTGTCCGCGATCCGCCAGTGCGTCGACCAGATCGGCGACCACCGCCTCGACACCGCCGTATGCCTTCGGTGGAATATCGAAATAGGGTGGCACCACCATCGCGATGTGAAGCCGATCGGGATCGAACTTCTGGAGTTCGAATTCGAGAGATGCCGGGCCAGGCGTTGGAATTTTCGCGCTCATAGCCGCTCCTTCCAGGAACACAACAACCGTCGGCGCCTGGTATGGCGGGCGCCGATACTGGCGGCTGTGGCCTGAGGAAGATCGAAAGCGCTTGTGCCGCAGTGGACCTGCCCGGCTCACCTGCTCCGGCACTGAGTCCGGAGTAGGAAAGCCGGGCAGGGAGCTTCGACAGCACGCCCCGGGGTGGGAGCGCTGATGATCGTCGCGCCGGCCGATGCGTTCGCTGCGGCTCGGCCGGACGGTGGTCCGGCGCGCACGACTCCAGCGGCGTTGAGAGGGGTGTCACCGTATGGTTATCCGTGCGGTGAGACCGAGAGCGAAGGCATCCCGATTCGCGTCGTCGCGCTCGGCAGCCATTCAGTGGTTTCCACAGTATCCCGCTAGATCACGCCTAGCGAGCAGATCGATATCTTCCGTTCTTTATTCGCGCAAAGTTCAGGCCGCGTAGTCGACTTCGTCGTCCGTGACCGGAGTGATCCGATCGGCCACGACGGAAACAACTGTCGCATCGATAGTTTCGGCCATATCGAAGACGAGCCAGCCGTCAGCGGTCCAGCCGCCGCGGGCTCCGGTGCGGGTCAGGCGGCCGCCGGGGACGAACGGGTCGGCCACGAATCCGGTGGCGGATTCGGCCGCCAGCGCCGCGCCGCCGAGGTAGACCTCGCCGGACATGCCCGGCGCGACCGGTCGCAGCGCCGAGTCCAGCACCAGCACCCGAGCGCCGGGAATGGGCCGGACCCGGCCCGAGCCGTCGAGCGGCCCGCGGGCGGCGACACCGGCGTATTCGGGTGCGGTGTAGGCGAATCCGGCCACCGAACCCGCGGCGACGGCGCGAAGCAGACCGGAAAGTATTACCGGGCAGTCGGTTCCGGTGACATCCCAGCGCCGCACCGTCGGCAGCGCGGGCGCGGGCAGATCCGACAGGGTGGCCAGCGTCCGCGCATCGGCCACCACATGGGTCGCCGCGCAGGTGGCGATGAGTTCGGCCAGCGCCGCGGGCGCCTGGCGCTGCGCCTCGGTGGCCAGCACCAGGGTGGCACCGTCGGCGAGCGCGGCGAGCAGTTCGACCGCAGCGTCGGCGCAATCCCAGCGGGTGGCGAACAGGCGGACGTCGGCGGAGCCGAAGGCGCGATCGACTCGGCATTCGCGGTGCGCGGCGACCACGGCGCGGCGATCGTCCGCGGCGGCGGCCAGCGCATCGGCCGTCAGGCCGATGCCCGAATCGCCGAGCATGAGGGTGGAATCATTGTTCGCGGCGGCGGCGATCTCGCAGAGCAACCGGGCCAATCCGTCCAGCGAGGGTCCGGCGGAGCCGATGCTGCCGCCGTCCAGGCGGTCGAAGAGTTCGGCATAGGTGAGGATGTGCCCGCCGTATCGCACGGCCGTCCGCAATATCGGGACGCGGCGCCCGCATTCGATCAGGCTCTCGACCGACGGCACGTCGTACAGCTCGACTCCGTTGGCCCATTCGTCCACCAGTCGAAGACGCTCGACGGTGGACAGACTCTCCGGCACCAAACGCTCCATTGCTCACATCCCTGAACACGTACTTATGCAACCCTAACCTAATTGACCAGGATTGCGATAGGCAACCCCATCCGGGATCGAACCGGCAACAGCGTCGCAGCGGTCGGCCGTGGCCGGTGTCGTACTCGGCTGGGAAGATCGCGGGCATGACGGTGAGCGGGGACGAGGTTCGCACGGCGGTGCTTGCGCTGCCGCAGGTGCGGGAGCTGTTCGAGTGGGGAATGCCGACCTTCCGGGTGGCGGGGAAATTGTTCCTGACCTTGCCGGAGGCGGAGACGTCGATGGCGGTGCGGTGCCCGATGGCCGATCGGGACGAGCTGGTGCTCGCCGAGCCGGACAAGTTCTGGGTGGCCGGGCACGAGGCATACAGCGCGTGGGTGCGGGTACGGCTGCACGCCCTCGACGACCTCGCGGAACTGGAGGCCATTGTGGTGGATTCATGGCGGTTGGCAGCGCCGGCGCAGCTGGTGGAACAGCATTTCGCCGACCCGGCCTGAGCCGCAATCGTTTTCGATCGCCGTCAGAAGGTGACGCGCTGGTCCTCCGGGAGGAAGAGCTTGTCGCCCTCTTTCACACCGAAGGCGGCGTAGTACTCCGCCTGATTGCGAACCACCTGATTGGCCCGGCACTCGCCGGGGGAGTGCACGTCCTCCAGCCGGTTCTCGGAGGCCTCCTTGGTGGACTTCTCCCGCCAATTGCGGCCCCACGCCTCGAACATGGGTGTGTAGTCCACCTTGTCGATCTTGTTGCGCTGCTGGGCAATGCGATAGGCGGCCAAGGCCATCTGCAGTCCACGATTGTCGGCCACATTCTCACCGAGGGTCAGTTCGCCGTTCACATGCTGATCGGTGGTCAGTCCGGCGGGCACCAGCGCGTTGTACTGGCCGACCAGCTTCCGGGTGCGGGCTTCGAAGGCCGTCCGGTCCGCCGGCGGCCACCAATCCCGCAAATTGCCATCGGCGTCGTACTTGGAACCCTGATCGTCGAAGCCGTGCCCGATCTCGTGCCCGATAACCGCGCCGCCCGCACCGTAATTCACCGCGGCTTCGGCCGCGAGGTCGAAGAACGGCGGCTGCAGGAAGGCGGCGGGGAACGAGATCTCATTGTTGACAGGCGTATACGAGGCATTGACCGTCTGCGGAGTCATGCCCCACTCCGACTTGTCGACCGGTGTGCCCAGCCGGTCGAACGCCCGCTTGTTATCGAAAGCGCCGACGGCGCGCAATGATTCGATGAGTTTGCCGCGCGTGATCTTCAGTCCGGAGTAGTCGTCCCACTTGTCCGGGTAGCCGATCTTGACGCCCATCTTCGCGAGCTTGGCTATGGCGAGATCGCGGGTCGGCTGTGACATCCACGTCGAATTGGTGAAATTGTCCTTGTATGCGGCCCGCAGGTCGTCCACCATGGCGAGCGCCTGCTTCTTGGCCTCGGGCGGAAAATGCTTGGCTACGTACAGTTTTCCGAGCTGCTCGCCGAGACTTCCATCGACGATGGCGACCCCGTACTCCCACAGCTGCCGCCGCTTCTCCTGCCCCTGCATCACCCGGCCGAAGAAGTCGAAGTTCACATCGACAATGGCCTGCGGCAGATACAGCGCATACGTGCGGACCAGGTACAGCTTCAAATACTCGCGCCAGATACCGAGATCCACATCGTGCCAGAGCTCTCCGGCATGGGTCAGATACGACGGCTGGGCGACGATCACGGTGTCGAACAACGACTTCGGTCGTTCGGTGGAGCCCGCCAGCCACGGATCCCAATCGAATTGCGGTGCGAGCGCGACCATCTCGCTCCACGCCATTTTGTTGTACGTGACATCGGAGTTGCGCATCTTGACGCTGTCCCAGAAGCCCGCGGCGATCCTGGTCTCCAGATCCAGCACCCGCCCGGCCATTCCGGCCGGATCGGGGAAACCCGCGGCAGCCGAGACCTTTTCCAGATATGTGCGGTATCCGGCGATCTTCGCCGCGAACTCCGGTTTGCGGTAGTACTGCTCCGGCAACCCGATACCGGACTGGCTGACCGACGGCACATACGCCGTCGAATTCTTGCGGTCGATGGTGATGCCGACCCTGATGAGCCCGCCGATCGGCAGCCCGCCCATCACCTTGGCCAGTTCCGGTTTGCCCGGCGCCTTGTCGATCTGGTCGAACAGATCGGCCAGCGGTGTCATGCCGAGCTTCTCGATCTGATCCAGATCGACCCGCGCGTCGTACAGATCTCGAATCTGCTCTGCCTCCGAGCCGGCCTCGGGATCCTTGATGCCGTCGATGATCTCGCGCAGCTGCTGCTGCACCCGATCATTCACCTCGTTGAAGGTGCCGAAGGAGACCTTGTCGGGCGGCAGCTGATAGTCCTGCAGCCACTTACCGTTGACGAACCGATAGAGATCGTCCTGCGGCCGCACCGCCGCATCAGAGCCGGACATGTCTGGACCGGTGAGCGGCGCGCTCGCGGTCTTGTTCGCCGGATCGCTACTGCATGACACGAGCGCGACCGCGGCGGGCGCCAGCCCCAGCGCGACCAGGAATGCTCGTCGATCGAACCGGACCTGACCCGACGTCACGTGTTCCCCTCTCCGTTGGTGCGGTCAGACCCGCACCGATCATGCGCACGAGCACTGCGCGCCGGCCCCCGCTCGAGGCTACCGGCGTTTCCCAGGACAGTCCGAGAGTTGTTCCCGGCTAGAGAGTTACGCGCTGATCCGGCGGCAGGAACTCCTTATCGCTCTCCTGCACCCCGTAGGTGGTGTAGAAATCGGAGAGATTGCGCACCACCTGATTGCACCGGAACTCCGCGGGGGAGTGCGGATCACCGGCGATCTGCTGCTCCGTCGATTCCTGGGTCTGCTTGGTGCGCCAGGTCCGCCCCCACGACTCGAACATCGGTTTGAAATCGGGAGTATCTGTGCCGCCGCGCTTTTCGAGCAATCGGTAGGCGGACAGCGAAATCTCCAGTCCGCGCAGATCGGCCAGGTTCTCACCGACGGTCAGCTCACCGTTCACATGCTTGTCGGCGGGCAGCCCCTCCGGCACCAGCGCGTTGTACTGCGCGATGAGCGCCTTGGTCTTGGCCTCGAACGCCGCCTTGTCCTCCGGCGTCCACCAGTCGTGCAGGTTTCCGTCCCCATCGTATTTGGCGCCCTGATCGTCGAAGCCGTGCCCTATCTCGTGCCCGATAACCGCTCCGCCCGCACCGTAATTCACGGCCGGCTGCGCATCCTTGTCGAAGAACGGCGGCTGCAGGAAGGCGGCCGGGAAGGTGATCTCGTTACCGCTGGCGTCGTAGGAGGCGTTCACCGTCTGCGGCGACATGCCCCATTCGGATTTATCCACAGGCGTCCCCAGCCGCCCGAACATGCGCTTCGAGCCGTATGCGTCGACCGCGCGCAGGGATTCGAGCAATTTGCCGCGGGTGATGGTGACCGACGAGTAGTCCTCCCACTTGTCCGGGTACCCGATCTTGGCGTTGATCTTCTCCAGCTTGGCGATGGCCGCGGCCCGGGTCGGCGGCGACATCCACGTCGAATTGGTGAAGTTGTCCTTGTACGCGGCCCGCAGATCGTCCACCATGGCCAGCGCCTGCTTCTTGGCCTCGGGCGGAAAATGCTTGTCCACGTACAGCTTTCCGAGCGGATCACCCAGATTCGAGCTCACCGTCGCCACCGCGGACTTCCACTTCTCCGGCCGCTGCTGCATCCCGCCCAGCACCTTGCCGAAGAAATCGAAATTCGGATCCGCAACGGCCTTGGGCAGATACGTCGCGAAGGCGCGAACCAGCCCGAGCTTCAGATACTCACGCCAGGCGGCGATATCCACCTGCTGCCACAGCTGGCCGGCGGCGGTCACGAACGACGGCTGCCCGACATTGACGTTCGCGAACAGCTCCTTCGGCCGGTCGGTACTGCCCGCCAGCCACGGATCCCAATCGAATTCCGGTGCGAGCGCGGTCAATTCGGCCCAGCTGCGCGGATTATAGGAGGCATCGGTATCGCGCAGTCGCACGTTGTCCCACTGCGCTGCGGCAATGCGGCCCTCCAACTCCACCACCCGATCGGCCAGCGCCGCCGGATCGGCGAACCCCGCGCCGGCCGCGATCTGCTCCATATATTTGCGGTAGGCGGCGAGCTTGTCGGCATTCTCGGGCTTCAGGTAGTACTGCTGGTCCAGCCCGGTCCCCGCCTGATCCACCTCGGGCAGATAGGCAGTGGAGTTCTTGGGATCCACGCTCACCCCGAGACCGATCAGCCCCACCCCGGGTAGCGAACCCATCACGTGTGCCAGATCGGCCTTGGTCGCCGCCGCATCGATCTTCGCGAACAGATCGTCCAGCGGTGTCATACCGAGCTTCTCGACATCGGTGTCATCGAGCCGTGCGTCGTAGAGATCGCGAATCTTCTGCGCATCGGTTCCGGACTTCGGATTGTGAATGCCCTCGATGATTTCCCGCAGCTGCTGTTCGACCCGGTCCTCGACCTCGTCGAAGGTGCCGAACCGCACCTTGTCCGGCGGTAGCTGATACTCCCGCAACCAGGTCCCGTTCATAAATCGATACAGATCGTCCTGCGGCCGGATCGCCGCATCCGAACCGGCCATATCCGGGCCGGTCAGCGGGGTGGAGGACACCGAATTCGAGGTTTCCGACTTCGAACAGCCGGGCAGCGGCGCGGTGGCGGGCAACACCCCCAGCGCGATCAGGAACTTACGGCGATCGAGAGCGAAGGGGCGCTCGGAGGTCAACGCGAATCTCCTCTATCGGATAATCGGGCGATTGCTCGGACGTTGCGCGCAAGACGCTAGTAGACCTGCCTGAGCAACACCTGAAGCCACACCACTCCAAGGTCGTGGCCCGCCCGGTTCTGGACTGAGTGGAGCGGGGGAGCGAAGCGGAGGAGCGGAGGGAGGGAAGAACCGGGTGACAGGGCCGCGACCCCGCCGGAGCGAAGCGGAGGCAGAAAATACAGCCCCGGTTTGGGCCCCACCTGCGGTTTAGCTACACTTGACCGGTTGCCCGCGGGAGCTATGCCCGCAATCCGGCCGCGAACCCCCTGGGGTTGATCGTTTCCGATCATCCAAAACCGCAGGCAGGCGCGCGTTTCGGATGGCTACATGACCATGCCCGTCGGGTCGGCAATCCGGCGTGCATTTCGTCCAGGTCTAGGAGGAGCTGAAGTGATTCAGCAAGAGTCGCGACTGCGCGTCGCCGACAACACTGGTGCCAAGGAAATCCTTTGCATCCGCGTTCTCGGTGGTTCGTCGCGTCGCTATGCCGGTATCGGCGACATCATCGTCGCTACCGTGAAGGACGCCATCCCCGGTGGCAACGTCAAGAAGGGCGAGGTCGTCAAGGCCGTCGTCGTTCGCACCACCAAGGAGCGTCGCCGTCCGGATGGTTCCTACATCCGTTTCGACGAGAACGCCGCGGTGCTGATCAAGCCGGATCACGATCCGCGCGGCACCCGCATCTTCGGCCCGGTCGGCCGTGAGCTGCGCGAGAAGAAGTTCATGAAGATCGTTTCGCTGGCTCCGGAGGTGCTCTAGCCATGAAGGTGCACAAGGGCGACACCGTGATCGTCGTTTCGGGCAAGGACAAGGGCGCCAAGGGCAAGGTCATTCAGGCCTACCCGGCAACCGGCAAGGTCCTCGTCGAAGGCGTGAACCGGATCAAGAAGCATGTCGCGAACTCCGCGAACGAGCGTGGCGCCAGCTCCGGCGGCATCGTGACCCAGGAAGCGCCGATCCAGGCCTCCAACGTGATGGTTGTGGACTCGGATGGCAAGCCCACCCGCGTCGGCTTCCGTACCGATGACAACGGCAAGCGGGTTCGTATCTCCCGTCGCAACGGGAAGGACATCTGAGATGACTTCTACTGAGAACAAGGTGCAGCCGCGCCTCAAGGCGCGCTACCGCGCCGAGATCAAGGACGCGCTCAACAGCGAGTTCAACTACGCCAACGTGATGCAGATCCCGGGCGTCGTCAAGGTCGTCGTGAACATGGGTGTCGGCGACGCCGCCCGTGACGCGAAGCTGATCAACGGCGCCGTCGCGGACCTGACCCTGATCACGGGCCAGAAGCCGGAAATCCGGAAGGCCACGAAGTCCATCGCGCAGTTCAAGCTGCGTGAGGGCATGCCGATCGGCGCGAAGGTCACCCTTCGTGGCGACCGCATGTGGGAGTTCCTGGATCGCCTGATCTCCATCGCGCTTCCCCGTATCCGCGACTTCCGCGGCCTCTCGCCGAAGCAGTTCGACGGGAACGGCAACTACACGTTCGGCCTCAGCGAGCAGTCGATGTTCCACGAGATCGACGTGGACCGTATCGACCGTCCGCGTGGTATGGACATCACCGTGGTGACGACCGCGACCAATAACGAAGAGGGTCGCGCACTGCTCAAGCACCTCGGCTTCCCGTTCAAGGAGAACTGAGTACATGGCTAAGAAAGCCCTCGTCAACAAGGCCAACGCCAAGCCGAAGTTCGCGGTGCGCGCCTACACCCGCTGCCAGCGTTGCGGCCGTCCGCACGCGGTTTACCGCAAGTTCGGCCTGTGCCGTATCTGCCTGCGTGAGATGGCCCACCGCGGCGAACTCCCGGGCGTGCACAAGTCCTCCTGGTAAGCACCAAAAGACTTCCGGGGCTTCGGTTTTCAACTGAGGCCGGGGCCCCGGCAAGAACTGCCCGTCGGGTAACCGAAGGGCATGAACCCCTACTTCGTTGTAGGCCCACGACCGCTCCTTTAGAACGGTGCTGAATGGGAACCGCGGCGAGAAAGGTATGCGGTCAAACACATGACCATGACTGACCCCATCGCAGACTTCTTGACCCGTCTGCGCAACGCCAACTCGGCGTACCACGACCAGGTGAAGGCCCCCCACTCGAAGATCAAGGTGAACATCGCCGAGATCCTCAAGCGTGAGGGCTACATCGCCGACTACCGCATCGAAGATGCGACCGTCGGCAAGGCGATCGTCGTCGACCTCAAGTACGGCCCGAGCCGTGAGCGCAGCCTGCAGGGCGTGCGTCGCGTTTCGAAGCCGGGCCTGCGCGTATACGCGAAGTCCACCAACCTGCCCAAGGTGCTCGGCGGCCTCGGCGTGGCGATCATCTCCACGTCCACTGGTCTGCTCACGGACCGTCAGGCCAAGCAGCAGAGTGTAGGCGGGGAAGTCCTCGCCTACGTCTGGTAAGGGAGGTAGGAACTAATGTCGCGTATCGGTAAGAAGCCGGTCCCGGTTCCCGCCGGTGTCGAGGTGACCATCGACGGCCAGAACGTTGCGGTGAAGGGTCCCAAGGGCACCCTGTCGCACGTGGTCGCCGAGCCGATCACCGTCACCAAGGCGGAGTCCGGTGAGCTCGAGGTCGTTCGTCCGAACGACGAGCGTCAGAACCGCTCGCTGCACGGCCTGACCCGCACCCTGATCAGCAACATGATCGTCGGTGTGACCGCAGGCTAC
>NZ_JAODNK010000139.1 GCF_025465275.1 Nocardia sp. | reverse complement strand
AGTCGGGCAGACCGCCCAGTAACGTAGTCACCCGTGCAGCTATCCGAACTCGTTCCCGACCAAGCCGTGCCCGATGTGGACCCGGACTGGCTGTACGAAACCTTCTCCGACTGGACCGGGTCGCAGGGTCTGACGCTGTATCCGGCGCAGGAAGAAGCGCTGCTCGAGCTGTTCACCGGCGCGAATGTCATTCTGGCGACGCCCACCGGCTCCGGTAAGTCGCTCGTCGCGATCGGCGCGCACTATGCGGCGCTCAATCGCGGGCAGCGCAGCTTCTACACCGCGCCGATCAAGGCGCTCGTCAGCGAGAAGTTCTTCGCGCTGTGCGAGGTGTTCGGTGCGGACAAGGTCGGCATGGTGACCGGTGATGCGGCGGTGAATCCGGATGCGCCGATCATCTGCGCTACGGCCGAGATCCTGGCCAATCTGGCGCTGCGCGAGGGTTCCAGTGCCAATGTCGGCCAGGTCGTCATGGACGAGTTCCACTACTACGCCGATCCGGATCGCGGCTGGGCGTGGCAGGTGCCGCTCATCGAACTGCCCGGCGTCCAATTCCTGCTCATGTCGGCCACTCTCGGCGAGATGGAGTTCTTCGGCGAGGATCTGCAGCGCCGCACCGGACGCGATACCGCCATTGTCTCCGGCGCGGAACGACCGGTGCCGCTGAGCTTTTCGTATGTGAAGACGCCCATTACCGAAACGCTCGAAGACCTGGTGACCACCAGCCTCGCCCCGGTCTATGTCGTGCACTTCACGCAGGCGTCGGCCATGGAGCGGGCGCAGGCGCTGATGAGCGTGAACTTCGCGTCCAAGGCGGAGAAGGACGCTATTGCCCAGGCGCTCGGCGAGTTCCGCTTCGCCACCGGATTCGGCAAGACGCTGTCGAAGTTCATCCGGCACGGTATCGGCGTGCACCACGCGGGCATGCTGCCCAAGTACCGGCGACTGGTGGAGAAGCTGGCGCAGGACGGGCTGCTGAAAGTGGTGTGCGGCACCGACACTCTCGGCGTCGGCATCAATGTGCCCATTCGCACCGTGCTGTTCACCGGGCTCACCAAGTACGACGGTGTGCGAACGCGCCGCCTCAATGCCCGTGAGTTCCATCAGATTTCAGGCCGCGCGGGCCGCGCCGGGTTCGACAGCATGGGCACGGTCTGGGTGCAGGCGCCCGAGCACGAGGTGGAGAACGCCCGTCGCATAGCCCGGGCCGGAGACGATCCGAAGAAGCTCAAGAAGGTTCAGAAGACCAAGCCGCCAGAGGGTTTCGTGTCCTGGTCGGAGGAGACCTTCGACCGGCTCATCGCGGCGTCGCCCGAGCCGATGGTGTCCCGGTTCAATGTGACCAATGCCATGCTGCTGAATGTGATTGCGCGCAAAGGCAATTGCTTCTACGCCATGCGGCATCTGCTGGAGGACAACCACGAACCGCGCGCGGCCCAGCGCAAGCACATTCTGAAGGCCATCAAGCTCTATCGCGCACTGCGTGCTGCCGGGGTCGTGCAGCAGCTCGACGAGCCCGACGAGTACGGCAGGCATGCCCGGCTCATGGTGGATCTACAGCGCGATTTCGCGCTCGATCAGCCGCTGTCACCGTTCGCGCTCGCGGCCTTCGAACTGCTCGACAAGGAGTCGCCCACCTACACGGTGGATGTGATCTCGCTCATCGAATCGACCCTCGAAGATCCGCGGCAGTTGCTCATGGCGCAGCAGCACAAGGCGCGTGGCGTAGCGATCGCGGAGATGAAGGCCGATGGGATCGAATACGAGGAGCGCATGGAACTCCTCGAGGAAGTCACCTGGCCCAAACCGCTCGGCGAGGAGCTCATCTACCCGGCCTACGAGACCTACAAGGCCGGTCATCCGTGGATTTCCGAGTTCGAGCCCTCCCCCAAGTCGGTGGTGCGGGAGATGGTCGAGCGGCAGCTCACCTTCGCCGAACTGGTCTCACAGTACGAGCTGGCACGCTCGGAGGGCGTGGTGCTGCGCTATCTCGCGGACGCGTATCGGGCACTGCGGCGGACCGTGCCGGAGCAGGCGCGCACCGAGGAGCTCGACGACATCACCGAATGGCTGGGCGAGCTCATCCGCCAGGTCGATTCGAGCCTGCTGGACGAATGGGAGCAACTCACTAATCCGGGCGCCGAGACCGATACCGAACAGGTCGCCTTCGGTGCGGAGACCGTCCGGCCCATCTCGGCCAATGAGCGCGCCTTCCGGGTGCTCATCCGCAATGCCCTGTTCCGCCGCGTCGATCTGGCTGCGCTGCAACGCTGGGACGCGCTGGAGGAGTTCGGTGACGAGCTGGATTGGGAGACCGAACTCGAGCCCTACTTCGACGAGTACCAGGAGATTCGCACCGGCCCGAACGCCCGCGGCCCGAAGCTGTTCCAGGTCGAGCAGCGGGGCGAGTTCTGGCATGTGCGCCAGGTTCTCGACGATCCGGCCGGCGACCACGGCTGGTCCATCGACGCGGTCGTTGATCTGGCCGAATCCGATGCCGCGGGTGAAGTGGTGTTCGACGAAGTCACGGTCGTGGCGGGCTGACGTTCACACTGCGGCGGTCACACTCTCGTAAGGTTGCGGGCCCGTCGACGGCGGGCCCGCGGCGTTAAGGTGACGTAATCGAACCTTCGCCGGTTCGTTTTCCAGGCCCAACCGCTGCTATTCTCGCTGGCTGTTGCCCGAGGCCGTTTCATGCGACCCGAACAGTGGGGAGTTCCCTTAGATTGACCGTCTCAAACCCGGCCGAGTCACCTTGTCTCGTCATCGACCTGAACCTGGTGCGCGTGAACTACCGCGCCCTGCATGCCGCGCTACCCGCAGCGCGAATTCGCTTCGCCGTCAAGGCGAGTCCCCTACCGGAGATCATCCGGCTACTCCATGACGAAGGCGCCGAGTTCGACGTCGCCAGCGTCGGTGAAATCGAACTGTGCCTCGCGCAGGGGGTTGATCCGGCCGTCATGTGCTACGGCAATCCGATCAAGAAGGCCTCCCATATCGCCGCCGCGTACGCGGCCGGGGTGCGCCGCTTCGCCTCCGACTCCGAGGGCGACCTGGAACGCATTGCCGAGCATGCGCCGGGCTCCGAAGTCGAGGTCCGGTTCCTGGCTTCGGCGCCGCAATCGCAGACGCCGTTCGGTGTCAAGTTCGGTTGTGCCCCCGGCGAAGCCGTGCAGCTACTGGTGCGTGCGCACGATCTCGGCCTGAAGGTCGGCGGACCGTACTTCCACGTGGGTTCGCAGCAACTCGATCCCATCGCGTGGCAGATCGGTATCGAACAGGCCGGGTCCATCGCGGAAGCGCTGGCGGTCAAGGACATTGCCGTGTCGACGGTGAATATCGGTGGGGGACTACCGATTTCATATGCCGACGCGGCCCCCGGCGTGGACGAGCTGGGCGCGGTCATCGCCTCGGCTGCGGCCCGCCATCTCCCGGAACACACCGCACTCATCGTGGAACCCGGTCGCGCCCTTGTGGGTAACACCGGTGTGATTCACGCCGAGGTGGTGAATGTTCGCCAAGCGCCGGACGGGCGGCGCTGGATATACCTCGATATCGGCCGCTACAACGGCATGGCCGAAACCGAGAACGAATACATCGCTTACCGTTTCCAGACCGATCGCGACAGTGATTCGATGGACGAAGCGGTGGTCGCCGGTCCAACATGTGACGGCGACGATGTACTGTATCAGCGCACGCGGGTCCTTCTTCCGACCACGTTGCGAGCCGGTGATCCTGTTCGGATCCTCGAGACCGGCGCCTATACGGCGAGCTATTCGTCGGTGTCCTTCAACGGTTTTCCGCCTTTGACTGTTCATGTCACTGGCGCTGAGCGAGAGTGAGTTTAGCCATGACGGCAGAATTCACCGGCTGGCATGTGCTGGCCGAGTTCGGTGGTGTCGACGCGGCCCTCTGCGACGACCTCGAACGACTCGAAGCCGCACTTCGAAAATCGTTGGTCGCCGCGGGGGTGACCATCTGTGATGTCGTGCGCAAGCAGTTCGAGCCGCAGGGTGTCACCATCCTGGCTCTACTGGCCGAGTCACACGCCTCGATCCATACCTATCCCGAATCGGGCGACATCTTCGTCGACGTATTCACCTGCGGCAGTATCGGCGCCGGCGCCACCAAGGCGGTCGAGCTGCTGCAGCAGGAGCTGGCGCCGAAGTCGGTGAATATGGAGGTCATCCAGCGCGGCCACAGCGCCCGCCGGATCCATGAGCCGGTCGGTGACGGTCTGACCCGGGTGTGGAACATGTCCGAGGTCGTGGTCGATACGAACACCCCGTACCAGCACATGATCATCGCGCGCACCGAGCAGGGCCTGTCCCTGTTCTCCGACGAGGATCGCCAGTCCACCGAGTTCTCGCAGCTCACCTACCACGAGGCCATGCTGGTCCCCGGGTACGCGCTGGCCGAGAAGCTGGAGAAGGTGCTCATCATCGGTTCCGGTGAGGGCGTGGCTTCGCAGATGTCGGTGGCCGCGGGCGCTTCACTCGTCGATCACGTCGATATCGATCAGCTGGAGGTGGAGCTGTGCGCCGAGCACCTCCCCTACGGCTACAGCCAGGCCGATCTGGCGGAGGCGGTCGCACAGACCGGCCCGATCAAGATGCATTACGCCGACGGCTGGGACTTCCTGGCCAAGGCCGAGGCCGCGGGCGTGCGCTACGACATGATCATCATCGATCTGCCGGACGAGCGCGTCGAGGATGCCCAGCACAACCGCCTGTACGAGGACGACTTCCTCAATCGATGTAAGGCGCTGCTGTCCGACGGCGGCGTGATGGCAGCGCAGGCCGGCTGTCAGACCATGTGGCGCAACGAAACTCTCAAGCGCTCCTGGTCCCGCTTCCACAATCTGTTCGAGACTGTCGTCCCGTACGTCAGCGACGAGCACGAGTGGACCTTCATCTTCGGTGTCACCAAGAAGATCGAAGACCCGGTAGCCAAGATGACCGCGACCCTCTCGACCCTCCCCTACAAGGCGGAGACCATCGACGAGCAGGCCCTGATCCGCGGCGCCATCGAGCCGCATGCCCTGCGCGTCGGCGCAACGGTCGGCTAGCCCAACCGCTCCACAGTGTGCCCGCACAGATCCCGATCTGTGCGGGCACACTTGTTTGCGTAACCGAGAATAGAGCCTCTTTTAGCTTAGGTTGATATAGTCAACCCAAGCTAAATCCACAGTAAGTCTCACTTACCGCTGCGAGGAGGGGCATGAGCTGGCCGTCGCATCCGATCGAGGAGCGCAGCTGGAATCCGCGCCAACGACAGGGCTCGCGGGCCGACCGCACTCTCGGCCGCATCTCGGTTTCGCTCCCGCCACGAATCGCAGACCTCGACTACGACCCGATCGGCAGCGTCGGTCGCAATCATGAGGCGGCGTTGATCGCGGTCGCTCGATTGGAGGCCGAGTTCGGGGCGCAACTTGCCCCGCTGGCAGACTTTCTATTGCGCAGTGAATCGGTCGCCTCTTCGAAGATCGAGCAGGTCGACGCCGGCTGGCGAGCGTTCGGCAAGGCCGTCGCGGGAGGTAAGGCCAGCGACGATGCCAAGTCACAGCTGGCAGCTGTCCAGGCGCTCATCGCGATGGTCGAGGCCGCTGGAACCGGGCCACTTACCCTGGACGGCCTGCTGACAGCGCACGGATTGCTGATGGCACCGGATTACTACGCGGCACGCGATTCGGGTCGGTTGCGCGATGTGCAGAACTGGATCGGCGGCAGTGATTACACGCCGATCGATGCAAGCTACGTACCTCCGCCACCAGAATTGGTGCCCGAGTTGATGAATGACCTACTGGCCTTCACAAACCGCACCGATCTGCCGATCCTCGCGCAGGCCGCCATCGCGCACGCCCAGTTCGAATCGATCCATCCCTTCACCGACGGAAATGGCCGCATCGGCCGCGCACTTATCAGTGCTGTACTGCGTCGCCGCGGCCTCACCCGGCGAGTAACCGTGCCGCTGGCGTCTGTCATGCTCGCGGATACCAGCCGATACTTCACGCTCCTCGATGGTTATCGCGACGGTCAGGTCGACGAGTTCGTCGAGTACCTATCCATCGGTACTGTCCACGCGAGTGAGGCAGCACAAGAATCGGCCCGAGCACTCGCCGATCTCCCCGCACGCTGGCGGGAGATCGTCCGACCGCGTGCGAAGTCAGCCGACGAGACACTCCTCTCGGTCCTGCTCGACACTCCAATCTTCAACGCGGACACCGCACAACGCCTCACCGGAACCGGCGATGCCAGCACCTACCGCGCGCTGGGCAAGCTCACCGAGTCCGGCATCCTCGAGGTGTTGTCCGAGAGCCAGCGCAATCGCATCTGGGCCGCTACCGATGTGCTGGCCGAGCTCGACGCACTGAGCGCCGCGATCGGCAGGCGCACCACTGATCATCTGCGATGACGCTGCTGCTGAGCCGAATCACCAAGGACGCAGCCGGATTCCGCTTCCACACAGGGCGCTAGCGCTGACCGGCAGGGTCGACGATCAAGGCGGCTTTGAGGTAGCTGCGGGCGCTGGCCCATTCGCGGTCGCGGTCGCGGTCGGGGTGCAGGCAGTCGCGCATGGCGAGGCCGCGGGCGGTGGCCAGGGCGAACATCATGAGCTGGGGTAGGTCGGGGCGGTCGGTGATTTCGGCGGCCAGTTTGCGGACTTGTTCGGCGATCTCGGTGTCGATGTCGTGTTCGACGTCGAGGAGTAGTTCGCGCAGTTCGGCGTCGGTGCGCGCGGCGGCCCAGAGGTCGAGGGCGGCGTGGTAGAGCGCGCCGGTGTGCAGATCCCAGACCGCGTCGAGTAATTCCTCGATGTCGGTGCTGTTCTCGAATTGGTCGCGTAGTTCGGCTTGGCGGCGCTCGGCCAGGCGGGCGATGGCGGCGGCAACCAGGGTGTTGCGAGTGCGGAAGTGATGCAGGTGCGCGCCGACCGACAGCCCGGCCCGCTCACTCACCTGCGCCAAAGTCAGGTTGGCATAGCCGGATTCGGCCAGGCAGTCGATGGTCGCGTCGAGCAGCGCCGCGCGGGTCTCGTCCCGGCGTTGCTGCTGGGTGCGCCGCTGCGGGCGGATAGCTGTCGTCGCGTCGCCGGTCACCTCGAAAACAATACGCCACAAACTTACATTGCATTAGTAACGTAACTTTAGTTACCGTATCGGTCATGAGCGAAGATGCCCGTGCCGCTGCCGATAGCCCTCTCGTATCCCTCGATCACCCCGTTCCGGGAGTGGCGGTGGTGACGCTGAACCGCCCGAGGTCGCTCAATTCGATCAATGACGCGCTAGCCGCCGAGATGGCGACGACCTTCACGCAACTGGCAACGGAGGCAACGGTTTCCGTGGTGATCGTGACCGGCGCGGGGCGCGGTTTCAGCTCCGGCGCCGACCTGACCGCCCTCGGTGCGGGCATCGGCGCCGAGGGGACGCAGTTGCGGCTGGACCCGATGGTCGACTGGATGCGCTGGGTCGCGCGGCCGTACGTGGCATTGAATCGGCTGCCGCAGTTGACGATTGCCGCAGTCAACGGCCCGGCGGTCGGCGCGGGCTGGGGGCTGGCCATGGGTTGTGATATCCGCATCGCCGATCCGTCCGCCAGCTTCTGCGCCACCTTCGTGCGCATGGGACTCGGCCCCGACTACGGTCTCTCCCGCACCCTGCCCGACACGATCGGCCAGGCCCGAGCCCTCGAACTCCTGGCCACCGGGCGAACGGTGGACAGCACTGAAGCGCTCCGGCTCGGCCTGATATCCGCCGTTGCCGACGATGTGATGGCAGCGGCCATGAGCCTGGCGGAGGCCATGGTGACCGCTCCCGGCCACGCCATCCGCTCCTTGAAGCAGACCGTCCGGCGCTCCTCGAATGCCGATCTGACCACAGTGATCGACGAGGTCGAGGCGACGGCACAGGCAGAGCTGTTCGCCCACCCCGACTTCCACGCTTCCGCCGCAGCCTGGCTCTCCCGATTCCAGGCCGATGCCACCGCATGATCCAGCACTACCGCGCGCTCGAGGCACCTACTCGATCGAACGTCAGATGGAGTTCTTCGGGCGCCCCGGCGCTGATACCGACCGCCGAGCGGACGACCGCGTCCGGGACCGGCCGGAAGTTCGTGACGCTTACCGTCGAGGTGAACCGCAGTAGCTCGTCCAGATCCCGTTTCGACCAATCCGGTTCGCGCAGAAGAGCTTCCAGTCCAGGCTCCTCGGAGAAGAACTTCGCGATGTATGCCAGTGCCCCGCGCGTGGTGTCCAGACCACCGGGCAGTGCGCGCGGGCCCACGTCAGCTCATCGTCCAATCGCGCACAGTGCTGCGCGTCGAACCAATCGAGTTGATCGAAGAAAGGCTGATGGCTGTCAGTCACGGCATGCTCCTTCGCAATTCCGCTCAGATTCCGCTCGCCGGACACCACGGTCAAGCTGATCGACGCGTCGATCACCTTGTGCGACAACCGATCAAGGTCATCACGGCAGCGCACATCGATGCCACCGCTACCAGCGAAACATCGGCAACGGCCTGGCCGGGTGCCGCAGCGCGTAGGGGGTGCCGCGCCGGAGCAGTGTCTGATGGAAGCCCGCGTACGGCAGTTCGGCGACAACCGCCTGCACCGTCGCCCTGCTCACCGGTCCGCGCAACAGCCCGCGGCTGACGTCGATGCGGTCCGCGATCCGGAAGGTTTCGGTGAGCCTGTCCCCCGCCGACCGAAGTCGATGATGTTCTCGAATCATCTTGTGCACTGCGGCAATATCGGTAACCCCGAAGCCGCCCGCGAGCTCGTCGGCCAGCGCGACCGAAGGCTCCAGATAGTCGATGGTGTTCGCCGTCCAGAGTCCCAGGTCGTGCACCGCCCAGGCCAGCGCAGCAGTATCCGGCAGCGCCTCGACCGCCAGCAGTTCCTGCTGATAGTTGACGCACCGCAGCACATGATTGCGGTAGGCATCGAGCTCAGGATCCAATTGCGTGCGGTATCGGCCGATTACGGCATCGACGATCGGATGTGCGGTGACAATCACGAACGCAACGCTAGTTCGTCCCCCCTGAATGAGGCGGGTCGATACTCTGGGTAATGGAACGACTCCTGCTGCGCACCGCTGCGATGTCGTCGGAGTCCGTCCGGGGCCGTATGGCTGGATCGGGTGGTACGGCCGCGAGTTTCATTACGCGGGAAGGACATCGGCTGATGAGGGTGCGGCGATGGATGGCGGGGGTCTTGGCATCGGCAGGGATCGGGGCGCTGGTGTGCGGAGTCGGGGCGACGCCGGCGCAGGCGGATCCGCTGCCGCAGTGGGCTCCGTTCGGGACCACGCTCTTCACCTTCGGCGATGCGAATTTCTGCGCCGGAATGATCAATATCGTGCTGGAGGCCACGCCGCGCATGCCCGGCCATCTGCTGGCGCACGTGACGCCGCTGGGGTATCTGAACGGGCCGTGCGGCAACCATGTGTCCCTGGGATGGCTGGGCTCGGCGGGCGGGCGGTCCCAGGATGTGTACGTGCACACCGGGGGCACCTGGGCGGGTGACACTGTGACCGTGGACCTTTGGGTGGGCATGGGCCTGGCCAAGCTCTTCGCGAACACCGCGCCGATCCAGAGCCCGTGGGTGGAGTGGTATCTCTGGGTGCCCTAGCTCAGCACCGGCTACGGCGAACCATGCCAGGATTGAAACGCGTTCTAGTTCCAATGAGCGAGATTGTCAATTCTGGAATTAACCTGTCCTACAAGTCTCTTTGCTGATTCCTGAGCCCTTCGACTGGCGCGATTTCTCCCACTTTTGTAACGTGTTCCGGTACGCCAAAAGGGAGGATCACCATGTCGACAACCCCATCGGGCCCCAGCGCGAAGATTCGCGAGATCGACGTGGGCGCGGCGCCCACCCGCTACGCCCGGGGCTGGCATTGCCTGGGTCTCGCCAGCACCTTCCGTGACGGCAAGCCGCACGCCGTCAATGCTTTCGGTACCAAGCTGGTCGT
>NZ_JAODNK010000109.1 GCF_025465275.1 Nocardia sp. | reverse complement strand
GCGCGCCGATCTTGGTGTCGGCATTGCGCGGTGCGAGGAAGCCGATCAGTGTCTGCCCGCTCGAAAGCTTGGCGATCTCGGCGTCATTGGGCGGCGCCACCTTGACGACGACGTCCGTGTCCCAGGGGTCACCGATCCTCGCGCCGGCCGCGGTGTAGGCCTCGTCGGGAATGAGTGCGCCCAGCCCGGCGCCGGCCTCGACGATCACCTCCACACCCCGCTCGAGCAGGGATGGAATGATCTTCGGCACCAATGCGACACGTCGTTCGTCGGGGTTCGTCTCCCGAACCACGCCGACACGTGCACCGCGGGGCGCAGCCGTCTGTGCGCTCTGCGTTGTGTCCACTTGTCAAACTTCCTTCTCGTGGTGAGCCCAGGCCACCTGAGTACTTCGTGATGGGCCGTGTCACCGGTCCAACGGTGGGCCGAACTTACTTTTGGGTAAGTTCGTGAGAATTCTCGCAACTGTACCCGGTCGCCGGTGAGCGTAGCGGAGATGGGCGTCACACGGGGTGGCGACAAAATCGGACAACCCAATGTTGAGAGGGGTGTCGCGGGTCACCTTTACGCCGTAATGTCTGCAAGGTGAGCGGCTGCATCTTCTGCCGGATCGTGGGGGGCGACGCACCCGCGACCAAGATCTTCGAGGACGACGTCCTCCTGGCGTTTCTGGACATACGGCCCATAACCCGGGGCCACACCCTGGTGATTCCCAAATCGCACGCGACCGATCTGGACGAGCTGGACCCCGCGCTGGGCGCGCGGCTCTTCACCTTCGGCCACCGCCTGGCAAAGGCCGTGCGCCGCAGCGATCTCGGCGCGGACGGGGCCAACCTGGTGCTCAATGACGGCAAGGCCGCATTCCAGACCGTGCATCACGTTCATCTGCACGTGGTCCCGCGTTGGAAGGGCGACACCCTAACTTTCGCGAAGGGTTTCGTCCTGCGCCGGGCGCACGACCCGGACCGGACCGCCGCTGCCATCCGGGCCGGCCTGGTCCGGCTCGCCGACGAGGAAAAGGAAACCACCGCATGACCGACACGGTGCCGGACCGGACCGTCATCACGACAGCCCTGTCCGACCAGTGGGACACCCTCACCCGTCTAGTGGGAGGACTGGACGAGGACGGCTGGCGTACCCCCTCGGCGCTGCCGGGCTGGACCGTCTTCGATGTGCTCGCGCACGTGATCGGTACCGAATCGCTGCTGGCCGGGGAGCCGGTGCCGGATATCGAGGTGGCGGGGGAGCACATTCACAATGAGATCGGTGCGCTCAACGAGAAGTGGATCCGGTCGCTGCGGCCGCTCTCCGGAGCCCAGCTGCTGGCGCACTTCCACGAGGTGACCACGCGGCGGCTGAAGCAGCTCGCCGAACTCGCCCCCGGGCAGTGGGCCGAGAATGTGCCGTCTCCGGTCGGCATGACGCCCTACGGCCGGTTCATGCGGATTCGCCTGTTCGACTGCTGGATGCACGGGCTCGATATCGCCGACGGACTCGGCGTGCGGATCGACGAAGGTGGGTTGCGAGCCGAAACAGCTTTCACCGAGCTGGTTTTCGGTATCGGCCGCGCGGTGGTCAAGGGCGGCGGGGCGCAGGACGGCGCGCGTATCACCTTCGAGATCACCGGGCCGGTGGTGCGGACCCTGCACATCGCGGTGGTCGGCAGCCGGGCCAACCCGGTCGAAAACCTCGACGGCCCCGCCGATGTCGTTCTCACCCTGAGCTCCGGCCTGTTCGCGCGGCTGCGCGGCGGCCGCACGAAGGCCGATGCGCACATGGGGGAATTCACCCTCGCCGGTGATATCGAGCTGGGCAATCGCCTGGTTCGCGGCCTCACGTTCACCATCTGAGACCCCGTGCGACTGTTCCTGTCCAGCTATCGTTTCGGCGCGCACACCGATCGGCTGCTCGCCCTGGTGGGGGAGCCGGGCCGGGTCGCGGTCATCGCGAATGCCTGTGATGCCTGGCCGTCGGCCTGGCAGAGCGCGGTCACCAGTGATCTTTTTCCGCTGCGCCGCTCGGGTTTCCAGCCGGAGGTGGTCGACCTGCGGGATTACATCGGCCGGACCGCCGAACTGGAGCAGACCCTGTCCGAGTATCCGATG
Source organism: Nocardia sp. (assembly GCF_025465275.1). Classification (GTDB taxonomy): domain Bacteria; phylum Actinomycetota; class Actinomycetes; order Mycobacteriales; family Mycobacteriaceae; genus Nocardia. Next base: position 56,774 of record NZ_JAODNK010000109.1, on the reverse strand, counting down.
GTGTGGGTGCGCGGCGGCAATACCTTCGTGCTGCGCGCCCAATTCGCGCGCAGCGGAGCGGATGTCGTGCTGACCCGGCTGCTCGCGGCAGACGCGCTGGTCTACGCCGGATACAGCGCCGGCGCCTGCGTCATGACACCTGACCTGCACGGTCTGGAATCGACGGATGATCCGGCCGAGGTGCGCACCGCCTGCGGTATCGAACCGCGCTGGGACGGACTGGGATTGGTGAATCGCCGCATCGTCCCGCATCTGGATTCGCCCACCGATCCGGACGGGCATTCCCGGAAGCTGGTGCGCGACTACCTCACCGCGGGAGTTCCGCACTGGGCACTGACCGACGATCACGTGGTCGTCGTCGACGGTGACCGCACCGAGGTGCTGACATAGAAAGAGCCGGTCGACGGGCATCGACCGGCTCTTTCGGATTCGATTGTGCTACCGGGCTACTCGGCTCCGTGCCGCAGGCCGTGCACCACCGCGACGATCGCGGCCAGCAGGGCGGCAATGCCGAGGATGGTGAAGGACAGCACGTAGGCGTGCAGCGTCGGCACATGACTGTGCGCGATGACCTGCGAGGTGAGGATCGACCCGGTGACCGCGCCCGCGATACTGCCGCCCGCGGTACGCACCAGCGAGTTGATGCCGGAGGCGATACCGCTCTCGCTCATCGGCACATGCATGACGGCCAGCGTGCCGAGTGCGGCGTAACCGATACCGAAGCCGGTGCCCTGCAGCACATTCGTGACCACCATCTGCCAGCCGTGCTCGTGGAACCCGGCCGTCCACAGCATGGACGCGGCGGCGAAGGCCGAGCCGATGGCGAGCGTGTAGGCCGCGCCGATGCGGGCGGCGATCTTGCCGGTGCGGAAGGAGAACAGCGTCATCAGCAGTGCGCTGGGGATGCCGTAGAGGCCGACGGCCAGCACCGAACCGGACAGGCCGTAGCCGACCTTGTCGGCCGGGGTCTGCACGAAATTGGAGACCAGCGTGAAGGATCCGAACAGTGCGGCGCCGAGCAGCAGCGAAATCAGGTTGGCGGTCAGCGATTTCGGGCCGACCAGCAGCTGTAGTCGCACCAGCGGCTGGGTCACCTTCAGCTCCACGAACACCCAGATCACGGTCAGCACGATGGCCGCGCCGAACAGGCCCAGCACGCTGGGGGAGGTCCAGTGCCAGCGCGCGCCCTCGCTGATGGCCAGCAGCAGCGTGATCAGCAGACCGGCCAGCAGCGCCGCGCCCACGTAGTCGGGGGAGCCGCCGTGCCGGACGCCGGTGTCCTTGGCGGTGAACTGAATCAGGACGGCGGCGAGCACACCGAGTGCCGCGGTGACCCAGAAGACCGGGTGCGGGTTGGTGGTGTGGTCGGCGATGACACCGGTCATGAGCATGCCGACGGTGCCGCCGACGCCCATGGTGCCGGAGACGACGCCGATGGCGGTGACCATCTTCTCCGGCGGGAAGGTATCGCGCAGAATGCCGATGGCGAGCGGGATCATGGCCGAGGCGGTGCCCTGCAGCGCGCGGCCGATGATGTAGACGCCCAGCGAGGTGGCGAACGCGCAGACCACCGAGCCGAGAATGAGCAGGCCCATGGCGATCAGCACCATGCGCTTCTTGCCGTACATATCGCCGAAGCGGGAGAGCAACGGGGTGGCGACCGCGCCACTGAGCAGGGCGGCGGTGAACAGCCACTGGATGCCCGCGGCATCGGTGCCCAGCTGCACCATCATGTGCGGCAGCAGCGGAATGACCACGGTCTGCTGCAGTGATACGACCAGTCCGGCGGCGCTGAGCGCCAGCAGGGTGAGGGCCAGATGAGTCTTCGAATGGCCGTCGGTGGGGGTTCCGGCGACCGGACCGACAGCGGTCGTAGTCATGTTTGGCAATCCTTCAGATTACTTACCAAAATTAAGTAAATGTGTCTCGTAAGATAACCACATGCCGCCGCCGGAATCCACCTCCGTCCCCCGAGTCGACTCAGCTCACATAGTCGAACTCGAAGGCGCGCTCGCCCGCGTCGCCTACCTGCTCACCCGGGTGCGCCGCCACGATCGCGCCATGATCAAGTGCGGCGTTTCCATGGATCGCGCCAGCGTGCCGCTACTGCGCGTGCTCTGCGACGACGGGGAGCCCATGCGCCTCGGCGAGCTCGCCGTCCGCCTCGATGTGGAAGCGCCACACGTGAGCCGGCAGATCCAGCGCCTCGAAAAAGCGGGGTACATCGAGCGTGTCGCCGACCCGGTCGACGGCCGCGCCCAACTCGTCCGCCCGACCGCCACCGGTCGCCAGGCCGTGGATGTCATTCGCGAGGTGCAGCGCGACTGGATGCAGGAGGCTCTGGCCGACTGGAGTACCGAGGATCTGAAGGCCCTGGCCGTGCTCAACCACCGCATGGTCGACGACTTCCTGGACCACGCCGAAACCATCGGCGACTTCGGTGCGGCCGCGCGCGAACGCCGCCTAGTGCGTGCCGACGACGCGAGCGCCCCAGGCGCATAACAGCAGCGCGATCAGCGGCACCACCATCGCGGTCGTGAGCGGCACCACCGTGGTGAGCCACCCGATGATCGCCGGCCCGGCCAGCAGCCCCACATATCCGAGCCCGAACACCCGCGACATATCCGTCGCCGAATTCGCCGACCCCAAATTCCCCGCGGCCGTGAACACCTGCGGCACCGCACCGGACAATCCGATCCCGCACAGCGCCCACCCCGCCAGCGTCAGCGGCAGCCACCCCGATATCGCGATCAACCCGAACCCGCCCGCCCCCAGCACCGTCCCCCATCGCACCACCGCCACCCGCCCGAACCGCCCACTCACCCGATCCGCCACCAACCGCCCCGCCGTCATAGTCGTAGAAAACGCCCCATAGGCCAGCGCCGCGGTCCCCACCTCCACGCCCAGCCGATCTCGCAACTGCAACGCACTCCAATCCGCCGCCACCCCCTCCGCCATCAATACCGCAAACGCAATAGCCCCCAGCACCAACACCTTCCGTGTCGTGCCCGTGGCGGCACGCCGCTCGGCCGCCAGCCCCTCGGTGCTGTGGCGCAACGCTCGTCGGTCCGGCGCAGCGGGGACCTCTGATTCGCTGCTTGCACCTGTCGCCCCGAGATTGTTGTGCTCACCGATCCGCTGTTGCCCACTCTCGGCCGGTGCGTCGTAGGTGTCGTGGGCGCCGGCTGTCGCTTGCGCGCTGAATCTCTGCTGCGGAGTGCCACTTTCAGCGGTCTGCGGGTCTCGATCCGGGGGCGTGCGGGTCGTCGGCGTGGGCTGGTGCGGGAGTAGTCGGGGCGTGCAGAGCGCTACGAGGGTGAGGCCGAGCGCGGCGGAGAGGAGGAGGGTGGTGTGGATGTTCCAGTGGGCGCGCTGGGTGGCGGCGCCGGCGAGGGAGCCGAGCAGGCCGCCCAGGGAGAAGCAGGCGTGGAAGGCCGACATGATGGGGCGGGGGTAGGCGCGCTCGATGTGGACGGCCTGGGCGTTCATCGAGACATCGAGCATGCCGTTGCCGAAGCCGAAGGCGGCCAGGGCGATTGCCAGTGTCCCAGGCGAGGTGGCCAGGCCGGGGCCGATGAGCGCCACCGACAGGATGGTCGCGGCGGTGGCGGTCAGGGTGCGACTGCCGAGCCGGTCGGCGAGCGGCCCGGCGGCCTGCATGCCGACAATGGCGCAGCCCGCCATGAGCAGGATGAGCACTCCCAGGGCGCTGTGCGACACCCCCGCCCGCTGGGTGACGGCCGGAATGTGCACGATCCAGAGCGCCGAGAGCATCCCGTTCAGGCCGAACACCGCGAACAGTGCGATACGCGCGGTTCGGATAGGAGGAGCGGGCGTCGCAGCGACCATTGGTACGACGCTACCGGCCGAGCCGGCAGCTCCCCTGCACCCACAACCTTCGCGGCCCCGTCGACGCTCCCGGCTGTGATCCGAAACTTCTGTACTGCAATCTGTTTCGTACTCCAGTGTATGCCCGGGCACCGACAGGTTAAGCCTGCGCTGTGACCGACCAGACACCGGAAACCGCCACGTCGCGGGCATACTCGGCGAAGTCCCGGGGCGCGCGGCCCAGAGCGCGGAACACCCCGTCGGAAAGCTGCGAATTGCGCCCGTCCAGCACCGTGCCGAACAGGTAGTCCAGCAGGCTCACCTCGTCGGCGGGCACACCGTAAGAGGTCAGCGCCGCAATGAAATCCGTGCGCGACAGCGGCACGAACGCGATCTCACGCCCGATCGCCTGCCCGATCTCGGCAGCCGCCTCGGCGAAGGTCAGCGCCCGCGGCCCGGTGAGTTCGTACACCTGCCCGGTATGCCCGGCACCGGTCAGGGCCGCTACCGCTACATCGGCGATGTCATCGGCATCCACGAACGGTTCGGGCACCTCTCCGGAGGGCAGTGCCACCTCGCCCGCCAGGATGTAGTCCGCGAATGCGCCCTCGCTGAAGTTCTGCGCGAAGAAGGCGCACCGCACCACGGTCCACTCCAGACCCGAATCCCGCACGATCGCTTCGCATTCCAGCGCCTCGGGCTCCCCGCGCCCGGACAGCAGCACCAGTCGCCGCACGCCCGCCTCGACGGCGAGGGCGCTGAAAGCCTTGATATCGGCGTCGGCCCCGGGCACCGCCAGATCCGGCTGATAAGCGAGGTAGACGGCGTCGATTCCGGCCAGTGCCGGTCCCCAGGTGGCGCGGTCGGTCCAGTCGAAGGGGATTGCCGCCGTGCGGGAACCCGATCGCACCGGGACGCCGAGGGCGGTCAAACGGGCCCCCACCCGGCTGCCGGTTTTACCGGTTCCGCCGAGGACCAGAACGGTGTTTTCGCTGTTCGCAAGCTCTGTGTTCGTCATGAGACAAGTACACCGAGAATCCGTGAGCGTAAACATGGTTGAGAAGCGCGCGGGCATTTGCCATCGTCTACGCATGGATGTTCTGGCCAGCCTGCTCGAAGGACCACGCGCGCGGGCGGCCTTCGTCATGCGTTCCTCGTTCGATCCGCCCTGGTCGCTGCGCATTCAGGACGAGGCGCCGCTGACCCTGGTGGCTGTGGTCCGCGGCGACGGCTGGATCGTGCCGGACCCCAAGGGCGGCAAGCCGATTCCGGCGCGGCAGGTGCACGAGGGCGATATCGCCGTCTTCCGCGGCCCCGATCACTACACCATCGCCGACGACCCGGGCACCGGCCCGCAGGCCATCATTCATCCCGGTCAGATCACCACCACCCCCGACGGCGAAGTGCTCTGCGAGACCCTGAGTCTGGGCGTCCGCAATTGGGGTACCAGCGCCGACGCGCAGACCGTGTTGATAACCGGCACCTATGAGCAGGAGTCCGCCGCCAGCCGCCGCCTGCTCCGGGCCCTCCCGCCCATCGCGGTGCTCACTCGCGGCGAAATCGATTCGCGCGTCCTGGATCTGCTCGTCGACGAGTCCGCCAAGGAGCTGCCCGCCCAGAGCGCCATGCTCGATCGCCTCCTGGATCTGCTGCTGATCGCCACCCTGCGCGCGTGGTTCGCCCGCGCCGACGCCCCCGCCTGGTACCACGCGTACAGCGATCCCCTGGTAGGCAAGGCCCTTCGCCTCATCCAGCACAACCCCGCGCACCCCTGGACCGTCGCCTCGCTGGCCGCCGAGGTGGGCGTCTCCCGCGCCGCCCTCGCCCGCCGCTTCACCGAACTCGTAGGCGAACCCCCGATGTCCTTCCTGACCGACTGGCGACTGGCCCTGGCCGCCGATCTGCTGCACGAATCGGACGCCACCCTGGAGTCCATCGCGCACCGTGTCGGCTACGGCAGCGCCTTCGCCCTCAGCACCGCCTTCAAACGCCATCACGGCATCAGCCCCCGGGACCACCGCAATACCCCCGACCAGCGCACGGCTTAGTCGAGATACCAGCCTGAGGGCAGCAGACTAAAGTTCACGCCCGAGACCATCCACCCAAAGTTCGCGGCCCGTCTCGTTCTGGACTGAGCGGAGCGGGGGAGCGAAGCGGAGGAGCGGAGGGAGGGAAGAACGAGACTTCGGGGCCGCGAACCGCCCGGAGCGAAGCGGAGGGCGAATATGACACAGCAGCAGGATTACCCGGTGCTCTGGCCGGTGCCGACGCGCTGGGCGGACAACGACCACTACGGTCACGTGAACAACGTGACGTATTACAGCTATTTCGATACCGCCGTGAACGCGTGGCTCATCCACGCGACGGGCACCGATATCCGCGACCTACCCGCCATCGGCGTGGTGGCCAAGACGTCCTGCACCTTCATCGGCTCGATCAGCTTCCCCGACCAGCTGCTGGTCGGCATCCGCATTGCCCGCCTTGGCAATTCCAGCATCAGCTACGACCTCGCCATCTTCCGCGATGCGGGCGACTCCCTCCAACTAGCCGCCACCGGCACCTTCGTCCACGTCTACGTAGACGACGAAACCCGCAAACCAGTCCCCATCCCCGACGTAATCCGCGACGCCGCAGAACTTCTCGTAGTAGCAGCCGCCGCCGAAGGCCACTGACCCCCCACCGACCGCACAGCCCATATCTCCGTCGCGCAGCCCCGATATGTGCTGCTCAACAGCGACACAGGCTGTTCCGTCGGAGTACTACACGTCGCGGGTGCGCGGGCCCGCCAGGACGCCGTTTCGACCGCACAGCCCGTGTCTCCGTCGCGCAGCCCCAATAGAGGCTGTTCCATAGGGACACGGGCTGTTCCGTCGCGTGCTACACGCGGCTGAGGAGGGTCAGCGGGTCCGCCAGGACGCCGTTTCGACCGAACAGCCCGTGTCTCCGTCGCGCAGCCCCAATGGAAGCTGTTCGACGGCGACAAGCGCTGTTTCGTCGGAGTGCTTTACGCGGCTGAGGAGGGTGAGCGGGTTCGCGAGGATGCGTATCGACGGAACAGCCCGTATCTGCGTCGCACAGCGTGGATGAGGGCTGTTCGATAGGGACGCGGGCTGTTTCGTCGGAGCGCTGCACGCGGTCGAGGGTGAGCTGGGCTGGCAGGGTGTCGTATCGACGGAACAGCCCGTGTCTGCATCGTGCAGCCCCGATAAGTGCTGTGGGGTAGTGACACGGGCTGTTCGGTGTGGGTGGTCAGACGCGGCCGAGGAGGGTTAGGGGGTCTTCCAGGAGGGCGGCGATGCTGGCGAGGAAGCGGGAGCCTTGTTCGCCGTCGATGAGGCGGTGGTCGAAGCTGAGGCCGAGGGTGGTGACCCAGCGGACTGCCAGTTCGTCGCGGTGTACCCAGGGGCGTTTGCGGATGGAGCCGAGGCAGAGGATGGCCGCTTCGCCTGGATTCACCAGTGGGACACCGGTATCCACGCCGAAGACGCCGACATTGGTGATGGTGAAGGTGCCGCCGGTGAGTTCGGCGGGGGTGGCGCCGCCGCTGCGCGCCAGTTGCGCGACATCGCTGATCTCCTGGGAGAGAGCGCGCAGGCTGTGCGAGTGCGCGTCCTTCAGGTTCGGCACCATCAGTCCGCGTTCGGTGGCGACTGCGATGCCGAGATTCACATAGTGCTTGGTGACGATCTCCTGATTCGCCTCGTCCCAGGCGGCATTGAGGTCCGGGAATTCGCTCAGCGCAACCAGTGTCGCCTTGGCGACCAGAGCCAGCGGTGTGAGCGTCAGCCCCGCGAAGGTGGGTGTCGCCCGCAGGTGATCCAGCAGCTCCATGGAACCGGTGAAATCGGTGGTCACGAAGGTGCTGGCCTGTGGAATGTGCTGGGCGCTCGCCACCATGGCCGCTGCCGTGCGCTTGCGGATTCCGGCGATGGGCGTGCGGGTTTCGCGCTCGGCGGGCACCGGGCGGGCAGTGCTCGCCACCGAACCCATGGGTGTCACCGGCGGGGCGGTGTGGATCGGAATGACATCGGCCGCACGGGCATCCGGCCGCGCGCCGTGCAGATCGTTCAGGGTGACCGCGCCTTCCGGGCCGCTTCCGGCAACGGCCGTCAGATCGACGCCGATCTCGCGGGCCAGCTTGCGCGCGCCGGGGGTGGCGGCGGGCCGGCCCATCGAGTCACCCACCGGTGCACCGCTTCTCGTCCCCGCGGCGGGGGCGGCGGCCGCCCGGGCGCGCCGCGAAACCGGTTCGCTGTCGGGCCCGTACCCCACCAGCACCGCCTGCCGTTCGGCCGGCGCCTCCGCAGCGGTCCCGATGCGAATGAGCGGTGCGCCCACCAGTACCGTATCTCCGGGCCGCGCGAGTAGCGCCAGCACGGTCCCCGCGAATGGGCTCGGCAGTGCCACCTGAGCTTTCGCGGTCTCGACCTCGGCGATGACCTGGTTCAATTCCACCGTATCGCCGACCTGCACCTGCCACGACACCAATTCGGCATCGGCCAATCCCTCACCGAGGTCGGGCAATTGAAATTCCATTACTTGCTGCTGCTGTTCCACCGAGCTTCCTCCGAAGGCATGTGACCGTTAGGCGGCGAGCGTGCGATCGACCGCGGCGAGAATGCGGTCGGGGTCGGGCAGGTGGTGCCGTTCGAGTTTAGCCGGGGGATAGGGGATGTCGAAGCCGCCGACGCGCAGTACCGGCGCTTCCAATTGGTAGAAGCAGCGTTCGGTGATGCGGGCCGCGATCTCGGCGCCGAGTCCGCCGAATACCGGCGCCTCGTGCACAATAATCAACCGACCGGTCTTCATTACCGAAGTTTCGATGGTGTCGAAATCGATCGGCGAAAGACTGCGCAGATCGATCACCTCCAGCGAATGCCCTTCGCTCGCCGCAATATCGGCGGCCGTCAATGCGGTGGCGACGGTACCGCCGTACGCGACGACGGTGGCATCTTCACCGCTGGTGCAGACCCGGGCCTGGTCCAGCGCGAGCCCGCCGTCCCGGTCGAGCTGCTCGAAATCGATGTCGGCTTTGTCCCAGTACCGCCGCTTCGGTTCGAAGAAGATGACCGGATCATCCAGCGCGACCGCCTGCCGGATCATGAGATACGCATCCGCCGGATTGCTCGGCGATACCACGCGCAGCCCCGCCGTATGTGCGAAATACGCTTCCGGAGATTCGGAGTGATGCTCCACCGATCCGATGCCACCGCCGAACGGAATACGAATGGTGATGGGCGCGACCACTTTTCCCTTGGTTCGATAGTGGATCTTCGCCACCTGGCAGACAATCTGATCGAACGCCGGATACACGAATCCGTCGAACTGGATTTCACACACCGGCCGCAGTCCGCGCAGTGCCATTCCGAAAGCCGTTCCGATGATTCCGGATTCGGCCAGCGGCGTGTCCATGACGCGGCGGTTGCCGAAATCCTTCTGCAGCGTATCGGTGACCCGGAAGACCCCACCGAGCCGGCCGATGTCCTCGCCCATCAGAATGACTTTGGGATCGTCCTCCAGAGCGCGCCGCATACCGAAATTGATCGCGCCCGCGAATGTCGTCTTCATGGCCGGACTCCCTCCAGATAGGCGGCGTACTCCCGGCGCTCCTGCTCGACGAGTCGGTGCGGAGTGGCGTAGACGTGCTCGAACAGTTCCATGGGCTCCGGATCGGGCATGGTCAGCGTGGCGCTGCGCAGCCGGGCGGCGATCTCGTCACCGCGCTGTTTCACCTGCTGCTCGAAGTCGCTGTCCCACAGCCCCTCCCGCTCCAGCAGCCGATGCAGCCGATCGATGGGATCACGCCGCTGCCACAGCTCCAGTTCGGCGGCGTCGCGATAGCGGGTGGGATCGTCGGCGGTGGTGTGCGGGCCCATCCGATAGGTGATGGCCTCGATGAACGACGGCCCGCCGCCGGAGCGGGCGCGAATGAGCGCCTGCCGGGTGACGGCCAAGACCGCGAGCGCGTCATTGCCGTCCACCTGCACCCCGGGAATGCCGTAGCCGATGGCCCGGCGCGCGATCGGGGTGGCGCTCTGCACCCGCGTCGGCGCGCTGATGGCCCATCCATTGTTCTGGCAGAAGAACACCACCGGCGCACTCCAGGAGGCCGCGAAGCCGAGCGCCTCGGAGATATCGCCCTGACTGGTCGCGCCGTCGCCGAAGTAGGCGATAGTGGCGATCTCCGCGCCCTCCAGATGGGCGGCGTAGGCGTATCCGGTGGCGTGTAGTCCTTGCGAGCCGACCACGATCGCCGGATTGGTCATCTTGTAAGCGTCTGCGTCCCAGCAGGAATGGGCGACGCCGCGCCAGAGCCGGGTCATATTCTCCGGGGGTATGCCGCGGCAGTAGGCGACAGCGGCCTCGCGGTAGGAGCAGAACACATAATCGTCGGAGTGCAGGGCGTGCGCCGAGCCGACCTGCGCCGCCTCCTGGCCGAGCAGCGGCGGCCACAATCCCAACTGGCCCTGCCGCTGCAGTGCGGTCGCCTCGGTGTCGATCCGGCGGGCCACGACCATATCGGTGTACATGGCGCGCAGTTCGTCACGGCCGACATCAGCCACCAGTGGGGCGTGCACACGATCGAATACGCGGTGGCCGTCGGGCTGGATCAGCTGCACCGGGTAGGTGTTCTTTTCGGGCATGGGTATCGCCTCCTCGAAACACCGGGTACACCGTTATCGCCGTGGGATTGTGTCCCGCGAGCAACGATGTGTGTCCTGTATCACCCAGCATCCTCCGTTAAGCGATCTGCGCAAGCATTGCGGGCGAAACTGTGCAGAATGCTCGGTCAATGGCCCGCTCGGCGTGTCATACTGCGTTTCATGTCCAGTAATGAACCCGCTGCCGGGGCGATGGACGCCACCGATGCCCGGCTGTTGCTGGAGTTGGTGGCCAACCCCCGTGCGACCGGGGTGGAACTGGCCGCGCGACTCGGCCTCTCCCGCAATACCGTCCAGGCCAGATTGGCCAGATGGGAAGCGAACGCGGTACTGGCCAGCTTCGAGCGGCGGGTGGAACCGCGGGCTCTCGGTTATCCGCTGGCAGCCTTCGTGGCCGTAGTCGTCGATCAGCACAAATTGGACGCTGTGGTGGCCGAATTGGCGCGGATTCCGGAGGTCACGGAGGTCTGCGGAATGACCGGTCCCACCGATTTGACGGCCCGCGTGGTGGCCCAGGACGCTGACGATCTCTACCGGATCGCCGGGCACATACTCAAGATTCCGGGTGTGGAACGCACCAATATGGCCCTGATCATGCGCTCGCTCGTCGGTCCGCGCACCACCCCGCTGCTCGATCGCCTCGCCGGCGGGAACAGTAACTCGGGCCAGTAGCGCGAAATTCAGTCCAGTTTCGGCAGATTGGCTGGCGACCGCGGGCCTACTGGACCGGGACCATGACCCGATGAGCACTACTACCGCCGACACTCCGGCCGCCCGGACCGCGCCCGCGGCGGGGATCGGGCAGCCCATCGGTGCCGGCATCGTCACCGCGCTGGTCGGCTTCACCAGTTCCTTCGCGGTGGTGCTCGGCGGATTGACCGCCATGGGAGCGACTGCGGCACAGGCGGCTTCGGGACTGCTCGCCGTCTGCGTCACCCAGGGCGTGGGCATGCTGCTTCTGAGCCGCCACTACCGGATGCCGATCACGCTGGCCTGGTCCACGCCGGGCGCGGCATTGCTGGCGAGCACCGGTGCGGTCGCAGGCGGCTGGCCGGCCGCGGTCGGCGCCTTCGTGGTGGCGGGCCTGCTGATCGTGCTGACCGGTTTCTGGCAGCGGCTCGGCGCGCTGATCGCGGCGATTCCGGTCGAGATCGCGCAGGCCATGCTGGCCGGCGTGCTGCTGCCGCTGTGCCTGGCGCCTATGCACGCCCTGACCGTGAGTCCGGCCGTGGTGGTTCCGGTGATCGTCACCTGGCTGGTGCTGCAGCGGTTCGCGGCGCGCTGGGCGGTGCTCGCGGCCTTCGCGGTGGCGGCGGTCGGCGCGGGCATCGATATCGCGGTCACGCACCGCCACCTGAATGTCGCCGCCATGGCGCCCCGCATCGAATGGACGGTGCCGCAGTGGAGTTGGCAGGCGCTGATCGGGGTGGCGGTACCGCTGTACATCGTCACCATGGCCGCACAGAATATTCCGGGCACCGCGGTCATGAACTCGCTCGGGTACAAGGTGCCGTGGCGGGCGGCCATGGCGGTCACCGGGCTGGGGACCGTTCTCGGTGCACCGGCGGGCGGGCACGCCATCAATCTGGCCGCCATCAGCGCGGCCCTCTCGGCCGCACCGTCCGCGCATCCGGATCCCAAACGCCGCTGGATTGCCGCCGCGACGGCAGGCGGTATGTATCTGCTGCTGGCCTTGGCGTCCGGAGCGCTGGTGACGCTGGTGGCGACCGCACCCAGGGGTGTGCTGGAAACCGTTGCGGGACTGGCTCTTATAGCCACGCTGGCGGGAGCCCTGACCTCCGCGCTCACTCCGCCCGAACACCGCTCGGCCGCCGCGCTCACCTTCCTGGTCGCCGCCTCCGGCGTCACCCTGCTGGGCATCGGCGGCGCGTTCTGGGCCCTGGTGGCCGGGCTGGTGGTCCGCTGGCTGTTGCGTCCGCTCCCCGAACAGCCGCGCGCGACGGATTCAGCGCAGCTGGGGGCGGCGGATTCGGGACGGCTGGGGTCGGCGGATTCGGGACGGCTGGGGGCGGCGGACTCGGGACGGCCGGGGGCGGCGGACTCGGGACTGCCGCGTGGGGCGGATTCGGGTTTGCCGCACTCGGCGGATTCGGCGGCCGGGACGGTGCAGCCCGAGTCAGGGAGCGCGGCTGCGGTGCGGGAGGGTGCTGCGTAGGGTGGGGAGTGTGTTCCGGCGTGGGGGTTTCTGCGAAAAGGAGTTGGCTTGAGCGCGGTGCTGATCTCGGCCGAGGAGCTGCGAGAGCTGCTCGCCACCGGGGATTCCCGGGTCCGGCTACTGGATGTGCGATGGGCGCTCGGTGATCCGGACGGACCGCAGCACTATCTGGACGGGCACATTCCCGGCGCGGTCTTCGTCGATCTGGAAACCGAACTGGCCGACCCGCCTTCGCCTGCCAAGGGCCGTCATCCCATGCCCGAGCTCGCGCACCTGCAGAAGTGTGCGCGCAGCTGGGGTCTGCGCACCGGTGACACGGTGGTCGCCTACGACGCGACCGGAGGTATGGCCGCGGCGCGCGCCTGGTGGCTGCTGCGCTGGGCCGGGGTGCCGCAGGTGCGCATCCTCGACGGCGGACTCCCGGCCTGGGAACGCGCAGGCGGCAAGGTGATTGCCGGGGAAGAGTCCGATCCCGAACCCGGCGATGTGGTCCTGACCCCCGGCGGCATGCCGGTGCTCGATGCCGATGCGACCGCTGGTTGGAACGGTGTACTGCTCGATGCCCGGGCGGGCGAACGCTATCGCGGTGAGGTCGAGCCCATCGACCCACGCGCGGGGCATATTCCAGGTGCGATCAGTGCACCGACGTCAGAAAACCTCACCGCCACAGGCACTTTCAAGCCTCTCGACGAATTGCGTTCGCGCTTCACCGGATTGGGTGACGGCCCGGTTGCCGTCTACTGCGGTTCCGGTGTGACGGCCGCCCACCAGGTCGCCGCACTCGCGGCGGCCGGTATCGACGCCGCGCTCTACCCGGGCTCCTGGTCGCAGTGGTCCAACGACCCGAAGCGCCCGGTCGCCACCGGAGCTGAGCCCGCCTGACGACTGGCTGCTGTGGATCCCGGCCAAAAGCGTGCCGGGATGACGAGGTGCGGCGTGCCGGAATGCGGAGGGCGGCGTGCCGGAATGCGGAGGGCGCTTGCTGAGATGTCGAAGGGCAGGCTGCCGGGATGACGAAAGGGCGGCGTGCCGGATGGTGGAAGGTTCGCTGCGTCGTTGATCGTTATGGGCAGGTTCGGGAGATGCGTTGCAGGGCAGTGCGGTCGGCGGCGGTGAGCGGTAGGTCGTAGTGGGTGGCGACGGTGAGGTATTTGCCGGCGTAGAAGCAGCGGTTGGCGCGGGCGGGCGGTAGCCAGTCGCCGGGGGTCTGATCGCTTTTGGCCTGGTTGGCTTTTCCGTCGACGGCGAGCAGGTTGTAGTCGATGTCATTGGCGAAACGCATGCGGCGCTCCAGGGTCCAGCTCGACGCACCCAGATCCCAGGCGGCGGCCAGTGGGAAGACATGGTCGATCTGCACGGCGCGGGCATCGACCTTGTCGAAGGTGATGCGCTGCCCCGTATAGGGATCGTCGAGGGTGCCGCCGACCACCACACAATTGCGGGTGCCGGGCCGGAAGGCGGTCGCCGAAAGTTGGCGGGCCAGCACATTATTGCGGGTATCGCAGCCGTCGTGTCCGCCCGGACCGTCGTGATCGTCGGTCCAGGCCGGCCCGAATACGCAGCCCTGCCCCGATTTACAGCCGCGCTCGTAGCCGCCGGGCCGGGTTCGCTTGGGCACCATGCGCGCACTGGCCAGCAGCTCCTCCAGATGCGCGCGGCTGGGACTGCCCGGCGCGGGCGGAACCTGGCCGGGAAGTACCGAACACCCGGACGCGGTGAGTGCGAGCAGTACGGCGCTCACCACCGCGAGCACCGCGCACCACACCGATCGGCTTCGCTGCCGGGCAGGAAGTCGATTCGGTATCAGGCGGATTCGGTGCTGCGGCCGCACCGTCCTAGATCTACCCGATCGAGCCGGCTACAGCCCGCATCGGCAACACTTCGCACCCGCCGCGCCGTCGAATCATCACCGGCGAGCGGGTGCGAAGGTGTCTGTCTAAGACCAGGCGTGCGCGAGCAGATCGTCCGCCGAAGCCTCGGTGAGCTGCGGTGGGAAGCGCATGGCCGCGATGGAGGCCGGTCGGGTGCCGTCATGGCCGATCAGCCAGGAGCCGCCGCGGTCCTCGCATTCGGCGATCTTGGCAAAGGTGGTGAGCAGGAAGGTGATGGCCTCACGGGGTTCCATGGTGCGCGCCAGTCGCTGGGATTCTCCGGGGCGGGACAGATCGAGCCACACCCCCGATTGCCCGTCCAGGCGCATCCCCACGATTTTCGTCGTGTCCACGAATGTGAATCTTCGTCGTTCCCACGGCGTCGTCGGCGTGAAGGACTGCTCTAGCACTTGGAGCAGGATCGTCATCTTCACTGCCTCCCTCGGTCTCGATATTGCCACGGCTCCGGATTGAGTCGCGGTGGATTTTCAGGGTGCGCCCCACGCGGCTGCCAAAACGCACAGCCGAGGCCGCCGTATGCGGTGACCAGGGGTTATCTCAGTATGTGCCGGATTCGGGCAGAAATAAAGACCCGGTAGGGTTCGTGATTTGTCTGATTACGAATCGAAGGTCGCACAATTCGGGCGATGCGGCCGATCGAACTTGCCGGAGCGGGCTGATCGGGCTGTCGGACCGGGCTGATTGGATAGGCGGATGCTGCACGGACTGTGGTCGCCGGGGTCGGGATTGGTGCTGTGGCACGACCCTGCCGGTGACACGGTCGATGCCGACGCCCTGCCGGACCCGCTGGGGTCGATCGTGCGGGCGGTGAAGTTCCGGCACAAGGCGAAGGTGCTGGTCGCGGGGGCGTACGGGCCGGAGGAGGTCCAGGTCCGGGTTCATGCGCTGGCCCCGGAGGCGGCGGCGTCGGTACTGCTGCAGGAACTTCCGGCGCAGGCGGTGGCCGGGGATCTGCGCTATCTGGCGCATGTGGTGCGGGGTGTGGAGCGCTGGGTGCGGGCAGGTCGCATAGTCCCGGAGGTGCGCCGTGACGACGGCGAATGGTGGGTGCGGTGGCGGCTGGTCGGCGGGCAGCGGCAGCGTGCCTGGCTGGCCGAGCTCGCGGTGGCCATGCCCGCCGCCCTCCAGGTCGGGGGGCGGCCGGCGGAACTGCTCGACAACCTCACCGCCGAACTCACCGATCCGATCGCCCGCCTGCACCTCATGCCCAAACTGCCCGCGCTGCTGAGCACGGCCGCGCAGGTGCCGATCGGCTACTCGTCGCGTGAAGGCACCGGCGCGGCAGATGACGGCATGCTCGATTTCGACACCCCATCGACCGCGGACACCGAGTTGGACCGCGCTCGATTGCGCTTGCAGTCGTTGCACGTCGCCGGAGCGGACCGGGGCGGCTCCCGGCCGCACCGGCAGCCGCCCTCACCCGAGGCTGCCGCTACCGATGGGCCACAGCCTCGTTCGCATCCGCTGCTGATCGCGCTGCTGGATGCGGAGCCGCTGGATGCGGGGTCACATCGGGTATCGGCGGTGCTCGAGGATTGGCGCACGAGTCTGACGGCTGATGAGCCGGAACTGGTGCTGCGGCTGCTGGAACCGGATTCCGAGGATGCGGTCGAAGCGGGTGCGCTGTGGCGGCTCGAGGTGTGCCTGCGCGTCGAAGGTGAAGCGCCGCAACCGGTATTGCTGCCCGGTGACCCGCATATGGTGCGGCTCGCGGGGGAGAAGTTGGCCGCCGCCAAGCTGGCGTATCCGCGGCTGCGGGATCTGCCGGGTGATGCCCGCAGTATGGATCTGTACCTGCCGACCGAAGTGGTCATGGACCTGGTCGCACACGGCGCCGGTGTACTGCAGTCCGCCGGTGTGCGACTGCTGCTGCCGCGCGCCTGGCGCATTGCCGCCCCGAGCCTGCGCCTGCAGGTGCAGAGTCCCGCCGCCACCGAATCCGCTGTCGGGCTGGACGGTTTGGTGTCCTTCCGCTGGGAGTTGGCGCTCGGCGATACAACGCTGACGCCCGCCGAAATGACGCGGCTGGTGCGGTCGAAATCGGATCTGGTGCAGTTGCGCGGTGAGTGGGTGCAGGCCGATCACCGCACCCTCGCCGTCGCCGCCGACTACGTCTCGGGCCACACCGACGGCACCGAGACGAGTGTCGGCGCGCTGTTCGCGGAGCTCGCCGCGCACCCGGCCATCGGTGTCCCGCTGGAGCAGATCTCCGCAACCGGTTGGGCCGCAGAGCTTTTCGACGGTGAGCACACGACAGCCCCCGTATCCGAGCCGATCGGCCTGAAGGCCACGCTGCGCCCCTACCAGCTGCGCGGCCTGGCCTGGCTGGCCACCATGAGCCGCCTCGGCTGCGGCGCGATCCTTGCCGACGATATGGGCCTCGGCAAGACGGTTCAGGTGCTGGCGTTACTCGTGCATGAACGCGAAACTGCCTCTGCGGCAGCATCATCGGGCGCATTCGAGGCGGTCGAAACCGCCACGATTGCGGGTGCCGGGGCGGCGGTGGACGCTGTGGCCGAAGGCGGCGGCTCGGCCGCGGGCCCCGGGGTCGGGCCGACGCTATTGGTTTGCCCGATGTCCGTGGTCGGGAACTGGCAGCGGGAGACGGAACGGTTCGCGCCGGATCTGCGGGTACTGGTGCATCACGGTCCGGGGCGGCGGTCGGGGGCGGAATTCGATGCGGCGGTGGCGGATTCGGATCTGGTGGTCACCACGTATGCGCTGCTGGCCCGGGATGTCGAGGAGTTGAAGCGGCAGCGGTGGCAGCGGGTGGCGCTGGACGAGGCGCAGCACATCAAGAATGCGGGGACCAGGCAGGCGCGGGCGGCGCGGCTGGTGCCGGCGCGGCATCGCCTGGCGCTCACCGGAACTCCGGTGGAGAACCGGCTCGAAGAGTTGCGCTCGATTATGGATTTCGCCAATCCCAAGCTGCTGGGCAAGGCCTCGGAATTCCATGCGCGATTCGCGGTGCCGATCGAGCGGGAGCGTGATGAGAATGCCGTTGCCCGGCTGCGCGCCATTACGTCGCCGTTCGTGCTGCGCCGGGTCAAAACCGATCCGGCGGTGATCTCCGATCTGCCGGACAAGATCGAAATCACCATGCGCGCCAACCTGACCGTGGAGCAGGCTGCGCTGTACCAGGCGGTGCTCGACGATATGTCGGCCAAGCTCAAATCCGCGGAGGGTATGGAGCGCAAGGGCGCGGTGCTCGCGGCGCTGACCAGGCTCAAACAGGTGTGCAATCACCCCGCGCACTATCTGAAGGATGGTTCGGCGGTGCTGAAGCGCGGCCACCACCGGTCCGGGAAATTGGCGCTGGTGGAAGACATTCTGGAATCCGTGATCGCGGATGGTGAGCGGGCGCTGCTCTTCACCCAGTTCGCCGAATTCGGTGATCTGGTGTCCCCGTACCTGTCCGAGCGTTTCGGTACGGAGGTGCCGTTCCTGCACGGCGGGGTGAGCAAGCAGCGCCGCGATGCCATGGTCACCGGATTCCAGGAGGACGAGAACGGTCCGCCGCTCATGCTGCTGTCGCTCAAGGCCGGTGGCACCGGACTCAATCTCACCGCCGCCAATCATGTGGTGCACCTGGACCGCTGGTGGAATCCGGCGGTCGAGAACCAGGCCACCGACCGCGCCTTCCGCATCGGCCAGCGCCGGGATGTCCAGGTGCGCAAGCTGGTGTGCGTGGACACCATCGAGGAGCGGGTGGACGACATGCTGAACGGCAAACGCCAACTCGCCGATCTGACCGTCGGCGCGGGCGAGAAGTGGATTACCGAACTGGGTGACGAGGAATTGCGCGAGCTGTTCGCCCTCGGTGCGGAGGCCGTCGGCGAATGAACTCGTATATCGACTTCGGTGAGTTCGGCGAGCGCCGCCCGGTCAAGGACGGCGTGTCCGCGCGCAGTCGCAGCGGCGCGGCCTTCGCCAAGACCTGGTGGGGCCGTTCGTTCCTGAGGGCCGTCGAACAGGTCGCCGACCAGGGCCGCCTCACCCGCGGTCGCTCCTACGCCCGCACCGGCCAGGTGATCAGCTACCGCATGGAGCCCGGCGCGGTCGCCGCCGAGGTGCAGGGCAGCCAGCCCCGCCCCTTCATCTCGGTGCTCGCGCTCCGCCAGCTGCGTGATGACCGCCTCGACGAACTGGTGGACCTGGTCCGCGCCACCCCCGGCATGCTCGGCGAGATCGCCGCGGGCGCCCTGCCGCACACGCTCGGCCCGCTCCTGCTCCCGAACACCGCCTCGGAACTGGACTTCTCCTGCACCTGCCCCGATCCCGGCTGGCCCTGCAAGCATGTGGCGGCGGTCTGCTACATCATTGCCGAACGCCTCGACGAGCACCCGCGAGATCTGCTCACCCTGCGCGGCATCGAGCTGGATGCGCTGATCGGCAGCGTCCAGAATGAAAGCGCCCCAGCGGCTTCCGGTGATCTCTACGGCGAGGACACCGAACTCCCGAAGCTCCCTAAGCCCGAATTCCGCCCGGCTCCAGAAGATCTCGACGCGATCCTACTCCGTCAGGCCCTCCGCATGACCGCCGAGGACGAACGCACCGCAGAAATCGGCCTCCGCCAGCTCCGCTCCCTCTACAGAGTCCTCGACGCCGACTGACGGTTTGTGCACGTGCATCGTTGACATCTCGGCACATCGCGCGCCTAATTGGTGGCAGGTGCGGCCAGTTGTGGCGGATGCCACCACTTACCGCTCGGGTGGACTGATCCGGGAGTTCTCATGCGTCTCAATCCCTTCGGCGGTTCCCGCCGCACCCAGCAGGCGGATGCCGTGGTGACCGGCGCGGGCAGCGGCATCGGCCGCGCCTTCGCGGTCGAACTCGGCCGCCGCGGCGGGCGGGTGATCTGCTCCGATATCGATGCCGAGCGGGCCCGGGAAACCGTCGAATTGGTCACCGCCGCAGGCGGAAAAGCCTTCGATACCAGCTGCGATGTGAGCAGGATCGAGCAGGTCGAGGCGCTCGCGAACACGGCCGAGCAGTGGTTCGGCAAGCCTGCCGACATTGTGGTGAACAATGCCGGAATCGGCCGCGGCGGCGAGGTCATCGGCGATGCGCCGCTGAGCGAGTGGCATCAGGTCCTGGATATCAATCTGTGGGGCGTCATCCACGGCTGCCATGTCTTCACGCCCAGACTGCGTGCGGCAGGGCACGGCGCGATCGTGAATGTCGCCTCCGCTGCGGCCTTCGGCGTCGCACCCCGCATGGCCGCCTACAACGTGAGCAAGGCGGGTGTCCTCGCCCTGTCGGAGACCCTCGCCGCCGAACTCTCCGGCACTGGTGTCGGCGTCACCGTGCTCTGCCCGACCGCCGTGAAAACCAACATCCTCGAAGGTGTTTCGGTCGGCAGCGAGGCCCTCGACGAATGGGGCGACCGCCTGCTGCGCTGGACCGGCCGCGAACCCGCCTCCATCGCCCGCACCACCCTCGATGCCGTGGACCACGGCCAGCTGTATGTGGTCCCGCAGTTCGAAGCCAAATTGATCTGGCAGTCCAAGCGACTGCTGCCCCAGCAGTACACCCGCGCCGCCGGATTACTGGAGCGTTTGGTGCGGTAAAGCACGAAGGAGCTGAACAATGGCGTTCGCGTATTCCGACATGCTCACGGTCATCAAGGATCGGCAGTGGGCCCTGGTCGATATCGACTGGGACGCACCGGGAGCCGAGTTGATCACCGCCGAGCAACGGCCGCGGCTCGCGGCCTTCATGGCCGATCTGGTGTGGATAGAACACGTCGGCGCGCGCGGCTTCGCGGCGCTGACCAAGCGTGCGCCGGAGGGTCCGCTCAAGGAGATCTACCGCTACTTCCACGCCGAGGAGCAGAAGCACGCCAATGCCGAGCTGGCGCTCATGCGGCGCTGGGACATGCTCGATGGTGATGCCATGCCGGTGCCCAACAAGAACATTCGGCTCGTCATCGAACTGCTGGACCGGCTCGGCGACGATCTGACCCTGCCCGTGCTCGGCACCGTCATCCCGTCCCTGGAGTGCGCACTCGACGGCGCACTGGTGAAATTCCTGCTCGACGAGGTGCAGGACCCGATCTGCCACGAGGTGTTCCGGCATATCAACAGCGATGAATCCCGCCATCTCGCCGTGGGTTTTCAGGTGCTGGAGCAGCTCGGCGCGGGACCGATGCGCCGCATTGCCATCGAGACCGCCGGATACGCCCTGCGCCCCAGTCTCATGCTCGGCGCCCTGCTGTACACGCCGCTGCTGTCCCGCATGTCCGCCAACATCATGGCGATGGGTCTGGACGAGCAGAAGCTGTGGAATGCCGTGCTGCGCTACGAGAAAGCGGGCGAACGCAGCCCGAGTATCCGGCGTATCCCGCTTTT
The DNA here is from genome assembly GCF_025465275.1 of Nocardia sp. GTDB lineage: Bacteria > Actinomycetota > Actinomycetes > Mycobacteriales > Mycobacteriaceae > Nocardia. Next base: position 35,866 of record NZ_JAODNK010000109.1, on the reverse strand, counting down.
CCATGTGGTGCGGCTGCACGGCCGCGCGACCATCAATCGCATTCAGCCGTTCCAGACGATCAATGACGCGCTCAACAAGGCCATCGATCGATTCCCGATCCGCGTGCTGGGCAGGCCGCCGTCGTGGTCGGAGGCCCTGACCTTCGATCCGGTGGCGAAATGACCGCCCCGATCCGGCGCGGCCATGTGCCCGGCGATGACGTGGGCTCCGCTGTTCGTGGCTCGAAAACCTATACCGGACAGCAGATTCACTGCACCCGCTGGCGTGACGACTACGACCTGTCCGATCTGCACGTCGCGGTTGTGGGCGGCGGCCCCGCCGTCGCCCGGGTGCTGCCCGCCGTCATCACGCAGGCGCGCAGAGTCACTGTGTTCCAGCATGATCCGGTGTGGGTACTGCCGGCTCCGCCCGTCCCCGGTGTGCGGCAATTACTGCGCAGCCTGCCCGAGGATCTCCTCGGCCTACTGCCTGCAGACACCGCACCGCCGCTTCCCAGCAGCACTCCCGCCGAGGAAAACGCGCCGTGGTCGCCGATCACGCCGCTGCGCCGGCTCACCCACGAGGTGCTGCGCCGGACCGCCGCCGTGAATCTCCGTGTGCAGGTGCGGGATTCCTGGCAGCGGCGGCAGTTGACCCCCGATTCCGCCGCCGGGGTCCGGCTGCACAACCACTACTACCGGGCGCTCCAGCACCCGAACTGCCTGCTCATCACCTGGCCGATCGCCCGGCTGGCGCCGCTCGGCATTCGCACCGTGGACGGTGTCGAGCATCGGGTGGACTGCATCATCTACGCGGAGGACATGCCTTGAACAGCACTGTGGTGGACCACGAGATCATTATCGTCGGGGCCGGATTCTCCGGTATCGGCACCGCGATCGCCCTGCGCAAGGCGGGATTCGACGATTTCCTGATCGTCGACGACGCCGACGGGGTGGGCGGTACCTGGCACTGGAATACCTATCCCGGTATCGGCGTGGATATTCCGTCGTTCAGCTACCAGTTCTCGTTCGAGCAGCAGCACAATTGGTCGCGGGTGTACGCACCGGGCAGCGAGCTGAAGGCCTATGCCGAACACTGCGTGAGCAAGTACGGCCTGCGCCCGCGTATTCGATTCAGCACCACCATCACTCGTGCCGACTTCGATGACACCGTGCATGTGTGGCGATTGCAGACTGCCGACGGGGACCAGCTGACCGCGCGTTTTGTCATCGGTGCGACGGGCGTGCTGACTCGGCCGAAGACGGCGGAAATCCCTGGCGTGGAACGCTTCACCGGCATCACCATGCATACAGCGCGCTGGGATCACGACCAGGATTTGCGTGGCAAGCGAGTGGGCATTATCGGTACCGGCGCGTCCGCGGTGCAGGTCATTCCGGAGATCGCACCGGAGGTGGCCGATCTTGTTGTCTTCCAGCGCACTCCGATCTGGTGCCTGCCGCGCCCCGATGCGGCCCTGCCTCCGGCGGTGCGGCAGATGCTGCGGCTCCCCGGCGGGCAGTTGCTGACTCGCTGGCTCAGCCAGGCCTTTGTCGAGGTGACCTTCCCGCTGGCCGCCCACTATTACAAGGTGCTGCCGATGGCGAAGCTCGGTGAACGCTCCGGCCTGGCGCATTTGAAGCAGCAGGTGCAGGATCCGGTGGTGCGCGAGAAGCTCACGCCCAAGTACGCGGTCGGCTGTAAGCGTCCGTCCTTTTCGAATGACTACCTGAAGACGTTCAATCGCGAGAACGTGCACCTGGATACCGACCCGATCACCGAGATCTCCGCAACGGGCGTGCGTACCGGCATTGCGCACCATGAAGTTGACGTGCTGATCATGGCGACCGGCTTCAAGGTCATGGAATCGGGCAATATGCCGACCTTCGACTTACACGGCAGCGACGGCACCCGCCTGGAGGATTGGTGGGATACGCGCAGGCTGCAGGCCTATGAAGGTGTCAGCGTGCCGGGCTTCCCCAATTTCTTCACCATTATCGGCCCCTACGGCTACAACGGTTCCTCGTACTTCGCCCTCATCGAAATGCAGACCCGGCACATTCTGCGCCTGTTGGAGCAGGCTCGCCGCCGGCATTCGACCCGCGTCGAAGTCACCGAGGAAGCCAATGCCGACTACTTCCAGGAAATGCTGGATCGCCGTGGCTCACAGGTCTTCTGGCAGGACAGCTGCGCGCTGGCCAACAGCTACTATTTCGACAAGAACGGCGATGTGCCGTTGCGCCCCATGACCACTCCCGAAGGTTTCTGGCGCGCAGGCCATTTCGACCTGGACCACTACCGCTTCGACACACTCGGCAAGCGGCCCGCGAAACCGGTGGCAGCCGGCGACCGGGTACGGAACCGCTCCTGAGTCTCAGAGATTGTCGACGTGGTAGATCCGCTGGGCGTTGACGCGGAAGACCTGTTCGAGGGCCTTCTCGTCAGCGCCGTGGTCGGTGAGTGCGGTGGCGACCGCCTCGGCCGCATTACCGATACTCGTAATCGGTTTGTCCACGGGGAAATTGGAACCCCAGATGAGGCGGTCGGCGCCGAAGACATCGAGGGCGTGCTGCAGCAGCGGTGAAATACGTTCCAGCAGTACGGGGACCGGAGTCGGTGCGCCGCGCGGCGGGACAGGGTGGCCGAGGATGGGCATCATCAGCCCGCTGACCTTGGCCACCACATTGGGATGGGTGGCAAGCGCGGTGAGGTCGTCACGCCACTGGACGAACAGCTCCCGGCGCTGACCCGGATTGTGGCCGGTGAACTTGCCGACCGGCCCGAAAATGCCTGCGGGCGTGCCGAGATGGTTCAGCACAATGGTCGCGTCCGGATAGCGCTGCGCCAGTGCGGTGACCTCGGGCAGCTGCTGCGAATACACCCAGGCCTCGAAGGAGAGCCCGCGCTCCGCGAGTGCGCCGAAGCCGTCCAGGAATTGCGGTGAGGTGAGTGCGCCCGGCGTCTTGTTGTGCGCCCGCACGCCTGGATCGGGATGCGATTCGACGCGGGTGCGAATGCCCCGGAACAGCGGTGAGGCCGACTGATGCGCATCGAGCAACTCGGCGAACCCGGGTGCCGCCGGATCGCCCGCGCCGATGATCGCGCCGAGGGCAGGCGTATCCACCCCGAACGGCAGGCTCGCCACCCAGCGGGTCTCCTCGGCCGCTGCCAGCGGACCACTGCCGGACCACTCCACCTCGATGTGCACAATCGCCTCGACCGGCACGTCACCGGCATCGGTCCGATAGTCGGCGGGCAGGTACGGGTGCACGAACGGTTCTGGGTCACCGACGAATTCGCGATCCCGCCGCGGCGCCAGCCGCTTGGCCCAGTCGATGGGCACCGGTACGCGCTGGAACAGTTTCGCCAGCCCACTGAATTCGCGCGGCGTGGTCAGCGGATCCCACTGATGGATATGCGCATCGACGACAGTCATTCCCGCAAGGTCCATCTTGTCCCTTCCGTCCGGGTCGGCCTGATGCGGATTGTTCCACGCATGGGGGCGCGGCGAGCCGGATTCGGCACCGGGCAGGAACCGGCCGTGCCGCACCCGGCGACCGCACGCGATACGAACTCGAACGTCATCCCGGCGCGTAACCCCGTCATCCCGGCATGCTTTTGGCCGGGATCCACACCCCGCCGTGCTGCGTGGACAGTGTGGATCCCGGCCAAAACGCGCCGGGATGACGGGGCGGGCCCTCCGCCGAGGTTGCAGTCGGGCGGGCTCGTCAGCCGAGTTCGTAGTCGAACTCGATGTTGTGGGTGCCGTCCGCGTCGATATTGATGTCGCCGGTGCCGGTGATTCCGGTCAGTTCCTCGGTCCCGGTGCCGGGCACGATGACGAAGAAGGCGGCGCTGCGGTCGGTGCCGGTCGTGGTGGCCGAGTGGGCGAAGTTGAATGCGCCCGAGCGGCCGTTCAGGGTGCCTTCGAAGGACTCCATGGCCAGATACGTTCCCACACCGGTGGTCTGGTCGAAGGCTGCGGTGAACAGCGTTGCCGCCCGGCCCACGATTTCACCCTCGAACAGCTTCTCCATCAGGGAGATGCCGACGGGTGCGCCGGTGGTGATCGCCGGGTCCGGGGTGACCTCGGTGGGCGTGAACGACTTGACGCTGAAAGTTCCTTTTGCCTGCACGGATCGGACTCTAACGGCCCGATCCGGCAGGCTCTTGTACAAACGCGTCAGACATTGCGGCGGTATTGGCCACCGACGGTGAAGAAGGTGTCGGTGACCTGCTGCAGGGTGCAGACGCGCGCGGCGTCCATGAGCACCTCGAAGACGTTCTCGTCGCTGCCCGCCGCCTCCGCCAGCCGGGCCAGCGCGGCCGGCGCCTCCCCGCGATGCCGCTGCGTGAACTCGCGGACCCGCCGCAATTGCGACTGCTTCTCGTCCTCGGTGCCGCGCGCCAATTCGAGCACCCGGTGTTCCTCGGCATGCGGATTGCGGAAGGTGTTCACGCCGACGATCGGCAGGCTCCCATCGTGTTTGCGGCGCTCGTACAGCATGGATTCGTCCTGGATGCGCCCGCGCTGATACCCGGTCTCCATGGCCCCGAGGACGCCACCGCGCTCACTGATGCGGTCGAATTCGCGCAGCACCGCCTCCTCCACCAGATCGGTGAGTTCATCGATGATGAAGCTGCCCTGCAGCGGATTCTCGTTCATCGCCAGCCCCCACTCGCGATTGATAATGAGCTGAATTGCCAAGGCGCGCCGCACCGATTCCTCGGTGGGTGTGGTGACGGCCTCGTCGTAGGCATTGGTGTGCAGACTGTTGCAGTTGTCGTAAACGGCAATGAGCGCCTGCAGGGTGGTGCGAATGTCGTTGAAGTTCATCTCCTGTGCGTGCAGCGACCGCCCGGAGGTCTGAATGTGGTACTTGAGCTTCTGCGACCGATCGTTGGCGCCGTACTTGTCGCGCATGGCGATCGCCCAGATGCGCCGCGCCACCCGGCCGATCACCGAATATTCGGCGTCCATGCCATTGGAGAAGAAGAAGGAGAGGTTCGGCGCGAAGTCGTCGATGTGCATACCGCGCGCCAGATACGACTCCACATAGGTGAATCCGTTCGACAGCGTGAATGCCAGCTGACTGATCGGATTCGCACCCGCCTCCGCAATGTGATAGCCGGAGATCGATACCGAGTAGAAGTTGCGAACGCTGTTGCGCACGAACCACTCCTGGATATCGGCCATCATGCGCAAGCTGAATTCGGTGGAGAAGATGCAGGTGTTCTGGCCCTGATCCTCCTTGAGGATGTCGGCCTGCACCGTCCCGCGCACGGTGGCGAGGGTCTCGGCGCGCAGCGTGGCGGCCTCCTCGGCGGTGGCCTCCCGGCCCTGCGCCGCCGAGAACTGTTCCAGTGCTTGATCTATAGCGGCATTGAGATAGAACGCCAGGATGGTAGGCGCCGGACCGTTGATGGTCATGGAGACCGAGGTGCTCGGCGCATCCAGATCGAACCCGTCGTAGAGCGCCTTCATATCGTCCAGCGTCGCAATGGAAACGCCCGAGGTGCCGACCTTGCCGTAGATATCGGGCCGCTCGGCCGGATCGTGCCCGTACAGCGTCACCGAGTCGAAGGCGGTGGAAAGCCGTTTCGCGTCAGCGTGTTCCGAGAGCACCCGGAAGCGCTTATTGGTGCGGAAGGCATCGCCCTCACCCGCGAACATGCGCGCCGGATCCTCATTGTCCCGCTTGAACGGGAACACTCCCGCGGTGAATGGGAACCGGCCCGGCAGATTCTCCGATCGCAGGAAGCGCAGCAGCTCACCGTGATCGGTGTAGCGGGGGAGCGCCACCCGCGGAATCGAACTGCCGGACAGCGTCTCCCGTCGCAAGGTGGTGCGCAGCTCCCGATCCCGCACCCGGACCACCTGCTCGGCACCCTGATACGACTCGGCGACAGCGGGCCACTGCGCCAGCAGCGCGGCATTGCCCGGAGCCAGGTGCGCCCGGGCCTGCTCCAGGAGCTCGGCCACGACGGAATGCGCACTCGCGGCGGCGTCCTCGGGTGTGTTGGCGGCGGCACCTTCGGACCGATCCGAACGTGCCGCCGCCGACCCGGTGCGGCCGCCCGGCAGTTCGGCCAGCACCTGCTCCAAACGCTGCACCCGCTGCGCCGCCGCGATCTCCCGATCGGTCTCGGAGTGGTACTCCCGCACCGTGTCGGCGATCTCGGCCAGATACCGCACCCGGGCCGGCGGAATGATCTGCGCGAACCGGGTGGAGGATCGGGTGTCCACCCGGGGCAGCACCCCGGGCGCCAGCGGCAACCCCTGATCGGCGAGCAAACCGCTCAGATGCTGATACAGCGCTGTCACACCATCATCATTGAAAGTGGCTGCGCTGGTGCCGAATACCGGCATATCTTCGGGCAGCGCGTGGAACGCCTCGCGATTGCGCACCAGCTGCCGCGACACATCCCGCAGTGCGTCCTCGGCCCCGCGCCGTTCGAACTTGTTGATGGCCACCACATCCGCGTAGTCGAGCATGTCGATCTTCTCGAGCTGTGAGGCCGCGCCGAACTCCGGCGTCATCACATACAGCGAGACATCCACATGCTCGGCGACCTCCGCATCGCCCTGCCCGATGCCCGGCGTCTCCAGGATGACCAGGTCGTATCCCGCTGCCTTGCAGGCGATCACCATGGCATCGATATTCAGCGGCAGTTCGCGCTCGCCGCGAGTGGCCAGCGACCGGAAGAACACCCGCTCCCCGTCCAGGGCGTTCATGCGAATGCGGTCGCCCAGCAGCGCACCGCCCCCGCGCCGCCGCGTCGGATCGATCGCGAGGACCGCGACGCGCAGCTTGTCCTGCTGATCGGTGCGCAGACGCCGCACGAGTTCATCTGTGAGAGAGGACTTTCCGGAGCCGCCGGTGCCGGTGATGCCCAGTACCGGCACCTGCCGCGCGCCCGCCGCCGCGGTGAGCTCCGCCAGATCCGCTGCGGGCAGCGCATCCTGTTGCAGGCAGGTGAGCGTCCGAGCCAGCGCCGCCCGATCCCCGCTCAGCACCGCCTCCAAGGGCGCGGGCGCCAGCGCCAAATCCACATCGCAGTCGCTGACCAGCCGATTGATCATGCCCGGCAAGCCCAGCCGCTGCCCGTCCTCGGGCGAGAAGATGGTCACCCCGGCGGCGGCCAGCCGCTCGATCTCCTCGGCGACGATCACCCCGCCGCCTCCGCCGAAGAGCCGCACATGCCCGGCCCCGGCCTCCTTCAGCGCAGCCGCCAGATATTCGAAGTACTCGACATGCCCACCCTGATACGAGCTGAGTGCGACGCCCTGCACGTCCTCGCTGACCGCCGCGTCCACGACCTCGCTCACGGCCCGGTTGTGCCCGAGATGAACGACCTCGGCCCCCTGGGCCTGCAGAATCCGCCGCATGATGTTGATGGCCGCGTCGTGGCCGTCGAACAGCGCCGCTGAGGTCACAAAGCGCACCGGGTTCACCGGAACGTGCAGATCGGCCATGGGTTCCTCCACCTGTGCGGCCGTACCGTTGATACCCCAATAGTAGGACGTCAAATCAAATATGACGTGAGATCTGCCACAGCAACATCTCTGGAAATACTAGGATGTCCAACTATATGGTGGCCTAGTACCGCGTGGTCTACGCGCGGAGTCGGCATCGAGCACCGGTGATGCGACGGCGACATCGAGACAGGACTGGCATGGTTCGCGAACTGACCCACTTCATCGGCGGACAGCACGTCCCCGGAACGTCCGGCAACTTCCGCGACGTCTTCAACCCGAGCACCGGACAGGTGCAGGCACGGGTGCCGCTGGCCAGTAAGGCCGAGGTCGAAGCGGTTATCGCCAATGCCGCCGAAGCTCAGCTGGTCTGGGCCGCGTACAACCCGCAGAAGCGGGCGCGCGTGCTCATGAAGTTCCTGACCCTGGTCCAGGACGAGATGGATTCGCTGGCCGCGCTGCTGTCCTCCGAGCACGGCAAGACCATCCCGGACGCCAAGGGTGATATCCAGCGCGGCCTCGAGGTCATCGAATTCGCCACCGGCATTCCGCATCTGCTCAAGGGCGAATACACCGAGAGCGCCGGTACCGGCATCGATGTGTACTCGATGCGGCAACCGCTCGGCGTCGTCGCGGCCATTACGCCCTTCAACTTCCCGGCCATGATCCCGCTGTGGAAGGCCGGCCCCGCGCTGGCCTGCGGTAATGCGTTCGTGCTCAAGCCGTCCGAGCGTGATCCGTCGGTGCCGCTGCGCCTGGCCGAGCTCTTCCTGCAGGCCGGACTGCCCGCGGGCGTCTTCAACGTCGTCAACGGCGACAAGGTGGCCGTGGACACGCTGCTGCACGACGACCGCATCAAGGCCGTCGGCTTCGTGGGCTCGACCCCGATCGCGCAGTACATCTACGAGACCGCGACCGCCAATGGCAAGCGCGCGCAGTGCTTCGGCGGGGCCAAGAACCACGCCATCGTCATGCCGGACGCCGACCTCGACGATGTGGCCGACCAGCTCGTCGGCGCGGGCTACGGTGCGGCCGGTGAGCGCTGCATGGCCATCTCGGTCGCCGTGCCCGTCGGCGAGGAGACCGCGGATCGCCTGCGCGACAAGCTCATCGAGCGTATCGCCAAGCTCAATGTCGGTCTCTCCGACGATCCGGGCGCGGACTTCGGCCCCCTCGTCGGCCAGGACGGCGTGGACCGCGTCAACGACTACGTGCAGATCGGCGTCGATGAAGGCGCGGAGCTCGTCATCGACGGCCGCGGTCTGGTCGTCGAGGGCGGCGAGGACGGATTCTTCACGGGGGCAACACTGTTCGACCGCGCCACCGCGGATATGCGCATCTACAAGGAAGAAATCTTCGGTCCGGTGCTCACCATCGTGCGCGCCAAGGACTACGAGGAGGCGCTGCGCCTGCCGAACGAGCACGAATACGGCAATGGCGTAGCCATTTTCACCCGCGACGGTGACACCGCCCGCGACTTCGCGGCGCGCGTGCAGGTCGGCATGGTCGGCATCAATGTCCCGATTCCGGTGCCGATCGCGTACCACACCTTCGGTGGTTGGAAGCGGTCCGGCTTCGGCGATCTCAATCAGCACGGCCCGGACTCGATCCGCTTTTACACCAAGACCAAGACGGTGACACAGCGCTGGCCGGCGGGAGGCAAGGAGACTGTTTCTTCGGGCCGCTCCGCGGCCAATGCGTTCGTGATCCCGACCATGGACTGATCATGTTCGTACTCGACGAAGACGAAAGGGCGATCACCGAGACCGCCCGCTCCTTTGCCGACGAGCTGCTCGCGCCCAATGCGCTGGAATGGGATGAGCGCAAGCACTTCCCGATCGATGTACTGCGCAAGGCCGGGCAGCTCGGCCTGGGCGGCATCTACGTTCGCGAGGATGTGGGCGGCTCGCAGCTGCGGCGCCTGGATGCCGTGCGCATCTTCGAGCAGCTCTCCACCGGCTGCCCGACCATTGCCGCCTATATCTCCATCCACAATATGGCGTCGTGGATGATCGACAGCTACGGCGATGACGCGCAACGCAATCGGTGGCTGCCCGGGCTGACCTCCATGGATCTGCTCGCCAGCTACGCACTCACCGAACCGGGTGTCGGCTCCGATGCGGCGGCCTTGAGCACCAAGGCCGTTCGTGACGGCGACGACTACTTGCTCACCGGCGTCAAGCAATTCATCTCCGGCGCGGGCAGCTCCGACGTGTACGTGGTGATGGCTCGCACCGGAGACAATGGCGCACGCGGGATTTCGGCATTCATCGTGCCCGCCGATACGCCGGGACTCTCGTTCGGTGCGAACGAGCGGAAGATGGGCTGGAATGCACAGCCCACCCGGGCGGTCATTCTCGACAATGCCCGGGTGCCCGCCTCGAACCTGCTGGGTGCCGAGGGCAATGGCTTCCGCATCGCTATGAACGGGCTCAATGGCGGTCGACTGAATATCGCGGCCTGCTCGCTCGGCGGCGGACAGTCGGCGCTGGACAAGACCGTCACCTATATGGCGCAGCGCAAAGCCTTCGGGGCCCGGCTGCTCGACAACACCGCGCTGCAATTCGAACTCGCGGATATGCGCACTTCTCTGGAGGCCGCCCGCACCCTGCTGTGGCGTGCGGCCGCCGCCCTGGACGCCGATGCCGACGACAAGGTCGAGCTCTGCGCCATGGCCAAACGGTTCGCCACCGATGCCGGATTCGAGGTGGCCAACAAGGCCCTGCAACTGCACGGTGGCTACGGTTACCTGGCCGAATACGGGATCGAGAAGATCGTTCGCGATCTTCGGGTGCATCAGATTCTGGAAGGCACGAACGAGATCATGCGGGTCGTCGTCGCCCGCTCTGTGGTAGGAGCAGCATGAGCGAAACAGAGAATACCGCCGAGGTTCTCCTCGAGAAGCGGGACGGGCTCGGCCTGATCACGCTGAATCGGCCACGGGCCATCAATGCGCTGAATCATCCGATGGCGCTGGCCATTCTGGACGCACTGCGCGCCTGGGCTGGCGACGACGAGGTGCGCACCGTGGTGCTCACCGGCGCGGGGGAGCGCGGGCTGTGCGCGGGCGGCGATATTGTCGCCATTCACAATGACGCCGAGCATGCGGTGGCACAGGGCGATTCGCCCTACATCGCGGCGGACTCGCCGAGTGGCCGGTTCTGGCGCGACGAGTACATCCTCAATGCGCTGATCGGCAGTTACGCCAAGCCGTATGTGGCGATTATGGACGGCATTGTCATGGGCGGCGGCGTGGGCCTCTCCGGGCACGCGAGCCACCGGGTTGTCACCGAGCGCTCCAAGGTCGGTATGCCGGAGACCGGAATCGGCTTCATTCCCGATGTGGGCGGCACCTACCTGCTCGCGCACGCGCCCGGTGAGATCGGCACCCATATCGCGCTGACCACCGCGCGGATGAGCGCCGGTGATGCCATTGCCGCCGGATTCGCCGATTCCTTCGTGCCGTCCGAGCACATTCCGGCGTTGCTGGAGGCGCTGCGCACCACCGACGCGGCTGTTGCCATCGCCAAGTTCGCCCAGCCCGCCCCGGTGTCCGAGTTTGTGGCACAGCGGGATTGGATCGACTTCTGCTACGCCGCCGAATCCGTCGAAGAGATCGTGTCGCGACTGGAATCCGACGGCCGGCCCGAGGCGGCCGCGGCCGCTGTGGATGTGCTGTCGAAATCCCCGGTGGCACTGAAGGTCACCTTGCGGTCGCTGCGCAGTGCGCGCAAAGCCGCGAGTCTCGAAGAGGTGTTGAACCGGGAGTACCGGGTGTCGACCGCCTCGCTGAACACCCACGACCTGGTGGAAGGCATTCGCGCCCAGGTCATCGACAAGGACCGCGATCCGAAGTGGCAACCGGCGACTCTCGCCGAGGTCACCGCCGCCGAGGTGGACGCCTACTTCGGCGCCCTCGGAGATCGCGAATTGGGTTTGGCCGCACCGAAGGACGAGCAGTGAGCACTTCAGCAAGCGTGAACAAGAAGGTCGGATTCCTGGGTCTCGGGCACATGGGCGGACCCATGGCCGCCAATCTGGTGAAAGCCGGGTACGAGGTCCTCGCCTTCGATCCCGTGCCTGCCGCGCAGGAGCAGGCGCGTGCGGACGGCGCCACCGTGGTCACGACACCCGTTGCGGCCGTGGCGGAGTCGGAGATCGTCATCACCATGCTGCCCAACGGCCGCATTGTGCTCGACCTCTACAACGACGTGCTCGCCGCCGCCAAGCCGGGCACGCTCTTCATCGATTGCTCGACGATCGACGTCGACGATGCCAAGTCCGCCGCAGAACTCGCTGTGGCAGCGGGACATCGGGCCCTGGACGCTCCGGTCTCCGGTGGTGTCGGCGGAGCCGTCGCGGGGACTCTCACCTTCATGGTGGGTGGCGCGGATGACGACTTCGCGGCTGCTCTCCCGATTTTGGAGGTCATGGGCGGCAAGATTGTGCACTGCGGCGGCGCGGGCGTCGGCCAGGCCGCCAAGGTGTGCAACAACATGATCCTGGGCATTTCCATGATCGGGTTGTCGGAAGCCATTGTGCTGGGCGAGAAGCTGGGCCTGACGCACGACAAGTTCTTCGATGTGGTCTCCACGGCATCTGGCCAGAGCTGGGCGCTCACCTCGTACTGCCCGGTCCCCGGCCCGGTGCCGACCAGCCCGGCCAATAACGACTACCAGCCCGGTTTCGCCACGGCGCTCATGTCCAAGGACCTGGGCCTGGCCGCGAACGCTCTGCAGAGCAATGGTGTCGACGGGCAGATCGGTTTGCTGGCCGCGCAGATCTACAACCGCTTCAACCAGGACGAAGCGGGCAAGGATTTCTCGGCTATCGTCACCGATATCCGTAAGCGATCTGGAGGAGAACAAGAATGACTGCATCGCGCAGCGATTCAGTGGGGGGTGGTGGCCGGGCGACGGGCGGGCCCGACTTCGAGACCATTCTGCTGGAGCGCAAAAGGCGGGTCGCCCTCATTACGCTGAACCGGCCGAAGGCCCTCAATGCGTTGAACTCGCAGGTTCTCACCGATATCTCGGCCGCTCTCGACGAGCTCGAGAACGACGCCGAGATCAGCGCGGTCGTGCTGACCGGCTCCGAGCGGGCCTTCGCGGCCGGCGCGGATATCAAGGAGATGCAGAGCAAGTCCTATATGGACATGTTCCTCGCCGATCACTTCGCCGGCTGGGACCGCCTGGTCGCCTTCCGCAAGCCCATCATTGCCGCGGTCGCCGGTTACGCCCTCGGCGGCGGCTGCGAACTGGCCATGATGTGCGATCTGCTGATCGCCGCCGACACCGCCAAATTCGGCCAGCCCGAAATCAAGCTCGGTGTCATCCCCGGCATGGGCGGCTCGCAGCGCCTCACCCGCGCCGTCGGCAAGGCCAAGGCCATGGACCTCATCCTCACCGGCCGCAATATGGATGCCGAAGAGGCCGAGCGCGCGGGCCTGGTCTCCCGCATCGTCCCCGCCGCCGACCTGGTCGCCACCGCCCTCGAGGTGGCCGAAACCATCGGCGCCATGTCCCTCCCGTCGGTCATGATCGCCAAGGAAGCCGTCGACCGCGCCTTCGAAACCACCCTCACCGAGGGCCTGCGCTTCGAACGCCGCGTCTTCCACTCCCTCTTCGCCACCGACGACCAGAAGGAAGGCATGGCCGCCTTCGTCGAGAAGCGCCCGGCCGACTTCACCAACAAGTAGGCGAAACCGGTTCTGCCGCAAAAGTTCTCCCATCCCGATCGGGTGGGAGAACTTTTCTATGCTGTCCCGAGGGCTGGATTTCGGCCGGCTAGGCCCCTCGACGGATCAGCTGTGTTTGGGCGGGCCGACTACCTCTACTGTCGGCGGTTTGCCGTCCGGATGGCCACCGTCGTGGTTGAAAGCCAGTGCGCCGGCGATGGTTCCGCCGAGGGTGGCGGTGACTGCTATGGCGGCGACCAGTTTTCTCCGGGACGGGGTGTCGGATGCGCTGGCGCGCAAGGCCGGGACCGGATTGAAGCGGACACTTCGGACTCGGCGGGCGGAGGGGCGTTCGGCGGCCAGGAGTACCGCGCCGCGGGTGGAGACGAATTCCGGTTCGGGATCGTAGATCAGCGGTAGGTCGAGTTGCTGTTCCAGATCGTCGCGAATGCTCTTGTTGCGGGTGCAGCCGCCCAGTAGTGCCATGGCCGTCGGGTGCACACCGGTTTCCTCGATCATCTGCCGGACGAAGGAGACGGAGTGGTGAATGCCCGCGGACACCAGATCGGCGAAATCGCTGCGGGTGATGACGGCACGGTGCCCGGAGATCGGATCGCAGACCGCGATCACCCGGTCGCTGGCCAGGGCTTCCTTGTGGCGGCGGCTGGTGGCCAGATCCACGGTCACGCCGCCGCGCACCAGCAGCCAGCGTAGGAGCGCATCGTGCCCGTCGCCGCCGAGCACGGTACTGCGTTTGCTGGCCAGAATGGCATCGGTGCGGCAGTCGATCTGCGTCAGAGTGAGACCGGAAGCGCCCAGGTCGTACAGCAGTACCGAACCCTCGGCCGGTAGCCGGCCGGTGAAACGTAGATAGCGCAGCTGTGCGACCTGCTCGTCGATCACGGTGAGGCGATTGCGCCCGGCCGTGGTGCGTACCGCCTCGGCATGCGCGGTGCAGCGGCAGGTGACGGCGATGCCGGTAATGAATTCATCACGCCGGCCTGCGGATTTACGCATCAGGCGGATGGCCTCGAAAACACCCTCCTCCATACCGCCACCGCTGCGGCGCGGCACCTTGCACCGGTCGATCGGGGGGAGATGGGGCTGGTCGGAATGGGTGAGCATGGCTCGCGCACCCGCCGCGCCAGCTGACACCCCGAGGACCAGCACCATGGCCTCAATGGTGAACCTATTCGCGCCCGAAACCAAGACTATGACGCAGGAAATTGGCTGCTTGGATGCTGGATGGTTACTGCCCGGACCAGCGGGTGGGCGAGCCACCGCTGTCGAAGTCTCCGGCGCGCTGCCGGAATTCCGCCAGTAATTGCAGCAGTAAGTGGAGTCTCTCCGGTGCCAGACCGGTGTCCGCGAACACCTGCCGGTTCAGCTGGGTGGTGGCCGCGGCCACCGATTCCCTTCCGGCGTCGGTTATTTCGATAAGAGTTGCCCGCCGGTCACTCGGATGTGGCACCCGCTTAACCAGCTGCGCCGCCTCCAGCCGGTCCACGGTATTGGTGACACTCGTCGGATGCACCTGCAATCGGGCACTGGCCACCGCCATCGGCAGCGCACCCGTTTTGCTGAAACTCAGCAGCATCAGCAGCTCGTATCGGGAAAACGTGAGGCCGGAGGGTTTCAGCGCCTCATCGACCCGCGCCATGACGATCTGCTGCGCCCGCACCAGCGAGGTGACCGCCGCCATTCCGTCGGCGACCTCGCCCCAGCCGTGCTCGGTCCACTGACGATGCGCCTCCTCGATCGGATCGAGCGGCAGGGGACGTGGCCGAGACATGCCACCGATCATCGCACGCCCCCGACCCGACTTCCGCCGCGCCGAGCCCTTTTTCGGTGTCGTAGTCTTGCCGCTATTAGGAGGCAGTACGTGACCAACCCGCTCGGCCCGAAGTTCGACCCGGCCCCACCCTCGATACAGGGCCCGTACAGCGTGCCCTTCCCGGAACGTCTACCGCGCAAGCGCAATCGGATGCCGCTGCTGGCCGGCCTGGTCGGCCTGGTGCTCACCGTCGGCACCGCGGCGGTGCTGTGGCCGTGGAGCGCCGAGGGCGACTCCGCCGCGGCGACCGCGGCGGAATTCACCCCGACCGCCCACGACCACGACCCGTCCACCCGGATCGCCGGTGTTGTGCGCAAGGATTTCCCCGCCGGAGTGCATGTGCTGGCCACCCAGCGTGTCGCCTATACGCAGTCGCCGCCCTTCGGCGGCCCGCACGACGCGTCGTGGGCGCCCTGCACCGGCGTGGTCTACAAACAGGCGATTCGCTCCGAGAACGCCGTGCATTCGCTGGAACACGGGGCGGTGTGGATCACCTACAACCCCAGCAGCCTGGACGCCGACAGCCAGACCGTATTGCGAAATCAGGTGGTGGGCAAGCCCTACATGCTCATTTCGCCGTATCCGGGCCTGGACACCCCGGTGTCCCTGCAATCCTGGGGCCACCAGCTGAAACTGAGCGATCCGCGCGATCCGCGCGTGGCTCAGTTCATCGTCGCGCTGCGCCAGAACCAGTACACCTACCCGGAGGTCGGCGCGAGCTGCGACAACCCGACCATCGACCCCAGCAGCCCGCCGGCCTTCGACGCCGGCGCACCGGGGCCCGATGCCATCCCCGAATCGCAGTCGCTCACAACGACTCCCACGGTCGCGCCGGAACCGCCGCCCGTCGCGCCGGAGCCCCCGCCCGCACCGCTGGACCCGCTGCCGCCCCCGCCGGACGGACCGCCCCCGCCGGACCCGGCCGCCATCCCCTGACCTGATAGAAATCACGCTGATTCGAACCCTGGTCACTCCTGCTCGCATCCGGCACTGTGGATCTCGATGCGGGTGTGACCGAGGGGCTAGGTAGCGGTCTGCAAAGCCGTATACGCGGGTTCGACTCCCGCCGCTCGCTCCATCCGGCTGGGTCTCCACGAATTTGTGGGGGCCCAGCCGCTTTCATGCGGTCAGACCCGAGAAGTCGCGCAGCACGACGTGATTGCGATCCGCGGTGGCGCCGAGCGTGTATTCGGGGAGCAGGCCGAAGTATTCGCTGCGGGAGCGGGCGCTCCAGCGCCGGGCTCCCGGGGTGCGGGTCTTGTAGAAATTCAGCATGTAGCCGCCCTCGTAAATGCGCAACAGGGTGTAGCCGCCGGGATATTCCTTGGCCGCGGCCACTTCCAGGAATTCGACGGGGAGCGCGAAGTCGGGGCGGGTGCGGCGATTGCGGTGGGTGTGGCCGGAATGGTGCAGGAAAACACCGGGCGCCGCGGCATAGAGGGACTGCAACTCCGCGGCATCGGGAGCATTCAGGATGAAACTCGGGCCCGCGATATTGGACCAGCCGGATTCGGCGGTAACCGGATGGTGGCTGAACACCAGGGTGGGGCGGTCCGGGTCGGCGCGCAGCAGCTCGCGGAGGTGATCGAACTGCGGGCGGTCGATGGTGCCGCCGGAGGTATCGAGTTCGGTGGTATCGAGGGCGAGCAGGCGGAGTTCGCCCACCTCGAAGTCCGCCAATTGCTGCCGGGGAGTGAAGGATTCGCCCCAGCAGTCGTAGTGGTCCAGAAACGGTGTACAGCCGGCGTAGTCGCTGCCCACGTGCGGGCGGTCGTGATTGCCGCGGCAGGCGAACCAATCCCGGCCCGGCGCGCCCCAGGCGGACAGGTGCGAGTGGACGCCGTCGACCTGAGCGGGTGTGGCCTCGGCCGTCAGATCGCCGGCCAGGATCAGATGATCGGCGGAGCGGTCTGGCCGGTGCAGATCGTCCAGCACGGCCGCCAGCATGACCTCGGGATACGGTGGCAGACCGGGATCTTGGCGTACGCCGGGCGGCAGGCCCGCGGTAATGAGACCGCTGACTTCCTCACCGTAGTGAATGTCGTTGGACAGGGCGATGGTTCGCAGCAGGCGGCCGGGCGGCGGGACCAGCGTGCTGAATTCGCCGGTCGCCTCCGGCGTATTCGGTAGCCGCGTAGCCACATTCAGCGCCGGGGCGGCCGGAACGCTGAGCGAGCGGGCCTCGAAGCGGTAGCGCCGCCCGGGTTCCAGGCCGGTCACCTCCGCGTAGTGATAGGCGGTCGGCTCCGGGTCGGCGAACACCTGTCGCAGACCTGATCCGTCCGCGGGGGCCAGCCATACCTCGCTGTCGGTGTCGACCGGCACGAAATCGCCGTTCGCGTCCGGGCCCAGCGTCGTCCAGGTGAGCACCGCCGACCGATCGGCAATGGTCACGACCTCGAGATCGGTCGTCAGCATCGAATCGGCTTGCGCGCGAGCCGAACTCGGCCGCGCCAGGGGCAGCAGTGCGGCCGCCGCGAAGGCTCCGAGTACCCGTCGCCGGGTGGGTCCGCAGCAGCTCATCGCCGGACTACTTTCCGTCGGCCGAGCAGACCTTCCATGCGCCGTCTTCCTCGCGGAGGTGTTGGGTCGTGGTGATGGTCTTGTCCTCGGCGCCGGGCACGGTCATGGTCCCGACCGAATTCGCGGTGGCACGATCGCCGGTGACGGCGATGTGATCCACGGCGACGATGCGGATATCGATCTTGCCCTCGTCGGAGGCGCTCTTCTGGGCGGCCGGGAGTGCGTCGTACTCCGCACGGTCCGCCGAGCAGGCCGCGGCGACGGCGATGGACGGGCCCTTGGCCGCGAGCGTGTCGTAGAAATCGTGGACGGACGACTCGATGCGCTGGTCGTCAGTGGGAGTTGCCTTGCCGGTCAAGGAGACTGCGGCGGCGATGCCACCACCGACCACGACAACGGCCGCCACGATCAGTCCGATAATCAGAGGCTTGCGGCCAATGTGTTTACCGGCAGAGTGCTTGCCAGATGGTTGCTGAACGTCCGGTGCAGGGCTGTACGGTTGTCCGCCGGGCGGGAGGGTCATCAAGATCCTGTCGATCGGGTCCACCACTGAATGTCCGCAGACTACGGCAAAACGGTTTCGATTCGGCGGGGTGCCGGATCTGTCCGCCGCTGGAACCGGTAGGTTGGTTAGCCAAACCTCATTGATGAGGATTGGCAGGTCGAAAGGACAGTCATGGCAGCGGTTGGATGGAAAGTGGTAACCGGCGCGATCGCGGCAATCACCGTGCTCGCGGCGACCGGATGTTCGAACTCGTCCAAGGACGACAACAACATTCTCATCTACAACGCCCAGCACGAGACCCTGACCAAGGAGTGGACGGACGCGTTCACCAAGGAGACCGGCATCAAGGTGACGGTCCGTCAGGGTGGCGACACCGACCTCGGCAATCAGATCATCGCCGAGGGCAAGAACTCGCCCGCCGATGTCTTCCTCACCGAGAACTCGCCCGCCATGGCGCTCGTCGAGAACGCCGGCCTGTTCGCCGACGTCGACTCCGGCACCCTCGCGCTGGTGCCCGAGCAGTTCCGCCCCTCCACCGGTAAGTGGGTCGGAATTGCCGCCCGCTCAACCGTTTTCGTCTACAACACGGGCAAGCTGCCCGCCGATCAGCTGCCGCACTCGCTGCTGGACCTGCAGCAGCCGCAGTGGAAGGGCCGCTGGAGCGCGGGCGCGTCCGGCGCCGACTTCCAGGCCATCGTGGCCGCCCTGCTGGCGCAGAAGGGTGAGGACGTCACCAAGGCCTGGCTCCAGGGCATGAAGGACAATGCGATCATCTCGCAGAACAACACCGCCGTCATGAAGGGCGCGAACACCGGCCAGTTCGACGGCGGCGTGATCTACCACTACTACTGGTTCCGCGATCAGGCCCTCACCAAGGAGAACAGCAACAACACCAAGCTGTTCTTCTTCAAGAACCAGGACCCGGGCGCCTTCGTCTCCACTTCCGGTGGCGGCGTGCTGAAGTCGAGCAAGAAGCAGGAGAACGCACAGAAGTTCCTGGCCTTCATCGCCTCGCAGAAGGGCCAGGAGGTGCTGCGGGACGGTGACTCCATGGAGTACCCCGTCGCCGCGAACGTCGCCGCCAATCCCGCACTGCCGCCGCTGGCTTCGCTGGACGCGCCCAAGATCGACCCGAGCAAGCTGGACGCCAAGAAGGTCACGCAGCTCATGACCGAGGCGGGCCTGCTCTAATCGTGGCCGTCCGGACCGCTGTCGCCGCCCGGGCCAATCGGTCCGGGCTCCTCATCACGATCGTCGCGCTGCTGCTGGTCGCCGCGACCTTCGTGCCGCTGGGCTACATCGTGTCCACCTTGCTGTCCAACGGAATCCACGACACCGCGCAGCTGATCTTCCGGCCCCGGGTCGGCGAATTACTGCGCAATACCGTGGATCTGGTCGTGCTCACCGTTCCCATCTGCCTGGCGCTCGGCATCGGGCTGGCTTGGATTGTGGAGCGCACCGATGTTCCGGGCACGGGCTGGTGGGGGCCGATCTTCGTAGCTCCCCTGGCTGTGCCCGCCTTCGTCAACAGTTACGGGTGGGTGAGCGCCATCCCGTCCCTGCACGGATTGTGGGCGGGCGTGCTCATCGCCACCGTGTCGTACTTCCCGCTGGTGTACCTGCCCGCCGCTGCCACCCTGCGCCGCCTGGATCCGGCGGTGGAGGAATCCGCGCGGGCGCTGGGCTCCGGGCCGGTGACGGTCTTCGTGCGAATCGTGCTGCCGCAGTTGCGATTGGCCATTCTCGGCGGCGGACTGCTCATCTCGCTGCATCTGCTGGCCGAGTACGGTGCCTTCGCCATGGTGCGGTTCGACACCTTCACCACCGCCATTTTCGAGCAGTACCAGTCGAGCTTCGCCGGAGCTGCGGGCAATGCCCTGGCCGGTGTGCTGGTGGCGCTGTGCCTGGTGCTGCTGGCGGGTGAGGCGGCCGCGCGCGGCAATGCGCGGTACGCCCGCATCGGCAGCGGTGTACCCCGGGCCGCGACCCGGGTTCGGCTGGGCGTCAACAAGATTCCGGTCTTCCTGCTGCTGACGGCCGCGCTGGCGGCCACGCTCGGGGTACCGCTGTGGTGCATCGTGCGCTGGCTGCGCATCGGTGGTTCGAAGGTCTGGGATATGGCCGATATCGGCCAATCCCTCGGGCAGACCATCGGATTGGCTGCCGTCGCCGCCGTCATCACCACGGTGTGCGCCTTCCCGGTGGCCTGGATCGCGGTGCGCTCCACCTCGCGGTTCGCGCGAATCATCGAGGGCGCCAACTACATCACCAGCTCGCTGCCCGGCATCGTCATCGCGCTGGCGCTGGTGACCGTGAGCATTCGCTGGCTGCCCGCGCTCTATCAGACGGCCGCCACCGTGCTGGCCGCCTACACGCTCATGTTCCTGCCGCGCGCCCTGGTCGGCGTGCGGGCCGGGCTGGCACAGGTGCCCGTCGGCCTGGAGGAGATGTCGCAGGCGCTCGGAAAGTCCGGTCCCGCCACCTTCTTCCGCATCACGCTGCGGCTGACCGCGCCCGCTGCGGCCTCGGCGGCGGCCATGGTGTTCGTGGCGGTGGCCACCGAACTGACCGCCACCCTGCTACTGGCCCCCAACGGCACTCGCACCCTGGCCATGCGCTTCTGGTCGCTGTCCGGCGAACTGGACTACGCGGCGGCCGCACCCTATGCGCTGATCATGATCATCGCCTCGATACCGGTCACGTATCTGCTGTTCACTCAATCCAGGAAGGCGGCCGGAGTATGAGTCGTCTTGTCGTCGACAATGTTTCGAAGACCTTCGGGCCCACTCGGGTGCTGGACGGCATCCGCCTCGAGGTGCCCGACGGCAGCTCTACCGCCGTGGTCGGCTCCTCCGGTTGCGGCAAGACCACGCTGCTGCGGGTCATCGCCGGCTTCGAGAACCCGAATGCCGGATCGGTCACCGTCGGATCGGAAGTTGTCACGCGAGAGGGTTTCTCGCTTCCGGCGCACCGCCGCAAGATCGGTTATGTGGCGCAGGACGGCGCGCTGTTCCCGCATCTCACCGTCGGGCAGAACATCGCGTACGGCCTCAATGGCGGGATGGCCGACCGCCGCCGCCATAAGGAGCAGGTGCGTGAACTGCTCGAGATGGTCTCGCTGGACCCCTCCTACGCCGCCCGCCGCCCGCACCAGCTCTCCGGCGGTCAGCAGCAACGCGTCGCACTGGCCCGCGCCATGGCCCGCAAACCCGATCTCATGCTGCTGGACGAGCCGTTCAGCGCCCTCGATACCGGATTGCGCGCCGCCACCCGCCAAGCCGTCGCCGACGCCCTGCGCGGCGCGGGTATGACCAGCATTCTGGTGACCCACGATCAGGAGGAGGCGCTGTCCTTCGCCGATCAGGTGGCCGTCATGTGCACCGGTCGCTTCACCCAGGTCGGCACGCCCGAACAGGTGTACGCCGCGCCCGCCGATCTCTTCACCGCCGGATTCCTCGGCGATACCGTGCTGCTCGACGCCACCCTGCGCGGCGCGTTCGCCGAGACCGCACTGGGCCGCATCCCGGTGCAGGCCGATGCCCCCGCGGGCGCGGCGACGGTCATGATGCGACCGGAACAGCTTGTCGCCCAGGTGGTCTCGCAGGGTGACCCCGGCTGCGCGACCGTGCACGGCGTCGAATTCCGCGGCGCGGACGTCATGCTGACCCTGGGCCTGGACGGCCGCGCCGAACCCATCCAGGTACGCCGAGTCAGCGTCGCAGCACCGACCGTCGGCGACCGGGTGGATCTCGAAGTGCTCGGCGCGGCAGTGGCATTCACCGCCGCGCAGTGTGCGGCGGTCGCCGAGCTGAACAGTGGCACCACCCGCGCGGGATGTGCTGTCCGCCGCGTGACGACCGCTCGGGTGGCAACAATGTGACAGCGCCCGAGTGTGCTGACTCCGATACCGGGTGCGAGCACCTATATTGGCCCGGAGGCGAATTCGCCTCAGCTCGACCCGAAGGAGTCCCGTGCGTCGCTTGCTGTTCGTCACGTCCGTTGTAGGCGCAGCCCTCGCCGTATCCCCGCTCGCGGCCGCGCAGCCGCCGGCCGGTGACTCCGCGGTGAAGGTGCAGGCCGTCTACGGTCCGGAACAGTTCGCGCTCGCGGGGGTCAAGACCGATATTGCGCCCTGCGCGGGCGGCACGGCCCTGCCGTCCGTCACCACCGGCAATGACGGCACCGTCACCTCGGCCGTTCCGAGTGGCTGCTACCGGATCCAGGTCGCCACCCCCACCGGTTGCGCGCTCGACGGTGACGCCGCCCAGCAGGTGGACACGGTTCCCGGCCCCGCCCCGCTCGCCACCTTCCGGTTCCGCTGCGCCTGAGGAACGGTTCCACTGCCGCTTGACACCCGGCCTCGTTGACACCCGGCCTCGTTGACACCTGGCCTCGTTGTCCGAAGCCCGGACCGCTGCCTGATACGCGGTTTCACTGCGCCCGATCTGTCCGAATTCCGCCCGCACCGCCTACCTCGCCCGGCTGAAACCGCTGGTCGAGTGGGGTGGCGTAAATCACTGGCCCTGACCGGTATGCCTACTTGCTGTTAACCTCGGAACGAGTTAGCTGCTCGTACTGCTGTAACGCGTTGAGCGTCGCATCACCGGTGAAAGGGTGAGACGAGATGGGCGCGAAGTTCGCGTTGGTGCATCCGATAGGTGTGGCCTCCATGCCTGATGTCCGCCGGTTCGACCGGATAATTCAGCCCGCGTCCGCCTTTCTGGGCGCGGTAGTCGCCGGACTGTTGCTGATGGCTCCCCTGGACCTCGGCTGGTCGAACGAAGGGCCCCTCGAACTCGATTTGCTGGTGCTGAACATGCCGCGGGCCGCGGCCGCCGGCGCCATGTTCGCGGTGATCGCGGCCGCACTGGCGGTGGCGCTGGGCCGCCGCACCGCCTGGATCGTCTCCTTCGGCAGCGCCGCGGTGCTGGTGGCGGACCACCTCTGGAATCTGAACAATGCGCTGACCGGAACACTCATCACGGTCAATTACATCGACTCGATCTTCGGCGGCATCCTGCTCGGCGCGCTCGCCGTCGCGGTCTTCGGTAAACCGCTCGCGACGGCCGCCTATCTCATCGGCGCGCTCTCCAGCATCATGATCGGCGATCTCACCTCGCTCCCCAGCCCGGGCGGCCAGAGCCGCACCCTCATCGAATGGGCCTCCACCGGAACCCCGCCGATCTGGCTCGTCCTCGCGACCACCGTGGCACTGGGCGCGGCCGTCCTCATGCAGCGTGCCGAACCGGTCGCGGAGGACGCCGAGGACGAGAGTGCCGATCTGCCGATCGGCCCGATCCTGGCGGCACTGCTGCTGGTGGTGGCAACCTCGGTCGCCACCGAATGGTTTGTCCGGCATGCCGGAACACCCGCGCAGGCGGCGATCGCCCTATCGATCATCGTGGGCGCGGCCGTGCTCGCGGCGCTGCTGCTGCCGGGACGAGACGGCGCGGTGGTGCTGCTGGTGGTCGCGGTGACCAATGCGGGCAGTGCGATCATCGCCGTTCCCCGCCCGGACTGGAGTGCGCCCATCCCGTTCATCGCGGTCGCGATCGGCTACCTCGCCGGACGGCGCTGGTCCGTCCCGTGGGCCGGATTCGCCGGTACCGCAGTGCTTTCCGTATTCGCGGCGCTCACCGAGAGCACCGGGCGCGCCGACTCGGTGATTCCGATAATCGGCATCGTCGGTCTCGGACTGCTCATGGGGTACTGCTTTGCCGGGCCGAGTGCGCAGGGTGCGCCGAGTACGGTGGTCGCGCTGGCGGCGCTGGTGGTGCCGTGCCTGGTCGTCGCCTTGCGCGGCAGTAGTTTCGGACGCGTGGCCTATTCGCCGCGCTGGTATCGCGACCCGACGAGCGTGACCTCGGCCGGTCCGGGCTGGGCCGCCCTCGCTGTCACGCTGGGCTGCGCGGCGGGAGTGCTACTGCTGTACCGGATGCGGCCCGTGCGGACTGCTCCGGCTCACCTGCCGAATCGGGCATTGACCCAGTTGAGCGCATCCGCATAGGACGCCGCCAGCACACCGCGGTGATCGACGCCCGGATAGGTGCGGTACTGCACCGGCTGATCGGTGGCCCGCTGCTGCACCACCATGGCATCGGTGGCCAGTGGCGGCACGGTGGTATCGGCGCGGCCCTGCAGCACCAGTAGCGGCAGTGCGAAAGCCAGTGTGCTGGGATCGTTTTCATTGAGCACGCGGGTGAGTGCGCTGATATCGCCGGTGGGGGAGAAGACCTCGTCGGGCTTCAGATCACCCCACTGGCCCGGCTCCCGCAATTGGCCGATGCAGCCGACGTCGGCCAGCGACAACAGGGAAGCCGTTGCGGGAGTGAGGAATCGGCCCGGATCCACATCCGCGACGGTCTGCGCACCGCGAATGATCAACGGCAGGAACGAGGTCACGCCGCCGGTGATCGGACCCAGCGCCTTCGCCGCACCGGCCGTCGTCGCCGCCTGGGACGCCTGCAAACCCACACCCTGATGCGAGGCGGGCGCCAGTGCCACGGCGCCGAGCAATTGCAGTTCCGGCGCCCACTGCTGCGCCTGGGCATCGGTGAAAATCGCGGCCTGACCACCCTGGGAATGGCCCATGGCCACCCAGCGCGTGCCGATATCCGGCTCGATTTCCCTTGCCGCCCTGGCCATATCGGTGACGGCGCGCTGTTCGGCGGCGCCGATCAGATAGCCGTGCGGACCGGGCGTGCCCAGGCCCTGGTAGTCGGTCTGTGCCACCGCGTATCCGGCCGCGATCCATTGCGCCTGCACGTCCCGGACCAGGGAGGTGTAGTCGTGTGCGGGAAAGTCGGCCGAGGTATCACGGGAGGGGGCGCAGCCGTCGGCCACGCCGGTGGTGCCGTGCGCCCACGAGATGAGCGGCCAGCCGCCGGGCGGAGGCGTGCCCTCCGGGACGGCCACGGTGCCGGAGACCGCGACCGGAGCGCCCTGCATATCGACAGATCGATACAGCACCAGGTAGTTTCGCGCACCCGCCAGACCGGGGTCGCCGATGAGCGGGCGGAGCTGGATCACCGAACCGTGCGGACCGGGGACCCGATCATCGGGCGGGGTGTAGAAGGAGGCGGCGTCGGCGACCGGGGCGACCGGTGTCGCGTGACTCGGTGCGACGGCCACGACCGTGCTCGCAAGACTCGCAAAGGCAGCGGCGGCGATCAGTCCAGGCCGCCGCCCGGGTAGTCGTGCACGTGTCGCCTCGATGTCCGACATGCCCAAAACATACCGGTCTGTTGCCACATCGACCGGCAAGGCAACGCGCCCTGTCCGGAACCAGCCCTGTCGAGGGTCAGCTTTCCCGGCCGTCGTACTCCGCACGGGCAGCGATGATTTCGCCGATATTGTCGTACGACCAGGCCCGCAGGCCCGCAATCGCGGTGGCCAGACTACGGCCCAGCGGGGTCAGCGTGTACTCGACGGTGACCGGAACCGTCGGGAACACCCGGCGCTCGACCACACCGTCCCGCTCCAGCGCCCGCAGCGTCTGGGTGAGCATCTTCTGGGTGATGCCCTGAATCCGCCTGCGCAGCTCCGAGAACCGCTGCGTGCCCGGCTCCAGCGCGAGCAGCACCAGACCCGTCCAGCGCTCACCGACGCGGTCGAACACCTGGCGGGTGGGGCAGTTGATATTGAAGACATCCCACTCGGGCGTGCCCTCTACCTCGATGGTTTCCACCAGGTACCTATACCACTATTTACTGCCTTCTTCCGAATGGGTACCTGCATTCCTAGTGTCGGTGGCAGCACACAGGAGGAAGAAATGAAGGCACTCACCGCCACCGCAGACGACCGGCTGATCACTCTCACCGAGCTCACCGACCCCGCTCCCGCCGTCGGCGAAGCCGTCATCGCGGTCGAGGCATTCTCGGTCAATCGCGGCGACTACTTCGCGCTCACCGGCGTGTATGGGACCGAGGTCGTCCCCGGTCACGTACCCGGCCAGGATGTGGCGGGCCGGATCATCGCGGCCGCCGCGGACGGCACCGGCCCGGCGGTCGGCGCCCGTGTTGTCGCACATGCGGCGGGTGGTGGCTGGGCCGAGCAGGTCGCGGTCGCCACCGACGCCATTGCGGCACTGCCGCAGCAGCTTCCGGCCGCCGCCGCCGCCACGCTCCCGCTGGCGGGGCTCACCGCCCTGCGGCTGCTGCGCCGTGCGGGTGATGTCGCCGGTAAGCGGTTGCTGGTCACCGGCGCGTCGGGCGGAGTCGGTCACCTGGTGGTCGAACTCGCCATTGCCGCCGGCGCCACCGTCACGGCGGTCGCCGCCACCCGCGAACGCGGGCAGCGACTGGCCGACTACGGCGCCGAGGTGCTCACCGATATCGAAGCCGCGACAGGACTATTCGACATCGTGCTGGAATCGGTCGGTGGTGACACCTTCGCCGCGGCGCTGCGTCACCTGGCCCCCGGCAGCACCGTGGTCTGGTTCGGCCAGGCGAGCCGGCAGCCGATCCAGCTCGACTTCTTCGACCTCTTCGGCGCGACACCCTTCACCCTGCATCACTTTCCGCACTGGGTCGCCGATACCACCGACGCCGAAGACCTCACCGAATTGGTGCGACTGGCCGCCGGCGGCATTATTCATCCGGAGCTCGGCCGCACCGCCGACTGGACCGAAACCGTCACCGTCCTCACCGATCTGGTGCACCGCCGCATCCGCGGCAATGCCGTCCTCACCCTCGCCTGATCAGATCTGATAAGGAATTCACCATGAGCACCGAACAGACCCGCACCGTCATCACCGACTACATCGAGGCACTGCGCACCGGCCAGGCCGCCGACCGCCGCGCCGAATTCTTCACCGAGGACGCCACCTGGACCCTGCACGGCGACCTGCCCGTCTCCCGCACCTGGAAGGGCCGCGACGAAATCTTCACCGGCTTCCTCACCCAGATGCTCGCCCGCTTCGACCTCACCCAGCCGGTCAGCCAGGACGTGCACACCGTCCTCGCCGACGGCGATCACGCCCTGGCCGAATGGACCACCCACGCCACCACCATCGACGGCGCCCCGTTCTCGAACCACGTGGCCATCGCCTTTCGAATCACCAACGGCCGCATAGCCGAAGGCCGCGAATACTTCGACACCGCCTACGTCGGCCGCCTGCTCTTCGGCCGCGAGTGACAGGCGAAAAGAAAAGGCCCCGACCATGAATCATGGTCGGGGCCTTTTCGCTGTGCCCTCGGCAGGAATCGAACCTGCGGCCTTCTGCTCCGGAGGCAGACGCTCTATCCCCTGAGCTACGAGGGCGGGGGTGGACCCGCTCGGACTTCTCGACTTTCCGAGTGGGCGGGGAAAGCGTATCGCATCGGGTCCGCTGCACCAAAAACTGAGGTGTACCGGGTGTTTTGCCCGGTACAGGCCGGTCAGTTCATGGGAAGTTGGGCCGCGCCCCGATCTTTGAGCATCTGCGCCATGAGCTGGGCTTCGCTCGTCTGGGTCTTCACCATGCTGTCCGCGAGGGAGCGGACGGCGTCGGTATCGGCGTGCTGGGCGGCATATTGGATCATCGGCATACCGCCCTGGTGGTGGCGGAGCATCAGCTGCAGGAACAGGGTGTCCAGGGCGGGGCCGGTGGCGGTGCGGAGCGTCGAGAGTTCCTGCTCCGTCGCCATACCGGGCATGGTCTGCGCCGGACCGCTGTTCTGGGTGGTGGGACCGTGATGCATGCCCGGCATATCCGACATGTCGGACATCCACCCCATGTATCCGTCGGGGCCGACAAACGGCTTGCCCCACAGTTGCAGCCAACCCTGCATGCGGCCGGCCTGATTCGCCTGCGTGGTGAGAATGTCGTAGGCGAGCCGGCGCACCTCGGTGTCACTGGCGCCGGCCAGCGCGATGCCGGACATCTGCACCGCCTGCGCGTGATGCACCGACATGTCTTGGCTGAAGCCGACATCCACCGTGCCGGGCGTCTCCTGCGTCTGCCGCAGCGGATTACCGACCAGAATGCCGGCCGCGAAACCGAGCAGCAGCACGCTGATCACACCGAGCACCAGCAGCGCCGGACGCTGACTGCGCCGCGTCAGCTGCACCGGCTCGGCGGTCGGTTCGGTGTCGTCGCTGAAATCCTTCGCCTCATCGGAAAGCAAGGGCGGCGGCATTACTGCGTCGGAGCCGGCTGATCCGGCACGGTCGGGGCATCGGTCGGCGCCGGAATGCTCGGCACGCCGCCCGGCAGACCGGACAGACCACCGGGGAGGCCGGACAGGCCGCCCGGGAGACCCGGAATGCCACCGCTCGGCATGGTCGGCGCGCCGCCGGCGCCGGAGAGCTCGGTCTGATCCTGCTGCAGGCCCTTACCGTCCATCGGCACCGCGTCCGGACCCACCGGCGCCGGATCGAACGGCGGCGGATTGTCGGTGCTGAAGGTCGGGTTCGCGCAATCCGCGCCGACCTCCGGGTAGGTGTTCTGATTCAGGCGCAGCGCGGTGATGAATTCGTTCACGCGCTTGTCGTCGGCCGAGTTCAGCTTCAGCTGATGGCCCCACGACTGCAGCGAAATCGGCGAATCCAGGCCGGGGTACGGCGACATCAGGGAGTACGGCTTGCCCTGCACCTTCTGCTTCAGCAGATCGATGCCGGCCTTGTCGACCTTGTCGGGGTTGTACGCGATCCAGATCGCGCCGTGCTCCAGCGAATGCACGGCATTCTCGGTGCGAATCGCCTTGGAGTACACGATGCCCGTGCACGCCGCCCACGAACCGTCGTGCGGCCCACCGAAGGGCGGTGCCTGGTCGTATGCCACGCGCTGCGTCGCGGCCACGTGCAGACCGGCCGGGTAGTCCTTCTTGACCACACCCGAGATCTGATCCGACGGATCCTTCTTCTGGGCGCTCGGCGTGTACTTGTCCGCCTCCTGCTTGTCCTGGATCTTCGGGACCAGGAATGCGGCGATTCCGCCGATCAGCGCGAGCACACACACCACCGCTGCGATCGTCATCCAGGGAATCTGGCGCTTGGTGGGAAGTCTGCCGCCGGTGCCGCCCTTACGGAACCCACCGGAAGATTTGCCTGCGGCCTTGATGGCCTTGGCCGACTTGGCACTCGTCCTACTCGGCATAGCTAGTTGTGCTCTCTTCGACGTATCGGACAATCAAACGATGCGGCCGCATCGTTTGCTGGGCGCCTGCCCGGTAGGTGCCCGCTCGCGGCGTACACCTGCTCAGACCATAGGATAGTTACTCGTGACTCCAGCTGACCTTGCAGATCTCCTTCGCGCAACCGCTGCGAAGGTACTTGTCGAACGCGGATCCGACCCTGCGGTCCTGCCCGACGAGGTCAAGGTGGAGCGTCCCCGTAACCCCGAGCACGGTGACTATGCCACGAATGTGGCCATGCAGGTAGGTAAGCGGGCAGGAATGAACCCGCGCGATTTTGCGAATCTACTCGCCGCGGCGCTCTCGCAGGCCGAAGGCATCGACGTCGCCGAAGTCGCGGGACCGGGCTTCCTGAACATCCGGCTGGCGAAGGCCGCGCAGGGTGCGATCGTCGAAAACATCCTGGCCGCGGGCGCGCGGTACGGCACCGCGGACGTGCTGCACGGCCAGAAGATCAACCTGGAATTCGTCTCCGCCAACCCGACCGGGCCGATCCACCTGGGCGGCACCCGCTGGGCCGCCGTCGGTGACGCGCTCGGCCGGATTCTGTCGGCGCAGGGCGCGGCCGTCACCCGCGAGTACTACTTCAACGATCATGGCGCGCAGATCGACCGCTTCGCGAAATCGCTGGTCGCCGCCGCCACCGGGCAGCCGACGCCGGAGGACGGCTACGCGGGTGGTTACATCACCGAGATCGCCGACACGATTGTCGCCGCGAACCCGGACGCGCTGAGCCTGCCCGCGTCCGAGCAGCACGAGCTGTTCCGCCGCGAAGGCGTCGAGCTGATGTTCGCGCAGATCAAGCAGAACCTGCACGAGTTCGGCGTGGACTTCGACGTGTACTTCAACGAGAGCTCGCTGTTCGCCTCCGGCGCCGTCGAGAAGGCCATCGAGGAGCTCAAGGACTCCGGCAAGCTGTACGAGAAGGACGGCGCCTGGTGGATCGCCAGCACCGAGTACGGCGATGACAAGGACCGGGTCGTCATCAAGAGCGACGGCAATTCGGCGTACATCGGCGGCGATATCGCCTACTTCCACAACAAGCGCGCGCGGGGATTCGACCTGTGCATCTACATGCTGGGCGCGGACCACCACGGCTACATCGGCCGGCTCAAGGCCGCCGCGGCCGCGTTCGGTGACGACCCGAACACCGTCGAGGTGCTCATCGGCCAGATGGTGAATCTGGTCAAAGACGGTGCCGCCGTGAAGATGTCGAAGCGCGCGGGCACCGTGATCACCCTCGACGACCTGGTCGAGGCCATCGGCGTGGACGCCGCCCGGTACTCGCTGGTGCGGTCCTCGGTGAACACCAGCATCGATATCGATCTGGGCCTGTGGACCAAGCAGAACAATGAAAACCCGATCTACTACGTGCAATACGCGCACGCGCGCACCTGCAACATCATCAAGAACTCGGAAGCGTTCGATTTCGCTTCGGTGCCAGTGGATTTGAGCCTGCTGACCGCCGACCGCGAGGGCGAGATCATCCGCACCCTCGGCGAATACCCGCGCGTGGTGGCCACCGCCGCGGAGATCCGTGAGCCGCACCGCGTAGTCCGCTACCTGGAGGAACTGGCCGGGGTGTACCACCCCTTCCAGTCCGACAATGAAATGCGGGTACTCCCTATGGGAGACGACCCGGTCTCCCCCCGAAATGCCGCTCGTCTCGAGCTGGTCAAAGCCACCCGTCAGGTTCTCGCCAACGGCCTCGCGCTGCTAGGCGTCTCTGCTCCGGAGCGTATGTAAATGAGTGCACATCCCGCTGGTCCCCGTCACGCGGACATCCCGCCCACTCAGAATCTTCCTGAGCGGCCGGAGAATTCGCAGCAGATGATCAACCTGCCCGCGAATGTGTGGCCGCGCAACGCCTCTCGCGATGTCGACGGCGTCGTGCAGCTTGCCGGCGTGCCGGTGCACGAGCTGGCCGCCGACTTCGGCACCCCGCTCTTCGTCATCGACGAGGACGACTTCCGTTCGCGCTGCCGCGATATGGTCCGCGCCTTCGGCGAGGGCTCGCGAGTTCACTACGCCTCCAAGGCTTTCCTGTCCGGAGAGATCGCCCGCTGGATCCGCGACGAGGGCCTGCACCTCGACGTCTGCTCCGGCGGCGAGCTCGCGGTGGCGCTGCACGCCGGCTTCCCGGCCGAGCGAATCGCGCTGCACGGCAACAATAAATCGGTGCCCGAGCTGGAAATGGCCGTCGCGGCCGGGGTCGGCCACGTGGTGCTCGACTCGCTCATCGAGATCGAACGCCTGGAAGCCATCGCCAAGACCGCTGGCCAGGTCGTCGATGTGCTGGTCCGGGTCACGGTCGGCGTGGAAGCGCACACTCACGAGTACATTTCGACCGCGCACGAGGATCAGAAGTTCGGCTTCTCCATTGCCAGCGGCGATGCCATGCAGGCCATTGCCCGGGTTTTCGAGTCCGACAATCTGAAGATGGTCGGGCTGCATTCGCACATCGGGTCGCAGATCTTCGAGATCGACGGCTTCGAAATCTCCACCCGCCGCATGCTCGGCCTGCTGCGGGAGGCTGTGGACAAGTTCGGCGTCGAGCGCGCCGCGCAGATCAATGTGCTGGATCTCGGTGGCGGCCTGGGTATTTCGTACCTGCCGCACGAGGATCCGCCGTCGCTGGACGAGTTCGCGTCCAGCCTGCGCCGCATCGTCGCCGAAGAGGCGGCCCGCGCGGGCCTGCCGGTGCCGACCATCGCGGTCGAGCCGGGCCGCGCCATCGCCGGACCGGGCACGGTCACCCTGTACGAGGTCGGCACCACCAAGGACGTGATGCTCGACGCGGGCGCACGCCGCCGCTACGTCAGTGTCGACGGCGGGATGAGCGACAATATCCGGCCCGCGCTGTACCAGGCCGAATACGACTGCCGGCTGGTGTCGCGTTCCAGCGATGCCGCACCGGTGGTCGCTCGGGTGGTCGGAAAGCATTGCGAGAGTGGGGATATCGTCATTCGCGATACCTGGCTCCCGGCCGATGTCGGCCCGGGTGACCTGGTGGCGGTGGCGGCAACCGGCGCGTACTGCTACTCGATGTCGAGCCGTTACAACCTGCTCACGCGGCCCGCTGTGGTCGCGGTGCGAGACGGCAAGGCGCGCTTGATTCTTCGCCGCGAAACGGTGGAGGACCTACTCAGCTTGGAGGTGAATGCATGACCACCACGGCGAGCCGTGAAAGCGGCACAGCAGCTAGTACCAAGAACGGCGTGTGGGGATCGGATCACCCGATCGGAATCGCGGTCCTCGGCATGGGCACGGTCGGCACCGAGGTGGTCCGCATCATTCGCGAGAACGCCGACGACCTCTGCAACCGTGTCGGCGCCCCGGTGGTGCTGCGCGGTGTCGCGGTCCGCGATCTCACCAAGGATCGTGGTCTTTCGCCCGAGCTGCTCACCACCGATGCCGAAGCCCTCGTCACCCGTGACGATGTGGACATCGTGGTCGAGGTCATGGGTGGCATTGATCCGGCCCGGAAGCTGATCAAGACCGCACTGGACGCCGGCAAGTCCGTGGTCAGCGCCAATAAGGCGCTGCTCGCCGATCACACCGGCGAACTGGCCGGCGCCGCCGAATCCCACCGTGCCGACCTGTACTTCGAGGCTGCGGTCGCGGGTGCGATCCCGGTGCTGCGCCCGCTCATCCAGTCGCTGTCCGGTGACCGGGTGAACCGGGTGGTCGGCATTGTCAACGGCACCACCAACTTCATCCTCTCGGCCATGTCCGAGACCGGCGCCGATTACGACGATGTGCTCGCCGAGGCCACCCGCCTGGGCTACGCCGAGGCCGACCCGACCGCCGACGTGGAGGGCTTCGACGCCGCCGCCAAGGCCGCGATTCTCGCGTCGGTGGCCTTCCATACCCGCGTCACCTCGGCCGATGTCTACCGCGAGGGCATCTCCAAGATCACGTCCGAGGATCTGGAGACCGCCGCCGCCGTCGGCTGCACCGTGAAGCTGCTCGCCATCTGCGAGCGTGTCACCGACGAGGGCGGCAAGGAGAGCGTCTCCGTCCGCGTCTACCCGGCCCTCATCCCGCGCAAGCACCCGCTGGCCTCGGTCAACGGCGCTTTCAATGCCGTTGTCGTGGAAGCGGAGAACGCCGGCCGCCTGATGTTCTACGGGCAGGGCGCCGGCGGCGCGCCGACGGCCTCGGCCGTGATGGGCGATCTGGTGATGGCGGCGCGCAACAAGTTCTACGGTGGCCGTGCGCCGGGCGAGTCGGTTTATGCTGAGCTGCCGATCGCCGCGGTCGGCGATACCCCCACCCGCTACCACGTGAACATGCAGGTCGCAGACCGTGCAGGTGTGCTGGAAACGGTCGCGGGCGAATTCGCCAAGCATGGGGTCAGTATCTCGACGGTCCGCCAGGAAGGCCACGACGCGGGCGCACGCCTCGTTGTGGTGACCCACCACGCGCTGGAATCGGCCCTGGCCGATACCGTGGCCGCGTTGGCCGAACTGGACTCCGTCACGTCCGTGACCAGTGTTCTGAGATTGGAAGGCACCGAGGAATGAGTACGACAGCGCGCGCCGCGGCTGCACAAGGCACCGCCACCCCGTGGCCGGGCCTGATCGCCGCGTATCGGGATCGGCTGCCGCTCGGCGCCGACTGGGAGCCCGTCACGCTGTTCGAGGGCGGCACCCCGCTGGTGGCCGCGACCCACCTGTCGGAACTGACCGGGTGCGAGGTGTACCTCAAGGTCGAGGGCGCCAACCCGACCGGTTCCTTCAAGGACCGCGGTATGACCATGGCCATGACCGAGGCCAAGGCCAGCGGTAAGAAGGCCGTGCTCTGCGCCTCCACCGGCAATACCTCGGCCTCGGCCGCCGCCTATGCCACCCGCGCGGGCCTGTCCTGCGCGGTGCTGATTCCGCAGGGCAAGATCTCCATGGGCAAGCTGGCCCAGGCGGTCATGCTGGGCGCCAAGATCATTCAGGTCGAGGGCAATTTCGACGACTGCCTGGAACTGGCGCGCAAGGTCACCGCGGAATTCCCCGAGGTCGGCCTGGTGAACTCGGTCAATCCGTTCCGCATCGAGGGCCAGAAGACCGCCGCTTTCGAAATCGTGGATGTGCTCGGCAGGGCCCCGGACGTGCACGTGCTTCCGGTCGGCAATGCCGGAAACATCACCGCGTATTGGAAGGGCTACAGCGAGTACTTCACCGACGGCATTATCAGCGCGCGTCCGCGCATGCTGGGTGTGCAGGCGGCCGGAGCGGCTCCGCTGGTGCACGGCGCGCCGGTGAAGGATCCCGAAACCATCGCCACCGCAATCCGAATCGGCGCACCCGCGTCGTGGAATCAGGCGATGGCCGCCAAGCAGGAGTCCGGCGGCGCGTTCCGGGCGGCCACCGATGAGAAGATCCTCGAGGCGTACCGCCTGGTCGCGGCCACGGAAGGCGTGTTCGTCGAGCCCGCCTCCGCGGCGTCCGTGGCCGGTCTGCTGGCCGCCCGTGCGGAGGGCTGGCTGGACGCGGGCCTGACCGTGGTCTGCACCGTGACCGGCAACGGTCTCAAGGATCCGGACAACGCCCTCGCGGGCATGCCCGACATCAAGCCCATCCAGGTCGACCCGATCGCCGTGGCGCACGCACTCGAGCTGGCCTGAATTGAATTCGCGCGACGGCCAGCAGGTCATCAGCCGGACCCTGCCCGCGGGACTCACCGTCACGGTGCGGGTTCCGGCTTCCAGCGCGAATCTGGGACCGGGTTTCGACTCTCTCGGAATCGCTTTGGGACTGTACGACGAGATCACGGTGTCCACCACGGACTCCGGGCTCACCATCCGGGTGGAGGGCGAAGGGGCCGACGATGTGCCCTGGGGCCCTTCACATCTGGTGGTCCGTGCCATCGAACGCGGCCTGCAGGCCGCGGGCGTCTGGGCGGACGGCCTGGACGTGGTGTGCCGCAACGTTATTCCCCATTCGCGCGGTATGGGCTCTTCGGCTTCGGCAGTGGTCGGCGGCCTGGCCGCCGGCCGCGGCCTGGCCGCGAAATTCGATGCGGGACTGGCGTACGGCGATGACGTCATGGTGCAGCTCTCCTCGGAATTCGAAGGTCATCCAGACAATGCCTCCGCCAGTGTGCTGGGCGGAATCGTGGTGTCCTGGACCGAAACCGACCATTCGGCCGTCGTGAACGGCGCTACGGACCACAACCCGCGCGTGTACCGCGCGGTCCGTGTGGTTCCGCATCCGTCGCTGCGCCCGGTGGTGCTGATTCCGGAAGAGCATTCGTCCACCGCGCATACGCGGGGACTGCTACCCGCGACGGTGCCGCACGTCGACGCGGCGTTCAATGCGAGCCGGGCCGCGCTGGCCGTCGTCGCCCTGACGCAGCGCCCTGACCTGCTGCTCCCCGCCACCGCGGATCGGCTACACCAGGGCTATCGGGCCTCGGCGCTACCGCTCACCACCAAGTGGATCGACCGGCTGCGCGAAGCCGGAATCGCCGCCACCGTGTCCGGCGCCGGACCCACCGTATTGGCCCTCGGGACCAGCGAATTCCCTGCGGAACTGCACGAACTCGCGCTCGCCGACGGCCTGCGCGTGCTCGAGCCGGGCATCGCCGACGGCGTCTCGGTCGATTGACAGCGCGCCTGCCTTGCCGATGTAAAGGCCGGGAGCTATCCTGAGCGAGTCCGTACATCGTGCGCGTCAGACGCCGGTGCTTCATCAGGGCAAATCGCTCCAGAGGCTCCTTGCTCAGGCTCGAGGCTTGAGGCTCGAAACTTGGGGGTAGCCAGTT
>NZ_JAODNK010000071.1 GCF_025465275.1 Nocardia sp. | reverse complement strand
TGGCCATCCGGGTGTCTTCGGACAGGCCCATCAGGTCATCGATCGAACCGACCTGGCGGACGTAGCCGCTGTGCGCCGTCTGGGTGAAGGTGCCCCGGCCCGGAACCCGATAGACCATGCCTTCGGCTACGAGGTCCTGGAACGCACGCCGAATCGTCTGCCGGCTGACGCTGTAATCATTGGCGAGCTCGACCTCGGTGGGGAGCTGGCGGCCACCGTCGAAGGCCCCCTGCAGGATCTGCACCTTCAACTCCCGGGCGACCAACTGATAGCTCGAATCGGCACGCGGCAAAGTGTTCGTCCTACCTGTTCGGGAACCAGCGGTCGACAAGGGAAATGTCATTATATTCCGCCCGTGCCGCCGGTCCTGCGCTCGGCGTATTGGCGGTGGACAGGGTAGCGAGGTCCCTCTATAGTAACCCGCAGACATATTTGGCCGTACAAATCCCGGTGGCGCGGGTGGCCACGTCATACGACGTGTGTGCCTGTGCGAAGACGCAGCGTCACCGGAGGAGTTTCTATGAATCAGATCGACGCCGATTGTCGGCGTGAAGTGAGCGACCTCGGGTACGGGCCATTTTTCGAGGACCTCGTCAAGGGTCAGGTGTTCGACTCGGCCCCGGCGGTGACATTGACCGACGGGCTGGCCACCGCCCACCGGATGATTGTGGGAACGCGACTGCGACTGCCCTTGGATGCCACTCTCGGCCAGGCCGTCACCTCGCATTCGCGCCCGCTCGCGGATCCGAGTCTCGTATGGGACCTGGCGATCGGGCAGTCCACCGTGGTCACCCGGCACGTGAAGGCGAATCTGTTCTATCGAGGCCTGCGATTCCATCGCTTCCCGCACATCGGAGACACGCTGCACTCCCGTACCGAGGTCGTGGGTCTACGGCAGAATGCGCCGAAGCCGGGTCGCCCGCCGACGGGGATGGCCGCACTGCGGATCACCACAACCGATCAGGACGGTATTCCGGTACTGGATTTCTATCGCTGCGCCATGTTGTCCATGGGGGACGAATCCCTCGCCGACATCCCTGGAGCAGTCGATGATCTGTCGAATATCGGTCCGCGCCAACAGCTCCCGTTCGCCTCGCCACCGTCGTGGGATTTGCGGGAATTCCGGGCGAGGGTGCCTGGCCAGCACTTTGCCGAGGACCTGGTCGGCGCCCGTTTCAGCAGTACCGGCGATGTGGTCGGCTCTGCCCCCGAACTTGCCAGGCTCACATTGAATATCGCTGCTGTGCACCATGATTCGCGTATCTCCGAGGCCGGACGCCTGGTGTACGGCGGGCATACGATTGCACTCGCGCTTGCACAGACAACCCGTGCGCTGCCCAATCTGGTCACGGTATTGGGGTGGCATCGCTGCGATCACGTCGGCCCGGTCCGGGAAGGAGACACCCTCTACAGCGAAGTACGCGTGGATTCCGCTGCGCCGTCCGCGAACGGTGTGGTGGTGAACCTGAGTGCGGTGGTGCACGCGGACCGGCCGGGCGCGGAGCAGTCGCAGGTACTGCGCTGGCAATTCGCCGCGCTGATGGCGTGAGGAGCACCGATGACAACAACCGCACCTAGCGCCTCGGCCCCGCTCTCGGGGCTGCGAATCGTAGAGATTTCGAGCTTTGTGGCGGCGCCGCTGTGCGGATTGACCCTGGCACAGCTGGGAGCCGAAGTTATCCGGGTGGATCCGGAGGGCGGGGCTGCCGACGTCCACCGGTGGCCGGTGACCGAGTCCGGGGAAAGTATCTACTGGACCGGTTTGAACAGGGGAAAGCAGTCTGTCGTGCTCGATCTGCGGTCCGCCGCGGGACGTGCGGCGGTACGCCGGTTGATCACCGCGCCCGGTGCGGGTGGCGGAATCCTCGTGACCAATTCCGCCGGATCGAGCGCATTGACTCACGCATCCCTCACGGGACTGCGGCCGGATCTGATTTCTCTGCAGATCCTGGGTAGGCACGATGGGGGAGCGGCAGTCGACTACACCGTCAACGCGGGTGTCGGGTTTCCGTCGGTGACAGGGCCGCTGGACCAGGGCGGGGTGGTCAATCATGTACTGCCCGCATGGGATATCGCGTGCGGACTCTATGCGGCGCTGGCGGTCGCATCTGCTGTGCGGCGACGTGAACGCGATGGTGCGGGCGCCCAGATCTCGCTCGCACTCGACGACGTAGCACTGGCCACCGCGGGCACGCTGGGATTCCTGACCGAGGTGCAGGTGAACGGCCGGGAGCGGCCGCCGGTAGGCAACGGTATCTACGGAACCTTCGGAAATGATTTCGAGACGCGGGACGGCGAGCGGTTCATGGTGGTGGCATTGACCTCTCGCCATTTTGATGACTTGGTGAGAATCACTGGAGTCGTACAAGCAGTCGATGCGCTCGAGGTTGCACTGGATGCTGATTTCACCGATGAGTCCGACCGTTATGAGCACCGCGAGTTACTGGTCGCACTCTTTTCCGCATGGTTCCGCAGGCATGATTCGGAGGAGGTCGCGGCGGCGCTGAGCGCCTCCAGCGTATTGCATCAGCGATACCGGACCTTCGCTCAAGCGTGTTCGTCTCCTGACGTATTGGATAATCCATTGTTTGCGAAAATGGATCAGCCACGAATCGGTACCTATCTGGCGCCGGCGTTGCCGATCATTTTCGATGGCGCGTACCTGCGGGTCGGGGTAGCGCCGAAGTTGGGTTCGGACACCGCCGACGTGCTCGATGCGTACAACGTCACTACGCAGGTCACCATGTAGTCCGGCTGTTCGGAGACGATGCTAGGGCGCCACGAGGTGCTCGGTTTCTACGCGCGACCCCAGGTGTAGTTTTGCGATGGTCGCGATTTTTCGATGCCGTCGATCGAGGGTTTCGGACGGCCGTGCAAGTTTCTCCGATCCCTTGATTCTGTGAGACCTAGCACATACTATGTTGCATACGGATACGGTCGACTGAATGAGCGCTGATGAATACGGGACTGTAATTCGATCAGGTGTATCCAGGTCGGGCCTCGCGTTTTCTGAGGCGTGTCGACCATTCGATGAAATCGACGTCGGGCAGTATCGCCGCGATAGTCGCGAAACAGAAGTTAGGACGCGAACAATGGCAGAGAACCGTCGACGAGGTCGGGGATCGTCCGTTGCGAAGAGGCTCGCGCTGGTGCTAGTGGCATCCGGCCTTGCGCTAACGGCGTGCACCAGCAGCTCGAACCCCGACGTGGGCGGCTCCATCGGGTCCACCACTGTGCTGCCGAGCAAGCCTTCGACCGGGGCACCGATCTCGGTCGGCTACATCAGCCCGGAGGGCGGCGCGACCGGTCAGGTGCCGGAAGCTCGTGAAGCCGCCCAGGCGGCCGTGCAGTACATCAACTCGAATCTGGGCGGTGTCCAGGGGCGGCCCGTGAATCTGGTGGTGTGCAAGGAAAAGGAGGATCCGGCAACGGCTCGTGACTGCGCGAACCAGCTTGTCGCCGCCAATGTCGTGGCTGTGGTCGCACCGGTGACCTCGCAGGGGGACGCGATGGTGCCGATCATCACCGGCGCCGGCATCCCCTTCGTGACAGGGCTCGGAGCGAGCAGCACGGAGATGACCTCGAACGGTGCGTTCGTGCTCAGTGCGGGAGTCCCCGGTGGCTTGGCGGTCGTCGCGAAATACGCCGTCCAGCAGAAGTACAAGAAGGTCGCGTTGGTCGGTGTGGATGCCGGCGCCGTCATGGCGGGTCTCAAGGTGATCGCGGGCCCAGTTTTCCAGCAGAGCGGTGTGCAGTTGCAGACCATTGGAATCCCGATCGGCACGCCGGACGCGACGCCGCAGATCAGCGCGGCACTCGAGGGTAACCCCGACGCTATTACGATCCTCGGCGACGGGCCGCTGTGCACGTCGGTTTTGAAGGCACTGCAAACGCTGGGGTCGAAAGCGGACAAGTTGCTGTTTCAACTCTGCGTGAGCCCGGACGTGATAAGCGCGGTGGGTACGGCTGCCGCCGGCGCACATGTTCTCGGGTATTCCGACGTGACTTCCGAGGATGCCGAGGCAGTTCTCTACCGGACGGTCATGTCGAAATACGCACCCAATACCGCGGTCGGTGGCACCGCCTATATGGGATACCAGACAACGCTCGGCCTGTACCGCTCGATTGCCGGATTGCAGGGTGACGTGACTGCTGCCGCGGCCATGGGTGCGATGAATCAGGCGACAAATGTGGATCTCCCTGTTGGGCACGGTCTGACATTCACCTGCGGCGGAAAGACGCAACCTCTGCTGAAGGCTATCTGCGGATCCGGCGCGATCATCACCACGCTCAAGGACGGTAAGCCGGTCGATCCTCAGGTGTTCAAGTAATACATCGGGGTATCGCAGATGGCGAACGGATTGGTTATCGACGGTGGATAAGAACATAGCATTTCTGGCGCTGGGTCTCGGCAACGGCGCGGTGTACGCAGCGCTGGGTCTGGCGCTGGTGATGACATTCAGAAGCTCGGGTACCGTTAATTTCGGGACCGGTGCGACGGCATTATATGCTGCCTACACCTACGCGTTTTTACGCAAGGGACAGCTATTGATTCCCCTGCCGGGTCTTTCCGGCAACGTATCGTTGGGGCGCCCACTGGATGTCGTGCCGGCGATAATCATCGCGCTTGTGATTGCGGCCGCCTTCGGTGCATTGTTGTATGGGTTGGTATTTCGTCCACTCCGCAATTCCTCGTTGATTGCCAGGGCGGTCGCTTCGATCGGTGTCATGTTGGTGTTGCAGGCCGTACTGGCGCAGCGGATCGGTACGAATCCCATTTCGGTGTCGCCGATTTTTTCCGCCGATACGATTTCCATCGGCGGGTCCCGGATCCCGACTGATCGGCTGATCCTGGCCGGCATCGTGGTGGCCATCGCTGCGCTGCTGTCGCTCGGCTATCGCTTCACCCGATTCGGCCTCGCCACCCGGGCCGCGGCGGAATCGGAGAAAGGTGCGCTGGTCATTGGCCTGTCTCCGGATCGGATCGCTTTCGGGAACTGGGCACTCAGTACTGCGGTAGCGGGAGCGAGCGGAATCCTCATCGCTCCGATCGTCCCGCTGGTTCCGATCGCCTACACGTTGTTCATCGTGCCCGCGATGGCGGCGGCGTTCGTCGGGAATCTCGGCTCGATGTTCATTACCGTGTTGGCCGGGCTCGTCATCGGTGCGCTGCAGTCCGATGCCACACACCTGGAGACGACGGTCTCGTGGTTCCCGAAATCGGGTGTGGCGGAAGCTATTCCGCTGCTGTTGATCCTGGTGTTTCTGCTACTCCGCGGGCGCCCGCTGCCCTCGCGAGGAACGGTGGTTCAGCCGTCGCTGGGGCGCTCGCCGCGCCCGCGCAGGCTCCTCTCGACCTCTGCGGTGGGTTTGATCGCGGGGGTGATCCTGGTGGTCGCGACTACCGGCAATTACCGGTCGGCGATCATCGTTTCCTTCATTGTCGCGATAATCGCGCTATCCCAGGTCGTGGTCACCGGATTCGCTGGGCAGGTGTCGCTGGCGCAGTTGACCCTCGCCGGGGTTTCGGCATTCACGCTCAGTCGCCTGACCGAGAATTTGGGTGTCCCGTTCCCGATCGCACCGTTGCTGTCGGCGCTGGCAGCGGCCATTGTCGGTGTCGTGGTGGGGCTTCCGGCACTGCGGGTGCGTGGACTCCCGCTGATGGTCGTCACACTGAGTTTGGCGGTGTTCCTCGAGGCCTTCTGGTTCACGAACAACTCCTTGAACGGCGGTATCACCGGTGCCCCAGTGCGCGCGCCGCGGCTGTTCGGTGTCGATCTCGGTATCGGAGCCGGTCAGGACTATCCGAGAATTCAGTTCGGAATATTGTGCCTCGTAGTGCTGGTTCTCGTCGGCCTAGGGGTAGCTCGCCTGCGGGTAAGTCGTTATGGCGCAGCCATGTTGGCTGTCCGTGCGAACGAGCGATCCGCCGCGGCCGCGGGCGTCGATGTAGCGCTCACCAAGCTGGCTGCGTTCGCAATCGGCGCCTTTATTGCTGGACTGGGGGGCGCGCTGCTCGCCTACCAGCAGTCGATCGCCACCGCTCCGACGTACACGGTGTTCGCGGGAATCGGCTTGTTCACGATGGTCTACGTCGCCGGAGTCACCTCCGTCTCCGGTGGTGTCCTTGCGGGTGCGCTCGGAGCGGGCGGCATCGTCTTCATGCTCATGGACCGCCTGCTGCATCTGGGTGACTTCTACGCGACCATCAGCGGAGTGCTGTTGATCGTCACGATTATCAAGTACCCGGAAGGCATTGTGGGACAGGTACATCGAACGATCGAGCGGCGAAGGGCGCCCGCTCTGCACGCCGTGGAGCGGCTCGGCGACGATAGCTTTGCCAACGGGATCGCCCCGGCCGCTGCTCGCCGAAGTGTCGGCCGGAAGCGATTGCTGGAGACAACGGGTCTCGCGGTGCGCTATGGCGGCGTGGTCGCCGTCGATGATGTCAGCATCGCCGTGCACGAGGGCGAGATCGTCGGGATCATCGGGCCGAATGGCGCCGGTAAGACAACTTTGATCGATGCGATCAGCGGTTTTGTGCAGGCGGAGGGTGAAGTCCTGCTGCATCGGACGCCGATCCACAGACTCAAACCGCACCGCCGCAGCAGACGTGGCCTCGGCAGAACATTCCAGGGCGTGGAGTTGTACGACGACATGACCGTTCGAGAGAACATCGAGGTCGGGT
The DNA here is from genome assembly GCF_025465275.1 of Nocardia sp. GTDB lineage: Bacteria > Actinomycetota > Actinomycetes > Mycobacteriales > Mycobacteriaceae > Nocardia. The sequence continues at coordinate 11,392 of NZ_JAODNK010000071.1, read as the reverse complement.
TGGGTGCGGCTCGTGGGGGGAAGCGGTCGACCGGCAAGGATCTGCATTCGCTGCTGGGCCTGCTCGGCCTGCAGGAGGCCTCCGACCGGCCGGTGTCGATGTTGTCGCAGGGCCAGCGGCAACTGGTGTCTGTGGCCCGCGTACTCGCCGGCTCGCCGGCCGTCGCCCTGCTCGATGAGCCGGCCGCCGGTCTGGACACCAATGAAAGCCGGTGGCTCGGTGAACGACTGCGCACAGTGCGCGACTACGGCGTGACAATCGTGATGATCGACCATGACATGGACCTGGTTCTGGAGGTCTGTGATCGGATCATCGTCCTGGACCTGGGCAGGGTTATCGCGCAGGGGACGCCGGAGGCGATTCGCCACGATCCCGAAGTGATCCGTGCCTACCTCGGAACTCCGCATACGACGGCGGTGGGTCTGTCATGAGTCTGCTCGAGTGCCGAGAGTTGTCGGCGGGCTATTCCGATCGGCCGGTCGTCCGCGACGTGGATTTGTCCCTGCACGGCGGTGAGGTGGTATCGCTGCTGGGCCCCAACGGTGCGGGCAAGACGACCCTGCTGTTGACCTTGGCGGGATTGTTGCCGAGCCTCGGAGGGATGGTCGAAGTAGGCGATGTTGTGCTCGCTGCGGGCAAGCCGCGTACGGCGTCCAAGGCCGGTGTGGTCCTGGTCCCCGATGATCGCGCCCTGTTCCGCGCCCTGACCACGGAGCAGAATCTGCGCCTGGCCGCGCGCCGCAGGTCCGATGTCGACCGCATCCTGGAGTACTTCCCCGGGTTGAACTCGCGCCTGGGTGTTGCGGCGGGACAGCTGTCCGGTGGCGAGCAGCAGATGCTCGCGATCGGCCGGGCGCTCGCCAGGCACCCGCGTGTGCTGCTGATCGACGAACTGTCCATGGGGCTCGCCCCGATTGTGGTCGAGTCGATTCTCCCGGTCATCAGGCGAGTCGCCGCCGAGGAGGACATCGCGGTGCTCCTGGTTGAGCAACACGTGCGACTGGCCTTGGGGATCTCCGATCGGGCCGTGGTGATGGCGCACGGGCGGATCGCGTTGACCGGCGACGCGGGCGAGTTACTGGAGCGCCCCGAACTCATCGAGGCGGCATATCTCGGCCGGAGAAACGGCTCGCGCGCGGAAAATGCCTGAACTGTCAAGGTTTTGGAGGGTGATGCTGCTGCACCACGATGTAGTCGAATGACCGAGGCCTTCGCCTCACCACTGAATTCTCGCAACAACTTGAATCAACGGAGATAGTAATGAAGAAACGCAGCGCCATGGGGCTGGTAGCCCTGGCAACTTTTACCGTTTTGGCCGGAGCCACAGTGTCGCCCGCTCAGGCTGATGATCCAGGTGTGGCAGCGGACTGTTCCGTCCTCGGACAGGTCGCGGGAAATGCAGTCGGCCGCCTCACCCCGATCCAGTCCCTGCCCGACGATCAAAAGCAGGCGGCCCGGGACGGGTACATCAGTGAACTGCAGGGGACTTTGTCGAGCGTGAATTCCTCGCGCGGGCAGGCCGATCTTCAGGCATACATCAGTGCACTCCAGAATGCCAGCAGTCCGGCCGATGCGCAGGGAGTTCTCACTGCCATTATCGCGTTGCAGAACGACTGCCCGTAGGCGATAGGAGAAGCATATAGAGAAGTTCTAGGAGCAGCAGCTGTGCCCGTTCTCGCCCCCTCCCACACCTGGGATCGAGAGCGGGCGCGCTATTTTGGCCATCGAAGGGAATTCGCGATGTTCGGAGCAGGGCTCGGAGTACGTGCACGCATATTGGCGATCGCACTAGTTCCGAGTCTGGCTCTGGTGGTTATTGGGGTGGGTTCGGCAGCCTACTCTGTCGAAGGCAGCAGGCAATCGGAACAATGGGCTAAGGGGCTGCAACGCGCGATTACGCCGACTCTCGAGCTGATAAAAGCAGTGCAGGTGGAGCGCCATCTGACCATGGCATACCTGACGGGGGATAGTTCGGCAACAGTGAGGTTGCCCGCTGCACGGCAACGTTTCGATATTGCGGCGCGGCGTTTGCTGGAATCGTCCAATGATCTTCAGCGGGTGCACGATTCCGCGATCGTTGACGATACCGTGAGTTTCAATTTGCTGGCCGACAATCTCGCCAAAGTTCGGGCAGCGGCCGATGCGAAGAAGCTCCCTGTGCTGCAGGCGTACACCTTCTATAACCATGTTGTCGACGGTGTCACTCTCGGCTCAGGCGTCGCTCAGCAGGCTGGTCCGGATGCGAGCGCTGTCGGGATCTCTGAAAGCCTGCGGCTGCTATCCGCGGTTGACGCAATATCGCGTAGCTACGCTGTCGGCTATGTGCTGGTCACCGCGGGGTCGAACGCATATTTGCCTTTCACCGAATTCATTCAGCAGGCCGGCTACTACCACACGTCGATCGGTCGCCTGGCTGTGGAGACGGACACGACTGAACGCGCGAGAATAAATGCGATCGTCATGAGCGCAGACTGGTCACAGCTGTCTGCAATCGAGAGCGCTGTCTCGCAGCGCGCCGTCATCGAGGTGGCATACGAGTCCAGTGGCCGTAGCCCTCGTTCGATTGTCGATCAGGGGGCACCATATCTGCCGTTGATGGTGGGCCAATGGCAGAGTGCCGCCACGGGCGTAGACCAGGCGCTGATCAACTTGTGGATCGCCGACAGCGATCGGACCCAGGCGTTGGCCGCGGATCGTGCGCACCGATCGGCGATAAGGGCACTCGAGGTCGGCGTCGCGCTTCTGACGATCAGTCTCTCGGCGATCGTTGTGGCCGTGTTCCTCGCCGGCCGTATCATTCAGCGGCTCCAGAGACTTGGTGGCCGAACGCTCGAGTTCGCCTATGACAGCTTGCCTGCAATCCTGCAAAGCCTGCGTGACGGCCGACCAGTGGAACCGATGATCGCGATCGACGAATCTTTGTTGCTCGACTATGGACGGGACAAGATCGACTAGGTGGCCATGGCATTTCAGAATGCTCACAATGCAGCGGTTACCGGTGCGGTTGGTGAGGCCCATATCCGCGGATCTGTACAGGCGGTATTACTTGACATCGCCCATCGAAGCCAGGTCTGGCGCACAAGCAACTCGAGATCCTCGGTGCGGCCGAACAGTACGAGGAGAACCCGGCAGTTTTAGAGACACTTTTCTGGTTGGACCACTTGGCGACCAGGGAACGGCGGAATGCTGAAAATCTGGTGATCCAGGGTGGCGGTGAGCTCGGACGGCAGTGGCGCACCCCGGCTCCTCTTATGGAGGTAGTCCGCAGTGCGGTGGGTGAGTCTCTCGACTATAGGCGGGTGCGGGTGACTCGGATTCCCGATGTGACTGTGGTCGGCGCCGTCGTAGCCGATCTTGTTCACCTGATCGCTGAGCTCGTTGATAACGCGACAACGTACTCGCCGCCGACAGCACAGGTTGAGACGTATGGCAATCCAACCGTCGAGGGTGTGATCGTCGAAGTTGAAGACCAGGGGATCGGCATGAGTGAAGCCGAGCGAGCCGAAGCGAACGAACTGCTATGCAACCCAACAGATTTCGATGTGACAACCCTGACAGCCGACCCTCGGCTCGGAATGTTTGTTGTCTGGCCGCGCGGCACCACGTTTCGGTGCGACTGACGGAATCCGACTACGGCGGAATCCGAGCCACAGTACTCATCCCTTCAGATCTCGTGCGTGAGCAGCGCTGATACCGGTTCGATGAGCCAACTCGTGATGGCGTTCATGATCGCACACCCCGGCATTCGCTCAGTCGGCAAGCAGTTCGCGGACCTGGGGGATTACTTTGGTGCCGTATAGCTCGATGTTCGTGAGGATCTCGTGCTGGGTCATACGGCCCATCCCAAATTTGAGGTTGAAGCGGGTGGCGTCGAGGTTTCGGAGGTTGGTGGCGATCTTGCGGGCGACGGTGTCGGGTGAGCCGACGTAGAGGGCGCCGTCTGGGCCGATGTCGCGGCGGAGTTGCTCCTCGGTCGGAACGCGAAGCCCGCGTGCGGGGCCGACTTTGCGCATCATTTCATGGAACCGTGGGGCGAACTGCTCGAACGCCAGTTCGTCGGTTGCGGCGATGTGCCCGGGTCCATGTACTCCGATGGGGAGTTGATCGCGGCCGAGGCGTGTAAGCGTTTCGCGGTAGAGGATGGAGAACGGTGCGAAGCGGGCTGGGTGGCCGCCGATGATCGCGAGCATCAGGTTGTAGCCGAGAGATGCCGCGCGGATGACCGATTGCGGGCTGCCGCCGACGCCGATCCAGGTGGGCAGCGGAACCTCGGTGTGCGGGACGATGTCCTGGTCGGTCAGCGCCGGACGGGTCGTCCCCCGCCAGGTGACCGGACCGCCGTAAAGGATCTGGGCGAACAGATGGGCCTTCTCGTCGAAAAGTGTGTCGTAGTCGGCGAGGTTATAGCCGAAGAGCGGGAAGGATTCGATGCTCGAACCGCGGCCCAGGATCACCTCGGCGCGCCCGTTCGAGACCGCATGCAGGGTCGAAAAGCGTTGGAACACACGGACCGGATCGTCGGAGCTGAGCACGGTGACTGCCGAGCCGAGACGGATCCGCTCGGTGCGCCCGGCGATCGTTGCGAGCACCAGATCGCCCGCAGGCATGGGGAAGTCGTCGGTGTGGTGCTCGCCGATGCCGAAGACGTCGACGTTGACCTGTTCGGCCAGCACGCCCTGTTCCACCACATCGCGGATGGACTGGGCGTGGGAGAGCGGGAGACCCTGGTCGTCAGCCATCCGGTCGCCGAAGGTGTCCAGGGAGAACTCTAGGGGGAAGCGAATTGTCATGACAGCACCTCGTTTTCGAAGTCATTGCGGCGTAATTCCGCGCCGAAGACCGGTCCGCCGGGCTGCAGCATGCGGCCGGCCGCCAGGCTGGGCAGCCGGACGGCGTCGTAGCCGATGTGTTCGACGACGTCGGCGATGATCGCGACGGCATCCGGTTCGTCACTGGCGACGCCGAGGGCCCGGCGGTCTGGCGTGCCGGGGGCGCGTCGTGCGTCGGCGAGGTCGTGATATCCGATGTGGTTGAGGGTTTTGACCACTGTCGCGCCGGGCAGCAGATTCGCCACAATCTCGCTCGATCCGAGGTCCGGGTCATCGAACAGGGGTTGCGCGCCGTCGATCGGCGGCCAGTAGTTCATAGTGTCGACGACGATCTTCCCAACCAAGCATTCCGGGTCGATGTCGGTGATGTGGTGCAGTGGGATCGCCAGTATCACCACGTCCGCCTCGGTCATCGCCTCGGCGGCCCACCGAGCTCGCGCACCCGGCGCGAGCAACTCGATGATCAGTGCGATGTCCTCCGGATCGCCCGACGCCGAGATCGACACTGAATATCCGGCGTCGACCAGCACCCGGGCTAGCACCGGCCCGGTATGCCCTGCGCCGAGCACCGAAATCCGTAGCGGCGCTTGGCCGCTCCCACGGGGCCCGCCGATCGCCACGTCGTGCATGCGATTACGCCTCCGGCGCGGTGCGGATGCGGCCGTCCTCGGTGCGGTAGCCGAGGGCGAAGCTCGGGCAGCGATCGATGACCTCGACCAGATCGTCGACGGTGGCCGCGCTCAGGTCGATCCAGGGACGACGGTTTCGGTCGAAGACCGCCGGCAACCCGCGTAGGCATTCTGCGGCATGCCAGCAGCGACCGGCCTCCCAGGTGACAGTGATGCCCGGCGTGGAGTACTCGCGTAGCGGCCGGGACTGATTGTGGGACATGGGATCACCCCTTCGCTCGGCACCAAGGCCGTGGTGTGCACACCGTATTCATGACTTCAACAATGAAATGAAGGGTACGCTCATTCAGTTAAACATGCAAGTCATGACCAAGGTAGCATCACTTGAATCATGAAGTTATACTGAGCCGATGGAGACCCCATCGGAGCCGCGCTGGCTCGACCACGAAGAGCGAGATGCCTGGATCGCGCTCGAAAGCATCCTGATGCGGCTGCCGACCGCGTTGGATGCGCACTTGCAGCGCGACGCGGGCATCAGCCATTTCGATTATCTGGTGCTGGCCGGGCTGTCGATGGTCGACGACCGCACCCTTCGGATGAGCGATCTGGCCTCCTTCGCTGGAGGCTCCCTCTCGCGCCTGTCGCAGGTGGTGAGTCGACTGGAGAAGCGTGGCTGGGTCACCCGCCGCCCAGACCCCACCGATGGCCGCTTCACCATCGCCACCCTGACAGCCGGCGGCTGGGACGTGGTGGTCGCGGCCGCACCGGGCCACGTCGAGAACGTTCGCTGCTACGTCTTCGACCACCTCACCCGAGCCCAGGTCCGGCAGCTGGCCGTCATCGGCCGTCGCGTTGTCGGTGCGATCGATCCGCAGCACCCCGCCCTCGTCGGACTACCCGGAACAGACACGGGCACCTGAGTGTGCCCGGATCAGAAGTGATCTGCATGCACGAACCGCATAGGGCGAAGCCCCATCTTCTTCCCGTCCGATGCGAGATCGGCCCCATCAGATCGGCCTCTTCGAGGGAGGCCTCTGGGTCTCGAAAGCGGATTGAAGTTCGGCCTGACAGTTCGAATTCGCCCGCGCTGACCGGTTAAACCGTGCGCGGATCAGCCAGCCCCGGCGCGACGATAGGTATCCGGCCGGGAGAATGAGCGCAGATTCATCAATCCGGGTAGCGCATTGCTGTTCGCCAGGAACTCGCGGCCCCACCGCGGCAACTGACCGATCCGCGGAGGCAATTCGCGCAGCACCATCTTGCTCGAGTTGAGGGCTCGTGACATGCAGTATAAAATATCAAATCTATACATAGAGTGAATGGCGGCCCGCCGAGGAGGCCGACATGGACAGCGAGCCCTTAGTCGACAAGTCTCGCCGCTTCGAACTGGGAGGGGTCATCCTCGGTGGAAGCACATGAATGGTCAGCAATAAACTCTGGCCCGCAATGCCTACGTCGAGATGATCAAGCTGCGGCGACCTGACCGGTTCGACCCGCACCACCGTGGAGTCGATCGGCTCGACCGCCACCCATGTCTCATAGCGTTCATCGCATCTCCCCGACGATGACATCGACCTCGTCGGCAAGCAGTTGGATCGGTCCGTCCCAGATGGGGTGAGTACACCGGGGTGAAACAGCGCTGGGGTGTTGTCCGGCGTTGTGCCGAAACCGAAGCTCGCACCGGTAAACCCCGCGTCGCCGTAGCTGCTGTAGTCGAAAACCTCCTGGACGAGTATGTGGTCCGCTCGCTCGGTGAGGCTCAGCACAGCCAGCGGCAACAGGTCCCTGAGAACCGTCAGGCTCGAACATAGCATCTACTATTCAAAGCGCCATGACCAGAATGCCGGGCTCCCTCACAGCCGTGACCTCCCGTACGAGAGCAGGATAGACGACCCGACGACATGGTCCCGGCCTCATGGCCTCTGTGGGCCGGTTCGAATCCACTGTTGCCTTTGCACACCATATATATTATATATGAGCGACCCGCTATCCACATTCGTTCGCAGGCTCACAGTCGGCATCGCAAGCTGTAGCGTCTGCGCGAGTAACAGGCGCGGCGGGAGTTGAGCGCCTGGAAAGAAGAGGATTGATCGTGAGAAGACGCACCACAGCAACCCTGGCTTTGTGCGGGTTGTTCGGCTGGTTAGTGGTCGCCGCAGGACCAAGCCAGGCCCAAGGATCTGACCAGCACTGGGTGGCCAGCTGGGCAGCGAGCCCTACCGATGCCGCGACGCTTGCCGATGCGGTCGGATTGCCAGTTCCAGGACCGTTGACGGAACAGACCTTCCGCATGATCGTCACCCCGCACCTCGCGGGTGGGTCCCTGCGAATCCACCTGTCGAACCGGTTCCAGTCCGCCGCTCGCACGTTCGGTGAGGTCACGGTCGGAACCGCCGGGGACGGCTCGGTGCAGAACCCCGTATCTGTCACCTTCAACGGGAAGAAGGAGGTGACCGCGGCGGCTGGCCAGGATGTGATCAGCGATCCTGTCGCCTTCCCGGTTAAAGCGTTCACGCCCCTTGCAGTGAGCATTTACGTGCCTGGGCTGCAGGCTGGCCCAACCAAGCATTGGAACGCGAACGCCAGTTCGTTCTACTCCCCACCTCTTCTCGGCAATTTGACTAAAAATACGGATAATCTCGGCGTTCCGCTCCAGACGAAGGCGTGGTTCTTCGTCGATGGGGTCGACGTCGAGGCTTCGAGTCAGACACAGGCCGTGGTGGCTTTCGGGGATTCCATCACTGACGGCCTCGTCGCAGCGACCGCTGCCAGTCTGCCCGCCAGCTCTGATGTTGCCGACAAGAACGGTCGCTACCCGGATGACCTGCAGCGCCGGCTCATCAATGCCCAAATTCCGGTATCTGTAGTCAATGCTGGAATCAGCAGCAACCGGCTGTTGACCGATGGGTCCGGACAGTTCCTCGGGCCCAAGGGGCTGGACCGGCTGAAGGCGGATGCTCTGGATCAAGCCGGGGTAACAGGTGTTCTGCTACTCGAAGGAATCAACGACCTCGGCATCCCCCCGACGACTTCTACCGGAGACCAGCTGATCGCAGGCTATGAGCAGGCAATCACCGCGATACACAATGCAGGCAAGAAGATCTGGCTCGGCACGCTCATGCCCGCATCCAACGCTCTGTTCGATGGAACCTTGTTTGCTCCGAAAAGCGAGACCTATCGGCAGCAAGTAAATACCTGGATCAGAACAAAGGCGAAGGTAGACGGTGTAGTCGATTTCGACGCTGCAATGCGCGACCCGTCGAACCCCGCCGTCCTCAAGCCCGACTACGCAGGACCGGATAATCTCCACCCGAACCTAGTCGGATACCAGGCGATGGCCGACGCCATTAACCTAAATATGCTGCACAGCTAACAGATCGCAACGAGCCCCGGTTGTGGCGTCGGCCCTGGAGAGATCATGCGGCCTGACACCCATCGGGGCTCGTCGTGAATGTTCGAAGTCGCGTTCAGTAGTTGGTGGTTCAATGAATTGCATTTCGATGTCGCGGTAGTGCACCAGTGGCCGCCAATCGCCCCGGAGCCGTTCGAAGGCTGTGGCGACCTGTTCTTTGGCGAACGCGCGGAGCTTGATCGGCGGTTGTGCCAGGTTTATCATTGTTTCCGCAGCAATGTTGTGGCGGTCTGCTGGGCTGCGCTGTCCTCGATGCTGGCGGAATGCAATACCGTCAGCATCGATTCAAGATTGGTCGAATGTAGATCTGCCAGTTCGGTGGTAGCTACGGCACACACCCCCGAGGCGGCGCGGGAGCCAAGGAAGATACTTGGAAGCGACGCGACGGTGGTGCTGTCGTCCAGCGCAAACGGACTTTACCCCAATTTTCATCCCGGCCCGTACAGTGGGCTTCATGGATGGGCCCGTGCTACCGCTGACAGCCGCCCGCGTCGAGCGCGCCGATGCGGTACGAAATCGGCTGCATCTGCTGGCCACCGCGCGGGCGATCATCGCAGCAGAAGGTGTGGACAAGCTCACCATGGACGGCCTGGCCGAACGTGCCGAACTCGGCAAGGGCACGGTATTTCGCAGGTTCGGCACCCGCTCGGGCATCTTCCAGGCGCTGCTCGACGACGCCGAACGAAGCTTCCAGCATCAAGTGCTATCCGGGCCGCCACCATTGGGGCCAGGTGCCGCGCCCCTGGATCGGCTGGTCGCCTATGGCCGCGCTCGTGTCGGTTTTCTGTTCGAGCATCGCGTGATCGCGCGCGCCGCCCTGGACGGTCGCCAGTCGGTACCAGTTGGATCCGAGGCGACCTTGTCCCGCATGCACATCCGAATGCTTTTGGGGCAATTGGCTCTTTCCGGTGCCGACCTCGAGGTACTCACATTGCAACTCACCGCGGCCCTGGATGGACCTTTGCTGCTGTACTTGTCGGCGACCGACCTCACCGACGTGGCTCTCCGTGGTGAACAGCGAATGGCCCAGGGATGGCAGGATCTCATCCACCGCGTCTGCTACCGAATGCTGCCCTAGCTAGGGCTCGATACGGGTGAATTGCGTTGCGAGCCTTCGAATGCTGTTCACCCGCAAGTGATTTCAGTGCGCTCATGGACATCCGGAGGCACCGCCGCACGATTGGTGCACGTCGAGGAATGGCGAAGCCGGTATGCAGTAGCAGCTTCGAATCCGGCCCGGGCAGAGATACGCGCTGGGGACCTGCGCTGGGTGTCGTAGTTCTGGAGTCGACTGAAGGGCCGGCCTTACCTCCAACGCATAGGTGGGGTAAAGTCCGTTTAAGGCGTTAGTGGGTGCGCACCGCGCAGCTCCAATGACAAGCGTCGCTACTTTGCAACCCGACCCAAAGGACCCCGCATGTTCATCGTCACCGCCATTGTCTCGGCTGTTCTAGCGGCACTACTGGTCTTCTCCGCAGTGGGCAAACTCCGCAAGGATGCTGCCCAGGTCAAGGTTATGGAAACCGTGGGATTTCCCCTCGATAAGCTGTGGCTCTTGGCCGCATCCGAACTCGCCGGCGATGTCGGCCTCGTCGTCGGGCTGTTTTGGTGGCCGATCGGTGTGGCGGCCGCAGTCGGGGTCATCCTCTACTTCGTAGGGGCGGTTGTCGCGCACGTCCGTGTACGAGACAACCCCACCAACGCCGTTGTGATGCTGGCCGTCGCTATCGCGGTCCTCATCCTCCGCTTGGTGACAATCTGATGTGAAGGACGATCTGCGGAACATCGCAGCGGTTTTACCACCGGCTGAGGACAATGGTTGGAGCTGGCCGAGACTTTGCTGAACGGGTGCCGGACCGGGGGCATGGTGGCCGCGGCGCTTTCGGTAGTGCTCGCGGGCTGCGGCTGGGCAAGACGGCCACGGCGAGGACCCAGACCTGATCGACAAGCAGCCGGCCGGTCGTTCTTGATCGGTCACGACGCTCGGGTAAGTTTCGCACGTCAATAGTTTGCGAACCGTTGACGGATTACCCGGCCGGCGCCTCGGGCCTCTTCGCACGAAGGTCTGGGGCGCCGGTGTTCCATACCGTCACGCAAGGACGAACTAGGAACCGGCGCACGGGTTTCCCTCGCTCTTGTTCAGGGAAAACACGGCACTCGTGTTGTCGGCGACGACCATGAGCTCATCGAGAAGCTCGGAGGTAAGGATCCCCGTTCGTACGGCTCTGAACGCTGCTTTCGATAGCGGCTCGGCCGAGATTCTCTACAGAACTCCGCGGTCCACGCCAAGCTGATCCCTCCCTAGCCCAATTCACCGCGGGTTTCAGGTTCACGAACGTTGCGATACTCCTGGCCTTCCAACCCTTTGAGTACGCGGGTTCAGCCACCCACTGCCGCGGCGTAGGTAGTCGGATTCGAGTACTCGAAGATGCGGGTGATGAGTCCGTTGCCGATGTCCACCAAGAAGAGGTAGTCGTTGCGGTATACGCGGTCGGAGCCGGCGACGGCGTTGTTGCCGCGCA
>NZ_JAODNK010000056.1 GCF_025465275.1 Nocardia sp. | reverse complement strand
CGGGTGCGCTCGTGCCGGGGGAATTCGGCGGTCTGCCAATGCAATAGGGCATCGGTGAGGCCCTTGAAGGTTTTGCCGACCATGACGGGCTCGCCGCCGTTCGGATCACGCGCTCCCAGATGCAGATTCGAGAGGTACCCGGTGCGGCGGCCGTAGCCCCATTCGGCGCCCAGGACGATGAGGTCCAGGGTGTGGGTGGGCTTGATCTTCTGCCAGGCGCGGCCGCGGCGACCGGCCGCATAGGGCGCGTCCAGAGATTTGATCATGATGCCCTCGTGGCCGGCGGCGAGGGCGCCGTCGAAGTATTCGGCGGCGGCCTCGGCATCGGGGGCGATGAGAGCCGGAATGCTCAGTCCGCAGGCCACTTTCGTGAGCGCGGTACGGCGCTCGCGCAGCGGGGCATCGAGCAGGTCCACACCGTCCAGGTGCAGGCAGTCGAAGAAGTACGGGTGCAGGAGCAGCTCCTGCGCGGTGGCGGCGCCGAATCGGCTCATGGTCTCCTGGAAGGGCCGGGGACGGCCGGAGTCGTTGAGCGCCAGGGTCTCCCCGTCCAGCACCACACTGGTGCAGTCGAGTTCCCTTACCAGGCTGACCAATTCGGGAACGCTGCCGGTGATATCGCGCAGCGTGCGGGTGAACACCCAGACCCGGTCACCGTCCCGGTGCACCTGGATGCGCGCGCCGTCCATCTTGTGTTCGACGCTCACCTCACCGTCGAACTCGCTCAGCGCCTCATCGAGCGCGGCCCCGGGCGAGGCGAGCATGGGCTGAATCGGCCGCCCGACCTCCAGCCGGAAGGCGGCCAGCGCCTCCGCTCCGCCGGTTTGCGCCGCCACCGCCGTCACCGGCAATCGCCCGGACAGCATGTGTGCCCGCCGCACCAGTTCGATCGGGACCTCGAAGGCCATGGCGACCGCTTCCGCCACGATGGCGGTGAGCGCGCCCTGCCGCATTTCCCCGGTCAGCAGGCGGATCAGGAATTCCTGGTCCGCGGCGGTGGCGACGGTGAACATCTGCGCCAGCAGCTGCTTGCGCCGGGCGGTCGACCCGCTGCCCGCGACCTCCGACAATTCGGTGAAGACCTGATCCACCTGCTGCACGGTCAACGTCTGCAGCTCGGCGGGGTCGGTGTCCATCGAGGTCAGCGTCCGCCAGCCGGTACCTATTCGCCCCTGCGGCAATTCCCCTGAAACCCAGGCCACGACCTGGGCCAATTCCTGCGGACCGGCCTCGCCCAGTAACCCGGCCAGCGTGCTTATCTTGGTCTTGCGCGAAGACGTCGCGCGCACGGCCTGTGACGCCTGAACCACCTGCGACAAGAACACCTGAACGACGGTAGCGGCCGGGTATGACAGATCCGGGACCTTCGCCCCGTGCCCGCTGTGACGCAGCACTCAGCAGAGTTGCTAATTCCGGGTTGGCAGGCCTGCGAAACCGCCCATAAACTGGGCACATGGCCAAGACTTTCGTCGGCGCGCGCCTGCGGCAATTGCGCACCGAACGTGGGCTGAGCCAGGTCTCCCTCGCCAAGAAGCTGGAGATTTCGGCCAGCTACCTCAACCAGATCGAACACGACGTCCGCCCGCTCACCGTACCGGTCCTGCTGCGTATCAGCGAGGTCTTCGGAGTGGACGCCGGATTCTTCTCCTCCCAGGACGACACCCGCCTCATTGCCGAACTGCAAGAGGTCGTCATGGACCAGGAGCTCAGCATCGAGGCCGACGCCCAGGAGATCGCCGAAATGGTCTCCGCGCACCCGGCTCTGGCGCGCGCCATGGTGAATATGCACCGCCGCTATCGCAATACGACCGCACAGCTGGCCGCCGCCACCGAGGACCGCTTCGCCGACGGCAGCGGCTCGGGCGCCATCTCCAAACCGCACGAGGAAGTGCGCGACTACTTCTATCAGCGGCAGAACTATATTCACGAATTGGATACCGCGGCCGAGGAACTCGCGAACCGTATGCGTTTCCACGGCGGCGACCTGAAACGGGAAATCGCGCGCCGCCTCACCACCGCGCACGGTGTGCAGATCGTCGAACGCATCGACCTGCACGACGGCGTACTGCACAGATACGATCCGGAGCAGCGCCGCCTGGAAATCGCGCCGCATCTCTCCGGTGGGCAGCGGGTGTTCAAACTCGCCGCGGAACTCGCCTATCTGGAGTGCGGGGACCTCATCGAAAAGCTGGTCGAGGAAGGCAATTTCTCCAGCCCCGAATCACGGGTGCTGGCGAAACTCGGCCTGGCCAACTATTTCGCGGCCGCAACCGTGCTGCCGTACACGCATTTCCACGAGATGTCCGAAGATTTCCGCTACGACATCGAACGGCTGTCGGCCTTCTTCACCCAGAGCTACGAGACCATCTGCCACCGCCTCTCCACCCTGCAGCGCCCGCGGCTGCGCGGCGTGCCGTTCTCGTTCGTCCGGGTGGACCGCGCCGGAAATATGTCGAAACGCCAGTCCGCCACCGGTTTCCACTTCTCCTCCAGCGGCGGCACCTGCCCCCTGTGGAATGTCTACGAGACCTTCGCCTACCCCGCGAAAATCATGACCCAGATCGCCCAGATGCCCGACGGCCGAAAATATCTATGGATCGCGAGAACCGTGGAACGCCGCGCCACCCGCTACGGCGAACCCAGCAAGGTATTCGCCATCGGCCTCGGCTGCGAACTCCGCCACGCCGGCCGCGTAGTTTATGCCGACGGCCTGGATCTCAACGAGCCCAAGGCAACTCCCATCGGCGCCGGCTGCCGAGTCTGCGAACGCTCCAACTGCCCCCAGCGCGCCTTCCCCCCACTCGGCAAGTCCCTCGATATCAGCGAACACCGAAGCTCCATCTCCCCCTATGTAATTCAGTAGCACCCCGCAAGTTACCTCCGAGTAGGACATCTCACAGCGCTCCTCGGGCCGGTGTCAGCGTTCGCTGGCACCGGCCTGAGCCTTTTCACCCCTCCTCACCTGCACCGATGGCACTTGCAATCGCTACGGAAGCCGTTGCGGTGAGCGGAAATTCACGCCACTGAAACATCAGCAATCGGACCGTCACCGAGAGTCATTCCGGCGCAACACTTCCCGTTTACCGTTCGCACCACGAATACAGCCGTTGTATACGCGGCGGTATTCGCAAGCGGCGCACGTGGCGTCGCTGTGCTGGTAACCGGCTGATGCCGAACCCCGTGAAGTGAGAAGGGTCCGCCCAATGCAAGATTCCCACCGCCGACAGCGAACTGCGCGCCTGGTCAGAGCAATCACCATCCCGACCGCCCTGGTGCTGTCCGTAGCGCTGATCTCCGGCTGCGGTTCGCGCGACGACAACACCGCGTCGGGCTCCAACGCCAAGTCCTGTGTCGACACCTCGAAGGACACCATCAAGATCGGTTCGCTGCACTCGCTGACCGGCACCATGGCCATCAGCGAGGTCACCGTCGCGAATGCGACCAAGCTGGCGGTGGACCAGATCAACGCGTCCGGCGGCGTCATGGGCAAGAAGCTCGAGGTGGTGCTGGAGGACGGTGCGTCCGACCCGAAGACCTTCGCCGAGAAGGCCGAGAAGCTGATCAGTTCCGACTGTGTCGCTGCGGTTTTCGGTGGCTGGACCTCCTCCAGCCGCAAGGCCATGAAGCCCAAGTTCGAATCGCTGAACTCGCTGCTCTACTACCCCGTCCAGTACGAGGGCCTGGAAGACAGCAAGAACATCTTCTACACCGGCGCGACCACCAACCAGCAGATCGTGCCGGCGCTGGACTACCTGAAGCAGAAGGGCATCACCTCCCTCTACCTGGTCGGCTCGGACTACGTGTTCCCGCAGACCGCCAACCGGGAGATCAAGGCCTACGCCAAGGCCAACGGCATCGAGATCAAGGGCGAGGACTACGCGCCGCTCGGCTCGACCGACTTCTCCACCATCGTCAACAAGGTTCGCAACTCGCATGCCGGTGCGGTGTTCAACACCCTGAACGGCGACTCCAATGTGGCGTTCTTCCGCGAGTACTCCAATGCGGGCCTGAAAGCCGCTGAGATGCCGGTGGTTTCGGTATCCATCGCCGAGGAGGAGGTCGCGGGCATCGGTGCGCAGAACATCACCGGCCAGCTGACCGCCTGGAACTACTACCAGACCCTCGACACCCCGGCCAACAAGGCGTTCGTCGCCGCGTACAAGGCCGCCTACGGCGCAGGCAAGCCCACCTCCGACCCGATGGAAGCCGCCTACACCTCGGTCTACCTGTGGAAGAACACCGTCGAGAAGGCGAAGTCGTTCGCAGTAGCCGACATTCAGGCCGCGGCCAATGGCGTCACCTTCGACGCCCCGGAGGGCACCGTCACCGTCGACGGCGACAACCACCACATCACCAAGACCGCCCGCATCGGTGAAATCCACCCGGACGGCCTCATTTACACCGTGTGGGATTCCGGCAAGCCGATCCAGCCGGACCCGTACCTGACCACCTACGACTGGGCCAAGGGCCTGAAGTAGCTGTATTTTCGGCCTCCGCTTCGCTGCGGCGGGGTCGTGGCCCTGTTACCCCGTTCTTCCCTCCCTCCGCACCACCGCTTCGCTCCCCCCCTCCAAGGCGCAGGTCTATGGAGCCGCAGTCCAGAACGGGGCGGGCCACGACCTTGGAGACCTTGTTGCTCAGGGTGATTCGTGTGGGCGGGTAGGCGGGAACCGGAGCTCGGGTGAGCAGGACCGTCAGATGACCCTTGCCGTGAGGGTCGACAGGAATTGCCGCCGATGAGGGGCGGCCGGTGCGATACCGGGCTTCCGATATCGCACCGACCGCGCGGTGGCACCGCCGCCACATCGTCCGCATGACGCGCGGCAGCGCGAGAGAACTACAGGGGTATTCACAATGGAAGTTGCTGTCGGACAGCTCTTCACGGGCTTGAGCCTCGGCTCGATCCTGCTGCTCGCCGCGCTGGGCCTGTCGCTGACCTTCGGTCAGATGGGCGTGATCAATATGGCGCACGGCGAATTCATCATGGCCGGTTGCTACACGACTTTTGTTGTGCAGCAGGTCATTCACTCGACCGGCGTCGCACTCATCGTGTCACTTTTCGTCGGCTTCCTGGTCGGCGGGCTACTGGGCGCGGCCCTGGAAATGGGTCTCATCCGCTGGATGTACGACCGCCCGCTCGACACCCTGCTGGTCACCTTCGGTGTGGGCCTGGTGCTACAGCAGACCGCCCGCAATATCTTCGGCGCACCCGCCAAGAATGTGGTGGCCCCCGATTGGCTGACCGGCGGCATCACCATTGCCGGCACAGTGGTTCCCAAAACTCGCATCTTCATCATGGCGCTGGCCCTGGTCGCGGTCATCGCGCTGGCCACCGCACTCAAGACCACTCCGCTGGGCCGGCGCATCCGGGCCGTGGTGCAGAACCGCAGCCTCGCCGAAACCTCCGGCGTCTCTTCCCGTTTCACCGATATCAGCACCTTCTTCATCGGCTCCGGCCTGGCCGCGGTGGCCGGCGTGGCGCTCACCCTGATCGGTTCCACCAGCCCCACCATCGGACAGTCGTATCTCGTCGACGCCTTCCTGGTAGTGGTGATCGGCGGCCTGGGGCAGATCAAGGGCACCGTCATCGCGGCCTTCGGCATGGGCCTGCTGAATTCGTTCGTCGAGTACTCCACCACCGCGTCGGTCGCCAAGGTGATCGTCTTCATCGTGATCGTGATCTTCCTCCAGGCCCGCCCGCAGGGCCTGTTCACCGTTCGCACGAGGAGTCTGGCATGACTCTCATCCAGCGCATCGGCGCAAACTCGTCATCGTTCAAGGTCGTGGGCGGTTTCGTCCTGGCAGCCGTCGTGCTGTTCGGCATCGCACCTTCGATGCTCAGCGACTTCCGGCTGAGCCTGCTCGCGAAATTCCTCTGCTTCGCCATTGTCGCCGTCGGCATCGGCCTGTCCTGGGGTCGCGGCGGCATGCTCACCCTCGGGCAGGGCGTGTTCTTCGGCATCGGCGCGTACGTCATGGCCATGCATATGCAGATGGCCGACGCCGCCAAGGCGCACGAGGATGTGCCGGAGTTCATGTCCATCGCGGGCATCTCCGAATTGCCCTCGTACTGGCGGCCTTTCGCCTCCGCACCGGTCGCGATCCTGGGCATTCTGGTACTGCCCGCCGTGGTCGCGGCGGTGCTCGGCTTCGGCGTGTTCAAGCGCCGCGTCAAGGGCGCGTACTTCGCCATTCTGAGCCAGGCGCTCGCGGCGGCGCTGGCCATCCTGCTCACCGGTCAGCAGACCATCGGCGGCTTCACCGGTCTCAGCGACTTCAAGACGTTCTTCGGCTTCCGCCTGGACGATCCGGTGAACCGGCGCATGCTGTTTTTCATCGCGGCGGGCGCACTGCTCGTGGTGGTCGCCATCGCGCGCCAGCTGATGAACAGCCGATACGGCGAACTCCTTGTCGCCGTGCGTGATCAGGAGGAGCGCGTGCGCTTCCTCGGCTACGACCCGGCCAATATCAAAATCGTCGCGTATGTGGTGGCCGCCTTCTTCGCGGGCATCGCGGGTGCGCTGTTCACCCCGATCGTCGGCATCATCTCCCCCGCCGATATCGGTGTGGTGCCGTCCATCGCCTTCCTGGTCGGCGTCGCCATCGGCGGTCGCACCACCCTGCTCGGCCCGGTGCTGGGCGCGATCGGTGTCGCCTGGGCGCAGACCACGCTCTCCGAGAATTTCCCCTCGGCCTGGACCTACTTCCAGGGCGCGCTGTTCATCGTCGTGATCGGCTTCCTGCCCGCCGGTCTGGCCGGATTGTGGCCGATGGCAAAGCAATTGGTAGAGCGAGTGCGCCCGGCGCAGGACTCCGGCCCGGGCGTCGGCGCGGGCCCGGCCATCACCGCCTCGGTCGTGTCCGCCGACGCACCGGCCGACGAGACCGCCGAACCGGAAACCCCTGTGGACGAAGCGAAGGTGAAAGCATGACCACCGCCACCGTGCCGGAACCGAAGTTCGGCGGCAATGCCGGAATGGACAGCGAATACCTCGAAATCCGCGGTCTCTCCGTGAGTTTCGACGGCTTCAAGGCCGTCACCGATGTGGATCTCACTGTGCTGCAAGGTGATCTGCGCTTTCTCATCGGACCGAACGGCGCGGGCAAGACCACGCTGATCGACGCCATCACCGGTTTGGCCGCCGCCACCGGTTCGGCGCGCAAGTCCGGCAGTGAGCTGATCGGCAAGAAGGTGCATCAGATCGCCCGGCTGGGCGTCGGCCGCACCTTCCAGACCGCCAGCGTTTTCGAACAGCTCACCGTGCTGCAGAATCTCGATATCGCCGCCGGCGCAGGACGTTCCGCGCTGACGCTGCTGCGCAAGCGCAAGTCGGTGCTCCCCGCCATCGAGGAGGCGCTGGAGACCACCGGCCTGACGGCGCTGCGCGACAAGCCCGCCGGAGTACTGGCGCACGGCCAGAAACAGTGGCTGGAAATCGGCATGCTGCTGGTACAGAACGCATCGGTACTGCTGCTCGACGAACCGGTCGCCGGTATGAGCGCCGAGGAGCGCGAGGAGACCGGAAACCTGTTGCGCCGCATCGGCGGTGAGCGAATCGTCGTGGTCGTCGAGCACGATATGGACTTCATGCGGGCCTTCGCCACCTCGGTCACCGTGCTCGCGGGCGGCCGGGTGCTCAGCGAGGGCACCGTCGAACAGGTGCAGGCCGATCCGAAGGTGCAGGAGGTCTACCTCGGCACCGCGGCGGCCGGTGAACTGCCACCCGCCGCCGACTCGGCCGGTGCCGCCGAGAGCGCATCCACCGACGCAGAGGAGGCCGCGAATGCTTGAGATCATCGACCTACAGACCGGATACGGCCGCAGCCAGGTGATTCACGGTGTCTCGCTGACGGTTCCGAGTGACGGCGTGGTTGCCGTCATGGGCCACAACGGGGCCGGGAAGACCTCGCTGCTGCGCGCCGCGGTGGGCCTGCTGCCCGCCAAATCGGGCCGTATCCGCTTCAATGACGAGGACATCACCAAGATGGCGCCGTCGCGGCGGGTCAAGCGCGGCATCGCCTATGTACCGCAGGGGCAGCAGTCCTTCCCGCAGCTGTCCGCCTTGGAAAACCTCCAGGTGGTGGCGGACGGGCGCAAGCGCGGTAAGGAACTCATCGCCGAATCGCTGGAGCTGTTCCCGGCGCTGCAGGAATTGCTCGCACGCAAGGCCGGATTGCTCTCCGGCGGTCAGCGGCAGCAGCTGGCCATTGCGCGCGCGCTCATCACCGAACCCAAACTGCTCATTCTCGACGAGCCGACCGAGGGCATCCAGCCGTCGGTGGTGGCCGAAATCGAGCGCACCATCATGGATCTCACCAATCGCGGTGGTCTGAGCGTGCTGCTGGTGGAGCAGCACATCGGCTTCGCCCTGCAGGCCGCGCAGCAGTACTACGTGCTGCAATCGGGCCGCATCACCTCCTCCGGGGCGGGCGGCGCGGGCGCGGAATCCAACGTCCGTCTGGCCATGGCGATCTGATCGGCCGTCCCGACATGGTGCGCAGGGGGCGTATTCCCTTGTCCGAGCGGGTCTATCGGGCCCTGCAGCGGGATCTCGCGGCAGGGGTGCTGGTGCCGACCGAACGGCTCGGCGAGGAGCGGCTCGCCGAAACCTACGGCGTCTCCCGCACGCCCGTCCGCGAGGCCCTGGCCCGGCTCTTCGCCGACGGACTGCTCGAACGGCATCCCGATGGTTTCTACCCCTACCGGCCGCGAGTAGACGAACTCGGCGACCTCTACGAGCTGCGAATCGTGCTGGAGGCCAGAGGAATCCAGCGGCTGCAAACCACTCCCGCCGGGCTCGGTGGACTTGATCCGATACCGGTCGAGGCCTATCCGCAGGACTCGGCCTACGGCTACGCCAGCGGATCACGCGCGCACGATACCGACGGCGCCACGGAATACCCGGCTTACGGCGCTGCGCGGCACACGGCTTCGCCGAGCCCGACCTTCGCGGCAGCGCACCGTCTCCAGGATGCGGCCGCGGTGCGGCGCGAGCTGGAGGCATGGCGGTATCTGCGGGACAACCCACCGGAACCCGACGCCGACCTCATCGCCGCCGATGAGCAGTTCCACATCACCCTGCTCGCCGCAGCGGGCAATTCCGCACTGGCCGATGCCCTCTCGACGGTGCATGCCCGCGTCCGCCCCGTCCGCGCCATCGACATGCCCACCGCCGAACGCGTCGCCGCGATGGCGGAAGACCACATAGCCATCGCCGAATACCTCCTCATGGGCGACCTCGACGCCGCCCTCCGCACCCTGCTGGCCCACCTGACCAGCTCCCGAGCCCACGTCCTCACCCGAGCCCGCCGAGCCCTGGAAATGACGAAACTCGCCCAGGCCGTGCGGGAGTGACTCGTCTCGTCATCCCGGCCAAAAGCATGCCGGGATGACGGGGGCTGGCGGTTGGCGCATCGGATGGTGGCGGGTGGCTGGGACAGACTGTTAGCGTTGGGCATGGTGTCGACGCAGCCACGTATCGCGCCCGGGCGTCTCCGGGAGCTGGGTCCGGTCAACTGGGTTGTCTGGCAGGCGCTTTCCCGCGCCGCAGGCACGGATGACGCGCACCTGTTCAGCACACTCGGGCGCACCGGCGGCCTGTTCCGCGGCTGGCTGCACTTCTCCGGGAAGCTCATGCCCGGTGGGCGGCTGCGCCGCTACGAATCCGAAATGGTGATCCTGCGAGTCGCGCACCTGCGCGAATGCGAGTACGAGACCGACCATCACATCCGGCTCGGTAAGCGCGCGGGCATCACCCAGGAGGTCCTCGACCGACTGCGCCTCGGCCCGGCCGCCCCCGGCTGGACCGACCAGGAACGCGCCCTCCTCACCGCCGTCGACCAACTGGTGACCACCCGCAACCTCGACGACACCACCTGGACCACCCTCGCCGAGCACTACGACGACCGCCGCCTCATCGAAATCGTCCTGCTCACCAACCAGTACGAGGGCCTGGCCAGCACCATCACCGCCCTGCGAATCCAGACCGACCACTAGCTAGACGAGCCGCTCGGACCCACTCCGCCAACCTCCCATCGCCGCCAACCTCCCATCGCCGCCGACCACACAGCGGGTCTGCGCACCGAACAGCCCGCCCTTCGAACCACACAGCGCATCCATGCACGAAACACGCCTGATAAGCGCTGTTCGGCACGGAGACAGGCTGTTCCGTCGGGGAAGAGCGTTGCTAGCCGTTCGCGCGATGGCGCGCTCGGGAACCCAGTGCGAGCGGCAGGGTTTCGGTCGACAGGTCGCCTGCGACTCGGGCGTGCATGTGCATGTCGTGCCAGCCGTCGGCATGCAGGGTGGCGCTGCGATTGGTGCCCTCCAGGGCGAAGCCGGACTTCATCGCCACCCGGCAGGACTGCGGATTGTGCACGGAATGCCGTAGTTCCAACCGGTGGAAGCCGATCTCGTCGAACGCCCATGCGGTGAGCGCCGCGACCGCCCGCGGCGCGACCCCCTGCCCGCGCGCTCGCGGCGCCACCCAGTACGCCATTTCGGCCAGCCCCTGCGAGAGCAACATCGACCGCAGCGACGCCCGCCCCACCACATGACCGGTATGGCTATCGGCGACAGCCCAATTGGCATCGACCCCGCCGCTCCACGCGTGCAGCCACAGCTCGATCCAGTCGTCCGCCTCCTCCACAGATTCGGCCGTCCGCGCATGCCATCGCTGAATCGCCGGATCCTGGAAGGCCGCGAACACCTCCGGCGCATCCCGCCGCAGCCACGGCCGCAACACCAACCCCTCGCCCGCCGGAATCACCGGCTGCGCGGCCTTGGTGAAGATTTCCGCGGCAACAATTGCCGGCACCGATCGCGGCATACCTGAAATTCTGCCCGCACCAGCGACTCCTGTCGCCCGAATTCCGATCAGTCACCCGCCCGCAACCGCGAATCACCCACAACGATCAACATGCACCAGCAGTTCAGTGCCCCCACAACCCGCTCAGCGCCAATGGGATTCCGCCGCGACGAGCTCGCGCTTCGCGTACCGGGACCACCGCCGGACCGACTACAGGTACCGATCCGCAGAGAACCAGAACGAACCGGACCGACTCGGCGGCCGAGAATGCCACTCAGCGCGGCGGGGTTTCGATGAGGGTAGCCAGGCCGTCGAGTAGGCGGGCGAGGCCGAAATCGTAGGTGTGGTCGGCGTTGTAGGCGCTGTCGTGGGCTTGACCGGCCGCCGCGCCGACGCGGGCGGCGAGGGGGTAGCGGTCGGCGGAGAAGACGCGTTCCAGGAGCGGGGCGGCGCGCTGCCACCAATCGTGGTCGGATTCACCGCTTTCGGCGGCGGCGCGGGCGGTGTCGATGGCTATGCGGGCGACCGAGGTGACAAAGCCGAGGACGTGGGTGAGGGCCGCGTCCATGTCCACGTCGGCGAGGCCGAGGCCGTCGAAGGCCCGGAGTTCGTGATCGTATTTGGCGGCGACGCCGGGGCCCAGCGGCGGGCGGGTGGTCGGCACGTAGGCCACCCAGGGGTGAGCGGCCAGCAGCGCCCGGTTCTCGGCTGCGATGGTGGAAACTCTTTCGCGCCAGGGCATTCCGGTGAGTTCGTGGCGGGGCATCCGCTGATAGACGGTGTCCAGCATGAGATCCAGGAGCTCGGCCTTGCCCGGCACATAGGTGTACGTGGCCATCGGCGTGAGGCCGAGCTGTGCCGCGACCGACCGCATGGTGAGCGCCGCCAGCCCCTGACCGTCGGCGATCTCCAGCGCCGCATCGACCACCGCGTCAACCGTGGTGCGCTGCTTCGGACCCCGCGCCGCCCCACCCTGCCCGGGCGCACGCCACAGCAGCTCCAGGGTGCGCACCGGATCTCCGGCACTGCTCCGCTCACGTGCGCCCATGCCTCACCTCCGCCCTGATCGTATAGATGTGACGCGCGTCACGATGCAGCCCGCCGGGAATTTACGTACACAGTACAGCGTACTTGGTACAGAGTTGATCGGCAGCAAGGAGCACCCATGAAAATCACCGCGTCCGCCCTCTCCCTGAACGTGCCCGACCCCACCGCCTCGGCCGCATTCCTGATCGACCACTTCGGTTTCACCGAGGCCATGTCCGCCGCCGGATTCGTCTCCCTGACCAGGCCCGACGCCGGATTGAATGTCATATACCTGCGCACCGGCCTGCCGACCTTCAAACCGGCGACCAGCGCGGGCAGCGCCGGACCGGGCGTCCTGGTGGTCTTCATCGTCGAAGACATCGACAAGGAGTACGAGCGAGTAGTGGCCGAGGGCGTCCCGATCGCCACCCCGATCGAGACCGAACCCTGGGGCGAGCGCTACTTCCAGGCCGTCGATCCGAACGGAATCATCATCCAATTGGTCCAGTGGGTCTGATCGTGTCGATTCCGGGCCGTCCCGTTCGAGGGGTAGTCATGGGCCGAACCGCGGCCCGCTCCTCGACGGGAAGGACCAGCCATGCGAAAAGTTGTGGCGATCGAGAACATGACCCTGGACGGGTACGTGGACTCACAGACCGGACTCGGATTCGAATGGACCTTCCGGGGTTACAGCCCCGAGGTCGACGCCTTCGGTAATCAGCACGTGCGCGCCGATGTCGACACCGCGCTGTACGGCCGCCGTACCTTCGAGGGCATGCGGGACTTCTGGTCCGGCGTCGCCGCCAATCCGGATGCGGCCGACGGCGAGAAGGCGCACGCCGAATGGGTGACCAACGTGAACAAGATCGCCTTCTCGACCACGCTGAAAGAGGCGGGCTGGCAGAACACCCGCATCATCGCCGACGACGCGGCCGCCCGTATTGCCGAACTCAAAGCGGAAGACGGTGGCACGCTTGCCATCTACGCCAGCCCCAAACTGGTGCACTGGTTCATCGACAACGGTCTCATCGACGAATTCCGGATCATGGTGCATCCGGTGACGGTCGGCTCCGGCACGCCGCTGTTCCACGACAAGGCCGGACTGAATGTGGATCTGCTGGAATCGAAGACGTTCGACTCGGGGGCGGTCTACCTCCGCTACCAGGTCGCCTGAGCGAAGGAAGAGAACAATGCGAAATCTGGTGCTGATCCGTCTCGACCCGTCCAAGGCCCCCGAGCAGGGTCCCGACGAGAAGCTGATGGCGGATATGAACACGCTCATCGAGGAGATGACCAAGGCGGGCGTCCTGCTAGACACCGCCGGATTGCGGCCCACCGAGGAGGGCACCCGCATCCGTCAGGTCGACGGGAAGCAGACCGTCATCGACGGCCCCTTCACCGAATCCAAGGAGATCATCGGCGGCTACTGCCTGCTGCAGACCCGATCCACCGAGGAGGCGGTGGAGTGGGCCTCCCGCTTCCTGCGGGTGCACGGGCCGGAGTGGGAGATCGAGGTCGAGGTCCGGCAGCTCGCCGATCAGGACTGACCAGTGCGCGAGCGGTCACCGCAGGATCGAGCGCGCCAGGCCGTCGAGGCGGCCTGGCGCATCGAGTGGCCGCGCCTGGTCGCCGGCCTGACCCGCGTGGTCGGCGATATCGGCGCGGCCGAGGAACTCGCCCAGGACGCCCATGTGGCGGCCCTGGAGCAGTGGCCGCGTGACGGGGTGCCCGCGAATCCGGGCGGCTGGCTCATGCTGACCGCGAAACACCGGGCCATCGACCGGATTCGGCGGGACGCGACCTTCGCGCGCAAGCTCGAACTGCTCGGCCGAGAGGTGGAGCTGCAGGAGCAACCGCCGCAGCCCGCCGAGACGATCTCCGACGATCTACTGCGGATGATCTTCACCGCCTGCCATCCGGTCCTGACGCCGCCGGCCCGCGCCGCACTGACGCTGCGCATGGTCGGCGGCCTGACCACCGGGGAGATCGCCCGGGCTTACGTAATTTCGGAATCAACTGTGGCGCAACGCATTGTGCGCGCCAAACGCACCATCGCAAGCCACAACGTGCCGTACGAGGTGCCGCAGGGCGCGGAACTGACGGACCGGCTGGATTCCGTCCTCGAAGTGATCTACCTGATTTTCAACGAGGGTTACACAGCAACCTCGGGCGAACGCTGGGTGCGCGCCGAATTATGCGAGGACGCACTGCGTTTGGCGCGCATCCTGTCGGCGCTACTGCCCGATGAACCGGAAACGCACGCCCTGGCCGCCCTGCTGGAATTGCAGGCGTCCCGCACCGGAGCCCGCAGCGCGGACGGCAATGGCATGGTCCTGCTCGCGGATCAGGATCGCGCACACTGGAATCGGCTCTACATCCGGCGCGGTTTCGCCGCGCTGGCCCGCGCGCACACTCTCGCTCGCACTCGCGGCGGTCCGAGCCGCTACGCGCTGCAGGCGGCCATCGCCGCGGTGCACGCCATGGCGCCGACCGCCGCCGACACCGATTGGCGGCGCATTGCCGGGCTGTATGCCGTACTGGCCCAAAGGTTTCCGTCGCCGATCGTGGAATTGAATCGAGCGGTGGCCGTCGCCATGCTGCACGGTCCCGCCGCCGGACTGGAACTGGTCGACAAGGCCGCCGCCTCCGGTGCACTCGACGACTACCACCTGCTGTACGCCGTCCGAGGCGATCTGCTGGCCCGGCTCGGTCACGCCGAGGACGCCCGCGCCGCATTCCTGCGCGCCGCGGAACTGACCGCCAACGCTACTGAGCAGGCCCTGCTGACGGACCGGGCGAATAGGGTTTGAACTGCGAGGACACTCGCAAAAATTACTGAACGACGCGCCGGGAAGGCTCCCCCCTAACATCTCGGGAGCGCGTAGGTTGACTCGTGATTACGATTCTTCGACCGACTATTCGTGATTGCTCAGCTACCCGAATCGGCTACATCGCAACGGCGGGGACTCCGAGCGAAAACCCTCGGAATGCTCCTGGTGGTGGCCGCGCCGATCGTGATCGGCGCAGGCAGTCCCACCGCGCAAGCGACTCCCGACGAGCAGGTCGTCCAGCTGGTCGATATGACGTCGTCCGCGCTCCAACTGGCGGCGAAATCCCTTGGCCCGGTGGCGACCACACTCATTCCCACAGTGACAGCCCTCGGTTTGGATCCGTCGTCGGCGTTCCCCAGACCGGTGCTGAAAGCCATGGCGCTCACCGTCGTTCCCCTCGATCAGTTCGGGGCCTTCGATGAGGTGATCGCCCATGAGAGCAGCTGGCGGGTGTTCGCCGTCAATCCCAGCTCCGGCGCCTACGGCCTGGCCCAGGCGCTGCCCGCGCTCAAGATGTTCAGCGCGGGCCCCGACTGGCTGGTCAATCCGATGACCCAGCTGCGCTGGGCCTATCGGTACATGGTCGAGCGCTACGGCAGCCCGGCCGCGGCCTGGGATTTCTGGCAGTCCCACCACTGGTACTGAACCCGGACCGCAGGGCGACCCTCAGCTCAGGGCCGTCCGGAACACCTCGACGGCCGAGGTAGGCGCGCGGCCGAGCAGCCGCTGCAGATCGCCGGTCTCGATATCCAGAATGCCCTGGGCGATACCGGCATCCGCGTCGGCGAGCACCTGCGCGTACTGCGCGGGGACGCCGTTCTGCTCGAGTGCGGCGGCGTAATCGGCCTGCGGCACATCCTGGTAGCGCACCGGCTTGCCGGATGCCTCCGAAATCGCCTGTGCCAGATCGGCATAGGTGAGGGGTTCGCCGCCGAGCTCGTAATTGCGACCGCCGTGACCGTCGGTGGTCAGCACCTTCGCGGCGGCTTCGGCGTAATCGACGCGGGACGCGCCGGCAACCCTGCCGGTTCCGGCCGCTCCGTAGAGCACCCCGGACTCGACGGCATGCTCGAGGCCGCCCAGGTAGTTCTCCCAGTACCAGTCGTTGCGCAGCCGGACCACCGGCACGGTCGCCTCGTCCAGCGCCGCTTCGGTGCCGCGGTGCTCCTGGGCGAGGATCATTTCATTGCTGTCGATATTCGGGATGCTGGTGTAGGCGAACAGTTCCACGCCCGCACGCTCGGCGGCGCGAAGGACATTGGTGTGCTGGGCGACTCGGCTGCCGAACTCGTTGCCGGAGACCAGCAGCACGCGATCCACGCCCGCGAAGGCGCGGTCCAGGGCGGCGGGATCGTCGTAACTCGCCTGCCGGATCTCGGCGCCCTGCGCGGCCAGATCGGCCACCTTGGCGGGATCTCGGACGACGGCGACGGGGGTGACGCCTTGCTTCAACAGGGTCTCGACGACGAGGCGGCCGAGCTGACCACTGGCTCCGGTGACTGCGACGGTCATGACTTACTCCAGGTTCTCGGTGGGAACAAAACTGCACTGTCTGGACGTACTAACTAATAGTAAGCACATGCTATTCCGGAACCGCAACCTGAAGGGTAGGTAATCTCGAATCATGAGTACGCCGCCCGACGACACCGACCCGACCCTGGAAGCCGACGTCTTCGCGCGCAATTGCACCTCCCGCCCGGTGCTGCAGAACATCGCCAGCCGCTGGGGCGTGCTGTCCCTGGTCGCGCTGAAGGAAGGTCCCACCCGCTTCAGTGCCCTGCGCCGCCGTGTCGACGGCATCAGCGAGCGCATGCTGTCGCAGACCCTGCAGACCCTCGAACGCGACGGCATGATCCACCGCGAGGTCCAGCAGACCATTCCGCCGCACGTCGAATACACCCTCACCGACCTCGGCGCCAAGGTCGCGGACCAGCTGGAGGGGCTCGTCCACATGCTGGAGTCCAATATCGACCAGATCCGCGCGGCCCAGAACGCCTACCACCGCGACTGAATCCATTCACATCCATCCACAGGACGATACGAAAAAGGCGCCCTGCGGTTCGGAAACCACGGGGCGCCTTGGTGATTCGGGGCGGATCAGAAGTTGATCATGTGCCCGGCGAGGCCGTGGATGGCCTCCTGCAGGGCTTCGCTCAACGTCGGGTGGGTGTGGACATTGCGGGCCAGCTCGTTGACCGTGAGGTCCCACTTCTGGGCCAGGGTCAGCTCGGGCAGCAACTCGGAGACATCCGGGCCGATGAGGTGGCCGCCGATGAGTTCGCCGTACTTCGCATCCGCGATGAGCTTGACGAAACCAT
>NZ_JAODNK010000040.1 GCF_025465275.1 Nocardia sp. | reverse complement strand
CGCAGCGCGACAAGTGTCGCGAGCTGCAACATTTGCCTCATCATCGCCGCGGTTTCGCGGCCGATGTCGTCGAGTTCCTCGGCCATTGCCTGCTCCCCGATGCTGCAGTGATCACTATGGATGATTGTGGTGCTTCGTCACGAACCTCGCCACACGAACGGTGATTCGGATAGCTGAGTCCCGCCTGCAAACGTGACACCGGGAGTGGGAGAGGCGCTGGGGGCTCGGCCCGATGGGGGTGTCCCGGTGGGCTTTACTACGCCGCTTCGTACTCCGTTCTACGAGATTACCAGCGAAAACTCAGATACCGCCGCACGCGCGCGTCGCGATACAGCATATATCGCACAATTCCGGCAGCGTGCGGGAAACTCAGGATTTTCTTTGGTTAGGAAAGCCTTACACAGAAGGTTCGGTGGCCGAATCTAGGGCGTTTCGCCGGAAACTGAACGGGCCCGGCATCATCGCGATGCCGGGCCCGAAATGTCGTGTTGGTCAGTCGATTCGGACCGACTGGATGGTTACGTCGGTGGCGGGCTTGCCGTCCTGGCCGCCGCCGGTGACACCGGCCTTGGCGACCTTGTCGAGCGTGGCCAGTCCGGCATCGTCGATGGTGCCGAAGATGGTGTACTGCGGCGGCAGCTGCGAGTCGCCGTAGACCAGGAAGAACTGGCTGCCATTGGTGCCGTGGCCGGTCTGGTCCGGTCCCGCGTTGGCCATGGCGATCACGCCGCGCTTGTAGTTCACCGGCGTCTGAGCGGCCTGATCGTTCGGGTCGTACTGATCGGTCGGGTACTCGTTGTCGAATGCGTAGCCCGGGCCGCCCTTACCGCTGGCGGTCGGATCGCCGCACTGCAGCACCTGCAGGCCCTTACCTGTGGTCATCCGGTGGCAGCTGGTGTTGTCGAAGAACTTCTGCTTGGCCAGACTCTCGAAAGAGTTGACGGTGCAAGGGGATTCGCCCGGGTTCAGGGCGATGTCGATCGGGCCCTGGCTGGTCTGCAGGCTGGCCTTCGGGCTACCGGCGGTGGAGATATTGTCGGTAGCGGGCTTGGTTGCCTGACGATCCGACGGCTGCTGTTGCGCCACGCGGTAATCGCACGTCACCGTCGCGGGCTTGGCCTTCGCCGCGGGCGGCGCCGCGGAAGCCAGCGAGGCGTCCGGGGTTTCGGAGGCGGCGGTGGTGCTGGTGCTGTCATCACCCCGCGTCAGGAAGTAGATGCCGACACCTGCCGCGACCGCGACCACGACGCCCAGCGCTGAGGCGGCGATGGTCAGTTGCTTGCGCTTGCGCGCCCGCTGGGTCCGGTTTGCGACCTGACGCTCCAGCTTCCGTTTCGCTGCAGCGCGTCGCTGTTCATTGCTCGGCACTAGCTAGTCCCTCCGTATCGGTTGCTTCCGGCATAAGAGTGTGCCATCACTTCCTGAGACGTCCCCTTATAACCGGTGCACACTAACCGGTTGGACTTGTAAGAGCACGATGGGGAAAACTGAACCTCGTGACCGAGACCAGCAGCTTCCGTGCCCCGAAGGGGGTCCCCGATTACCTGCCGCCCACCTCAGCGGAGTTCGTCGCCGTGCGCGACGGGCTGATTCATACCGCACGACTGGCCGGGTACGGGCACATCGAGCTGCCGATCTTCGAGGAAACCGCCCTCTTCGCGCGCGGTGTCGGCGAGTCGACCGACGTGGTCAGCAAGGAGATGTGGACCTTCGCCGACCGCAATGGCGAGAGCTTCACACTGCGGCCCGAAGGCACCGCAGGAGTGATGCGCGCGGTCATCCAGCACGGTCTCGACCGTGGGGCGCTGCCGGTCAAGCTCGCCTACGCGGGCCCGTTCTTCCGCTACGAACGGCCGCAGAAGGGCCGGTACCGGCAGCTGCAGCAGGTCGGCGTGGAAGCCATCGGCGTGGATGATCCGGCGCTGGACGCCGAGGTCATCGCCATTGCCGATACCGGGTTCCGCTCGCTGGGCCTGGACGGTTTCCGGCTGGAGCTCACCTCGCTGGGCGACGAGACCTGCCGCCCGCAGTACCGGGAACTGTTGCAGGAGTTCCTCTTCAAGCTGCCGCTCGATGAGGAGACTCGCCGCCGCGCCGAGATCAACCCGCTGCGCGTGCTCGACGACAAGCGGCCCGAGGTCAAGGAAATGACGGCCGGCGCGCCGCTCATGATCGATCACCTGTCCGAATCGGCCAAGGCGCACTTCGAACTGGTGCTCGGCTACCTCGACGCGCTCGGCGTGCCGTACGTGGTGAACCCGCGCATGGTGCGCGGCCTGGACTACTACACGAAGACGACCTTCGAATTCGTGCACGACGGTCTGGGTGCACAGTCCGGCATCGGCGGCGGCGGCCGCTACGACGGGCTAATGTCCGAGCTCGGCGGGCAGCCGTTGTCCGGCATCGGCTTCGGCATCGGCGTGGACCGCACCGTGCTCGCCCTCGAGGCCGAAGGCAAGTCCGCGACCGACGGTTCGCGCATCGACGTGTTCGGCGTGCCGCTCGGCGATGTCGCCAAGCAGCACCTGGTCGCGCTCGCCGCGCAACTGCGTGCCGCCGGTATTCGCACCGATCTCGCCTACGGCGGGCGCGGTATGAAGTCGGCCATGAAGGCCGCCGACAAGTCCGGTGCGCGTTTCGCATTGGTGCTCGGCGACCGTGAGGTCACCGAAGGCGAAATCGGCCTGAAGGATCTGAGCAACGGCGAACAGCGCCAGATCCCCCTCAGCGAGGCAGTCGCTCAGGTAACCGCCGCCCTGGCAACCGAAAAGGATTGACACATACCGCGGCCCGGGACAGCGTTCGCTGTCCCGGGCCGCGGGCTTGTGCCCAGCGCCGGCCTGCTCGCTTGCATCGGCCCGCGGCGGCGAGGGCCCCGCGCGGTGTGTGGGAACCGCAGCCGCGCACGATTTGTGTTGCCGCGCAGGCAATAACAGCCGATTCTGTAATCGGCGGGCGAGAAGGTGTGGTAGCCGGGTGATGCGTTGCCGATTCCGGGCGCGGTGGGGGGCCGGACTTGTCGATGTTCGGAGCTGACTTCAGCGATGTTCGGAGTGCTCTTCAGTGGTGGGTATCGGTGACCGATTGATCAGGGGCGGGTGTTCACATACCGCGGCCGTGGCGTAGGGATTGGGTCAACCAGGTGACAGGGTCGACCGCGTCGGGTAGTGCCCGTGTGTCGCCCCGTACCCCGGTGCGGTGGACGCTGCTGATTCGGTCGAGTCGGAAGGTGCGCCAGTTGGTGCGGTCGAGGTCGTAGGCGATCAGGTACCAGCGCGGTCCAGCGGCGACGAGATGATGTGCTTCGGCGAATCGCTTTGCGGGATCCGCGCCGGGTTTGGCGTAGGCGAATCGCACGCGTTCGTGGACGGCGGCCGCCGCGGCGATCGTGACCAGGACCTCGGGGTCGGTGTCGGGGGTGTGCACCTCGACCGGGAGGACGAGGGCTTCGGTCAGGCCCGATACCCGATGTCGCAGGCGGCTGGGCAATACCTGGTCGAGTTTGGCCAATGCCCGAACGGCCGCGTCGTCGATACCGGCCACTGCGCTGGTAGTCGCCGCACGAAGTCCGACGGCGATCGCGACCGCTTCCTCGTCATCGAGCACCAGGGGCGGCATCGCATTGCCTGCGGTGAGGCGGTATCCGCCGGTGTTGCCCTGGGTGGCGTGGACCGGGTAGCCGAGCTCGCGCAGTCGTTCGACGTCGCGGCGAATCGTGCGAGGGGTCACGAGCAATCGTTCGGCCAGCTCGATGCCGGTCCACTCGCGTGGGGACTGGAGCAATGACAGCAACTGCAGCAACCTGGCTGAAGGATCACGCACCTCAGACATCCTTCCGTCCTAATAGGACATTCAGCGACCTATTAGGACATTAGCGTCGATGTCGGCAGCCGAGGGCCGGTGTCGACGGATCGAAGGAGAGAACGCATGACAACCAGTGCGAAAACAGCCCGCGCGTCCTCGGTGCCGGGTGATCCGACGCGCGAGATCATCCTGACCGGTGCCCGCGAACACAACCTGCGCGAGGTGTCGTTGCGGATCCCGAAGAACGCGATCACGGTGTTCACCGGTGTTTCCGGGTCGGGTAAGTCGTCGGTGGTGTTCTCCACGATCGCGGTGGAATCTGCGCGCCAGCTCAACGAAACTTTTCCGACGTTCGTACGGAATCGGTTGCCGCGCTACGAGAAACCCGATGTCGACCGAGTGGAGGGCGTGACCACGGCGGTAGTGGTGGATCAAAAGCCGATTGGTGGCAACGCTCGCTCCACCGTGGGCACCGCCACCGATATCTACTCGATCATCCGGCTGCTGTTCTCGCGCGCGGGCACCCCGTCGGCCGGGATGGCCACGATGTACTCCTTCAATACGCCCGAGGGTGCGTGTCCGCGCTGTGATGGTCTGGGGCGCACGGTGACCCTCGATGTCGAGGCGATGATCGACACCGGCAAATCGCTCGATCAGGGAGCGTTGCTGTTCCCGCAGTTCACCGTCGGTTCCGTGCAGTGGCAGATGTTCGCGAAGTCCGGCTTGTTCGACCCTGCCAAACCGCTGGCCCGGTACACGAAAACCGAATGGCACGATCTGCTCGAGGGCCCCGATCGTGTGGTCAAGGTGCCCCTGGGCTCGACGATGGGCGTGGCGGAGGTCGCCTTCGAGGGTGTGATTGCCAAGTTCAACCGCCTCTACCTCAACCGTGACCTGTCCAAGCTGTCCGCCAAGACGCGCCAGGCCGTGCGAAGGTTCACCGCCGATGGGGTGTGTCCGCTGTGTCGGGGCGCGCGGTTGAATCAGGAAGCGTTGCGTACGAAGGTCAATGGTCACACCATCGCCGAGTACTCGGCGATGGAGGTGGTCGAGTTGATCAAGGTGCTCGGTGAGATCGACCATCCGCTGGGTACGCCGCTCGCAGAGCAGGCGATCGCAGGTTTGCAACGTCTCGATGACATCGGCCTGGGTTATCTGAACCTGGGACGCGAAACCCCGACGCTGTCCGGAGGGGAGTCCCAGCGACTGAAAATGGTGCGGTTCCTGGGCTCTTCGCTGACGGGGATGACCTACATCTTCGACGAACCCAGCGTCGGACTTCATCCACGCGATGTGAGTCGGATGAACGAGCTGCTCGCACAATTGTGTGATCACGGCAACACGGTGCTGGTGGTCGAACACGATCGTGACGTCATCGCGGTCGCCGATCACGTCATCGACATGGGACCGGGACCGGGCATCCACGGCGGGCAGGTCATATTCGAAGGCACCTACGCGGAACTGCTGTCCGCCGGCACTCCGACCGGGCAGGCGCTGCGCGCCCGTCACACCCTCAAATCCGAATTCCGTACTCCCACAGGTCATCTACGACTCGAGCACGCCGATCTGCACAATCTGCGCGATGTCGCCGTCGACATCCCGACCGGGGTACTCACCGTGTTCACCGGAGTGGCCGGATCAGGTAAATCGACGCTGGTGTCGCGGGTGTTCGCCGCCGAACATCCCGAGGCGATCATCGTCGATCAGGCGGGGCTGGGGTCTTCCTCGCGCTCGACTCCGATCAGTCACCTGGGTGCGATGGACGGCATTCGCGCGGCATTCGCGACCGCCAATGGTGTCGCGCCCGGGCTGTTCTCGTTCAACAGCACCGGGGCCTGCCGCGACTGCGGCGGGCGCGGCGAGATCACCGCGGACATGGCATACATGGATCCGGTCACCACGGTGTGCGAACGCTGTGGTGGCACCCGCTACGACCCGGACGTGCTGACCCACACCCTGAACGGCAAGAACATCGTGCAGGTCATGGCGTTGACAGCGGAGGAGGCGGGCGAATTCTTCACCGACACCGCGATCCGCCGCAAGATCGGCTCCCTGGTCGAGGTGGGACTGGGTTACCTCGCCCTGGGCCAGCCGCTGTCGAGTCTGTCCGGCGGCGAGCGCCAACGCCTCAAACTCGCCGGGGAACTCGGCAAGTCCGGTGGCATCTACATCCTCGATGAGCCCACGACCGGCTTGCACATGTCCGATATCGACACGCTGCTGGCGCTGGTGGACCGCATCGTCGATGCCGGCAATACCGTCCTGGTCATCGAGCACGATCTCGACGTCATCGAGCACGCCGATCACATCGTCGATCTCGGCCCCGGCGGCGGCAGGCACGGTGGCCGGATCGTTTTCGAGGGAACTCCCGCCGAACTGCTGACATCCACGGACTCGTGCACGGCGGAATACCTACGCCGCGACCTCGCCCGGACGTCCCCGCCGCCGAACGGGCGAGCTAGGCCCGCACGCAGCGCAGGAGCGACGATCTGATGCGGTCCCGACTCGGCGGCGAATCCGTAGCGATGCCGCGCAGCGTGATGCCCTGCGCGGCATCGGTCAGCAACTCGGCAGTCTCCGCATCGGTGTAGTGCCCGAACATGGCCCGGGTGGCCGCGGTGAAGCGGTCCGCGATCGGCCGTAGCGCGGGTCGGCGGATGGCGGCCACATACAACTCCAACTGGACCGTGGTCACTGCCCTCTCGGTAGTGAAGCACGCGGTCAACGCGTCTGCGGTCAGATCGACGATGTCCTGGATCCGGTCCCGGGCACGGATGCGCGGGATCTCGGACATCACCGCCTCATAGCGTTGCACAGCCAATTCCAGTGCCGCCGCGAGCAACTCCTCCTTATCGCGATAGTGATAGGTCGTGCCCGCGACCGGCACCTGGGCGGCTTGCGCGACCGCGCGATGGGTGAGCCCTTCGATCCCGCGTTCACCGATCACCTCGAGCGCGGCCTCGGCGATGCGGGCACGACGGTCCGGGTCGAACCGGCGTCGGCGGATCTGACGGGTGCTCTTGTCGGGCTCTTCGACCACTACTCGGGTCTCCTCACAGGCGTATTCGGTCGAGCTCCCACAGAGTACAGATGTACCTTGTGCGAGCTTCGGCACACTTGCAGCAATCAAGCCGGTTGGTTGGGTACAAATGTACTTAGCATCCTTGGATGCAGCTACGCGCTCATCCCTTCCCGAAGGAGAGAGTCATGCCGTTCATTCCTTGCCTCGGCGTCGCCGACACCGCCGCCAGTAAGAACTTCTTCGAACGACTCGGCTTCACCGTCGACAGCCAGACCGCCGGGCCCGACGACGACCTGCACATGCTCGTTTACCAGGGCAGCCTGTGCGCGATGCTGTTCAGCCGCGCACACCTCGACACCTGGCTGCCCACACTGGCCTCGTTGCCAGGCGGATTCAGCGGCATGTTCTATCTCGAAGTCCAGGACTTCGACGCCACCTACGCGCGGGTGCGTGAGCACGCCACCGTCGTCAAGGACGTGGTGACCGATCTCAACGGCGTGCGCGAGTTCTACATCAGCGATATCGACGGATACGTCATCGGCTTCAACGACGGCGCGGCGCGCGCGGCCAGCGCGACGGTCGGCCACTACGCCACCTCGTAACGGCAGTTCCACTACCCACTCGCAATACGACATTCACCGACCTATCGGGTCCCTACCGTGAGGGCATCAACACACAACGACAAGGAGAACGATCGTGAGCTTCATGAATCCCGGACAGGTCGTCTGGTTCGAAATCGCCACCGACGCAGCAACTCCCGTGCAGAAGTTCTACACCGAGCTGCTGAACTGGACCTACGAACTCGACCCCGACTCCTCCATCGATGGCCGCCGCTACATCCGCATCATCGCCCCCGGCGCACCGTTCCCGATGGGCGCGATCCAGGAAGCCGCCGGCACCCCGACAGGATCCCGCCTCTCGATCCTGTCGGCCGATGTCCGCGCCGACGTCGACCGGTTGAGCAAACTCGGCGCTACCGTGCAGGTTCGGGCGACGCAGGTCTCCGACGTCACCTGGTTCGCAGTACTCACCGATCCGCTCGGCAACCCCTTCTCGCTGTTCTCGCGCTCGGAATCCGAACGCTTCTCCGAGCGAATGGAACACGGCGAGCAGGCCATCACCGAATCGATGTTCCAGCCACAACCGGGCTGGATGGGCGGATTCGAACTGGCCACCACCGATCCGGGAACCACCCGCGAGTTCTACTCCCGGGCGTTCGGCTGGACATTCGCCGACGCCGGTCCAGGCCGCCAGCTCATCTGCACCGGCACCGACTGGCCCTCGGGCACCCTGTACGACCACAGCGGCGGCACCCTGGACTATCTGATCCCCCTCTTCTTGACCGAGAACGCGACCGCCCTGGCCGCTGTCGCCGAAACCCTCGGCGGCACTGTCGAATCCGACGCGAGCACCCCGAACGACGGCACGGCC
Organism: Nocardia sp.; assembly: GCF_025465275.1. Taxonomy (GTDB): domain Bacteria; phylum Actinomycetota; class Actinomycetes; order Mycobacteriales; family Mycobacteriaceae; genus Nocardia. The sequence goes on along the minus strand of NZ_JAODNK010000040.1, from coordinate 16,815 downwards.
AGCGCGCGCGTGCGGGACCCGCAGGGTCTGCGATTCGTCGTACGCAGCGACGTTGGCAACTGACCACTACCGCCGACCGAGACTGCGGCGCAGCGCCGGAAACCATTCCGAAGATGAAGGAGCACACCATGAAAATCGCTTTGCTCGGCACCGGATTCGGGCAAGCCCACGCCGCGGTCTACACCGCGCGTGAGGACGTCGAGGTGGTGATGTTCGGGCGCGACCCGGACAAGACCGCCACCGCAGCAGCCCAATTCGGCTTTCACCATTCCACCGATATGAACGCCGCCTTCGAGGATCCTTCGTTCGATCTGGTCGATATCTGCCTGCCGGTCGCCCTGCACGCTGAGTACGTGCTGCGCGCCCTGGACGCGGGCAAACACGCACTGGTCGAGCTACCGCTGGCCGGCACCATGGCCGACGCGCGGCGGGTCGCCGAGGCTGCCGACCGCAGCGACCGCCACGTGTTCGTGGACATGTTCGAACGCTTCATCCCCGCCAATCAAGCACTGGTCGAATCAGTGCGCGCAGGCACTTACGGCACACTCGAGCAACTCACCCTGTGGAACCGCACGGCCCTGCTATGGCCCGGCGCCACACTGGGTTTGGCCACTCTGCCGCTGGAGGCGATGCACAGCGACATGGATATCGTCGCCCGAACCCTGGGACTGCCTCGCGACATCACGGTCGCGACCGTCGCCCGCGACGACGACAGCGCCTGCATCGAAGCCACACTCACCTACGAGAACGCGTTCGTCCGAGACACGGTCTCCTCACTCATGCCCATGCCCTGGGGCGCGCGCGGCGGCTACACCGCCACATTCACCGGCGGCGTGCTCGAATCGACCTCGACCATGGGCTACGACGGCAAACCCACCGGCACCCTCACCGCCTACACCCCCGACGGCGCGCACGAACTCACCCTGGCCCCCGCGGACCAGTACAGCGCCATGATCGATCACGTGTTTGCGGTCCTGCGCGGAGAGGCGGACAACCAAATCTCCCCCGCCAGCGTCCTGGACGCTCTCCAGCTCACCCTCGATATCGACCAGGCCGTTGAGTGCCATCTCTGATCTCTGAGAACGAGGCATCGCTGCAACCTTCCCTCACGAGCGAAGCCTGCCCCGTCCCGTGCGCATGAGGTCGATGCCAGACATTGTCGGCAAACGATCGTCCGTCGACAAACTCGACACACCCCGCAATCCACGGGAATTGTGTCGGTATGCCGTGTCGGAAATCTATGACGGAAAACCCTGCTGTCAAGTAGTTTTCGACGCATATTGATCGGCTACGGCCGGGTCTCCACGCCCGACCAGAATCCGGACCACCAAACCGACGCGCTGTGCGCCGCGGGGGTGGCCGAGCCCGACATCCATCTCGACATTGCCAGCGGCGCCAAGTCCTCGCGCCCGAAGTTCGACTTGGTGATGCAACTCCTGCGCGAGAGCGACACCGTGGTTGTGACCCGACTGGATCGGCTCGGTCGCTCGTTGCAGCATCTGGTGAACCTAGTTCGAGACACGCCGACGATTCACAGCCCCGTTCAGCTGCAACAGAATCCGCACGTCAGCACTGAACCGGACTTCGAACAGTGACAGGACTGGTAGCGTCCGGGCGGTGCGCGGAAGCGGGGTCGTAGGGGCGTCCGGCGCACCATCCCGCCGGACGAATGCGCAACCGTGACTGAACAATCGAACACTGGGCCCGACGTAGAAGTCGGGCTCGATCTCATCGCGCCGGAATTGCTGGCGCCCTCGTTGCGGCGACTTGCCCTGGCGGCCATCGGGATCGGGGTCGGGGTGGGGTTGCTGCTGGCGCTGATGGTGACCTGGCCGGTGGCCGTCGCCACCGGCGTGGTGCTGGGCGCGCCGACCGCGCTGTATGCCATAACGGTGCAAAGGCGACGAATCAGGCTGTCCGGCACGGTGATTCGTGCCCGTACCTGGATGGGGGAGCGGCGGCTGGATCTGGCCGACGCCGTCGGAGTCGAGATACTCGTGCGCCCGGGCCGGCTCAGCCGAATCGTATTGCGCGCCACGGCCGATCGTGACATCCGCATTGTGCCGCTGGCCATGTACACCGATTCCGGCGACGGCCGGGAACTGCACATTCTCGGGCTGCGCAAGCTCGCCGACGCACTCGCCAACTGTCCACTGGCCGCCGCACTGGCGGTCTCGGAAATTCTGGTGCTGCAGTCCCGCGCCGAAGCCCGCGACGCCGTCGCCGAGGAACGGCCGCTCTATCGGGCGGTGCGCATGGTCCGCGATCGCGACGAGGTGTCCGCAGTGGTGCTCACCGCCGCCGATATCGCCCAGCTGGCCCGCTAGTCCCCGAGAGCGGACCGGTGGGCCCGGTCACGACACCGGCTGCCACGTCCCGGCAGTGCCGGTGGAATTGTGGCCGTCCGGCTGGCACCATATGGCCGAACCGCTGGCTGACCTGGCGTAGTGGTCCCGCTGAGAATTACATTTCGCCCCGGGCGCAGGGCTGACGGCGGGCAAGGCGCCCGGGCGTCTCCACTGGTAGAGCCGCCCGTCACCACCGGGGGCGCACAGCAGCGTGGAGCCGTCGCTCGCGGCCCGGAACGTCCCCGCTTCGTTGGTATTGCACAGCGATCCGACAACAGCAGTGCTCTCCTGGAGCCACACATAACCACCGTCCCCGGCGGTATCGCAGGTCAAAATGACCCCGGTGTCCTTCGTAATGGTTTGCCCGGGCGTCGTGCACTGCTGATGAACGGCGACATCCGCGACGCTCGTCGTCGTCGGGGTCGTCGTGGTGGTGGCGGGGGAAGTGGTGGTCGGATCGTCGGTGGTCGTCGGCGCCACCGTGGTCGTTCGAGCCACTGTCGTCGGGGCGACCGGCACCGTGGTGGCGCGGGCCGGCGCGGCCGACGCACCGGAGTTGTTCGGTGCGAACTGCTGATGCAGGAGCACTGCTCCGAGAACAAGAACTCCGCAGGCGAGTGCGGCTATCAGTCCAATGATCGTGTATCGGCTCGCCCGCGAGGAACCGAAACCGGAGCTTGGCGCGGGCTGGACCGGCTCGTAGTCATCCGAGATGACCTCGAATACCTCGGTGTTCTGTGTCCACAAATCGTCCGGCCGGTGGTAATCCGGTGACATCGATGTCCCCAATCCTCGTGACTCGCAGGCACATCGGGACACCCGGCCCGCCTTTCGCGCAGCATACGGCGAGCGTCGCCCGAATGCGCAGCGAGTGCTCCGGGGCGCGGTGCCGTCCGGTGCGACTGTTTCCGGCCGGAGTGTCTACTTCCTCACGAAGGGCCGCACCGGCAGGTACCGGCGGGTGTGAGCGCGGTTAGGGTCGAAGTGGTTATTCCGACTACCGCGAGGAGTTTGTCGTGAGCACTGCCGCCCGGGCGACACCTGTGACCGTCACCGTGACCGGCGCCGCCGGACAGATCGCCTACGGGCTGCTGTTCCGCATCGCTTCCGGCGCGCTGCTCGGTCCCGAGACCCCGGTGCGTTTGCGACTGCTCGAGATTCCCGCGGCGGTGTCCTCGCTCGAGGGTGTGGCCATGGAGCTCGAGGACGGGGCCTTCCCGCTGCTGTCCGGCATCGATATCTCCGATGATCCGTGGGTCGGATTCGAGGGTGCGAATATCGCGCTGCTGGTCGGTGCCCGGCCGCGCACCGCGAATATGGAGCGCTCCGATCTGCTGGCCGCCAACGGCCCGATCTTCACCGATCAGGGCGCGGCCATCAATGCCAATGCCGCCGCGGATATCAAGGTGCTGGTGGTCGGGAACCCGGCCAATACCAATGCCTTCATCGCCATGAACAATGCGCCCGATGTGCCCGCCGCGCGGTTCACCGCGCTCACCCGGCTGGACCACAATCGCGCGATTGCGCAGGTGGCCAAGCGAACCGGTGCGGCAGCGGCCGATATCCAGCGGGTCGCCATCTGGGGCAATCACTCGGCGACCCAGTATCCGGACCTGAGCTACGCCACCGTGGACGGTCGCGCCGCGCTCGAGCTGATCGATGATCAGCCGTGGGTGGAGAGCGATTTCATTCCCACCGTGCAGCAGCGCGGCACCGCGATCATCAAGGCGCGCGGAGCCTCCTCGGCGGCGAGTGCGGCCAGTGCCGCCATCGACCACATTCACGACTGGGCGCTGGGTACGACGCCGGGCGAATGGGTCTCGATGGCGGTGCCGTCGGACGGGTCCTACGGTGTTCCGGAGGGGCTCATCAGTTCGTTCCCGGTCACCTGTGCCGACGGGCAGTACAGCATCGTGCAGGGGCTGGAGATCGACGAATTCTCGCGTACCCGAATCGATCTCAGTGTCGACGAGCTGGCGGCCGAGCGCGATGCGGTCATCGAGCTCGGCTTCGCCAAACGTTCCTGAGGCGGGTCTTCCGAAAGAGCGGTCAGCTGACCTTGGCGATGACGTTCTCGCCGTACCAGTTGATCTTCTTGATCTTGTCTTCGAGGGTCTCCGTATCGTGCTCCTTGGCATAGGAGTTGCGGAAGCCCACGATCACATCGGTGATGCCCTTCTCCTCGACGCGCTTGACCCCGTCCGGGGTGTAGGCGTCGTAGGAGACGGCGTGGATCTCGAATTCGCCGGGATTGTCACGCTCACTGCGCAATTCGTTGATGCGCGCCAGGTACTTGTCGAGATCCTCGGCATTGCCGCCGGCGTGCATCCAGCCGTCGGTCAGCCGGACCGCGCGGCGCAGGGCCGCGTCACTGTGCCCACCCACCAGGATCGGCAGCGGCTTGGTGGGCGCGGGGGTCATCTTGATCTTCTGGATGTCGTAGAACTCGCCGTGGTACTCGAAGTACTCGCCGGTGGACAGGCCCTTCACGATCTCGATGCACTCGTCCAGGCGCTTGCCACGGCGCTCGAACGGCACGCCCATGATGTCGAAGTCCTCCGGCCACGGGCTGATGCCCACGCCCAGCGCGAAACGGTTATTGCTCAGGCGCGCAAGCGAACTGGCCTGCTTGGCGACCAGCACCGGCGGGCGGATCGGCAGCTTCAGCACGAACGGGGTCAGTCGCAGCGTCGTGGTGGCCGCCGCAATGGCCGCCGACAGCACGAAGGTCTCGATGAAGGGCTTGCCCTCCAGGAACTCGCGGTTCCCGTCGGGGGTGTACGGATACTTCGAGTCCGACTCCGCGGGATAGGCGATGCTGTCCGCGATGGTGATGCTGTGGAACCCGGCCGCCTCGGCCGCTTGGGCCAAGGGGATGTAGTAATCCGGGTTGGTCATCGCCTCCGCGTAGGTGTAGCGCATCGGGTCGTCCTCTCGACGGTGAGCAAGTTTGCCAAAACTAGAACAGATTCTAGTTCTTGTCGTGATGTTAGCCCGGGACGGGCGCATTGGCGATGGATCCGAGCGAAACCGTCGTATCAGTCTCGAAGTCGCTGAGGTGCAGGATCTGTTGTAGCGCGGTGCCCGCTGACCGGGCCTATGGGGTCTCGGTAGCTGAGATCGCTCGCCCAAAGGGTTGCCCCGGCAATCTGGACCTTGTTCTAATCGCTGTCATGACCATTGCCATCACCGGATCCGGCTCGGGCATCGGAGCGGCCACCGCCGCCGCGCTCGCCGCGGCGGGACACGACATCATCGGCATCGACCTGCGCAATGCCGACGTCACCGCCGACCTCACCGATCCGGCGGCCCGCGCGGCCGCCGTCGACGCGGTGCTGCAGCGCTCCGGCGGCGTGCTGGACGGGCTGGTGCTCTGCGCCGGCGTCGGCCCCCAGGTACCCGATCCGAACTTCGTGGTCGAGATCAACTACCGCGCCACCATCGCCTTCCTCGACGCGCTGTTCCCGGCGCTGCAGAAGGGTGAATCGCCTGCGGCCGTGGTGGTTTCGTCCGTCGCCTCCACGCACATCCCGTGGGCCGAGAACCCGATCAACAAGGGCACCGAGGCCGAAGCCTTCGCTCAGGCAGGCGATTTCGCGGGCCAGTACGCCTACGCGTCCTCCAAGAACGCCGTCACCGTCGCCGTCCGCCAGCGTGCCGTCGAATGGGGCGCCGCCCGCGTCCGCCTCAACACCGTCGCTCCCGGCAGCGTAAACACCCCGCTGCTGCAGGCCGGCCTCGACGACCCCCGCTACGGCGATGCCATCCGCAACTTCGTAGCCCCCATCGGCCGCAACGGAACTCCGCAGGAAATCGCCTCGCTGATCCAGTATCTGCTCGGCGCAGACGCCGGTTTCATCCACGGCGCGCAGTTCGTCATCGACGGCGGAATTGACGCGCAGGTCCGTCCGACGGCAGTCTGATCCACGGTCGCCGGGTACGTCCCGGCCCGCAAACGGTGGTCGGAGCCCGCGGGGTGTACTGCGAATCAGCCTCGATCCCCACGATGCCGCGGTCTCGGAGCAGCTACTCCGAGACCGCGGCATCACCTTGTCCGGGGCCGGTCCAGGCCCGATGGCTCTCTCGCTCGTAGGCGCCGCGCTGTTCGGGTGGGAATTCCGAGCTGGGCGTCATGTCAACCGAAGATCGGTTCAGGCTTCGTCGCTGTCGTAGTCGGCCGCGACCGCATCCTCGGGTCGGCCGATGACGCCGGGGGTCGAAGCGCCCAGGTTGCTGGTGAGTTCGCTTTCGCCGGAGACGTTTTGGTAGGGCTGGACGGTGCGGGAGTGTTGCTGATCGCCGCCTCCGCCCTTCGCGCCGCCTCCGCCGGGGGAGCCCATGAAGCCGGGGCTACCGGGGCCGCCGGCTCCCGCCATACCGGGGATGCCGGAGCCGAAGGGGTTGGCCTGGGCGGCAATTCGGCCGCCGGGGATCGAGGAACCCGGACCGCCGGGGACGGACGGGATGCCACCACCCAGGCCGCCACCGCCTCCTCCGCCACCACCCGCGCCTGCGCCGCCACCGCCGCCTTCACCGAGACCGGCGGCCGTGGTGTCGAGGTCGGAGGCGGGATCGAGCTTGGCGGGGTCGGTGGCCGACGGGTTCGCCACGCCTTCGAGGAGTGACTTGGCCTGGTCCAGGATCGGCTGGCCGACATTCTGTGCGAGCGACTGTGCGACGTCGGCGGGGTTCGGTGCACCGCTCTGACCGGCCAGCTGGCCGATGATGCCGTTGAGTTGGGCTGTGTAGCCGGACAATTCGCCGTGGGTGACATTCACGACCGTGATCGCGGAGCCGAGGTGCTCGGTGGCCGCGGCAATCAGCGCGGTCTGACCCGGGGGAGTCAGGGCCACCGGGGCGAGCGCCGTCGCCTGCGCGGCGAAGGACTGGGCGATGGCGGTGAGCTGGATATTGCCGCGCTGCACCACCGCCGCGGCCTGCTCGGTGAGCGCCGACATATCGAAACCGCGCTGGCTGGTCTCCTGGCCGTGGTTCTGCGCCTGCTGGCCCGCCGACTGCGCGGTGCCCGAGGCCTGGCCCTGCCAGAGCTGCTCGACCGTCTTGAGCGCGCCGCTGCCGACCTGAACCGCGCTCTCGATGAATTTCGAGCCCTGACTCAGCAGCGAGGCCGGGTTCAGGGAGCCCAGCACACCGGTGCCGAAGCTGTTGATCAGATCCAGGAATGGCTTGAACAGCGCGTCGAGACCCGGAACGGCCGGGACCGACAACCCCTTCATGAGATCGCCGACCGGATCCGCGGACAGCGGCGGCAATACCGGATCGATCGCGGCCTGGGAGAACGCGGCCTGCGCGGCATTCAACGCGGCGGGCACACTGCTCAGCGCGGCCTGGGCATTGCCGAGCACACCCTGGGCATTGGCAAGCGTGTTCTGCGCGCCCGACAGCACGCCGTGCGCGGAATCGAGGGCGGGGGAGAGCGCGCCGTCGAGTACCGAGGCCGCATGGGTGTCGCCACCATGCGCACCGCCCGGCAAGCCGCCGGACAGCGGCGTGCCCTCCTGCTCGAATTCCTTGCGGGACAAGGCGAATTCCGGCGGCTCGAACCCCGGAATATCGGCCGGAAGCTGGCCGAGGGGCAGATCGAGCAAGGTGCCGGACGGGGTGGTGCGTACTGCGTCCAGACCGGCGGCGACCGGATGCGCCGGGGCGCCGATCACACCGGAATCGAGCGGCCTCATGCCTGGCCGCCGATCTGACCGGCGACCGTGCCCAGCCCGTCCGCGAAGGAACTGTCGGTGGACTCATAGGTGCCGGCCGACCCGAAGGCGGCCTGCCCGAGGTGGGAGAAGCGCGCCGAGAGCGCGTTGATGTCCTTGTCGTGCAATAGTTCGGCGACCGCGAAACTGGCCAGGAAGTCCGCCCCGATGAGCCCGAAGACGGGCGTCATGGCGGCGACGTGGGATACCGTGTCCATTCCTCCGGTAGCGGCGATATCACCGGCCACGCCGTCCTGTGTCGCGGCGAAGGTGCGTACCGCATCGGTATCGACCGACAGATCGGCCATCAGTGCCCCCCAATCGTCGTGAACATGCGGTTGCGAATATAACGCACTCAAAGTCCACCTCGGCGTGCCGTATGCCCCCACGCCGCAGGTGGGGGCGCTCCCGCAGCGCGGTACGGCCGTTCTTGCAAATTAGAACAAGTTCTATATTCTTCAACTCATGAAGGTCGCAGTCACCGGCGCTGCCGGGTTCCTTGGCACCAATTTGCTTCGCCAGCTTACGGATCGCGGTCACGAGGTGACTGCCATCGATCGCGTCCGGCCCACCGGGGATACTCCCGGTGTCACCTGGGTCAGTGGCGATGTGCTCGATCCCGCCTCGATGCGCAGCACGCTCGAGGGCGCGGAGGTCGTGTACCACCTGGTCGCACTCATCACCCTCGCGCACAAGAATGATGTGGCGTGGCGGATCAATACCGAGGGCGTGCGCACCGTCGCCGAGGCCGCGCTCGAAGTCGGTGCGCGCCGCATGGTGCACACCAGCTCGATTCACGCGTTCAACCAGTACACGTGCGGCGGTCGCATCAACGAGCGGGCGCCGCGCTCCATCGATCCCGAGCTGCCCGTCTACGACCGGTCCAAGTGGCAGGGCGAGATTGAGCTGCGCAAGGTCATCGACAAGGGCCTGGACGCGGTCGTCTGCAATCCGACCGGTGTGTACGGACCGGTGGACAACACCGGCTCCCGCATCAACGTGACCCTGTGGGACGCCGCGCGCGGCCGGGTGCCCGTCATGATCAGCGGTGGCTTCGACCTCGTCGACGTGCGCGATGTCGCCAATGGCCTGATCCTGGCCGGCGAGCGCGGCAAGACCGGCGAGAACTACCTGCTCGGCGGTCACTTCACGAATATGCTCCAGGCCACCCGGCTGGCGGCCGAGATCAACGGGCGGATGAAGCCCGCCTTCGCCATTCCGGCCAAATTCATCAACTCGCTCATGCCGGTCATGGAACCGGTCGCGAAGGCGTTCGGCAGCGATCGCATCTCGAAGGCCTCCATGGGCGCGCTGCTGGCCGCTCCGATCGTCGAGCACGACAAGGCGACGGCCGAACTCGGCTACCGGCCGCGGCCCACCGAGGAGAGCGTGCGCGATCTGATCGCCTTCTACAACGGGCAGAGCATCAAGCTCGACACGCAGAAGATCGCTTGACACCTGCTAGAACAAGTGTTCGACTTGGGTGGTGCGGTGGCAAAGCCAGACCCTCGATGCCGATGACGGCGCGCTGCCCGGACTCGAACGCGCGGGATTCGTACGGAGCGTACAGACTCCGGAGTTCGAGGGCATCACGTTCCACGAGGTGCTCTGCAAGAGCGCTCTGAACAAGGTGCCCGACGGGGGCGCCCTGCCGTTCGGCTGGACCATCAACCCCATGCGCGGATGCTCGCACGCGTGCCGCTACTGCTTCGCGCGCGGCACGCACGAGTATCTGGATCTGGATGCCGGCGACGACTTCGACAATCAGATCGTGGTCAAGACCAATGTCGCCGCGGTGCTGCGCCGCGAGGTGCACAAACGCTCCTGGCATCGGGAACCCGTTGCGCTGGGCACGAATACGGACCCGTATCAGCGTGCCGAGGGTCGCTACCGGCTCATGCCGGGCATCATCGGCGCGCTCACCGAATCGGGCACCGGGTTCTCCATTCTCACCAAAGGCACTCTCATGCGCCGGGATCTGCCGCTGCTGACTCAGGCAGCACGGCAGGTGCCGGTGCATCTTGCTGTCTCCATTGCCATTATGGATCCGGAGCTGCATCGCAGTCTCGAGCCCGGCACGCCGTCGCCGCGGGCGCGGCTGGAGTTGGTGCGCGCGTTCACCGATGCCGGATTCGCCGTGAATGTCATGGTGGCACCGATCATTCCGTACCTCACCGACAGTCGCGCCCATCTCGAAGAGATCTTCCAGGCCATTGCCGACGCCGGCGCGGCGAGTGCCATCGCCTTCCCGATGCACCTGCGCGGCAGCACCCGCGGCTGGTTCCTGACCTGGCTTGCCGAACAACACCCGGCGCTGCTGCGGCGCTACCGGACGCTGTATGGTCGCGGAACCTCGGTGACTCCGGAATACTCTGCGTGGCTACGCGGCCGGATCGATCCGCTACTGGAAAAACATGGTTTGAATCGCGAACAGCAGGCTGAGCCCGAGGTGCCCGCCGCGCTGTCGCAGACGCCCGACCCGCAGCTGGCACTGTTCGCCTGACGCCCGCTGCGCCGCTCTGAATCTCTGCAATCTCCGCATATCTCACTGCTCACTTCGCGGGCGTGCCGCGAATAGAGCGGAGTACTTTGGCGTTGGTACCTCTCACGGGACGAGGAAGTGATGCAGGCGCATGGTTTCGCAGCGTGATGAATCGGTGGCGACATCCGGAAACGGTGGCGCCGCAGAGAAATTGGAAAAGGTTGTAATTCGCTTCGCGGGTGACTCCGGTGACGGTATGCAACTCACCGGCGACCGATTCACTCATGAGGCGGCCGCATTCGGTAATGACCTCGCCACCCAGCCCAACTTTCCCGCCGAGATCCGTGCGCCTCAGGGCACCCTGCCGGGTGTGTCCTCGTTCCAGATCCAGATCGCCGACTACGATATCCTCACCGCCGGTGACCAGCCCGATGTGCTGGTGGCGATGAATCCGGCAGCGCTCAAGGCGAATCTGGAGGATCTGGCGCGCGGCGCCACCCTGATCCTCAATACCGACGAATTCACCAAACGCAATCTCGCCAAGGTCGGGTACGCCGGCGATCCGCTCGCCGATGACACTTTGACCGATTTTGTGGTGCATCGCGTGCCCATGACGTCGCTGACCCTCGCCGCGACCGAACCGACCGGTGTGGGCAAAAAGGATGGGCAGCGCGCGAAGAATATGTTCGCGCTGGGATTGCTGTCATGGATGTACGGGCGGCCGCTGGGCGGCACCGAAACGTTCATGCGGGAGAAATTCGCGTCCACACCGGATGTTGCCGAAGCGAATATCCTCGCATTCCGGGCAGGCTGGAATTATGGCGAGACCACCGAGTCCTTCGCCACCACCTACGAGATTGCGCCCGCGACGCTGCCCGCGGGCACCTACCGGCAGATCACCGGCAATACCGCGCTCGCCTACGGCCTCGTCACCGCCGGGCAACTCGCCGGAATGCCGGTCTTCCTGGGCACCTACCCGATCACCCCGGCCTCGGACATCCTGCACGAACTGAGCAAGCACAAGAACTTCGGCGTCACCACCTTCCAGGCCGAGGACGAGATCGCCGGAATCGGTGCGGCACTGGGCGCCTCGCTCGGCGGGGCGCTCGGCGTCACCAGCACCTCCGGGCCCGGGCTCGCACTCAAGAGCGAGACCATCGGGCTCGCGGTCATGACCGAATTGCCGCTGCTGATCATCGATGTGCAGCGCGGCGGGCCCTCGACCGGCCTGCCGACCAAAACGGAACAGGCCGATCTGCTGCAGGCGCTGTTCGGGCGCAATGGCGAATCGCCGGTGGCCGTGCTGGCCCCGCGCTCGCCCGCGGACTGTTTCGACACCACGGTCGAGGCGGCGCGTATCGCGCTCACCTACCGCACCCCGGTGCTGGTGCTCTCCGACGGCGCCATCGCCAATGGGTCCGAGCCCTGGTCGATTCCGCAGGTGTCCGACCTGCCGCCCATTGATCCCGGCTTCGAACCCGCTGGTGCGGAAGACGATTCGTTCGAGCCCTACGCACGCGATCCGGAGACCCTGGCCCGGCCGCTCGCGGTGCCGGGCACGGTCGGTCGCGCACATCGCATCGGCGGGCTCGAAAAGGCCGACGGCAGTGGCAATATCTCCTATGAACCAGCCAATCACGAACTCATGGTCCGGCTGCGGCAGGCCAAGATCGACGGCATTACCGTGCCCGACCTCGAGGTCGACGATCCGAACGGCAAGGCCGAACTGCTGCTGCTGGGCTGGGGCAGCTCCTACGGGCCGATCGGCGAGGCGTGCCGGCGGGCCCGCCGCCGCGGCGTACCGGTGGCGCAGGCGCATCTGCGGCATCTGAATCCGTTCCCCGCCAACCTCGGTGACGTGCTGAAACGCTATCGCACCGTGGTCGCACCGGAGATGAACGGCGGTCAGCTGGCCATGCTGCTGCGCGCCCGCTACCTGGTGGATGTGCAGCCGTGGACCAAGATCGCCGGACTCGCCTTCTCGGCCCAGGAACTCGTCGGCGTCATCGACGCGGCACTGGACGGTTCCATCGCGGAGATGGAGCAGGCCAAGGCCTTCACCGCTCGAGCGCGGGCCACCTACCGCACTGCAGGGGGTAACTGATGACCATCCTCGAAAACCCGCTTGTCGGAACCGATCTCGGGCTCACCGGGCTCTCGGGAGTACCCCGCGCCGACGGGCCGCAGAAGGCCAAGGAGTACACCACCGATCAGGAGGTGCGCTGGTGCCCCGGGTGTGGTGACTACGTCATCCTCGCCACGGTGCGCGGATTCCTCGCCGATCTGGGGCTCAAGCGCGAAAATTTGATGTTCGTCTCCGGCATCGGCTGCTCCAGCCGGTTCCCGTATTACCTGGAGGCGTACGGGATTCACTCGATCCACGGTCGTGCGCCCGCCATTGCCACCGGACTGGCCGTGACCCGGCCGGACCTGTCGGTGTGGGTGGTGACCGGTGACGGTGATGCGCTGTCCATCGGCGGCAATCACCTCATTCACGCACTGCGGCGCAATGTGAATATGACCATCCTGTTGTTCAACAACCGGATCTACGGCCTCACCAAGGGGCAGTACTCGCCGACCTCCGAGACCGGCAAGGTCACCAAGTCCACCCCGATGGGCTCGGTGGATCACCCGTTCAACACGCTGTCGATCGCGCTCGGCGCCGAAGCCACCTTCGCCGCACGGGCTCTGGACTCCGACCGTGCCGGACTCAACGAGGTGCTGCGCGCCGCCGCCGCGCATCGCGGGACGTCTTTCGTGGAGATCCTGCAGGACTGCCCGATCTTCAATGACGGCTCCTTCGATGCCCTCCGCCGCGACAATGCCGAATCGCATCTCATCCGGTTGCGGCACGGTGAGCCCATCCGCTTCGGGGCCGAGAGCGAATTCGCGGTCGTGCGCAATGGGTTCGGGCTGCGCGTCGCGCCCACCGAGGCCGTCGCCGAGGCCGATATCGTGGTGCACGATGCCTACACCGACAATCCCGAATACGCCTACGCACTCTCGCGGCTCTCGGATCAGGATCTGTCACACGTGGTGACAGGTGTCTTCCGCAGCGTGACTCGATCCACCTACGACGACGGCGTCCGCGCCCAGATCGCGACCGCGGTGGAACACAAACCGGTGCACGAGAATTCGCTGCAGCAGCTGCTCAGCGGCCGCGAAACCTGGACGGTCGGCTGACCTTTCGTATCGGGTCCGCCCCGATCACGAGGCGACGAAGGCGTTCAGCAGGCGCTGAAACACATCGGTGAAGCGCCGGCGGGACGCCTTCTGATCGTCGGTGAGCCCGTCGGCGGCCCCCGGGCTGTACACGACCAGATGCACATCCTGATCAGGAGGCGCCGGCATGAAATCGATGATCGCCGCGCCCTGATCGGTCAGAGTCGCCGTGCCCATATCCGCGAGCGCCAGCGACCGAACCTCGGTCGCGGCTGTCGCCGTGACCTCCGCCGCCACAGTGCCGTAGATCTCCTGGCCATCCCGTCGCTCGGTCGCTCGTCCATCTGCCCGGATCTCCAACGCCGGATGCGGATTACCGATGTTCTCCCAGCTGTTCGGCATGGAGGTCAGTAGGAAGACTATGGACCAAGGCCGTTGCGGGTTCCCGGGCGTGGTGGACGGCGCAGGCGAAACGGGCACTGCCGGAGCAGGTTCGGCAGGCGGCACGGTGCTCGCCGGTGCGGATGGCGCGACACCGGCGGGGGCGGCGGGTGGAACCGGGGCCGGATCGTCGGCCTGGGCTAAACCGATGGTGCCGGTGAGCATTACGGCTGCTGCCAGGGCGACAAGGGTTCCGCGCCGCCGTATGCCGAACGCGTTCTGCTCGAATCCGCCTGGTGCGCTGAGTTTCCGCATCGATGCCCCTCCGAACTTCCGCGCGGGCGAACACCCGCCGCCGATGATTCTGCCCCGCGAGCGGGTGCGAGTCATCGACAGCTTGCCAAGAGCGGTGCTTGTCTGCGTGTTACGGCAGTGAGCTATCGAAACCCGTTGGGGTGCTTCGGGTGTGGATCCCGGCCCAAAGCATGCCGGGATGACAGGGGGCATGCTGAGATGGCGGAGGGTTATGCCGGAATGGCGGGGGTCATGCTGGGATGGTGGGGGATTCGGTCAGCGGAGGCCGGGCGGGTTGCCGAGGTCGCGGGCCGAGTAGGTGTCGCACATTTTGACCTGTCCGGTCTTGTAGCCGGAGAGGAACCACTTCTGCCGCTCGTCGGAGGAGCCGTGGGTCCATGCCTCGGGGTTCACTTTGCCGGTCGACGCCTTCTGGATGCGGTCGTCACCGACAGCGGAAGCGGCGGACAGGCCGTCCCGAATATCGGCGTCTGTCAACGGCTTCAGGAACGGCTGGCTGCCGCCGGGCGCGGGGAGTTTATCGGCGTAGTACGCCCAGACGCCCGCGTAGCAGTCGGCCTGCAGTTCGGTGCGGACGGCACCGGACTCCGGGCCCCGCGGATCACGCTGGGCGCGGCCGATATCGCCGAGCAGGTTCTGGATGTGGTGCCCGAACTCGTGCGCCACCACGTACTCCTGCGCCAGCGGGCCGCCGCTCGCGCCGAAGCGATCCTTCAGCTCCTGGAAGAAGCTGACATCGAAGTAGGCGGTCTGGTCGGCGGGGCAGTAGAACGGGCCGACCGCCGAGGACGCCTGCCCGCAGCCGGTGTTCACCGCGCCGGAGAAGAGTCGCACCTTGGGTTCGGTGTATTGCCTATTGGTCTGCTTGGGCAGTTCGGTGCCCCACACCGCGTCCAGGCTCTGGACCGTGGCGATCACGCGGCAGTCGGCGTACTTGTTCGCGTCCGCGCCGGTCTTGCAGTGGTCGGGCGTCTGCGCCGCGCCCTGCGATTGACTCTGGGCTCCGGTGAATTGCCCGAGCACGCTGCCCGGGTCGCCGCCGAGCAGCAGTGTGGCGATCAGCACCACGATTCCCAATGCACCACCGCCGAGGGCCAGTCCGCCACCCATACCCGGTCCGCCGCTGCCGCCCGAGACCCGGTTCGGGTCGATCTGCAGGCCCTCGTTGAAGGTCATGAGCAATAGCTTGGCACGGCCGCACGGATATCGGTTTCCTCTAGGAATACGTGTCTCACTACGATGGGAGCGCACCCGGCCCACCCCGCCGGTGCTTCGAGCCCGTCGAAAGGAATCCAGTGCTGCGCACCCACTTGGCTGGTTCGCTGCGAAGCGAGCACGCCGGTCAGACTGTCACCCTCACCGGATGGGTGGCCCGACGGCGAGACCACGGTGGCGTGATCTTCATCGATCTGCGTGATGCTTCGGGCGTGTCGCAGGCCGTCTTCCGTGAGGGCGTTCCTGCTGAACAGGCCCATAAGCTGCGCAACGAGTTCTGCGTGAAGGTCACCGGTGTGGTCGAGAATCGACCGGCCGGCAGCGAGAACCCGAATCTGCCGACCGGCGCCATCGAGGTGAACGTCGCTGAACTCGAGGTGCTCAACGAGGCCGCGCCGCTGCCGTTCCAGCTCGATGACGAGCCCGGCGAAGAGGCCCGCCTCAAGTACCGCTACCTGGACCTGCGCCGCGAAGGCCCGGCGCATGCGCTGCGGCTGCGGTCCAAGGTCAGTGCCGCCGCCCGCGAGGTGCTCGGCAATCACGCGTTCGTCGAGGTCGAGACCCCGACCATGACCCGGTCCACCCCGGAGGGCGCGCGCGACTTCCTGGTGCCCGCACGTCTGCAGCCCGGCAAGTTCTACGCGCTGCCGCAGTCCCCGCAGCTGTTCAAGCAGCTGCTCATGGTCGCGGGCATCGAGCGGTACTACCAGATCGCGCGCTGCTACCGCGATGAGGACTTCCGCGCCGACCGGCAGCCCGAGTTCACCCAGCTCGATATCGAGATGAGCTTCGTGACCCAGGAGGATGTCATCCTCCTGGCCGAGGACATCCTGGTCGCGCTGTGGAAGCTCATCGGCCACGAGATCACCACGCCGATCCCGCACATGACCTACGCCGAGGCCATGCGCCGCTACGGCTCGGACAAGCCGGACCTGCGCTTCGGTATCGAGATCACCGAGATGGCGGAGTACTTCAAGGACACGCCGTTCCGCGTGTTCCAGGCGCCGTACGTCGGCGCGGTCTTAATGCCGGGCTGTGCGTAGCAGCCTCGGCGTCAGCTCGACTCATGGCAGGAGTGGGCCAAGCAGCGCGGCGCCAAGGGCCTGGCCTACATCCTCATTCAGGAGGACGGCACCCTCGGTGGTCCGGTCGCCAAGAACCTGACCGACGCCGAGCGTGAAGGTCTGGCCAAGTA
>NZ_JAODNK010000009.1 GCF_025465275.1 Nocardia sp. | reverse complement strand
GCGTCCTGGAGGCCGCGCGCGGCATCGAGATCGGCCACATCTTCCAGCTCGGCCAGAAGTACACCGACTCCTTCGAGGTCGACGTGCTCGGCGAGAACGGTAAGCCGGTGCGCCTGACCATGGGCTCTTACGGTCTCGGCGTCTCCCGCATGATGGCCGTCATCGCCGAGCAGATGCACGACGACAAGGGCCTGCGCTGGCCCCAGGTTGTCGCGCCCTACGACGTGCACGTGGTCATCGCCAATAAGGACGAGGGCGCTCGTGAGGGCGCCGAACAGATTGTGGCGGAACTGAACTCGCAGGGTCTCGAGGTGCTCTTCGACGACCGCAAGGCCTCCCCGGGCGTCAAGTTCAAGGACGCCGAGCTGCTCGGCATGCCCCTCGTGGTCGTCATCGGCCGCGGCTGGGCCGAGGGCAAGCTCGAACTGCGCGACCGCTTCGCCGGCACCGCCGATGAGCTCCCGGCCGAATCGGCCGTAGCGTCCATCGTCGCCAAGGTGCGCGGCTGACCGACCTGCCCGATAACGAAAAAACAAGCCGCGCATCACACTCGGTGATGCGCGGCTTGTTGTCTCAGCTCAGTTGTATGCCTTGGCGACATCGTCGAGCAGGTGCTCGAGGGTGTCGTAGTTCGGCGGGTCCACCACATTGACGAGGTTGGTGTCCACCGGAACCTGGTGCTCGGCGGTGACTTTCGTGAACAGGCTCGGATTATTTGGCCGGAAGCCGTGTTCGGCCGCGAGACGTTGCAGATCCGGGTCGGTGGTCAGCAGCTTGCCGATCTGATCGCCCTTGTCGTTCAGCGGTACCACGGTGTGCTGGGACAGGACGGTCGGCTTCGGGTACATCAGCACCATGTCGGGCTTCAACTGGCCGTGGACGGCGGCGTCCACGTACTGGGCTTCGTAGACCCAGGCCATCGGCACCGGGCCCATCCCATTGGCCAGGTAGTCCTTGAACGGTCCGTCACTGCTGGACTCGGTGTAGCCCTGGCGGGTGAACAGGCGCGAAATGCGGGACACCGCATAGTCTTCGGCCTTGGTCCCGCGCACGATGGTGTTGTCATTGGCGACGTAGGCGGTCACCGCCAGGTACATCGCGGCGGAGTTGGAAGTCCGCGGGTCGGTGGTGGCCACCAGCACGTTTTTGCGGACCGGATAGGCGGTGTTACCTGCCAGCTGATCCCACTGCGTGCCCTGCTCGGCGAGGGCGAGATACTTCTCGACGTCGAATGTTGTTGTCGCGCCGGGCTGTACGATGCCGGTCTGGGTCAGCAGGTCCGCGATCGGCTTGAAGGTGGCGATGACCATGGGGGAGGAGAACGGCGTGTACTTGCCGCTCACCCCCCGCTCGCGCTGGATTCGCTCGGCGGCCGCCGCACTCGACGGGAAGGCGAAGTCGTACTTGGCAAGATCCACCGAGGTCGCGATCTGCCGCGATCCCGCGGGATCGACCTGCACCCGCAATCCGTGTTTGGCCAGCACGTCGGCGACCTTCGGATCCTCGAAGAACGCCACCTTCTCCGAACCCACCACGCCACGCAGCATGGTCAACGGCACCGGGCCCGCGCTCACCGGCCCCGAATCCGGCTGCTGCACAGCGACAACAGCCACCACCGCGATCACCGCCAGCAGCGCACCCGCACCGATCAGCACCGTCCGGCGCGGCCGGCCGCCCAAACCTCGTGCGGCCGTGCCCAATCGGTCCAAGGTGTCGAACAGATGACGACTCGCCGAATTCGAATTGTCGCCCAATGGAATTGCTGTCGTATTTTCCGTAACCGATTGTTCGATACCGGTTTCCGTCGCAGCTGGATCCAACTCCCGCCGCGCAATTCGCTCGATCAAAATGGGAATGAAATCGCGTATCGAATGCCCGTCGAACCGTCGCCGCACCGTCCCCACCACGGCCTCGACACGTTCCTTCGAATGCGCGTCGCCGTAGTCGTCTACCAGGCGATTTGTCAGCGCGCGCAGTGCTTTTTCTTCCCGGGCAGTATCTACCGCCACAGTCTCTCCTCGACTCACATCGGAATTGATTGCGCGGCAGGATAATGCACCTGACCACGTCGGTCCGACCTTACCGGTATTCGCCGATGAGTTCGGACCGGGAGGGGTCGAGAATAATTGTCTCCGTGCCGAATCAGTCGAGCAGGCCGATTTCGAGATCGACCGCGAGCCCGAAATGATCGCTGGGCCACACCCCGCCGACCGGACTGTCGAAGGCCAGCCGAGCCGCACCCACCCGCGCATACGCCTGGGGGGTGGGCATGCGGTGCGCCGACGAAACGAATGCCCGCGCCCGGTGCGGGCAAACGTTCGAGGCTATCGGGCTGCTATCAGGCTTGACCGGGGAAGGCGACCGTCACCGGGTTGGCGCCCAGGATGGACTGCCAGGTGGCCAGTCGCATGGCGGTTTCGGTGAGAGCGTCGAGGGCGATATGCCGGATTTCGGGGGTGTCGGCGCGTTCCACCGCGGATCGCCACGCCGCCGCCGTATCCGACTCGACCGTTACCGCGAGTTTGGCGGCCGGAATCGGGTCGTCGATGACGAACGGGGTCGTATAGGCGGCGGCCGGAGCCGGGGCGTTCGCGCCGAGCGACTTCAGGGTGTCGATGGTCCCATCACGCCGGGCCCGGTGTGCCGCAGTGGATTCGGAGACGAGCTTGTCGCGGTCGTGATTGGCGTAGGCGGCAATGACGCCGTACGCGTAGACAGCGGCGTATTCGGCGCTCAACGCATCGGTGAGCGCCTGCTGGTCAGGTGTGGTCATGCGAGCAGGACCCCCGCGTGGGTGGCGCAGGACGCGCTGATGGAACCGAGCAGACCGGCACGGTAGCCGGTGAGCGTGACCGACAGATCGGCGGCGGCACGCTGGGCCTGAGTCAGGTTGGTGCGCAGCTGATTCACCGGCGGCGGCGGGACCGCGACGGTGGGGGTGACCGGTGCGACACGGCGGCTGGGTGTGGTGCCGTCGCCGTAAACGCCTATGGCGCGGTCGATTTCGGTGCGCAGCGCATCGGCATGCGCACCGCGCTGGGTGGCGATCGTCTGCAATGCGCCGGCCAGCGTGGGGTTGACGGCAATGGCGGCGGTCGCGACCGCGGCGTCGGT
Organism: Nocardia sp.; assembly: GCF_025465275.1. GTDB lineage: Bacteria > Actinomycetota > Actinomycetes > Mycobacteriales > Mycobacteriaceae > Nocardia. The sequence continues at coordinate 39,919 of NZ_JAODNK010000009.1, read as the reverse complement.
GCGGGCCGACAGTTCCTGTGCCAGCAGCGGATCCGGAGGCGCCGGGGTGTCGTCCTTCGCGCACGCGGTCAGCGTGCCGATGGCCGCGAAAGCGAAGGCGCCACCACCGGCGAGGCGCAGCACGGCACGGCGGTCCACGGTACGAACGGGAGGGTCGGGCGTGAGCGGAACGCCGCCTGTCTGGCGGCTCTGACTGCGGGGCACGGGTACATGGTGCCAGCCGGTGGAGCGCGCCCGCCGCGTCAGGGCCGTCCGATAGGCTGTGATCTCGATCGATATGTCGCAGGAATGGGCGCGTCGCCGCTGGACACGCCACCGTTCCGGCAGCGCCGACCATACCGAAGTCGAGAGCATCGGCTGGTCTTTTACACTCTTTCCGCGCGTTACGCTAGACCTTCGGTGCGCTAATTCGCCGAACTCTGGACAGCACCACCCCAGACGCCCGCACCACACAACTTCAACCCGTGACAACTGAACCAGGAGCCGCCCCAGATGCCGATGCCGACCGAGGAAAGGGTGAGCCAGCTCGTTGCTGGGCTCGTCGAACGCCGGGGATTCGACCTCGAGGGCGTTTCGATTTCGGCCGCCGGTACCGCGCATGCCAAGGTGACGGTGACAGTCGACAGTGACGAAGCCGCCCCACTGAACGCCGTCGCAGAGCTGAGTTCGGAAATTTCGGCGACCCTCGACGAGGCAGGCGACTTCGGCGAGACCCCGTATCTGCTGGAGGTCAGCACCCCCGGCATCGATCGACCCCTCACCGAGCTACGCCACTGGCGGCGGGCCCGCGGCCGCAAGGTGAAGGTCACTCTCCGCCCGGGCGTCGAATCCCCGGAGGAGAAGGGCAAGGCGCGCTTCGAGGCCCGCGTGGGAGCCGCCACCGAGACCGAGGTGGCGCTGGTCCTGGGCGGTAAGCGGAAGCCACACCGGGTGACGGTGCCGCTGGCCGGAATCGAGTTCGCCGTGGTCCAGGTGGAGTTCGCGCCGCCCGGCATCGCCGAACTCGAGCTAGCCGGGGGAGTCGCACCGGGCCGTCCGCGGCCGGGTGCGCAGGAGGTACCCCTGGACGAAGGCGCAGCAGCAGTACCCGAAGACGAAGCAGTATCCGATTCACCGACCGAAGGGATCGTGGAATGAACATCGAAATCGAAGCCCTGCGCGCGATAGTCGCCGACAAGGGGATCTCGATGGAGACCGTGATCTCCGCGATCGAGTCCGCCTTGATCACCGCCTATCGGCACACCGACGGCCACGAGGCGAACGCCCGCATCGACATCAACCAGAAGACCGGTGTGGTGCGCGTAATGGCCCGCGAGGTCGACGCCGACAGCAATGTCATCTCCGAATGGGACGACACCCCAGAGGGTTTCGGCCGCATCGCCGCCACCACCGCCCGCCAGGTGGTGCTGCAGCGGCTGCGTGATGCCGAGAACGAGAAGTCCTTCGGTGACTTCGCCACCCATGAGGGCGACATCGTCGGCGGTGTGATCCAGCGCGACGCCCGCATGAACGCGCGCGGCACCATCGTGGTGCGCATCGGCAGCGAGGCGAACGGCACCGAGGGCGTCATCCCGCCCGCCGAGCAGGTGCCCGGCGAAACCTACGAGCACGGCGACCGCATCAAGTGCTACGTGGTCGGCGTCTCCCGCGGCCCGCGCGGTCCGCAGATCACCCTCTCGCGCACCCACCCGAACCTGGTACGCCGCCTGTTCGCGCTCGAAGTGCCGGAAATCGCGGACGGTTCGGTGGAAATCACCGCCGTGGCCCGCGAGGCCGGACACCGCTCCAAGATCGCGGTCCGCTCCACCGTCTCCGGCGTGAACGCCAAGGGCGCCTGCATCGGCCCGATGGGTCAGCGCGTGCGCAATGTGATGAGCGAGCTGGCCGGCGAGAAGATCGACATCATCGATTACGCCGAGGATCCGGCCACCTTCGTCGGGAATGCACTGTCCCCGTCGAAAGTTGTCTCCGTCACCATCGTGGATCCCGACGCCCGCGCGGCCCGGGTCGTGGTGCCGGACTTCCAGCTCTCGCTGGCGATCGGCAAGGAGGGCCAGAATGCCCGCCTCGCAGCTCGTCTCACCGGCTGGCGTATCGATATTCGCAGCGATGCGGCCCCCGATGTGGCCGGGTCGGTGCGCTCCGAAGCCCATCGGAGCTGAGGCACCGGGCCCACACCGGGGTTGATCTTGTAGCACGAATCGGCCCCGGTAGGTCCCGAGATTTGTGAAACAGACCTCTCGGATGACAGCTTGGTAACTTCCCAGGGGTACGGATGCGGAGATCGGGACATGACAGCGGTAGAGTGGACGAAGGCTCAGCGCGAGTCTCCGGCTTCTTTGCGCGCTGGACGGGAGCAATCAAGATCAGCACCCGTGCGGACCTGCATCGGATGCCGGAAACAAGTGCTAGCCGCTGAACTATTGCGGATCGTGGCGCAGGAGACTGCGGTCGTTCCCGATCCGAGGCGTAGACTGCCCGGAAGGGGTGCCTGGTTGCACCCCTCTTCGGCTTGTCTGAGCCAAGCAGTTCGGCGCCGAGCATTCGGCAGAGCACTACGAGTGTCCGGACATCTGGATATCTCAGCCCTGGAGCATTACGTAGAGAACAGGCACGAGCACTCATGAGCACACCGTGAAGCACCAACGATGATCGACCATCGGAATTAATCTGGGGTCGTGCGGGCCTCCCTTCCCAAAAGGGTTGTCGCGCTCGACCTCTCAGTGAGGAGAGCAGTGGCAGGCAAGGCCCGCGTGCACGAGTTGGCTAAAGAACTCGGTGTCACGAGCAAGGAACTACTCGCAAGGCTCAAGGAGCAGGGCGAGTTCGTAAAGTCCGCGTCGTCGACGGTGGAAGCACCCGTCGCACGTCGCCTGCGGGAGTCCGTCGCCCCGAAGAGCACCCCGGCGAACGGCGCCGCAAAGCCGGCCGCCGGTAAGCCCGGCGACCAGGCCCCGCGTCCGGCTGCCAAGCCGGCCCCCGGCGCAACCTCGGGACCGCGTCCCGGTGCGCCCCGTCCGTCCGCGCCGGCTCCGGCCGCGGCCGCACCAGTAGCACCGAAGGCTCCGGCCGCGGCCGAGCAGGTCGCCCCGGCGGCCGCCGTCGAGGCCTCCGGCCCGCGTCCCGGTGCGCCCCGTCCGGCTGCTCCGGCTCCCAAGCCGGCCGTCCGTGAAACCCCCGCTCCCGCAGCGGTTTCCGAGGCTCCGGCCGCGGCTGCCGCACCGCAGCAGCAGGGTCAGCGTCCGACCCCGAGCGCTCCCCGTCCGGCCCAGCCGGCTCCGGCGCCCGAGGCTCCGGCCGCGGCTGCACAGTCCGCCGCTCCGGCCCCGAGTGCTCCGCGTCCGGCCGGCCCGAAGCCGGGTCCGAAGGCCCCGCGCGTCGGCAACAACCCCTTCTCTTCCGCTCCCGAGCGTCCCGCCCCGCGTCCGGCTCCGGGTCAGGGCAATGCCCGTCCGGCCCCCGGCCAGGGTGGTCCGCGTCCGGGTCCCGGCCAGGGCGCGCGCCCGGGTCAGGGCCAGGGCGGTCAGGGTCAGGGTCAGGGTCAGGGTGGTCCGCGTCCCGGTGGCGCCGGTCGTCCGGCTCCGGGTCAGGGTGGTCCGCGTCCGGCTGCCGGTCAGGGCGGTCCCCGTCCCGGTGGCGCCGGTCGTCCGAACCCCGGCTCGATGCCTCCTCGTCCCAACCCCGGCGCTATGCCGTCGCGTGCGGCCCGTCCGGCTCCCGGTGGCGGTCGCCCCGGTGGTCCGGGTCAGGGTGGTCCGCGTCCCGGTGGTGGCGCCGGTCGTCCGGCCGGTGCCGGCGGTCCGTACCGCGGTGGCCAGGGCGGTGCTCCGGGTGCCGGTGCAGGTGCTCCGGGTGCCGGTGGCGCAGCCGCGGGTGGTTTCCGCGGTCGTCCCGGCGGTGGCGGCGGTGGCCGTCCCGGTTCCGGTGGTGGTCGTGGCGGTGCCGCGGGTGCCTTCGGTCGTCCGGGTGGCGCGGTCCGCAAGGGTCGTAAGTCGAAGCGGGCGAAGCGCGCCGAGTACGAGAGCATGCAGGCTCCGGCCGTCGGCGGCGTGCGTCTGCCCCGCGGCAACGGCGAGGTCATTCGTCTCGCCCGTGGCGCGTCGCTGTCCGACTTCGCCGACAAGATCAACGCCAACCCGGCCTCGCTGGTCCAGGCGCTGTTCAACCTCGGTGAGATGGTCACCGCTACCCAGTCGGTGAACGAGGAGACCCTCGAGCTGCTGGGTTCGGAGATGAACTACGTCGTGCACGTGGTTTCCCCGGAGGACGAGGACCGCGAGCTGCTCGCCAACTTCGACCTCACCTACGGCGAGGACGAGGGCGACGAGGACGATCTGCAGTTCCGTCCGCCGGTCGTGACCGTCATGGGCCACGTCGATCACGGTAAGACCCGACTGCTGGACACCATCCGCCAGGCGAACGTCCGTGAGGGCGAAGCCGGCGGTATTACCCAGCACATCGGCGCCTACCAGGTGCTGACGCATGTCAACCAGCTCGATCGACTGATCACCTTCATCGATACACCGGGCCACGAGGCGTTCACCGCCATGCGTGCCCGTGGTGCGAAGGCCACCGATATCGCGATCCTCGTGGTCGCGGCCGACGACGGCGTCATGCCGCAGACGGTGGAGGCCATCAACCACGCGCAGGCCGCTGATGTGCCGATCGTGGTGGCGATCAACAAGATCGATAAGGAAGGCGCGAATCCGCAGAAGATTCGCCAGCAGCTGACCGAATACGGTCTGGTCGCCGAGGAGTACGGCGGCGAGACCATGTTCGTCGACATCTCGGCGAAGCAGGGCACCAATATCGAGCAGCTGCTCGAGGCGGTCGTCCTCACCGCGGATGCCACCTTGGATCTGCGGGCGAACCCGGACATGGACGCGCAGGGTGTGGCCATCGAAGCCCACCTGGACCGTGGACGTGGCCCGGTGGCCACCGTCCTGATCCAGCGCGGCACGCTGCGCGTCGGTGACTCGATCGTGGCGGGCGACGCCTACGGCCGAGTGCGCCGCATGGTCGACGAGCACGGCGAAGACGTCGTGGCGGCGCTGCCGTCGCGGCCCGTCCAGGTCATCGGTTTCACCTCGGTGCCCGGCGCCGGCGACAACCTCCTCGTTGTCGAGGAAGACCGCATCGCTCGCCAGATCGCGGACCGTCGTAATGCGCGTAAGCGCAATGCGCTGGCCGCACGCAGCCGCAAGCGCATCTCCCTGGAAGATCTGGATGCCGCTCTGAAGGAGACTTCGGAGCTGAACCTGATCCTCAAGGGCGACAACTCCGGTACCGTCGAGGCCCTCGAAGAGGCGCTGCTCGGTATCGATGTCGGCGAAGAGGTGCGTCTGCGCGTCATCGACCGCGGTGTCGGTGGCGTCACCGAGACCAACGTCAACCTGGCGTCGGCGTCGAACGCGATCATCATCGGGTTCAACGTCCGGGCCGAGGGCAAGGCGACCGAACTGGCGAACCGCGAAGGCGTGGACATTCGCTACTACTCGGTCATCTACCAGGCGATCGACGAGATCGAGAAGGCCCTCAAGGGTCTGCTCAAGCCGATCTACGAAGAGGTCGAGCTGGGTCGGGCGGAAATTCGCGCGATCTTCCGTTCGTCCAAGGTCGGCAATATCGCCGGTTGCTGGGTTACCTCAGGGTCGGTCAAGCGCAATGCCAAGGCGCGCCTGCTGCGTGACAACGTTGTTGTCGCCGAGACGGTCACCATTTCCTCGCTTCGGCGTGAGAAGGATGACGCCTCCGAGGTCCGCGAGGGCTTCGAATGCGGTATGACGCTCACCTACAACGACATTCGTGAAGGTGACATCGTCGAGGCTTACGAGCTTCGCGAAAAGCCGCGCGACTAGGTAGTGCGACAACCTGCCGGGCCCGGAGCAATCCGGCCCGGCAGGGTTGTGTACCAACAGATTCCGATGCGTTCGTGCGCACGCCGTGGAGCGCGTCGGCCATTCTAGGTAAGTGCGTGCGCATTACATGACTGAAAAACTGTTTGTTGGAGCGCTCGAGTTCGACATACTTCTCGGCGACGTACATTCGCTGAAGGAGAAGCGCTCCGTCATCCGCCCGATCATTGCCGAACTGATCAAGTTCGGTGTGAGCGCCGCAGAAGGCGGCGATCACGATTTGCATCGGCGTACATTGCTGGGCGTCGCGATGGTCAGTGTGGGAATGGACCATTTGACCCAGGTGCTGGACAAGTGTGAACGACACGTGGCAGCACGCCCGGAGTTACAGTTGCTGGCGGTACGCCGCCGCGTCTTCGGACCCGAAGACTGAATCTAACCAGTGAGGAGGGCACAGCCATGGTGGATCAAGCCAGGGCACGCCGACTCGCCAAGCGGATCTCCGCGATCGTGGCAACCGCGATCGAGTCCGAGATCAAGGATCCGCGACTGCGGTTCGTCACCATCACCGATTGCAAGGTGACGGGTGATCTGCGAGAGGCCACGATCTTTTACACGGTGCGGGGCGAAACGCTCGACACCGAACCCGATTACATCGAAGCGGCGTCCGGTCTGGAGAAGGCCAAGGGCATTATCCGCTCCAAGGTCGGCGCCGGTACCGGCGTGAAATTCACGCCCACCTTGGCGTTCAAGCTCGACGTCGTCCCGACCGTGGCGAAGGAGATGGAGGAGTTGCTGGCCAGGGCCCGCGATTCCGACGCTCGTGTCGCACAGTTCGCGGCGAATGCGACCCACGCCGGCGACGTCGATCCGTACAAGGTCGACGACGAAAAAGACGAAGACTGACCTGCGGGTCTTTGCATGGGCAGAGACTGCGGGGGAGGAGACCGCCGGTGACTGAACCGGTCGATCTGGCCGCGGCGGTGTCGGTACTCGACACCGCCCGGTCGGTCACGGTGCTTTGCCATGTCCAGCCCGATGCCGACACCCTAGGCAGCGGGCTGGCTCTGGCCCAGGTGCTGCGCCGGCGGGGAGTGCCGGTGCAGGTCTCCTTCGCCGAGCCGTCGGACCTACCGGTATCCATGCGCGGGCTGCCCGGCACCGAATTGCTGGTGCCGGCGAACAAGGTCGCGCGCGAGGTGGACGTGCTGGTCGCGGTGGACTGCGGCAGCGCCGGTCGGCTGGGAGCGCTCGCGGACCGCCTCGGCGGCGCCCGCATCAGCCTGGTGCTGGACCATCACCGCTCCAACACCCGCTTCGGTGCGGTAAACGTCATCGACGAAAATGCCGAATCCACAGCAGGTTTGGTCGCCCGGGTGCTGGAAGCCTGGGGTGAACCGATCGACAGCGATATCGCGCATTGCCTCTTTGCCGGTCTGGTCACCGACACCGGCTCGTTCAAATGGGCCCGGCCCGGTTCCCACGCTCTCGCCGAGCGCCTTCTGGCCACCGGTATAGACGGCGCCGGGATCACCCGGACCCTCATGGACACCCACCCCTTCGCCTGGCTGCCCATGCTGTCGCGCGTGCTCGCCTCGGCGCAGCTCGATCGCGCCGCCGCGAACGGTGCGGGCCTGGTCTACGTATTCGTCCGCCGCGAGGACACCGTCGGCGTGCGTTCGGAAGAGGTCGAGAGCATTATCGATCTCATTCGCACCACCTCGGAGGCCCAGGTGGCGGCCGTATTCAAGGAAACCCGCAGCACCTCGGGGCAGTGGACGGTCTCACTGCGCTCGCACGACTGCGCCGACGGCTCGCTGGGAATAGATGTCGCCCGCGTCGCAGGAGCTTTGGGAGGTGGCGGCCACCGCTACGCCGCCGGCTACTCCACCGCAGGCACCCCCGCCGAGCTCATCGAGAACCTCACCCGAGAGCTCACTCAACCCTGAATTCGACTGTGGCCCAGGCGATCACCCCGCCTGACCCATCGGGCACCCCACCCGCCAGGCTCGCTGCCTCCTGAATTTCGCTGTGGCCCAGGCGATCACCCCGCCCGACCCATCGGGCACCCCACCCGCCAGGCTCGCTGCCTCCTGAATTTCGCTGCGGCCCGGGCGATCACCCCGCCGAACCGAAACCCACCAGTTCCGCGGACTGCTCCTCTACGCATAATGCCAGTGTCGCGCCGGGCGCGACCATAAGTTGCGTGTGGTCGCCGCAGGCGACCGGCCGAGCTGCTCCGAGGACGGCCGTCTGCGATGGTGCGCCCGATTGCGCCCTGCTTCGTGCCATCGCACAGCCCGTTTCGGTTTCGTGCAGCGCGTATCCGGACTGTTTGATCGAGAGCCGCGTTGTGCGATACGCGCGAAGGCGTGTCGCACGCGATATGCGCCGAACGCGGCTGACTTCGCGGGAGCGGTCCAGGCGGCTCGAGCCGCCTGGCGTTGATCTGTCTCGCGCGGTCGATGGTGGTGTTTGCGGCTGTGTCGCGGGTGGGTGTTCGTCGACGGCAGTACGTGACACTGCCGTCGACGATCGGGCCGAGGGTCAGTCGTCGAGGCCGTAAACGGTTGCGCCCTTGGCGGATTCGACCCGGTAGCCGAAGGTGATGGTGGTCTCGGCCTGTGGGGCCAGGTCGGTCTTCCACGTGATGACGCCGAGTTCATCGCGGTCGGCGGGCTGGGGCTTCGTGGTGGTTTCGCGGACGGTGATGGCGGCGTCGCGAGAGACGGGCAGCCGGTCCAGGACGGTTACCGTGGCTGGGCGGGTGCCGTGGTTGCTGATGGTGATCGCGTATTCCACCTCGGTGCGGCGGGCCGATCCCAGTGTGGCCTTGGTTGCGTTGCGGCGCAGCAGGTCTCGTTCGACACGGATGCGGTCGTCGACGCCGAGGGCGAGTTCGCGCTCCTCGCCCGGCGCCCAGGGTTCGAGGTCGGTGGCTCCGACGTATTCGCTGTCGTGGAACAGGGCTGCGCGGCCGGCGGGGAGTGTGTGTTCGGAGGTATTGCGGGCCGTTGCCCGCAGTACGGCCTCCAGCGACTGTACCGGGGCTGTCACATGATCGAGTTGAGCTTCGAGATCGAGGGCCGTGATGACGGTGCGGTGCGCCGTGCCGTCGGACGGTACCGCGACGGTGCGCTGCGGCGTGTAGGTCGCGGCGGTGACGCCCTGTTCGACGGTCGCGATCGACTCCCGCATCGGGGCGGCCATGGCTGCGACGGGAACCGCACTGCCGGGCGCTCCGGCGAAGCTCGGCATATCGGCGTCCACGGTGTCGTACTGCATGCTGCGCATCTTGCGGGCAACCGGCGGCATGGGCGGCGCCGCGCTGATGAACCACGGATTCAATTCGGGGACGTCCAGCGCCTGCGCCGGGCGGGCGGTGGACAGCTGCAAACGACATTCGGGCCAGTCCTCGCCGGTGTGCTGCCGGACCAGTCCGAACCAGCGCAGCGTCAGCCCCGCCTCGCCGAGGCGCAGATCGTAGGTGCTGTACCAGTTCGCGCCGGGCACCACGTAGGACACCTCGAGGTCCACTGTCACCGGCTGCGCGGCGTCCACGGTGATTACCGCGATCTGTATGTCGGTCCGGTTCTTCCCGCGCAGATCCGCCAGCTGTCGCTCCAGCGCCTGGTGCTCACGAATGTGGTCCTGCCGCAGCCGTTCCCGTTCGCGCCGGGCGGCATGGATGGCTCCGTACTGCGCTTCGAGACTGTCAGCGAATTCGATGACGCGCTCCTCGTCGGCCTTCGCCAGCCGCTCGGCCGACTGCTGGGCGAGCCGTTTCAGGAAGGCGATACGAGCTTCCGCGGCGCGGTCGGCATCGCCGAGTTCGGTCATCGCGCCGTCGAGTTCGCGCATTCGGGCGAGCAACTCCGCTACCTGATCGTCACTGGTCGCCGCCTGCCGCTCGGTGACGATATCGACGCCGAGCACAGTCACGTCACCCTGGCCGGCAACTCGGATCGAGTCGTGCAGCAGGCCCGTGGGCAGCGGCGCTACTCGCATCCGGTGCTCGCCCGCCACCAGATTCGCTTTGCCGGACCGGGTAACCCGCGCCCGGTCCGGGTACACGGTGACCGCGGTGATGGCAGTTTCGAGAGGGATCATGCGCCCAGCCTGCCTCGAGTGCCCGTTCCGGTGCAGGTCTTTTCTCGACCGTGGTGTCGGTCAGCGCTGTAGGGCGCGGGCGAACATGGGCCAGGAGTCGTGCAGGTCCTGTTGCCAATAGCCCCAGGAGTGGGTTCCGACGGGGCGGAGGTTGAAAGTGGCTGGGATGCCCAGGTTCTGGAGGCGGTCCCGCAGTGCCAGGGCGCACTGATCGGTAATCGCTTCGAGGACGGCGCCGCTGGTGAGCTGGCCGATGAGCTTGGTGGCATTACCGGTGATTCCCGGGGCGTCGAGAGTATCGAGGGGTCCGGGAAATCCGGTGCCGTTGGAGACGTAGATCTGCGTGCCGCGCAGCCGGTCGGCGTGCAGGTAGGGGTCATTGGCGAGCCAGGCCGGATCGTCGGGCGGGCCCCACATATCGGCGGGATCGCCGTGCCAGCGCAGGACCACCGCATCGACGAACAGACGGCCGACCGGGTCGCTGGTGCGGGCGCAGCCGCTGTAGGAGCCGACGGCGCGGTACAGGCCGGGGGCGTCGAGCGCGAGCTGGAAGACCGAGGTGCCTGCCATGGAGATGCCCGCGATGGCGTGCGCACCGGTGCCGTTCAGCGCCGAGTCGATAATGGACGGCAGTTCGCGCGTGAGGAAGGTGCTCCAGCGCAGCCGGCCCAGCGCGGGGTCGTCGGTGCGCCAATCGGTGTAGTAGCTGCCACTGCCACCCATGGGCGTGACCACAGTGACCTGCTTGTCGTGGAAGAAATCGACGATATCGGTCTGGTCCGGCCAGCTGCTGGCATCCGACCCGCCGGCGGCGCCGTTGAGTAGGTAGAGGGTGGGAGCGGGAGCCGAACCATCCGGTGCGCGAAGCACTTTCAGCGTGATGTCGGTGTCCATGGCGGTCGAGTACACGCGCATATCGAGCATGCCGCGCGGGTCCTCGGTCACCGCGGTCAAGTGGGAACCGTCCGGCGCGGGGTGCGCGGCCGCAAGCGCCGTGGCCGTCGTGGTGGGTTCCGCACGTGCTGGACTCGCGACGCACAGCCAGGGCAGGGCGAGGGTGAGTGCGAGCGATACAAGTGGGCCTACTGCTTTCACCCGAGACCTCCGATTGCCTTGAGTGGAGCGGTCGGCTGGTGACGTTAGGGCGGAAGTAAAGCCGCGACAATGCATGTCGCGACACTTTGGGACACCGTCCGGTCGGCGGCGTACCGGCTTGGGAATGATCACAGACTTTCGGCGCGGCGCTGGTCACGGGGCCGCAGAGTGCCGTTCACTCGAAAACCTGTTACTGCCGGACACGTCTTCCCGGCGGAGACACGTGGTTCTCAGCTGTAGGAATCGAGGGTCATCATGGTCGCATTCGGTTTGTTCGACGACTGGCATCCCGAGCCGGGCCGGCTCACCACCTGGACCGCATCGCCGCAATCGCGGGCGGCGGTGCGGCGGGCGCCCGCGCATGACGTGGGGCCGTCGTATCAGCAGGAGGCGTATCTGCGGGCAACGCACCGCAATACTGGTGCGGCGTTGCGTATTTCGCGAATATGCATGATCTCTTTCGACATTCCTGGAGTGCCGGACCAGCGGGCCATGACCGCGACGGTGAATGCCTTCCTGCGCCGGCACGACACCTTTCACAGTTGGTTCGTGCTGGAGCAGGGTGAGTGGTTCATACGGCATGTGGCGGATCCGGCGGATATCGACTTCACGCCGAGCGCCTATGGGGTGTTCACCGATCTCGGTGCGCTGCGCGAACGGGTGCAGGCCGAGACGCCGGGCCCTTCGGAATGGGATTGCTTCTCCTTCGGCATTATCGAGCGGCCCGGATCGTTCACCGTGTACGCGGCAGTCGATCATCTGCACACCGATGGTGTGGCACAGGCACTCTCGTGCGTGGAACTGCTGCTGCTCTACGGCACCGAATTGTCCGGTGGCGCACTGGCTTTGCGGCCGGTCGACGGTCATATCGGCTACTGCGCTCGGGAGCGCCGTCTCAACGGGCAGCTGACCCTGGAGTCCGCCTCGGTCGGCCGGTGGGTGGATCTGCTGCAGCGCAATGACGGTCAGGTGCCGCACTTCCCGCTCGACCTGGGCGGGGCCGATGGATACACCCGGGGTGCGCAGCTCACCATTCCGCTGCTGAACGAGACCGACATGGTGCACTTCGAGCAGGTGTGCGTGGAGCACGGCGGGCGGTTCTTCGGCGGATTGTTCGCGGCGGTCGCGCTCGTGGAATACGAATTGACCGGCAAGGAAAGCTATTTCGGGCTCACCCCGGCCAATACCCGATTCCTGCCGGGGGAGATGGACTCGGTGGGCTGGTACACCAACCTCATTCCGGTGGTGGTCCAGGTGGAGTCCGGGGACACCTTCATCGCGCTGGTTGCGGCGGCGCAGGAGGCGACCGAGCGCGCGAAGGATCTCACGGATGTCTCGCTGCACCGGGTGCTGGAGCTGGTCACGCCCGACCTCGGTATTCGGACCCGGCCCGGCTTCTCGGCGCCCATGGTGTCCTACGTCGATGTCCGGAAAATGGCTGGTGCGGACATGTTCGACGCCATCAAGGGCGGGCTGTACGGCAGCGATGCCAGCTCCGGCGAGGTCTTCCTCTGGGTCAATCGGATGAACGATGTGACCACCCTGACTCTGCTGTTCCCGGACACCCCGCAGGCGCATGCCTCGGTCGACCGGTATGTGCGGAAACTGGTCACCATCGTCACGACGGTGGCCGCCGACGGGGACTATGCGGTCCGGGTTGCGGCACTGTCATGACCGTCCGGGAGTCGGACCGGACCGGTGACCCAGGAGCTGCGGCAAGGTCTCCCGGTGCGTGGATTGCCTTGTCGGCCTGCTTGATCGCGGTCTTCATGCAGATGCTGGATCTGACCATCGTGCACACCGCAATGCCCGCGCTGGCCCGGGATCTCGGGGCGAGTTCGTCGGCCGAATTGCTGATCGTGAGCGCTTACGGGCTGGTTTTCGCCTGTATGTTGCCGACCGCCGCCCGGATCGGTGATCTGTTCGGGCGGCATATCGTGTTCCCGGCCGCGCTGGCCGCCTTCGGTGCTGCCTCGGTATGGTGCGGAATCGCCTCTGGTCCAGCGGAATTGGTGCTGGCCCGGGGTGTGGCAGGGATAGCCGCCGCAATGGCATCCGCCCAGACCATCGCCATCATCACCGGGGCATTTCCGGAGCGGGCGCGTGCCACTGCCTTCGGCCTCTACGGCGCGGTCGCCGGGCTCGCGGGCATGGCCGGTCCGATGCTCGGCGGTGCGCTGGTGGACGCCGATCCGCTGGGGCTGGGCTGGAGGGCGGTGTTCCTGATCAATGTCCCACTCGCGGGTGTGGCTGTGGCACTGGCGAACCGGCATCCGCAGGCTGCGCGCGGGGTGATCGACCCCGGTGGGCTGGTGCGGCGGCTCGATGGTGATCGCCGTCGCCGCGGTTTTCCTGCTCCCGTTGCCCGCATCATCACTGCGCGAGTCCGCGGATACGCAGCGCGCCATATCGACTCGTATGCGCCTGTTCGGTGTCAGCGGCTGGGAGGAATTGGTTACCGCCGTGGATGCGGCGGCACGTGGCTTGGATCCCGACACGAGTTCGCATGTGGTCGTCATCGCTCAGAACTATTGGCAGGCAGCGGCTCTCGATGAGCTGGGTGTGGCTCTCCCGCCGGTGTACAGCGCGAACAGAGGGTTCGCCTACTTCGGAATGCCGCCGGTGACCGCGACCACCGTGCTCTATGTCGGTTCCAACGCAGCGGAAACCACACTGCGCCAGACATTTTCCGAGGTTCGGCTGTTATCCCGGTTGAATGCCCCGCTGGGTTTTCCGGGCATCACAAAGCACGTCGTCATCTGGCGCTGTGACCATCCGCTCCGCCCCTGGTCCGACATCTGGCCGGGCTGGCACACCACTATTCTCGATTCGGGTGAAGGGATAGATCCATGACCTACCGCAGCGTCTCCGCCGAAGTCACCTGGTTCCAGCGGGATTGGTCGATACCGGAGCTGATCGAGCGCAAGGCCGGGCGCACCGTCTCGGTAGTCCTGCCGGCGCTGAACGAACAGGCCACCATTGCCGGAGTCCTCGGATCCATCCGGGGTCTGGTGGGAACGCTGGTGGACGAGCTCATCGTCGTCGACTCCGGTTCCACCGATTACACCGTTCGTATTGCCGAAGCCGCCGGTGCCACAGCGGTTTACACCCGCGAACAGGCAATGCCGAGCATCACACCGGTGCCGGGGAAGGGTGAGGTGCTGTGGCGGTCGCTGGCCGTGACCACCGGCGATCTGATCGTCTTCATCGACTCCGACCTGCTGGCGCCGAGCCCGCACTTCGTTCCGGCCCTGCTGGCCCCGCTGCTCTTCGAGGCAGACATCGAACTGGTGAAGGGTTATTACCGCCGCCCCCTCGCCTCCGACCTGTCGGGCGATGCGGACGGCGGCGGACGAGTCACCCAGTTGGTGGCCCGCCCGCTACTCGCCGCGCTGGCTCCCGAACTCGGCGAGGTGCTGCAACCGCTCGGCGGTGAATACGCCGCGACGCGAAAGCTGTTGACCGGCATCCCTTTCGCACCCGGCTACGGCGTCGAGATCGGCATTCTCATCGACGCCTGGCAGCGCTACGGGGCGCAGGCCATTGCCCAGGTCGATCTGGGCACCCGCATTCATCGCAACCGCCCCACCCATGAACTGGCCGTCATGAGCCGTCAGCTCATCGCCACCCTGCTCGATCGGCTCGGCATCCACGATTCGGGTATCGGCCTGGCGCTGTATCGGCCCGACGGCCCGTCCTGGCGGCGGACGGTCAGCCCGGTGTCGGTCGCGGATCGGCCACCCATGGCGAGTCTGTACGCCGTCGAAGGAGGAGTCCCGTGAAACAGCAGTACAGCGTCCTGCGGCCCACGGGCACGCACTCCTGGGGCTACTGGCAGGAGGATCTGCACCGTTCCAGAAACCGGCGGCCGCCACAGCGCCGGAGGGCATATCGGTCGGCGCTGTGTGCGATGGTGATCGGATGAGCGGTGTCGGCGAGCAGGGTGGGGATGACCCAGCGGAGGCCCTCGCCGATGTCGTGACGGCGTCGGCGCGGTCAGGGCTCGGCGGGGATCCAGCGGCCGCCGGGCCGGGGCGGATTCTCGGGATCGCCGTGCCGACCCTCGGGGTATTGATCGCCGAGCCGATCTATCTGCTGTTCGATATGGCGGTGGTGGGCCGATTGGGAGCGCTGGCGCTGGCTGGACTGGCTGTCGGCGGATTGATTCTGGCGCAGGTCAGTACACAATTGACGTTTCTGAGTTACGGGACGACGTCACGGGCTTCGCGACGGCACGGGGCGGGGGATGAGCGCGGCGCGATCGGCGAAGGGGTGCAGGCGAGTTGGATTGCCGCCGGCGTGGGATTGGCGATTGTCGCTGTGCTGCAGGTGTTTGCGGGGCCGGTGACACGGGCCATCGCGGGTGGTAGCGAAATCGCCTCGGGTGCGGCGTCCTGGTTGCGGATAGCGCTGTTCGGAGTGCCGTTGATCCTGCTGTCGATGGCGGGCAACGGCTGGATGCGCGGGGTGCAGCAGACTCGGCGGCCACTGTTGTATGTGGTTGCGGGGCTGGCGCTTTCGGGCGTGCTGTGCCCGGTGCTGGTACACGGGCTGCTCGGCGCGCCACGCCTGAAATTGGAGGGCTCCGCGGTGGCCAACCTGGCGGGGCAGGTGGTGACCGCCGTGTTGTTCGTACTTGCGCTCCGGCGGTCCAAAGTGCCGCTGGCACCGCACATCGCGATCATGAAGGCGCAATTGGTGCTGGGGCGGGACTTGATCGCGCGCAGTCTGTCTTTTCAGGCGTGCTTCGTCTCGGCAGCGGCGGTGGCATCCCGATTCGGGGCGCCCTCGGTGGCCGCGCACCAATTGGTGCTGCAGCTCTGGAATTTCCTCGCCCTGACCCTGGATTCGCTGGCCATTGCCGCGCAGACCCTGGTGGGCGCAGCCCTGGGGGCCGGAAACGCGCGGGGTGCACAGGGTTTGGCGCGGCGTATTACCGGCTGGTCCACGGTGTTCGCAGTGGTGCTGGCCGTGGCCTTCGCGGCCGGTTACTCGGTCATACCGAATCTGTTCACCACTGACCCGTCAGTGCTGGACCGGACCCACGTGGTGTGGTGGTTCTTCGTGGGCATCATTCCGATTGCCGGGGTGGTATTCGCACTGGACGGCGTCCTGCTCGGTGCGGGCGACGCCGCCTTCCTGCGCAATGCCACCCTCGGATCGGCACTGCTCGGCTTCCTACCGGCCATCTGGCTATCCCTGGTCTACGACTGGGGCATTGCCGGAATCTGGACGGGGTTGGTCGCTTTCATGGTGCTGCGACTGGTCGCGGTGTCATGGCGAGCGCTCTCCGGCCGCTGGGCCCGGGTCGGCGCGGATGTGCCGGGGCGACTGGCCTGAGTCCCGGGTCAGCGCCCCTTCTTGGCGGCGCGCAGGAGATCCCGGTTGAGGCGTCCGATCACGTCCTGGGGGATCTCCTTCGGGCAGGCGACCGTGCACTCGCCGGTATTGGTGCAGCCGCCGAATCCCAGTTCGTCGTGGGTCTCCAGCATGTCGACCACGCGGGAGTACCGCTCCGGCTGCCCCTGCGGCAGGAGGCCGAGGTGGGTGATCTTGGCGGCGGTGAACAGCATCGCCGAACCATTGGGGCAGGCGGCCACGCAGGCGCCGCAACCGATGCATTCGGCCGCCTGGAAGGCGAAGTCGGCGTCGGGTTTGGGCACGGGCACCGAGTGGGCTTCGGGCGCGGCGCCGGTCGGCGCGGTGATGTAGCCGCCCGCCTGGATGATCTTGTCGAAGGCCGTGCGATCGACGACCAAATCCTTGACGACGGGAAAAGCCTTGGCCCGCCACGGTTCGACGGTAATAGTGTCGCCGTCGGCGAACTTCCGCATGTGCAACTGGCAGGTGGTCGTCGCCTTTTCCGGGCCGTGCGGGGTTCCGTCGATGACGAGCGAGCACATGCCGCAGATGCCCTCGCGGCAGTCGTGGTCGAAGGCGATGGGCTCCTCGCCCTCGCCGACGAGACGCTCGTTGAGGACATCGAGCATCTCCAGAAACGAAGCGTCGGAGGAGATCTCGACCTGGTAGTCAACCAGCCTGCCCTCGTCCCGAGAACCCCGCTGCCGCCAGATGCGCAGTGTGAGCTTCATGTGTGACACCCCTTATTACTTGTAGGACCGGGTGGTCGGGTGGACGTACTCGAAATTCAGCGCTTCCCGGTGGAGGGTCGGTGGCTCGCCCGCGCTGTTCCACTCCCACGCGGCGACATAGGAGAAGTTCTGGTCGTCGCGCCTGGCCTCGCCGTCCTCGGTCCGGGACTCGGCGCGGAAATGGCCGCCCGCGGATTCGGTGCGATGCAGCGCGTCGATCACCATGAGCTCGGCCAGTTCGAGGAAATCGGCCACCCGGCCCGCACGCTCCAGCGACTGATTGAGATCCTCGCCCGAGCCCGGCACATTGACCCGCTCCCAGAACTCCACGCGCAGAGCGGGAATGAGGTCGAGTGCCTTGCGCAGCCCCTCCTCGTTCCGCTCCATACCGCAGTACTCCCACATGATGTGGCCGAGTTCGCGATGAAAGGAATCGACCGTACGGTCACCGTTGATCGACAGCAGTCTGCCGATCATCGAGGTGACCCGGTTCTCGGCCTCCGCGACCGCCGTATCGGGAACGTCCCCGGCGAGGCTGCGGGCAAGGTAGTCACCGATAGTGGTGGGAAGCACGAAGTACCCGTCGGCCAGGCCCTGCATGAGCGCCGACGCGCCGAGCCGGTTGGCGCCGTGATCGGAGAAGTTGGCCTCGCCGATCACGAACAGACCGGGGATGGTCGACCGGAGGTCGTAGTCGACCCACAGGCCGCCCATCGTGTAGTGCACGGCGGGATAAATTCGCATGGGCCGCTCGTACGGGTTCTCGCCCGTGATCCGCTCGTACATCGTGAAGAGGTTGCCGTACTTGGCTTTTACCGCGTCCAGGCCGAGCCGCCCGATCGCGTCGGCGAAGTCGAGGTAGACGCCGAGCCCGCCGGGACCCACACCGCGCCCCTCGTCGCAAACGTTCTTGGCCGCCCGGGAAGCGATGTCGCGCGGGACCAGATTGCCGAATGCCGGGTAGATGCGCTCCAGGTAGTAGTCGCGCTCGTCCTCCGGGATATCGCCGGGCTCGCGGTGGTCGCCGGCCTGCTCCGGCACCCACACCCGGCCGTCGTTGCGCAGCGACTCCGACATGAGGGTCAGCTTCGATTGGTGCTGGCCCGAAACCGGGATGCAGGTCGGGTGGATCTGGGTGAAGCACGGATTGGCGAAGTACGCGCCGTGCTTGTGCGCACGCCAGGAGGCCGTGACATTCGAGCCCATGGCGTTGGTCGACAGGAAGTAGACGTTGCTGTATCCGCCGGAGGCCAGCACCACCGCATCGGCGGTATAGGACTTGATCTCGCCGGTGATGAGGTCTCGTACCACCACACCCCGTGCCACCCCGTCGGCCATGATCAGGTCGAGCATCTCGTGCCGGGCGTGCAGTTCGACATTGCCCGTGTCGACCTGGCGCATCAGGGCCTGATAGGCGCCCAGCAGCAGCTGTTGCCCTGTCTGGCCGCGGGCGTAGAAGGTGCGGGAAACCTGTGTGCCACCGAAGGATCGGTTGTCGAGCAGGCCGCCGTACTCCCGGGCGAACGGAACACCCTGTGCCACACACTGATCGATGATCTGCGTGGAGATCTCGGCCAGGCGGTGCACATTCGACTCGCGGGAACGGTAGTCGCCGCCCTTGACCGTGTCGTAGAACAGGCGGTGCACGCTGTCGCCGTCATTGCGGTAGTTCTTGGCGGCGTTGATGCCGCCCTGTGCGGCGATCGAGTGGGCGCGGCGCGGGGAGTCCTGGAAGCAGAACTGGATGACGTGGTACCCCTGCTCGCCCAGCGTGGCGCCGGCCGCGCCACCTGCCAGGCCGGTGCCGATGACGATGATCTTCTTCTTCCGCTTGTTCGCGGGGTTGACCAGCCGGGCCTCGAATTTGCGGGTGGTCCAGCGGTCGGCGATCGGTCCGGCCGGGGCGGTGCTGTCGGCGATCGGATCGCCGCTGTTGTAGAAACTGTCGACTGTGTCGATTGTTCGCTCGCTCATGACTACTTCACCCATCCGAATGTGACGGCGATCGGGACTGCCAGGAATCCGACGACCAGGACCGTCGAGACGACGGCCGCGAGCAGGTCGTAGCGGGCGTAACTGCGGTTGCTCGCCAAGCCCAGTGTTTGGAAGGCGCTGCGAATGCCGTGCCGCAGGTGCAAGCCCACCAGGACCACGGCGACGACGTAGAACAGCGTGATGTACCAGCGCGACGGTTCGAAGTCGGCGACAACCTTGGCATGCGGAGTCGAGTTGCCGCCCTTGGGGTTTACCGCCCCGAAGGTCAGGTCGAGCAGATGCCACACGAGGAAAAGCAGGATGATGACGCCGCCGTACCGCATGGTGTGAACGGCGTAACCCTGGGCGTGCGACTTCTTCTTGACCGCGTACTGGACGGGCCTGGCGCGCCGCGCCGTGCGGGCGAGGGAGACCGCCGACCACATGTGCAGGATCACGCTCGCGGTGAGCACGATCTCCATTCCGGTCAGCAGCCAGCGGTGGGGCAGCGCGGGCTCGCCCAGCGTGCGCAGCCACCCGGCGTAGTGATCGAAGTCCGAATCACCCAGAAAGATCTTGAGGTTCCCGGCCATGTGCGCGAGCAGGAACAGCATGAGGACGGCGCCGGTCACCGCCATGACGGCTTTCTTGCCGACCGTCGAGCGGTACAGCGCGGGTATTGCGATAGCCACCTGCGGAAAATATGTCCGGGCTGCTCAGCAGGTCCAAGTCCGCAGCGATCTGGTGTCGATGGCCGCCGTCTATGGAGCAAGCTGCGGGCGTAATTACTACGGACCGTAGGGGTTTCGTGGCGTGAGGCCTTTCACACCCGGAAGGCGCCGCGGCGCGATCGCCGACTCCGGAATCGAAGGCTGGAAGTCCGTGGTCCTAGGCTGTCGAACGTGCAGTTGCAGCAGTTGTCGTACTTCCTGGCCGTGGCGACGACCAGGCACTTCACGTACGCGGCCGAGACGCTGGGAGTCGCGCAGCCTTCGCTGTCCAAGCAGATCCGGGCACTGGAGACCGAGCTCGGCGCTCCGCTGTTCAGCCGGGCCAGAGGGAACATCACCCTGACCCCGGCTGGTGAAGCGCTGCTCCCACTTGCCAATCGAATCCTCGCCGATGTGGACACCGCGCGGCTCGAGGTACAGGAACTCGCCGGATTGCGGCGCGGCCGAGTCAGGCTGGGGGCCACCCCGTCGCTCTGCTCCGGACTGCTGGCAGACACCCTGAGGCGCTTCCACGACGCCTATCCGGGGATCCGGCTGCTCGTGGAAGAGGGCGGCTCGCGCGATCTGGTGCGGGAACTGACCAGGGGAGCACTCGACCTGGCCCTGGTGATCCTGCCGCTCGCCGACGACACACCGCTGGTTACCAGCCCGCTGCTGCGGGAGAACCTGGTCGTCGCCTCGCGAGTCGATGATGCGTCGCTGCCGAACCGGCCCCACCTGCACATCACGGATCTGCGGGACCGGCCGCTGGTGATGTTCCGGGCCGGATACGACCTGCGCGAGGCGACGATCGCGGCCTGCCGGCACGCCGGATTCGAACCCCGTTTCGCGGTCGAGGGCGGGGAGATGGACGCGGTCCTGCGGTTCGTGGAGGTGGGCCTCGGAGTGGCCGTCGTCCCGAGCATGGTGCTGGCGGGGCGGCCCGGGCTGCGCGGCACTCCGCTAATGCTGGACGGCGGCCGCGGTGCGCCCAGCCTGCACCGTACGGTCGCGGTGGCGCACCGCAAGGATGTCGCTCCGACCCACGCCGCCAACGCTTTTCGCGAGACGCTGGAGAGTTTCCTCATCGAGGCGGACGCCGACGGCAGTCTCCCGGCGGGGGTCGGATTGCTGGTGTCCTAACCCTTTTCCGCCGCCCGCTTTTCGAGGTTGGCGGCGACCTCGGCCTGCCAGTTCTGATTGGCGTGTGTGGTGTCGACCTCGAATTCGAAGCGGGCCGTCATATCCGGGGTGATGTCGGCGACGTCGACATAGAACTGCTCGTACCAGCGGCGGTGCTGGTAGACCGGTCCGTCCTCCTGGGTGAGCAGCGGATTGTCGATGCGGGTCTTGTGCTTCCAGATCTCGACATCCTGCAGGAAACCGACGCCGAAGCTCTTGCCGAACGATCTGGCCAGCTTCTGCGATTTCTCCGGCGGCAGGCCCTCGATGCGCTGCACGCTGACGCCCCACTGCAGCATGAACGAATTGTGCGTGACCGGGTAGTGGCAGTTGATCAGCGCCACCTCCACGGTATTGTCGCCGAAGTCGTTGTGCAGGTAGTTGATCATGTACGACGGCCCGAAATATGAAGCCTCCGAACGCAACAGCTGCATCTCGGTCGAATAGTTCGAGGCCGTATGCATATCCGGCCGCCCCTTCGAATGCAGGAACTGAGTGGCCACATGCCCCTCGAACACATTCTTGAAGAACACCGGATAGGCGAAGTGGATATAGAAGAAGTGCGCCATATCGACGTTGTTGTCGATGATTTCGCGGCAGTGCGCGCCCTCGATGAGCAGTGAGTTCCAGCTCCAGTCGCTCCACAGTTCGGTACCCATGCCCTCGATGTGCGGGATGGCGACCTCGGGCTGCGGGGGATTGCCCTCCGGATCGTTCCAGACGAGGAACTGGCCGTTTTCCTCGCAGGTGGTCCAGGCGCGGGTTTTGGCCAGCGGCGGCACCCGGCGCGCGTAAGGGATTGCGGCGCACTTGCCGTCGGCGCGCCAGCGCCAATCGTGGAACGGGCAGGCGATATTGTCGCCCTTGATGCTCCCGTAGCTCAGATCCGCGCCCATGTGCCGGCAGTAGCCGTCGAGCGCGTGCAGGGCCCCGGTGCTGTCCGCCCAGATCACCAGCTTGGTGCCGAAGGCGCTGATGGAGTGCGGTTCTCCGTCCCGGAAGTTCTCGGCAAGGCCGAGACAGTGCCAGCCGCGCGCGAACCGCGTCATCGGCTGGCCGACATCGATGGTGCGAATATCCTGTGTCACTTTCGTCCTCCGCGATTGATGATCGGGGCCATCACATCGGGCATGAGTCGATTGAGCCCGATAATGATCCGGTTGTAGGCCGGAAAGGTGATGAACTGCTTGTTCTTCGAGACGCCGTGCAGGATGGCGTCGGCGGCGTCGACCGGTGTCACCTTGGCGAACGGCAGCTTGTCGATCGAGGCCCGGTAGTTGTAGCCGGGGAGATTGACCGCATTGTCGAAGATGCCGGTGTCGACCACGCCGGGCAGGACGGCGCTGACGCGAATGCCGTGCTCGGCGGCCTCGGCGCGCAGCGAGGTGCTCAGTCCGACAACGGCATGCTTGGTGGTGGCATAGGCGGTGGACCGCGCGACGGGCAGCACGCCCGCGCTGCTGGCGGTGTTCACAATGTGCCCGCTGCCCTGTTTGCGCATGACCGCGTAGGCGAGCTGGCTGCCGTGGATGACACCCCAGAGGTTCACGCCGACGATCCGGTCCCACGCGGCTTCGGTCATCTCCTCGAAGTCACCGCCGACCACCATGCCCGCATTATTGAAAATCAGGTCGAGCGTGCCTCTTTCGCCGACGGCGCGATCGATCACGGCGGTTATGGCGGACCGGTCGGAGACATCGGTGACCATGGTCGTGAGCCGGTCGCTGGTTGCCAGCCGGTCGAGCCCGGCGGCATCGCGATCGGCGGCGTACACGGTGGCGCCCCGCTCCAGGAGTCGTGTCACGAGAGCACGGCCGATTCCGGAGGCGGCGCCCGTGACGATCGCGGTCGCGGAGGAATAGGTCATGCGCCGAGATTAAGCACCGGTGCTTAATTTCTGCAAGCAATTGCTTAAAGGTTTCTGGCCGCCCTGGCCCGCAGCGGTCAGTCCTGTTCGCTCGGCAGGTGGCGGCGGACGATTACCCGGGCGGGCCGCACCGATCGGTCGGCAACGGTCAGGCCGGGTTCGATCACCGCGTCGACGGTGCGGTCGGCGGCCGGGTCCGCGGTAGCGGTGACATCGGCGGCCTCCATCGTCAGCGCATCGAAAGCGCCGCCCGGTGCGGGACTGACGATCCGTCCGCCGCGGCCGATCAGCAGTCGTTCGACGCGGGAGCCGAAGGTCTCGAAAGCCATTCGCTCGGTGCCGGACCCGGCGGTGCCCGCCAGCGCCTGCGCATCGCCGTACAGGGCGAACAGCTCGACCACCAGGGGCAGGTCCGCGCCCAGGCGTTCCCGCTGCGCACGGGCCCTGGCCTCGTCGGTGAGTCGCTCCAGGATGGCGGCCTGGCGTGCGATCACGCGGGTCAGATCGTCGATGCGTTCGGCCAGCGGACGGATGCTGCCGTCGGCGCCGGGTTCGGTTGCGGCATCAGGGTTCCCGGTGGCTGCGGCGGGTTCGGTCATGCCCCGAACCTTAATCCCGGGTGTCGATGGTGACTGCTACGATCGCGACCATGGGGGTCTTCGGCATCGACCTGGGCACAACGAATTCGGCTATCGCGCGAATCGACGCGGACGGACGCCCGGAGATTTTGATCGGCATGAACGGTGAGCAGACGGTGCCGTCCGTGGTGCTGTTCGCCTCCGCGACCGATCATGTTGTGGGTGAGGGCGCCCGCCGCCAATCCCGGCTGGATCCCGAGCACGTGTGCACGCTGGTGAAGCGGCGCATGGGCGATGCGGACTGGCGGTTCATGGCGCACGGGCAGAGCTGGTCCGCGCCGGCGGTGTCCTCCTTGATCTTGAAGAGTCTCGCGGCCGATGCCGAATTCGGTGGCGGCGGCGCCGTGCAGCGGGTGGTGATCACCGTGCCCGCGTACTTCGGCGACGAGGAGCGGCGGGCCACCATCCAGGCCGGGACGTACGCCGGATTCGATGTGGCGGGCGTGCTTTCCGAGCCCATTGCGGCGGCCCTGTCCTACGGTTTCGGCCGGTTGGACGGCAGCATCGATATCGGCAAGGGCGGCGGTCTGCGCGAGACCGTGCTCGTCTACGACCTGGGCGGCGGCACCTTCGATGCCACCGTCATCGAACTGTCCGATCGGCGGATCGCCGTGCTCGCCGTCGAGGGCGACCATCAGTTGGGCGGGGCCGACTGGGACGAGCGCATCGCGCTGCATCTCTCGCAGCAGTTCTGCGAGGCCAATCCGGATGCCGAAGACCCGCTGGATGATTCCGCCGGTTCGCAGATGCTGGTGCTCGCCGCCGAGCGGGCCAAGCGGGAACTCGGCGAGGCCGACAGCACCGATGTGGTGATCTCGCACGACGGTGCACGGGCCGTGCTCACCCTGACCCGCAGCGAGATGGAGGCCATGACGGCCTCGCTCATGCGCCGCACCATCGACCTCACCAAGGCGTGCCTGGCCGCGGCGGAGCAGCGCGGGGTGCACCGGGTGGACCGCGTGCTACTGGTCGGCGGTTCCTCCCGCATGCCCATGGTGGCGCGCGAACTGAAGCAGGAACTCGGCCTGACGGGCGAGCTACGCGATCCGGATCTGTCGGTGGCGCGCGGCGCCGCCCTCTACGGCGAGAAGCTGGAGATGGAGCGGCTGGTCATCGCGGATCTGGTGACTCGCGGCCGGCTCCGCGACGGCGCGGATCTGCACGATGCCGATCCCCGGGATCTGGAGCAATCCCTCGATCGTGTCGCCGCCTCCTTCGGGCAGCCGGTGAGCCTGGTGCGGCGCATGCTCGAAATCCAGGTGGATACCGTGGTGTCGCGAGGTTTCGGGGTGCTGGCGCTCGATACCTACAACGGGCTGGCGGCCAGCTGGCTGGTGCATCGCAATCAAACCCTGCCCATCCGGGTGCGCCGTTCCTACGGCACGGTGCGCGCCGATCAGGATCAGATCGAACTGACCATCATCGAACAGCAGGGGCAGGCCGCGTCGACCCGCCCCGAGGATACAAAAGTACTGGTGGAGGGGCGCATTCGCGATATTCCGGCGGGTTATCCGGCGGGCAGCGAAGTGCAGGTCACCTTCGAGATGGGCTTCGACGGCGTACTGCATGTGACGGCCTATCACGTGGATGCGCGTATGCCGCTGGCCCTTTCGGTGCAGACCGGTGCGACGCTGTCGCAGGCGGATGTGGCGCGCGAACTGGATCAGCTGCAGCGCACGCGCCGCCGCGCAGTGTGAGCGCAGGATCCATGCACGCTTTCGATCCCAACGATTACCGCAAACGAGTGCTGGCGGCGGTGGAACGCCGCGGCGGCATCGACCACTCGGATGCGTTCGAGCTGTACGACATTCCGCTCGACGACGTGGGCGGACTCGGCGATGCCGAGGTGCGGGCGCGCATCGAAGAAGTATGGGGCTTCTGGCAGAAGCAGCGCGACCATCCCAAGTACCGGGTGCTGGCCGGATTGCTCGTTGATGAGCACGCACAGCTGTCCGCCCCACTGCTCGATTCGGGGCTGCGCCGGATCGAGGCCGAACGTGTCAAGCATCTGCGGGCGCGCCGGGACTCCGAGCGCTACGAAATGCTCGACTCCGCCATCGAACGACTTGTGCAGCGGCACGGCGGAATTCCGGCGGGCAAGGTTCCCGGGCTGGAAGATATCGGCAAGCTGAGCGGACTCGACTCCGCTGAGGTCCGGGCTCGTCTCCGGCGGCATCGTGTCCTCGACGAAGCCGCTGCTCCCGCTCCGGCCAGGGTGAGTGTGCAACGGCGGCAGCAGATTCGGAAGCTGCTCGCCGAATACGATCGCCTGCTGCCCGGCGATCCGGTACCCACCCTGCTGGCCCTGCTCGGCCTGGACTTCACCAAGGCCCGGCAAAGTTCCGAAATCCATTTGCGCGCTGAGGCTTTGCGCGCCCGCACCCGTGAACTGCCGCCCGGCCGGGTGCGCGTAGTGCTGGACGAGCTGCTTGTACACGTCAGTGACCTGCTCGAACCCGGCGGTAGCGCTATCGACGCCTACCTGCAGGCCATCGTCGACGACGTGACCGATCTCCTGCGTCCCAAGGTCCGCGCGGCGGTCCTCGTCGAAGACCGGCTGGTAGAGGGCGATCACGACTTCCTGATCGGCGAAGCCATCACCGCGGGCCTCGACCGCCCCGCCGCCGAACGCGTAATCCTCGCCCTCGCAGACGAACTCGGCACCACCGTGGAAGGTGCGGAACCACCTTCCGGCTCTGCACGACCGGAACCCGTCGCGCCGCCCATCTCCTATACCCGGACACCCGCCCCCGATTCCACTTCGCGGACGAATGGTCCGGCGCGCAAAGGTGCGGACACGACCGCCGGGCAGTCGGCCTCGGCTTCCAGCCGAGAAACGTCGAGAGCCGATGCTGGTGCGGGACAGGCGGGTTCCGGCGGGTCGGGGTCGGGCGATCGGAACTCATCGGACAGCGGGGCTGCCGCTGGCTACCGCCGCAGTCAGCCGGTGCCGCAGACATCGGCGCCCTCGGCACGGCCGTGGGAGGAATCGCTGAAGGCCGCTCGTGCGGCTTTGCGCGCCGGTCATCCTCGTGCGGCGGCCGCCCATGTGGCCGAGGCACAGCGGAGTGTCGGTGGCGACAGCCTCGGGACCACCTCGGTGCGGCCGATTGCCGAACTGGTGGAGCGGGTGCTCGCCGAGGCGGCGGTGCGCTGGCGTGGTGCGCGCTCCGGGTGCGCGGCCAAGCGGTACGTCGAGGCGCTCGATCATCTCGAGTATCTGCAGCGCTCGGCCTCCGATGTGCCCAATCCGGAGACCGCCGGCCCGACCCTGGACGAGCTGACGACGCGGGCGCGTACCGCCCTCGCCGAGGCCGATCGAATGTTCGAGGCGGCCCCGGCCGCACCGGTCGCCGACCGAATGCGTGCGCTACGAGCGGTTTTCGAGGTCTGCGCCGATCACGCCGATGCCGCCGCCGCGCTGTCTGTCCTGCCCGTGGACGCGCCGGGACAGGTGACCGCGAACCGCAAACCCGACGGCACCGTGGTGATCGCCTGGTCGCCGTCCACCACGGAACAGGCCGAGTACCGCGTCACCCGTTTACAACAGGACGGTTCCTGGCGAGTGGTAGGCCGCACGCGTGGCACCGCCCTGGAAGACGGTGCCGCGATGGTCGGCCCCGTCCCCGTGTACGGAGTTGTCGCTTCGGTCTCGGGCCGCGCCTCGGAGGTGACCCGCTCGGATGGCCAAGCCCGCCCGCAGGAGGCCACTGCCGCCGCCCCCGCCGAAGACCCCACGCCCAGCGGCATGCCCACCGTACGAGACCTGGCCGAACACGACGGACTCCTGCTCTTCGAATGGCCCACCGGCATCACCGAGGTCATGGTGGTGGCCCGCACCGACGCACCGCCGGCCGACCCGGACGATACGCGGGCCGACCGCAAATGGAAGGTCACCAACACCCGCTACCAGATCGACGGCGGCGCAAAGCTTCCCCTCGGCCTGCCGCGTCCCTGCCACCTCGGAGTGGCCTCCTGCCGCCGGGAAGCCTCCGGAGCCTTGACGGTTGCCGCAGGTTTCGCGCCCGGCGCGCGTATTCGCCTGGATCGCTGAAATCCTTCATCCTGCTCTGACCGGGGAGCAGGGGGTGACCGACAGTCTCCGGGCGAGCCCGTGGGAATCTGGTGGCGGCCGCCGTCGTTGCTGCGAAGGTTGGTTCGAGCAGAGAGGCGGAGCTGGGTGATTCCGAAACTGATGGCGGTGAGCGACATCCATGTCGGGCATCAGGGCAATAAACCCGTGGTCGAGGCGATCCGGGCGGATTCACCCGAGGACTGGCTGATCCTCGCCGGTGATGTGGGGGAGAAGACCGACGATTTCCGCTGGGCGCTGGAAACCCTGCGCCGCCAGTTCGCCAAGGTGATCTGGGTGCCGGGCAATCACGAATTGTGGACCACGGCAAAGGATCCCGTGCAGATGCACGGGGCGGGGCGTTACGACTACCTGGTGTCGATCTGCCGTGATCTGGATGTGGTCACACCGGAGGATCCGTTCCCCGTGTGGGAAGGTGCGGGCGCGGAGGCGTACGGCGGCGCGGTGACCCTGGTCCCGATGTTCCTGCTCTACGACTACTCCTGGCTGCCGAAGGGCACCACCACGAAGGCCGAGGGGCTGGCGCTCGCCCGCGAGCGCAATGTGGTCGCGACCGACGAATTCCTGCTCTCCTCGGAGCCGTACCTGACGCGGGACGCCTGGTGCCACGCCCGCGTGAAGTACACCCAGCGCCGTCTGGACGCCCTGCCCGCGGACACCCCGGTGGTGCTGATCAATCACTTCCCGCTGCTGCGGGAGATCACCGACATGCTCTGGTACCCGGAGTTCGCGCTGTGGTGCGGCACCGACCTCACCGCCGACTGGCACACCAGCTACAACGTGGTGTGCTCGGTCTACGGGCATCTGCACATTCCGCGCACCACCTTCCATGACGGCGTGCGCTTCGAAGAGGTTTCGCTCGGCTACCCCCGGGAGTGGCAGCGGCGCGGTCTGCCCGACCAGCTGCTGCGGCAGATCCTCCCGGTGCCCGATTACGGCGACACGCTCAATGAGTGGGGCGGGCATTTCAAGATCACGCCCGAAATGCGAGAAGCCGGCCTGAAGATGCAGGAACAGGCGCAGAAGCGGCGCGGGCTGGCATAGGAGCCTGGCCCGACGTTCAGGCAGCGTATCGGGCCGCCCGCTTGCTGATGCGGACGGCCCGATGTGCTACCGCGACAGGGCTTCTCAGCCCACCGCGACGATCGCGCACGCGCCCAGGAAGATCGCCTGCGCCACCGTCCGCAGCGGAAGCGGCATGGTCTTGACACCCACATCCTGTTTCGCGGCACGCACATTCGCCGGGAACATGATGAGCAGCAGCAGGAACAGGCAGAGAGCGGCCACCCGGGGGAACGGCGGGAGCAGCAGTCCCACCGCGCTGGCGGCCTCCAGCACGCCGGTGAGCGTGACCATGGCGCCGGCATTCGGGAATTGCGGCGGGACCATGGCGATCAGCTCGTTCCGCTTGGGCTGCGCGAAGTGCGCGCCGGAGGTCATGGCGAACATGGCGGCCAGTCCCAGGGCCGTGGTGTGCGGCCAGGAATCGAGCCAGGCATAACCGGTGAGCCACCCGATGAGCCGGGTCAGTCCGGTAACGACGGCGAGTACAACCAGCGGGGCCATCGGATCTCCTGTGTATCGAGCTCAATCTTGACAGTGGCTAGATTAGATCCGAGCGGCGGAACTTGTCAATGGCTAGATTGCGGTCCATGATGGGCCTATGGCGAAAACCGGCTACCACCACGGAAATCTGCGGGCCACCATCCTGGCGGCGGCCGCCGAGCAGATCGCCACCGACGGTGTCGACGCCGTCTCCCTGCGCGGTCTGGCGCGCCGCGCCGAGGTCTCCCATGCCGCGCCCGCACATCACTTCGGTGATCGCGCGGGCCTGCTCACCGCACTGGCCATCGAGGGCTTCGAATTGCTGACGGTGGAGATGAACGCGGCCGGCACGGATTTCCACGCCGCCGCGATCGCCTATGTACGGTTCGCACTGCGGCATCCGGGCCACTTCGATGTGATGTTCCGCCGCGATCTGCTGCGCGGTGATGATCCGCAATTGGCCCAGGCGCGCAACAGATCCGGCGCGGCCCTGCGCTCCGGTGTCGCCGCCGAACAGCCGGACCACTCCGAGCGCGGACAGCTGGCCACCCAGCTCGCCGCCTGGTCCATCGTGCACGGCTTCGCGGTGCTGTGGCGCGAAGGCGCACTGGAGAATTCGGCACTCGCCTTCGAGCAGGACCCGGAAGCCCTGGCCCGCACCATGATTGCCACCGTGCGCTTCGAATGAGCCCGGCTCGGACGTGCTCGCCTGTTCGGGCCGCGCCCCGCGCCTCGATGCCACCGCTTACGCTCCGCTACGGCCTGCCTATTACGTGATCCTGTGTTCCGGTCACACCGCCCGTTGTGCATATCCCTGCCGAGCGGCCGGGGGCCGAGCGATGGCGGTGGCGGACACTGGCCCGTCGCGTGTGCGCGCCCGGCCGGTAGGCTCGTTCGGGCAAGTGGCGGTGCGATCAGGAGGCGGTCATCGAAGAGCGGGCAGTCGCGGCGGCGGAGTCGGTACCTACGACGGAGTCGGCGCGCATTCTCGGGAGCATCCTCCCCCCCGGCGTCGCCTCGGCCGAACTGCTGGCGTACCCGGAGGGGCTGAAGCCCCATCCCGCCGAGGAGCATTTGATCGCGCGGGCGGTGGAGAAGCGGCGGCGCGATTTCATCGGTGCGCGATACTGCGCCCGGCAGGCGCTGGCCCAGCTCGGTGAGCCCGCGGTGGCCATCGGCAAGGGCGGCACCGGCGAACCACTGCTCCCGCGCGGCATTGTCGGCAGCCTCACGCACTGCGACGGGTACCGGGCGGCGGCGCTCGGCCACCGACTGCGGTTCCGTTCTATCGGCATCGATGCCGAACCGCACGCCGCACTGCCCGACGGCGTCCTGGACTCGGTGAGCCTGCCGCCCGAAAGGGAGTGGCTCGCAACGGTTCTGCCCGGCACCGGATTGCATCTGGACCGACTGCTGTTCTGCGCCAAGGAGGCGACCTACAAGGCGTGGTTCCCGCTGACCGGCCGCTGGCTGGGCTTCGAGGACGCGCACATCACCTTCACCGTGGACGAGGAGTCCGCGGGCACCGGTGCGGGCACCTTCCATACGCGTTTGCTGATCCCGGGCCAGACCGCCGACGGCGGCGCCGCGCTGCACAGCTTCGACGGTCGCTGGGTGATCACCGACGGACTGATTCTGACCGCGATCGTGGAGGGCTGATGAGCGAGAAGCGGACACCGGTTGTCGATGCGCTCGGCGGACTGCTGATCGTCGATAAGGACGGCGGCTGGACCAGTCACGATGTGGTCGCCAAGAGCCGAGGGTTGTTGCGTACCAAGAAGGTCGGGCATGCGGGCACCCTCGACCCCATGGCGACCGGCGTGCTGGTGCTGGGCGTGGAGCGGGCCACCAAGATTCTCGGCCAGCTGATCCTGACCACCAAGGCGTACACGGCGACCATTCGCCTCGGGCAGTCCACCATTAGCGATGACGCCGAGGGTGAAGTCACCGCTACCACCTCGGCGACACATGTCACCGATGCCGAAATCGCTGCCGGCGTAGCCGAATTGACCGGTGACATCCAGCAGGTTCCGGCCACGGTCAGCGCGATCAAGATCAATGGCGAGCGCGCCTATGCCCGCGCCCGTGCGGGGGAGGACGTCCAGCTGGCCGCCCGCCCCGTTACCGTGAGTCGCTTCGATATCCTCGAGCGCCGCGATATCGACACCGGCACAGAACAATTCGTCGATCTCGACGTAGAGGTCGAGTGCACCTCGGGCACCTACATTCGCGCTCTTGCTCGTGATCTCGGTGAGAAGCTCGGTGTCGGAGGTCATCTCACGGCTTTGCGCCGCACCCGCGTAGGCCCCTTCACTCTCGAACACGCGCGCACCCTCGCGACCCTGGCTGCTTCGGCCGAGGCGGGCGATCCGCTGCTGAGCCTGGACATCGATGAGGCGGTGCGCGCGGCCTTCTCGATCCGCGATATCACCGATGAGCAAGCCGAAGACCTGCGCAATGGCCGCTGGCTCGAACCGGCCGGTCTGCCAGGCGTTTACGCCGCGGTCGACTCCTCCGGCCGTGCCATCGCCCTGCTGAAGGAGAGCGGTAAGCGCGCCGCCTCGGTCTTGGTCATCCGGCCCGCGAACCTGTAGAGCGGAGGGCTGCGTATAGACCGCCCGCAGCCGCCGCGCTCAATACCACTGCTCCGAA
The DNA here is from genome assembly GCF_025465275.1 of Nocardia sp. GTDB lineage: Bacteria > Actinomycetota > Actinomycetes > Mycobacteriales > Mycobacteriaceae > Nocardia. The sequence goes on along the minus strand of NZ_JAODNK010000009.1, from coordinate 8,106 downwards.
GGCCGTGGCGCCCGCCGTCAGTCCGATTGCATCACTGAGGAATCCGGCGGTCACCGGCAATACGGCGGCGGGCAGGTAGCCGCCGACATTCTGTGCGGCATTGGTTTCGGCGAGACGATCGGCGGGGACGGCGGCGCTGATCGCGGTCAACCCGCCCAATTGGCCCAAGCCCTGGCCGATTCCGGCGAAGACTGCGGCTGCGACGAACAGCGGCAAGGAAGAGCACTGCAGCGAGGCGACGAGCGCGATCATGCTCGTCGCGGTTGCGGCTGCCCCGCCGAGTAGGACGCTGCGAACCCGAAGCGGGCGCACCGCGAACTGAATAGCCGTGGCCGCCAGGAACATCACAAAGGCCAATCCGCCCGCGACCACTCGATTGGTGGCTCCGAGCAGGTGTGAGAGCACCGAGGGGCCCAGCGAGAGCACAAACGAGGTGGCGGTGATTCCGGGTGCGAAGACCGCTATGCCGACGGCCACGGCGGTCCGCCCGCCCGGTGCCACCGCGGGAAAACGCACCCACGGTCCGCGCCCGCCCGCGCCTTTCGGGAGGTCCCATCGCGCAACGAGCACGAAAGCCGAAGCGAGCAGCGCGATCTCGATGACGAAGATGGTTGTTGTCGGTCCCGGCAGCGTCTCCGACAGCACCCCGGCCAGCAGTGGCCCGAACCCGGCGCCGAGCACCATGGCCGTCGACGCTGCCAGGGCCGCAACCCTTTTGCGTTCCGGTCCGCCGATATCCGTCACCGCCGCCATGCCCGCCGAGACGATCGCGCCTACGGCGATTCCGGTCAGCAGACGAGCGATCGCCAGCATGACGACTGAACCGGCCGTCGCGAAGAGCATCGAGGCCAGCATTGCCAGGCCGATTGCGGGCAGTAGCACCGGCTTTCGGCCCACGCGGTCGGACACCACGCCAGCGACGAGTAGTGCGCTCAGCAGGCCGACGATGTAGCAGGCGAAGATCGCCGTCAGCGTGCCCGACGAGAAGCCCAGCTCGCGCTGCCATATCCCGTACAGCGGTGTCGCTGCGTTCGACAGCGCGAATACCGCGAAGACCGGCCAGGCCGCCAGCCACACGGTGCGATTGCGCGTCTGCGACACGGCGTCCATACGCGTCTGCGACACGGCGTCCATACGCGTCTGCGACACGGCGTCCATACGCGTCTGCGACACGGCGTCCATACGCGTCTGCGACACGGCGTCCATAGGCGTCTGCGACACGGCGTCCATAGGCGTCTGCGACACGGCGTCATTGCGCGAGTGGGAACTGTTCACCGATGTGGACTGGGCCGTGGGTGTAGCCATGCGATCCTCCACTAGTTCGAATAATGTCGTACTGGTACGACAGAAGTCGAAGCTAACACATAGTACGATCAAATACGTACAAGCGACGTCCATCAGGGAGAGCCCATGCCATCGGCGATCGAGGACCACAGCGCCACCCACCTACCTGAACCAGATATCGCCGACCTGCGGCTCGACCACGTGCTCGCCGCACTGAGCGATCCGCTGCGGCTGACCATGGTGCGGAAGCTGCTTGTGGAATCGCCGGACACCGATCGATCCTGCGGCTGGTTCGATATCGATCGCCCCAAATCGACGCTGACGCATCACTTCCGGGTGCTGCGCGAGGCGGGCGTGACCCGCCAGCAGCAATACGGTCTCGAGCGGCGGAGCCGAGTCCGGATGGACGATCTCGAGGAACGTTTTCCGGGACTGCTCGATCTGATCCGCGACTGGGCGCCGGTGCACTGAACTGGTCGCACCCTGATCGATACCCGGGCGGCCTACAGTGCTGGAGTGGTCGAATTACGGCAGTTGCGGTATTTCGTGGCGGTAGCGGAGGAATTGCACTTTCGCCGGGCCGCGGAACGGCTGTTCATATCCGCGCCCACGCTCAGTCAGCAGATTCGGGCCATCGAGCGCGAGATCGGCGGCCCGCTGCTCATTCGCGGCTCACAGGGTGTCGAATTGACCGCTGCCGGTGAGGTATTGCTGAAGAACTCACGCACCGTGCTGGAGGCCGCGGAGACCGCGCTGCGCGAGACCCGCATGGTCGCCAATCCCGAATGCGCCGTCTTCCGGCTCGGTGTGGTGAACGGTGCGCCGAGCTGGCTGCCCGCGCGCATCGAATCGCTGCTGAAAGCCCGGCAACCCGGTGCCCGCGTGGTACTGACCGGCGGGCCCAGCGCCGACCAGGTGCGCTTGCTCGATCGCGAGGATGTCGATCTCGCGGTGCTGCGCATGCCGGTGCGATTGCCCGAACATCTCACCAGCACGGCCATTGCCGTGGAGGAACTGGGCATCGTCATGTCTCGCGAGCATCCGCTCGCTCATCGAGACACCATCGAACCGGTACATCTGCGCGGTCAGGAACTGATCATGTTCGCCCGCGATTCCGCTCCCGAACTTCATGATTCGCTGCTCGCGCAGCTGCACGAACGCGGTGCGACCGTCGCCCTCAGCGACAGCGCCATGAGCCATGCCCAAATGCTCTCGCTGCTGCCGCTGCGCCCCGCCGCCATCGGCCTGGGCTCCTCGCGCACCGCCACCGCACCCGGATTGGCCTGGCGGCCACTGCATCCGCACCCGTTGGTGATCAGCTACGTCGCCGCCTGGCGGCCCGCGGCTCGCAGTCCGGCATTGCGCGCCGTCGCCGAGGTGCTCACCGGCGGGAGCCGGCTCTCGCCCTGATCGGCCCGCTGCCGATGCGACAGCAGCGCCGTTAGCCGCCGGCTCATCCGGCTTCGGCACTGCGACATGGACGTTCGCTGCCGCTGCGGGTTTGCTGAAAGGCATGACACACAAGGGATTCGACAATGAGATCGGCCGATCCGTGGTGATCGGCGGCGGTTCCGGCATGGGACAGGCGATCGCGGACGCGCTGCTGGCAGCGGGCAGCGAGGTGACCATCGTCGGGCGCTCGGCCGAGCGACTCGCGGACGCGGTCCGCGAACTGGGCGACGGCAAGCTCAATGCCATCACCGCGGATATCAGCGACGAGGAACAGGTCGAGCGCCTCTTCGATACGGTCGGCGCGGTCGATCATGTGGTGAGCACCGCCGCCGATCTTGCCGGAAGCTACGGTCCCATAAGCAGTTTCGACTTCGCGAAAGGTCGTGGCATCCTCGAGTCCAAGCTGATCGGCTCGATGCTGCTGGCCAAGCACGCCCGCATCACACCCGGCGGTTCGCTCATCTTCACCTCCGGCATCGCCGCCTACCGTCCGTCGGCCGGTGGAGCCATGGTGGCCGCGGTGAATGCCGCACTGGAGGGCTTGGCCCGCGCGCTCGCCGTCGAACTCGGCCCGACCCGAGTCAATGTGATCTCACCCGGCTGGGTGGAGACCGGTGCCTGGGACAATATCGCCTGGGAGGACAAGGCCGAACGCCTGCGCGCCATGGCCGACCGCCTCCCCGCAGGCCGCCTCGGCCGCCCGGAAGACATTGCGCAGGCGGCACTTTCGCTCCTGCGCAACCCCTTCATCACCGGCACGGTCCTCCATGTGGACGGCGGCCACCGGCTGGTCTGATGCGACCTAGAGACTCTGCCCGGCCAGGCAGCCGTGACCACCACTGGATATGGAGCACAGCAGCCCGATCGGCGCGAGAAGGATCGTGGCAACAGCGCCTATGGCGTTGCTCATTGCGGCGGTCGAGCCGGTTGGCAGGAGGCTGACCAGCGGTCCGATAATGGCGGACGTGGCAGCGCTGCTGCCGGTGTCGCTGCTGCCGGAATCGGCGACAGCGGCTGGGTTTTCGAGGTTCAGTGGCGTGGCGGAGGCTGAGCCGACGGTGCCGAGGGCGATGGTTGCGCCGGCAATGCCGATGAGGAGTGAACGCTTCACGGTTGGTCCTTTGTACGTGTGCTGGAGGTCTTTTCAGTCAGATGGCCGCGCCACGGGCCGGCCTGTGCGTCCGGCCTAGGTGGGCAGGCAGTAGCTTGTTTTGCCGCCGGACGAGAACGAGCACAGCATGCTGAGCGGCACGCCGACCAGAATCTGGCCCATACCGGTGAGGATGTCGCCGCTGGCGATGGTGGCAGATCCGTTCGACATGGCCGTGCTCCCGGAGTCGACGCTGCCGGAATTAGTGACAGGAGCCGGGTTTTCGAGGGGCAGCGGCGCGGCGGATGCGGAGGCTACGGTGCCGAGGGCGATGGTGGCGCCGGCGATGCCGATGAGGAGTGAACGTTTCACGGTGGATCCTTATGTACGTGTGCTGCTTCGACGTCGTGTGACGTTGAGGCAGCACGGTACATAGCGACCGTCCAGTCGGAGGGCTATTCGAGCATTCCTGTGCATCGTGAATCCGGTTGTGCCGGTATGGATTTCGAAGCACAGAATAGTCGTTTCCGCGAGCCCTCAGTTTTCGTGGGTCAGCCAGATGGCCTCGGCGGCAATACTGCCGAGGTCTATGGTGCGGTCGTCGATGCCCACCGCGATGGTGCCCGCGAAATCGCGCCGCTCCACCACGGTGATCGGGGTATCGAGGGCGATGCCGAGTGAATCGAAGTACCGCAGCATGGCCGGATCGGAGTCGGAGATGCGCGCCACCCGCCCGACCTCGCCATCGCCGAAATCGCTGAGCTGCCGCGCCGGCGGCGTCGGCACCGCACCGTCCACCGAGGGAATCGGATCGCCGTGCGGATCGCGGTCCGGGTAGCCGAGTTTGGCGTCGATGCGCGCGACCAGCGTCTCGGAGACGGCGTGCTCGAGCACCTCCGCCTCGTCGTGCACCTCGTCCCAGCCGTAGCCGAGTTCATTGACCAGGAAGGTCTCGATGAGCCGGTGCCGGCGCACCATGGTTATGGCGGCGCGGCGGCCGTCCTCGGTGAGGGTGATGGCTCCGTAGCGCGCGTGCTCGACCAGACCCTGATCGGCGAGCTTGCGGACCGCCTCGGAGACCGTCGACGCGGACACGCCGATGCGCTCGGCGAGCAGCTTCGTCGACACCTTCTCCGGCGACCATTCCTGCGCGGTCCAGATCACCTTGAGGTAGTCCTGTGCGACAGAGGACAGAACGGGAGCAACGCTGGTCGCGACGGCGGTAAAAGTACCGGTGGGTTCGGACGGATCGGCCAGCTCGCGACGGGTGGCGATGTCTCGTTTTCCGGGCACGTACTCGAGCTTAGGCACAGCCGCGCGGGTTTCACACATCGGCGCGCTCGCTCGGGAGGAGCGGCCCGGAGGGTCTCCGTTGAGGGTGGTGGCGGGAGACGGGTGGGAGGTGAACGAGGGGTGACTACCATGCTTCCTCCTGTGAAGATCCGTACCGCCGAATACTGTCTGTGACGCGCTTTGCGTAGGCTTCCCGTGTGCAGAGATGGCGAAGTCTCGATGAGATGCCCGCGGAATGGGGCCGGTGTGTGCTCACGATCGGGGTATTCGACGGCGTGCACCGCGGTCACGCCCAGCTCATCAGTCGTGCGGTGAAATCCGCTGCGGTGCGGGGTGTTCCGTCGGTCCTCATGACTTTCGATCCGCACCCGGTGGATGTGGTGCGGCCCGGTTCGCATCCGCCGCAGCTGTCCACCCTGCACCGCCGCGCGGAGCTGGTCGAAGAGCTCGGTATCGATGTCTTCCTGGTCATGCCGTTCACCAAAGATTTCATGAAGCTGACGCCCGAGCAGTACGTCGAACAGCTGCTCGTGGACAAGCTGCACGTCTCCGAAGTGGTGGTCGGCGACAACTTCACCTTCGGTAAGCAGGCGGCAGGCACGGTTGACACCATGCGCGAGCTCGGCACCCGCTTCGGCTTCGATGTCGATGGCGTCCAGTTGCTCGGCGAACACGCCGTCACCTTCTCCTCGACCTACATTCGCGCCTGCCTGTCGGAGGGCAATGTCGCGGCTGCCGCGGAGGCGCTCGGCCGCCCGCATCGGGTCGAAGGGGTGGTCGTGCACGGTGACGGCCGCGGCAAGGGGCTCGGTTTCCCGACTGCCAATGTGGCGCCGACCATGCACGGCGCGATTCCCGCCGACGGTGTCTACGCCGGCTGGTTCAGCATTCTGGACGAACCGGGGGAGCGGCGCATGGCCGCCATCTCGGTCGGCACCAATCCCACCTTCGACGGCCGCGCGCGCACGGTCGAGCCGCACATCCTCGACTTCGACGGCGACCTGTACGAGAAGCGGGTGGCGGTGGACTTCGTCGAACAGCTGCGCGGCATGCGCAAATTCGAGTCCATCGATGAACTGGTGGAGGCCATCGGCCGCGATGTCGAGCAGGCCCGCAAGGTACTGAGCGCGGCGGACGCCGTGGCCGAATAGCACGTCCCGCGGTTCTCCGCCAGGGGCGATTAACGGTCCAGGTCACCGGTCCGGTACCCTGATCCGTTGGGTTTGCTGTGGTCTGCGGCAGCGCCCAGCCGGGCCGGTTTTTTCAACGGTTCCCGGACTTCCGAGCGCGGACTGGAAAATCAGGAGTGAATTCGTGGCGTTGACCACTGAGCAGAAGTCGGCCATCCTGGCCGAATACGGCCTGCACCCGACGGACACCGGTTCTCCGGAAGCCCAGATCGCGATGCTGTCCAAGCGGATTTCCGATCTCACCGAGCACCTCAAGGTGCACAAGCACGACCACCACACGCGTCACGGTCTGCTTGCGCTGATCGGTCGCCGTCGCCGGCTCTCGAAGTACCTGCAGGCCAACGACATCGCGCGTTACCGTTCGCTGATCGAGCGTCTGGGCCTGCGTCGCTAGTCTTTGCAATATCGTGTCGCATACTTTCGCGACACAACACGACTGCCCCAGGCAGTTGACGAACCGGCCGACGGGGAGGCATAGAATCTCCTCGTTGGCCTTTCGTGCATCCGGTGAACGACGCCGTGTGCACGCCAACACGAGCCGTATGCACCTGATCCGTGGCGTCGGTCTTCGGTAGTGGCTTTTCGGGGCGCAGCAAGAGGAGAAAGACCGCGCTGCCGGAGGGCTTCGATCGATGACCGCCTCCGCGTCGCCGTTTCCAAGGGGAAATGGCCGGGTGTGCGTGCGCAGGCCAGGAGGGTCGACGCGCGCCCGTGCCGGGTACAGCTTGCCCCTGTCAAGGGGACAACACAGTCGGATCGCGCCGCCGTCCCCTACGGGGAAGCAGCGCTGGCATCCGGCGAAGACGAGAGGTTGAGAGAAGAGAATGACCGAAACAGTGACCAGTTCCGCCGCCGAGGTCGAGCCCGGCGTATTCGAGTCCGTCGCGCTGATCGACAACGGCAGCTACGGCACCCGCACCATCCGTTTCGAGACCGGCCGGCTGGCCAAGCAGGCCGCCGGCGCCGTCGTCGCCTACCTGGACGACGAGACCATGCTGCTGTCGGCGACCACTGCCGGTAAGCACCCCAAAGAGCAGTTCGACTTCTTCCCGCTGACGGTGGACGTCGAAGAGCGCATGTACGCCGCGGGCCGCATCCCCGGCTCGTTCTTCCGTCGTGAGGGCCGCCCCTCCACCGACGCGATCCTGACCTGCCGCCTGATCGACCGGCCGCTGCGTCCGTCCTTCGTGGATGGTCTGCGCAACGAGATCCAGGTCGTCGTGACCGTCATGTCGCTGGATCCGAAGGATCTGTACGACGTGGTGGCCATCAACGCGGCGTCCGCTTCCACCCAGATTGCGGGCCTGCCCTTCTCGGGTCCCGTCGGCGGCGTGCGCGTCGCGCTGATCGGTGACCAGTGGGTCGCGTTCCCGACCGTGGAGCAGCTGGAAGGCGCCGTGTTCGACATGGTCGTCGCCGGCCGCGTGGTCGAGGGCGACGTCGCCATCATGATGGTCGAGGCCGAGGCGCCCACCCACGTGCTGTCCTTGATCGCCGACGGTGGCACCGCTCCGACGGAAACCGTTGTGGCACAGGGCCTCGAGGCCGCCAAGCCGTTCATCGCCCGCCTCTGCAAGGCGCAGGCGGACCTGGCGGCGCTGGCTGCCAAGCCCACCGGTGATTTCCCGGTCTTCCCGGCCTACCAGCCGGACGTGTACACCGCCGTCGAAGGCACCGCGAAGGTTCCGCTGAACAACGCGATGTCCATCGCCGCCAAGCAGGAGCGCGAAGAGAAGATCGACGAGATCAAGCTCGACGTGCTCTCGGCGCTGGCCGAGGACTTCGTCGGCCGCGAGA
>NZ_JAODNK010000197.1 GCF_025465275.1 Nocardia sp. | reverse complement strand
GTTACGGCGGCTATAGCGGTGGGGAAACGCCCGGTCCCATTCCGAACCCGGAAGCTAAGGCCACCTGCGCCGATGGTACTGCACTCGACAGGGTGTGGGAGAGTAGGACACCGCCGGAACATCATTCGAGAAGACCCCCAGCCATTGGCTGGGGGTCTTTTTCGTTGCACCCCTTCAGCATTCGCTGCGGGGGTTTTCGCGTATTCGGACCTTTTCGGTTCCAGGATCCACCTGTTTGAGCTGCCCGGATCGGGGAATTCGGCGTTTATCCGGTCCTGTTCACAGAATCTTCTCGAGCAACTGCTAGGCAGCGCAGAGCGGTTCCGTGGATCATGGAGTGGAGTCGTAAGGAAGGTAGACGCATGGTGCTGATGTCCGCTCCGGACGCTGAGCTGTCGCTCGATTCGGTCGAGCTGCCGCGTTCGCGCTGGCGTCGCTTGTTCTTACCCGTGACCTATGGCTATGCAGCCGTACTGGTTTCGGTGACGATCATGCTCTCCGTGCTCAGTGAGGCGACGCAGAACAGGGTCGTGCTGCATGCCAGTACGAACTTGCACAATTTGTGGCGCGGCCGGTTCGGCACGCTGTTCTCCAGCGCGATGGTGATCGGCGACGGCTGGAATGCCGCGGTGGTCATCATTCCGCTGCTGGTCTGTTTGCTGGTGCTGGCAGAGAAGCGTTTCGGCGCGGTCCGCCTGCTGTCGATCTTCTTCGCCGGCCATATCGGCGCGACGCTGCTGGTGGCGGCGGGCCTGTGGGTGGCGGTGTCGGCCGACTGGATTTCGATGGACATCACCCGGGTCTCCGATGTCGGTGTCAGTTACGGCGCTATGGCATTGATCGGTGCGTTCATCGCTCTGGTACCCACACGCTGGGTGCCCACCTGGGCGATCGTTTGGCCCGTGGTCGCGGTGACGGGTGTGGTGACGGGCCGGACCTTCACGAATGTCGGTCACCTGGTGGCGGTTTCGATCGGTCTGGCGGCCGGGTACTGGCTGGTGCGTTCGGGCCGATCCGAGCTGCGCCGCCTGCACGGGTGGGAGGCGGGTTTGCTCGTCGCTGCCTCGGTGCTCGGCTATGTCGTGCTTGTCGGTTGATCTCCACTGTTCGCTGCAGCTCACAGCGATTTAACGAAACCAGAACACAGCGCTGGGACCATTAGCCCTGGAGATGGAAGTCGCGGAGAGTAAGCCGCGGTTTCGGATTGAGGGAGATGCTCATGGTCGAGATTTTTGTGGCCGGACGAGCATCGACGGGGTTCGCCCCGGTGATCGGTGTATTGCGGGCACGCCGCTGGTTGCCGGTGACAGTGGGATACGTGCTATTGCTGATCGGTGTCACCGTCGTGTTGTCCGCGGCGGACCCGGATGTGCAGGAGCGGGTGATCGACCACTCCAGCACCAATCTGCACAATCTGCTGAACGGCCATGTGGGAACACTGTTCTCCAGCGCCGCGGTCATCGGTGATACGGACGGGGCGCTGTCGATCGTGCCGCTGTTCGCCTGCCTGCTGGCCCTCGCCGAGTTGCGCTTCGGCGCGCTGCACACCATGCGTGTCTTCCTGGCGGGTCACATAGGAGCGACGCTCGTGGTGGCGCTGGGCCTGTGGGTGGCGGTGACCGCCCAGTGGCTGCCCGAGAGCATCGGGCGTGCCGAGGACGTGGGTATCAGTTACGGCGCCGTCGCACTGTTCGGTTCGCTCGTCGCCGTCGTGCCGCCGCGCTTTCAGACGGCCTGGGCCACAGCGTGGTTGCTGGTCGCGATGGAGGGCGTGCTGGAGGGCCGGACCTTCACCAATTGCGGTCATCTGGTCGCCTACGGCATCGGTGTGGCGCTCGGCGTGGCGATGATCGCCCGTACTCCGGTGCTGCGCCGTCCGACCTGGTTGGAGCTGGGTCTGCTGGCCTGTGCGGGACTGCTTGCGAGCACCTTCCTTTCGGCCTGATCCGGGGCGTCCCCTAGAGTGCTTGGGTGCGCCTTGTGATTGCTCGTTGCCAGGTCGATTACGTTGGCCGACTGACTGCCCACCTCCCGATGGCTCGCCGCCTGCTCATGATGAAGGCGGACGGTTCGGTGCTGGTGCACTCCGACGGCGGTTCCTACAAGCCGCTGAACTGGATGAGCCCGCCCTGCTGGATGGAGGAGCGCGTTTCCGAAACGGATGCGGCGCAACAGCTTTGGGTGGTCACCAATAAGGCCGGCGAAGAGCTGCGCATCACCGTCGAGGACATCGAACTCGATTCCAAGCATGAGCTCGGCGTGGACCCGGGCCTCATCAAGGACGGCGTCGAGGCGCATCTGCAGGAGTTGCTGGCCGAGCACATCCACACCCTCGGCGCCGGTTACTCGCTCATTCGCCGCGAATACATGACCGCTATCGGCCCGGTGGACATCCTCTGCCGCGATGCCGACGGTTCGACGGTCGCGGTGGAGATCAAGCGCCGCGGCGATATCGACGGCGTCGAGCAGCTGACCAGGTACCTGGAGTTGCTCAACCGCGATCCGCTGCTCGCCCCCGTCGCCGGTGTGTTCGCGGCACAGCAGATCAAGCCACAGGCCAAGACGCTCGCCAACGATCGCGGGATCCGGTGTCTGACACTGGACTACAACGCGCTACGCGGCACCGAGAGCGACGAATTCCGGCTGTTCTAGGGTTGGAAGCATGCCCCGCCGGAAACCCCGCCCCAAGGATTCCCAGGCGCGGTCCCATGGGGACCGGCGTCCTCTCGGTGATGTCTTCGGCCGCACCGAGAACGGTCCCGCCGGCGACGAAACCTACATAGTCCGCACCATCCCCGGCACCCGGGCCACCAAGACCTACCGCTGCCCCGGCTGCGACCACGAAATTCCCCCCGGCGTCGCCCACATAGTGGCCTGGCCCGCCTACGGCGGCGAAGACGACCGCCGCCACTGGCACACCGGTTGCTGGAAGGGCCGCCACACCCGGGGCATAACCCGCCGCTGGTCCTGACGGCCCGGTGCGTGTTCAGCTGCTCCAGAGGGTTCGGGTGCCGTCGGAATTATAAAGAGCGCCAATCGAATACCAGCGTCGGGTAGAGGCTGGACCCGGATTCGGCACGTGGTCAACGCTTCTGGCGGCGGGACGGCAGCGCGGGTGCGGGCATTAGGAAGGCCGCCCCCAGTCGGGAGCGGCCTTCGGGTTACGGGTGTCGCCCGGTGCGGGTATTAGCCGGAGATGTTGGCGTTCTCGCGCTCTTCGTCGACGATGTCGTCTTCACGGGAGTCGGAGATGGCCTTGCGGCTGCCCTTGTTCAGCGAGCGCTGCTCGGGGGCGCCGTCCAGGAGCTCGCTTTCGCGGTTGACGGCGGCGAGCATGGCCGGGACGGAGTCGAGCTGGCCGCGGATACCGAGCAGCTGCGCGAGGACACGACCACGCAGGACGCGCATCTCCTCGGCAAGTTCCTTGGCGTGCGCGATCTTCCGATCGGCGGTGTTGGTCGCCGAGGAGATGAGGCGGTTGGCCTCGTCCGTGGCGTCCTTGATGCGCTGGGCGGCCTCGGCGCGCGAGGTGGCCTCCAGCTCTTCCATGGCGCGGGTGAGCTTGGTGCGGCGCTCGGCCATGGTGACCTCGAAGTCCTGCTGCGCGGCCTTGCGCTTGGCCTCGGACTCCTTGGTGAGGCGATCGGCTTCGGCGTTGGCGGCCTCGACGA
>NZ_JAODNK010000185.1 GCF_025465275.1 Nocardia sp. | reverse complement strand
TCTCGCTCAGGTCGATCGACTCGTCATTGGCGAGCCGGAATTCTCGTTCTTCCTCAGCGGCTTCGATGAGGTTGCGGATGAAACGGCCGTTGCCGGCCATATCCACACCGCGGCGGGACAGCCCGCTTTGATCGGTGCTCTCCAGGTCGTACAGCTTCTGGCAGGTGTGCACCAGCTGCTGCATGGCGCCCTCGGACAGCTCCGAATCGCGGGTATTGGCAATGACCTGACCGATTTCGCCGAGTTCCGGCGCTGTGTAGGAAGGGAATTGCAGGCGCTTGGAGAAGCGGGACGCCAGACCGTCATTGGCGGACAGGAAGCGATCGATCTCGCCGTCGTATCCGGCGATGATGACCACCAGGCGCGAGCGGTCGTTCTCCATACGGGCCAGCAGCGTGTCCACGGCCTCGCGGCCGAAGGCGTCGCCGCCCGAAAGACCGGTCTGGATCAGCGTGTACGCCTCGTCGATGAAGAGCACGCCGTCCATGGCGGTGTCGATCAGCTTGTCGGTCTTGATCGCGGTCGAGCCGAGGTGCTGGCCGACAAAATCGGAGCGCTTGGTCTCGACGACCTTCTCGGTCTTGAGAATGCCCAGGCCGCAATAGATTTTGGCGACCACGCGGGCAATGGTGGTCTTACCGGTTCCGGGCGGGCCGGTGAAGGCCAGGTGCTGACCGCGCGCGGAGCTCGAAAGACCCTTCTCGGCGCGGATGCGGGCCAGCTGCGCACTCGACTGCAGCTTGGCCACCTGGGTTTTCACCGCGGTGAGGCCGATCTGCTTATCCAGTTCGGCGCGCGCCTCGGCCAGGATCGTCTTGGCACGATCCTCGTTCTCGGCCTGCTTCTTCTCCTCCAGCGACGCCGCGGTCGTGGGATCCCACTTATCGGTGCGGGCGTCGATCACCTCCTTGGAGGTGATGGTGATGCGGTAGGTGCGGTCCCGCATGGCGGCGGTATTGGCATCGAAATCCGGTGCCTGCGAATACACCTTCTCGAACAGTGACTGGGCCTCGTCGGCCTCGCCGTTCTCGCGCAGGCACAGACCGCGGCAGAACATGGCGGCGGTGCGGGCCGCCGGAATCGGACCGGCCTCGGCCTTTTCCATGCGGCGAATGGCCTCACCGAACAGGCCCAGCTGTGCGCAGGCTGTGCCGACCATCACATGTGCGCCGGCGGCCAGATAGGGATCTTCCCACGCGTCCGATCCGGCCAGGACGGTCATGACGTCCGGCCAGCGTTGGGTGTTGTAGTGCAGGATACCGCGCACGTAAGAGCTGACCCGGCCATCGATTTCGAAGTCCGGTTCGCCCGCTCGCGCGCGGCGGTGCTTCGCCAGCTCGTCGAGCACGATCTCGGCCTCGTCGAACTGCTTGTCGGTGATGAGATGCGCGGCGTACGCGAGCCAGATCTCGGTGAAACTGGACAGCGGGTAATCGATGTAGAGGCCCGGCAGGAAACGTCCAGCAAGCACGCGCGGCGGCAGCCCCAACCGGCGCTGCTCCCGAGCCAGCGAGGTGGTGCTGGTCTTGTACAGGTTGTACAGAACGTCCTTGGTTACCTCACCGGCAACGGCCCGGCCGAGCCACGCGTCGCACATGGTGGGGTCCCACTCGGTGGCGCGCTGAAAGGCCAGCTTCGCGTACTCGAGGTCCTTGTTGGACTCCTGCCCGTCGATGCTCAACCCCAGTGAGAGCACGCCGGCGTCGAAGGCGCGTTGTGCCTGGCGAGTGTCGATCATCGTAGTCGAACCCCGAATTCGTTGAACCTGGTTAGGCTTTCGTTCACTATCCCCACCCACCCGTGCGGATCGCACAGTAGCGGACAGTCGGATACATTATGGTTAACCGCCCTGGGCGGGCAACTGTTATGAGGGTGAGGGAGCAGTTCAGCACGTGACCGCACAGTCGATCGGCGGCCTTGGAGCCGCTGAACCCGAATTGTGCCGAGTGTCCGTCATCGGGGGGAATACCCAGCTCGACGTCGGTCTGCCGGCAAACGCACCTATCGCAGCTTTCATCGGCGATCTGGTGCAACTCATAGAATCTCGAAATCCAGATCCGATGGGCGGCGAAGAGGGGGGAACGCCGCTCCAGGTGCAGCATTGGACGCTGGCCAAATTGGGCCGCGACATGATCGCGCCCAGTCAGACGCTCAATGACGCCGAGGTATACGACGGCGAACTGCTCGTGCTGCGAGCGGTAGCCGCGAAGGAAGCGCCCGCGCTCTTCGATGACGTGATCGATGCCGTATCCCGGCTCACCGCAGAGGAATTCCGTGGTTGGTCGGCCGGTGCCGCGCGCTGGACCGGGCTGTCGGCAGCCATTGTGGCCGTCGTGTTCGCGCTGGTACTCGGCGCGATATCGCGTGGCGCGGGCGATACTTTCATCGCGCCCGTCATGCTGCTCGGCGGCGCGGTAGGCACCTTGGTCGCAGCCATGATCGCCGAACGTAAATACGCCGATGAGCTGACAGCGACAGTGCTCATTCTGTGCCTGCTACTGCTCACTTTCGGGGGAGCGGCGCTGGCGGTGCCGGGCTCGCTCGGTAGTCCGCATGTGCTGCTGGGCGCGTCGGCCACGCTGCTGGTCGCAATCATCGGTTATCGGATGGTGCGGGCGGGTGCGGCGGTCGTCGCCGCGGTCGTCACTACCGCGCTGTTCGTCGGCGTGGCCGCCGCGGTCCGTCTGGCCTGGGACACTGACCTGACGAAACTCGCTGCGGGCGTGCTGATTGCGTCCCTGATCCTGCTGTCCATGGTGCCGCGACTGGCCGCCATGCTGGCCAGGCTGCCCGTGCCGCCGGTGCCGACCGCGGGCGCTGCCATCGACCCGGCCGATCACGAGCCGCGGCCCACCATCGAAGGCATCGGCGCCATCGGCGCCACCGTATTGCCGTCGGCGCACGGGCTCGGACTGCGCGCTCGCACCGCCAACCTCTTCCAGACCGGCATGGTCGTGGGCAGCACGATCGGTGCGACCGGCGGTGCGCTCGGCGCCGCCGACCCGCTCGGTGCGGCTCGCTGGCAGGGCATCGCGCTCGCGGTCGTCGTGACGATCATTCTGTGCCTGCGTGGCCGCGCCTTCGCGGATCTCACTCAGGCCTGTGTCCTGATCGCCGGTGGCTGCGCCACTTTCATCGCACTCGTGGTGATGCTGGCGTCCCATGACTCGACCATGCTGCTCGTCTCGGCCGGACTGCTGCTCGCCTTCGCCGTAGGCGCGATCGTGTTCGGCGTCATCGGTCCGCACATCGAGGTGACCCCGGTGACCCGGCGTTTCAACGAGATCTTCGAATACGGCCTGATCGTGTCGATCGTCCCGCTGGTGCTGTGGCTCGCCGATGTCTACTCGATGGCGCGCAACATATGAGATCGCTCTCCGGGGGCTGGGCGCGAACTGTCTGCGCCGCAGCGGTTCTCGGTGCTGCCCTGCTCAGCCCTCAGGCCACGGCCACCGCGCGGCCGCTGGCGACGGTCGCGCCGCCGGACATCGATCTCGGCGCACTAGGGCAGGCGCAGGCGCTCAGCGGCCACCCCGCGCCGCTGGTCACCACCCAGCAGGGGCAGACGTGTGCCGAGCCCGCGCTGAACGGCTCTGCGCCACGCGACGAACCGGTCTCGCAACGAGTGCTCAATCTCTCTGCGGCTTGGCAATTCAGCCGGGGCGCGGGACAGAAGGTCGCGGTCATCGACACCGGTGTGAACCGGCATCCGCGCCTGCCCGACCTGCAGGCCGGTGGTGATTACGTCTCTCCCGACAGTGACGGCACCGTGGACTGCGATGGGCACGGCACCTTCGTGGCCGGCATCATCGCAGCCCGGCCTAGCGCCGATGATGCCTTTGTCGGTGTCGCACCAGAAGCGCAGATCCTCGCCATCCGGCAGTTCAGCGAGGCGTACAAGGCCAAGGATTCGAACACTGATGCGCAGCCCGGTGCCATCAGCACGTCCGGGTACGGCAATATGCTCACTCTCGCGGCTGCCGTGGTGCGGGCCGTCGATATGGGTGCGACCGTCATCAATATCTCCGAAGTTGCCTGCTCCTCACCGGGAACCGACAATGCCGACGGTGCGCTCGGGGCCGCGACCCGCTACGCCTACGAACGCAATGTGGTCGTCGTCGTCGCTGCTGGAAATGTGGACAGCAGCACCGGATGTGGTACTCAGAACGACGAAAACGGCTGGGGCAAGGTGAAAACCGTGGCCAGTCCGGCCTGGTTCAATCCGTACGTGCTGACCGTCGGATCCGTTGACGCCGACGGCAATCCGTCGAGTTTCACGCTGCACGGACCGTGGGTCGATGCTGCCGCGGTGGGGCGCAATATTATTTCGCTCGACAGCAAACCCAATGGCACCGGGCTGGTCAATGCGGTGGTGGGGCAATCGGGTCTGCAGCCGATCAATGGCACCAGTTTCGCCGCCCCGTATGTCGCCGGGCTGGCCGCCCTTGTGCGCGCCAAATTTCCGGATA
Organism: Nocardia sp.; assembly: GCF_025465275.1. Classification (GTDB taxonomy): domain Bacteria; phylum Actinomycetota; class Actinomycetes; order Mycobacteriales; family Mycobacteriaceae; genus Nocardia. Next base: position 4,946 of record NZ_JAODNK010000185.1, on the reverse strand, counting down.
TGAGCGCACAGCAGGTCATGGATCGGATCACCCGCACCGCACACGGTCCCGGACAGGGACGCGACGACCGCATCGGCTACGGGCTCATCGATCCGGTCGCCGCCCTCACCGCGCAGCTGCCCAACCAACCGGTGAGCGCCGGAGCTGATAAGGCTCGCGCCTTCCCTGCGCCCGAGAAACCGGCAGGCCCTGCCCGGCTGCCGCGCCTCGTCGCCATCATCGGGTCGCTCGTCTGCCTCGCCGCGCTGGGAATTGGTCTCGCCCTGTCGATTCCATTCCGCCGCGCACGCCGCGACGACGAGCTGCCCGACCTCGACTCGTAACGACCGGAGAAACACTCATGGCTACCGAAGGTGTCGTCCGCAGACCCCGCATCGCGCCGCCGCGCGCGCCCGGCGGCGAGATGGCGCACACTCCGCCCCCGGAAATCCCACGGGCAGTGGCGGGTTCGCTGCTGAGCAAGCTGATGCCGGTGGTAATGGTTGTCGCGATGGTCGGCATGATCGCGATGATGGCAATGATGGGTAAATCCATCCTGTCCAACCCGATGATGATGATGTTCCCGATGATGATGATCATGTCGATGGCCGGCATGTTCATGGGAAAGAGCGGCGGCGGCAAGAGTGCGGCCGAACTCAACGAGGAACGCAAGGACTACTTCCGCTACCTGGACCAGACTCGCCGCGAAGTGCGACGCACCGCGGTCAAGCAGCTGGAAACACTGGTGTGGAGTCATCCGGAGCCCGCCGACCTGCTGTCGGTAGTCGGCACTCGGCGCATGTGGGAACGCCGGCCCAATGATCCCGACTTCGGGCATGTGCGGGTCGGTATCGGAACACACAGGCTCGCAGCGAAACTCGCGCGCCCGGAGACGGGGCCGCTGGAAGATCTGGAGCCCGTCTCCACCGTGGCGCTGCGTCGGTTCGTGCGCACCCACTCCGTTGTGCACCAACTGCCGACCGCGGTCTCACTGCGCGCCTTCCCTGCCATCAATGTCGAAGGACCGGCCGCCGATAGCCGAAGCATGGTGTGGGCCATGCTGCTCGAGCTCACTGCCTTCCACGGGCCTGACCATGTCGCCGTTGCCATCGTGTGCGCGGATCCGGATTCGGAAAACTGGGCGTGGGCGAAATGGCTTCCACACCTGCAACATACGAGCCAGCGTGACGGTATGGGTGCGGCCCGCATGATCTACCGCTCGCTCGGCGAGCTGGAGACGGCACTGGCCGACGACCTGCTCGAGCGCGGGCGTTTTATGCGCAATCCGCAACCGACAGCGGGGCGTGTGCATCTGGTCGTGGTGATCGACGATGGTTATGTCAGCGGCACCGAACGGCTCATCAGCGAATCCGGGCTGGATGCGGTCACGGTGATCGATCTCAGTTCTTCGGAGAACAGCCTCGCGGCGCGGCGCGGCCTGCAACTGGTCGCTTCCGGCGGGGATGTCTTCGCCAAGAGTGCCGCCGGAGCCGAGAAGTTCGCCACCGCCGATCAGGTGAGTCTCGCTGAAGCGGAGGCCTTCTCGCGCAGCCTCGCCCGCTTCCGCATCGCCACCGCCGCACAGATTGTCAGTCTCGGCGATAACACCATGACCACCGATCCGGGGCTCATGTCGCTGTTGAAGATCCCGGACGCCGCGCAGATCGATCCCGCCAAGGTGTGGCGACCACGCCAGGGGCGCGAGCGACTCCGGGTGCCGATCGGCATCACGCCCGACGGCACGCCTGTCGAAATCGACATCAAGGAATCCGCCGAGAACGGTATGGGACCGCACGGCCTGTGCATCGGCGCCACCGGTTCCGGTAAGTCGGAATTCCTTCGCACCCTGCTGCTTTCGATGGTCGCCACACACTCGCCAGATCAGTTGAACCTGATTCTGGTCGACTTCAAGGGTGGCGCGACCTTCCTCGGTATGGATCCGCTGCCGCACGTTGCGGCGGTCATCACCAACCTCGAGGAAGAACTCTCCCTCGTCGACCGTATGCGTGACGCGCTCGCCGGTGAGATGAACCGGCGTCAGGAATTGCTGCGCACCGCAGGCAATTTCGCGAATGTCACCGATTATGAGAAGGCACGTTCCGCTGGCGTGCCGCTCGATCCGCTACCCGCGCTGTTCGTCGTCATCGACGAGTTCTCGGAACTGCTCTCGCAGAAACCGGATTTCGCTGATCTGTTCGTCATGATCGGCCGGCTCGGGCGATCGCTGCACGTGCATCTCCTGCTCGCCTCGCAGCGGCTGGAGGAGAACAAGATGCGCGGGCTGGACTCGCACCTGTCCTACCGAATCGGCCTGCGTACCTTCTCCGCCAATGAATCCCGGGCCGTGCTGGGTATCACCGATGCCTACCACCTGCCGGGTGTGCCGGGCTCGGGCTACCTGAAGAGTGACTCGTCGGATCCGTTGCGGTTCAACGCGACCTACGTATCCGGAGCCTATGTCGCACCACGCACCGCGCGGCAGGTGGACGGCCGCGAGATTGCCGAGGCGCCGCCGCGCGAATTCACCGCCGGCCCGGTCGAGATGCTGGCGCTGCCGGAAACTCCCTTCGACCCGCTCGATCTGCTGCCGCCGCCACCGCCGGCCGACGAGGGCATTCCGGACAGCCTGCTACAGGTGGTCGTCAAACGCCTGACCGGGCACGGCCGCCCCGCCCACGAGGTGTGGCTGCCGCCGCTGGAGGAGTCGCCCACCGTCGATATGCTGCTTCCGGATCCGGACTGGCGTTCGTCCGTCAACCGGCACGGACAGTTGTGGATGCCGATCGGCATCATCGATAAGCCGTACGAGCAGCGTCGTGATGTACTCAATATCAATCTCGCCGGCGCGCAGGGAAACATCGCGGTGGTCGGCGGCAAGCTGTCTGGTAAATCGACCACGCTGCGCACCATCATCATGGCCGCCGCGGCCACGCACACACCCGAACAGGTGCAGTTCTATTGCATCGACCTCGGTGGCGGCAGCATGGCGAGCCTGGTCGGGCTGCCGCACGTCGGCTCGGTTGCCAGCAAGATAGACCCCGACCGGGTGCGTCGCACCATTGCCGAACTCGTCACGCTGCTACAACAGCGAGAGGAGCGGTTTGCCCAACTCGGCATCGAGTCCATGGTCGATTTCCGGCGTCGCAAGCATGCTGCCTTGGCTTCGGGCGCGACCGACGACCCGGTGCTGGCAGACAGGTTCGGCGACGTATTCTTGGTCATTGACGGCTGGTTCGTCATGCGCGAGGAGTTCGACACCCTCGAAGCGCAAATCAACGGCCTTGCCGCACAAGGTCTCTCGTACGGCATCCACGTCGTGCTCGGTGCGAACCGGTGGGCGGAGATACGGCCCGCCATGAAGGACATGATCGGCACTCGTATCGAACTACGACTCGGTGACCCTTCGGACTCGGAGATGGGTCGGCGTGTGGCAGTGAACGTCCCGCTGAACAAGCCAGGTCGCGGTATTACCGCCGATCAGCTGCATCTGCTGATCGCCCTGCCGCGCTTGGACTCCGATACTGATCCGACTTACCTGGCCGAGAGCGTTACCGCCGCCGGAGCCCAGATGACCGCCCTCTACGGAGACCGGCGCGCCCCCGAAGTTCGCATGCTGCCGTTGAACATCCCCCGTGATCAAGTGCTGCAACTGGCGCGTGCCCATGGCATCCAGCAGGGGCCCACTAAAATTGTCGTGGGAATTGGCGAGGCCGAGTTGCGGCCACTGGTACTGGATTTCAGCACCGACCCCCACCTCATGGCTTTCGCCGACGTAGAGAGCGGCAAAACCACGCTGTTGCGCAATATCATTCATGGCATTGCCGAAAGCTCCACCGCGGACCAGGCGCGCGTCATCCTTATCGACTATCGCCGCACCCTGCTCGGCGCGTTGGAAGGTGAACAGCTGGCCGGATATTCGACATCCTCACAAACCAGCGGCGGGATGATCATGGAGGTCGTGAATTATCTCTCCAAGCGCATCCCCGGCTCTGACATCACGCCGCAGCAGCTTCGCGATCGCAGCTGGTGGACCGGGCCCGAGATCTACATCATCGTTGACGATTACGACATGGTCGCCACCGGTGGACTCCAGAATCCCTTGGCCCCCTTGGTCGAATACCTCCCTCAGGCCCGCGACATCGGCATGCATGTGATTGTCACCCGCCGTATGGGCGGCATTTCCCGTGCCCTCTACGACGGCGTTCTCGGTGCTATGAAGAACATGACGGTAGACGCCCTCCTCATGTCCGGCCCCCGTGACGAAGGCAAGGTCATCGGCGATGTCCGTCCCATGAAACTTCCCCCTGGCCGCGGCATTCTGGCCTCACGCGCCCGCGGCCAGGAAATGATCCAAATCGCCGACCTCCCGGGCCTGTAGTAGTCATCCCTGGCCCGGGGCGATACTCGGCGACCCGCATCGCGCAGCCGGGGCAGTGGCGGGATGGAACGGCCTACCTCGCCGGGACCATCTTGCCCGCCCGCTGTGACGCCCTCCAGGTCCTGTGTCCCCTTCTGGCCTCTGGATCCTGAGTATCGAGCCCGATTCGGGCGGGTAGCGAAACTGGCTGCGGGCCTGTGGCAACCGAACATTGTGGCAATCCCCGCACGTCGCTGCTGACGAGCGGGCAGGCTCCGCTCTCTCGGTTTGCGGCGCTGAAGGTTCGGCTAGCCCGCGTGGAGCTGGGGCTGGATCGCGATCGGCTCGGGGTGGAGTTTGCGGGTGGAAAGCCAGCTGGCCGTTGGGCGTTCGAACAATGCGCCGGAGGGGCCGGTGGCTTCGGGGCCGGCGAAGCGGGCCTGGCGGAAGCCGGCGCGGATGTAGTAGTCGTGCAGGCCGCCGTTGGTGGTCCAGGCGTCCAGGCGGACCCAGTCGCGGTTGCTTTGGGCAGCGAGGGTCGCGGCATGCTCCAGGAGGGCATGGCCGATGCGGTGGCCGGCGAAGCGGAGGTCCACGATCATGTAGTGGA
>NZ_JAODNK010000183.1 GCF_025465275.1 Nocardia sp. | reverse complement strand
CAGGACGGCCAACCCCTTCCCGAAGCGGCCGCGGCTGCGGTCCGCCGCGCGCAGGGCGGTCGGCTACCGGGCGGGGCGCAACCGCAATTGGAGGTGTTGCGCGCCAAAGGAGTTCCCGCGTTGATCGCCTCGGGAAACCACTACCCCGCGCTGGAACGAATTTGCGACGCACTCGCCGACACCCTGGACGGCGAGCGCGTAATCGCCCCTGGCGCAGGCCATTTCGTCCCAGCCGCACCAGGTTTCGCCGAACGATTGGACCGTTTCCTCGCATCGGCGTGAGTTACTCACTTCACCAACGCCCGAATAACCAGAGTCCGCAAGGGGAAGTCGAATTCGCCGGTGGCTGTTTCGGGGCGGCTGCTCAGATATGCAGCGATTCGCTCGAGCGCCGCGGTGCGCTCCGCGGGCGAGACGACCAAGGTGTGGGAGTTGGTTCCGATTGTGTCGGTGAGACTTTCGGCCGTGCGTCGGTGCGAGTGCGCGAATTCGGTTCGCTCGAAGGGGTAGAACAGTGGATGCGCCGGAAGTCCCAGCGTCGAGCGGCGTTCGAACGATGCGGTCGTGTATGACACCCGATCCAATTCGGCGACCCACTCGACCGAGGTGTCGTGACCGTTCCAGAACGCCGCGACCACTCCGGCCGGGCGCAAAACCCTCGCGATCTCCGGGAACGCGCGCGGTAGATCGAACCAGTGAAACGCCTGCCCCGCCATCACCGCATCCACCGAATCATCCTGTAGCGGAATTGATTCCGCGCTGCCCGCCAGCGTCGACACCGCTGGATATCGCCGCATCAGGACCGCACGCATAGCCGCATCGGGCTCCACCGCAGTCACCCGCAGCCCGGCCGCAAGCATCACCCCGGTCAGTTTGCCCGTCCCGGCGCCAAGATCGAGCACCTCGACATCGGGCTTTCCGTCCACCGGCCCGAGCGCCCAATGCACCCCCGCCACCGGATAATCCGGCCGATGTTCGTCGTACGCAGCCGCTTCCGCACCGAACGAACTCGCCCGGCGCGCCCGCAGCGCGGAATCCTCGACTTCCCACTCGCCCGCTCGGCTCACCCGGCCATGTTAACCGCCGCGCGCAGGCCAGGTTTGTCCATGGACGCCGCCAACCGATGCGTTTTCCCCACGGGATAGATTGCCCAGGACCGCAAGTTCCAACTCACCCAGAAGGACGGGATCCGACGTGTCCGACGCAGAACCGATCAGCTGGGACCATCTCAAAACACGACGCCCCGGCGATGCCGAACGAGCCGCCCTGCGCGCAACCCTCATCGACCGCGCCCTAGCGGTGCGGCAAAACGGATGGGACGACTACCGCACCGTATGGACCACCGGTGAACAAGCCGGCGTCGCCTACCTCCTGCAAGACACCGCCGTTCTGGAGGAACTCGAAGAACACGAAGGTTCGGTGTTAACCCGCTTCGCCGGAGAGCTGTACGGCTTCAACGGCGCCCGCAAGGACATCGAATCCGGCTTGGTCGGCACCCAAGAGTGGTTCGCCACCACCCGCAAGGAACTGAACACCCGCAGCCCCGGCTCCACCGACTGATCCGATCTGTGGTCAGGGAGCATCAACGCGAGATTTCTCCGAAACCGGAGAGTTGGCCACGGACCGGTACCGCCACGGCAACGCATTACGGGTCAGCGCGATGAACACCACCGACACCGCGACCGTGGTGAAAGCTGCCTCGATGACCTGGAAGACCTCGAACTCGGCTCCGCGTGGCATCTCCAAAACTCCCACTACCACCGAGAATGCCACCGCCGGAACCCGGAACGCGGGCGTCGTTGCCCAAGCCGCCAGCGGCACGATCGCCCACAGCAGGTACCACGGCTGCACCACGGGGGAAAGCAGCACGATGGCACCCAGCGCCAAACCAAGCGCGCCGATCGGGTGCAGGCGCCCGGTCCACGTGGCCACCAGCATGCGCAGGCTGATGAACGCGGCTGCCGCCATCGCGAGTAGGCGGGTGAAGGTCAGCAGCGCGGTGGTGTGATCGCCCAATCCCAGGAGTACACCGCCGAATCCGGTGATGATGCCGAGAGCCGTCGGAAGTGACATCCAACTGCGTACCGCATTGGCGGTGCCGAGGGTGTAGATCCAGCCGAAACCGAGCCCACTTCCCCAGCAGACCAGCAGTGTGGTCGCCGCCGCGATCACGCCGAGCACCACCGCGGCAAGAAACACAGGCCCGATGCGTCTGCCCCACTGCCGGGCCAGCGCCATGCCGACGAACCCCAGCGCGATGATCGCGGGAACCTTGACCATGGACGCGAGCGCGATCAGCACCGCACCGAACCCGAGCAGCGTCCAGGCTCGCCGGTCCCACCGGGGAGGTGGATCCGCCTCGGCGCCAGGGTTTGTGGGGAAGGCGCGCAGGCAGTATTCCAACCCGACCAGCATGAGTCCGAGCATCAGCGTGTCATTGTGCACCCCGGCGACCAGATGGAACAGCACCAGCGGATTTGCCGCGCCGAGCCACAGTGCGCTCACCGGCGCAACCCCGCAGCGGCGCGCCAACCGCGGCAGCGCCCACACGATCAGCGCCATCCCGCCGAGTTCGAGCAGCCGATGTGCCCAGACACCGAGAACGATGTTGTCGCCGGTGATTTCGGCGATGCCGCGGCCGATCCAGAGGAACAGCGGGCCGTACGGCGCGGGTGTGTCGCGCCAGATGGTGGGCACATTGTTGGTCAGCACATTGTTCAGGCCGAGCCCGGTGGCCGGGCCGACCACGTAGGGATCCATTCCGCGCCTGGCGATTTCGCTTTGCGCCAGATACGAATACACGTCATTGGAGAACATCGGCGGCGCGACGACGAGCGGCGTCACCCACAGCAGCAGGGTGCGGTCGAGTTGCGACCGACTGATCCGGTGCCAGGGCGCCCCGCCGGGGCCGCCGACCGCGAACCGGCCCAGCAACAACCACGCCGTCACCACCGCGACCACGCCGATCATGCACATTGCCAGCATGGACGTCGGTACTCGCGCGAACAGCCCGATCACCGCGAGTCCCGATACCGGATTCTGGTGCACCGGCTGTGCGCCCACACCGAGCGCACTGATCGCCATTACCACCGTGCCGGTCGTGCCGAGTAACTGGATTCGCCTGAACTGCAACGCCTCCCGGCGGTCGAGCCCCGGCACCTCCTCCTCGGCAGTGTGCAGACCAGCTACGTACTGCGCAGCGGAGGAGTCCAGACCGATGACTCGGCGCCCGAGTCCCGCGATCTCGCTCCGCATCCTCTCCGCAACCCACACACGGCGAGCCTAGCTGCATTCGCCGGCAGGTTAAGTGATCTTGATGCAGGCAAGTCCGCCTGGTCGGCGGGAACCGATCAGGAATCGAGAAGCCCGGGGTGATGCGGCGGGATTAGCGTTGCGGACATGGATATCACCATTCATTCGAGTTTTTTGCCGCATGATGATGCGGAGGCCGCGTTGGCGTTTTATCGGGATGCACTGGGCTTCGAGCTTCGTAAGGATGTCGGGTACAACGGGCTGCGCTGGTTGACCGTGGGGCCCATCGGCCAGCCCGGGACTTCTATTGTTTTGCATCCGCCGGCTGTTGATCCGGGCATTACCGAGGATGAGCGGCGCACCATTGTCGAGATGATGGCCAAGGGGACTTATGCGAGTCTGCTGCTGGCCACCGAGGATCTCGATGGGACGTTCGAGCGGGTCCAGGCCACCGATGCCGAGGTGGTGCAGGAGCCGACCGATCAGCCGTATGGGGTCCGGGACTGCGCGTTCCGGGATCCGGCGGGGAATATGGTGCGAATTCAGGAGGTGCGCTGAGTAACTGCCGCTGGAACCGCACACGCTGAAACGACCGGAGGTAGAAATGGCACAGGAAAAGCAGGCAGGCAAGCGCCCTGCCGGGACGCCGGGGGCGTTCTCACGGTGGATGCAGCAGAAAATGAACGGCCGGATGAATCGTAAGATCCGCAATGGTCACGGCACGTTCATGGGTATGGATGTGCTGATTCTCAATACGGTGGGCCGCCGCAGCGGGCAGCCGCGGCAGTCGCCGCTGGCCTGGTTCGCCGACGGTGAGAATGCGCGGCTGCTCATCGGGTCGGGCGGCGGCAGCCGGAATCCGGACTGGTACACCAATATGATGGCGCACCCGGAACAGGTGTCGATCGAACTGCCGGGACACGAGGCCGAACCTGTTGTCCCGCAACAGCTGGAAGGCGCCGAGCGCGACGAGGCGTGGCAGCGTATCGCCGCCGCCCAGCCTCGTATCGCCAAGTACCAGAACAAGTCCGAGCGCCGGTACCCGGTGGTCCGGCTCAGCCCGCGCTGACCCTGCACCGCGCGCGCACCACAGGCACTGTCACAACGAGGTGCGCGTGAGCACCCTGTCGATCAGGTAGATGGTCGCCGTGGTGGTGCGGAAGCCGCCACAGATCACCTTCGCGTCGTCCACATCGATACCGTCGGCCGATCGCGTCACGGTGACCTCTCCGCCATCGGCCGCCAGGTACCGGCCGCCGATTCGATCCGGTGGGAGATCGACGGGAACCAAGTGGTGCGCAATGATTTTCAGCAGTTCCGAGGCGTCGTTCCGCATGCGATGAACGGTATTTTCGTCGAGATTGTCGAGAGCGGATTCCTCGGGCACGAAGACGGTGAACCGCCGCGGCGCTGTCGAACCCGGCGACTGCGCCTGCAGTCCCGCATCTTTCGCGGCGGACAGCAGGACGGCCTCCAGCATCGGGTTGTCCGGGTTCGAGGCGGCCGCATCACAACCGGGACCGGTCAACTCGGACGGACGCTCGATATGCTGCGGCGCGGATGAAACCGGGGCTGGGGCGGCTAGGCCGATCGGGTCGGCGCCGCTGGTGAGTTGTTCGGGAGAACAGCCCAGCGGACCCGCTGCCGTCACTGCCAGCAGGAGCGCCGCAGCGCTCGAGCATCGCCTCAATGTCATTGTCCCCGTATCGCTTCCGTGATTCAAACGAACCAGGCCCCGGGATGCCGGGGCCTGGTCGTACGGCACTTCTTCCTCAGGCCTGAGCGTCGGCGGCCATGGCGGCGACCAGACTGTTGGGACGCATATCGGTCCAATGCTGTTCCACGTAGTCCAGGCATTCCTTGCGACTACCCTCGTGGACCAGCTGCCAACCGTCGGGCACCGCCGCGAAATCCGGCCACAGCGAATGCTGCCCCTCGGCGTTGACGAGCACCGCGAATCGGCCCTCCTCGTTGTCGAACGGGTTGGTGTCGCTCATTCGATGTCCCTTCCTGTTCCGGTATTCGCACTCGATGACGACCAGCGCCGGTCGGCGGCGGTCTGAACGGAAAACCCTGTCCGGCATTCGCCTTCGCTCAGGTGCTGCCGCAGCATCGGACCGATTTCGTCCAGTGCTCGCGGCGAACCCATATCGACGTGCGAGCAGCCGACGAAGTGCTCGGTGATCTCGCCTCGAACCACCCCGCGCCAGGGACCCGCGCCGGGTGTCGGCGGAGCCTGACCACCCGCGGGTGCGGGTGAATCCGGCTCTGTGGCAGTGAAATACACCAGATCACCCTCGTAGCGGCGGGGACGGAACCGGTAGCCCATGCTGGTACCGGCCAGGTAGCCCGTGTACAGCCGCTCCATGTGGGCAGCACCCAGCGCACCGAACGGCCCCTGGTGCTCGTGCAGCAATTCCGCTGCGCGCTCGGCGGATACGTTCTCCGCCGCCAGGCTCGAATCGCCCAGCAGTGCCGCGAGCAGTTCGCCGGCACTGGCGTCCGCGATTTCCGGTTCGTCGGCGAGGATGCGGCTGTCCAGCATGGCCAGCACCTGCACCTGCTCCCCCGCCGCTTCCAGCCTGGTCGCGATGTCGTAGGCGATCAGACCGCCCAGCGACCAGCCCAGCAGGTGATACGGCCCGTGTGGCTGCACGGTCTGTATCTCACGGATATACCGCTGCGCCAGCTCCTCGACCGTGTCGAGACCGCAGTTGTCCTCGGTCAGGTGCGGCAACTGCAAACCGTAGATCGGCCGTTCCGGTTCCAGGTGCGGCAGCAGTCCGGTGTAGCTCCAGGCCACACCACTGACCGAGTGCACGCAGAACAGCGGCGGCAGTGTGCCGTTCGGGCGAATCGGCAGCAGCGGACTCAATGCCGCCTCGACGGCATTATCGCTGCCGTCGGACGGCGCCTCGACCCGGGCGGCGATACCGGCCGGGGTGGGATCCAGGAACAGCGCCTGCATCGGCACATCGGCTCCATGCTGGTCCCGGATCACCGCGACGAGTCGAGTAGCCAGCAGCGACGTGCCACCCAGCTCGAAGAAATTATCGTCCGCACCCACCGACTCCAGACCCAGCACCTCGGCGAAGGCAGCACACACCAGCACTTCGACGGGCGTGCCGGGCGCACGGAAGGTCGCCGCCGCGAGCAGTTCCGGTTCGGGCAGCGCCGTACGATCCAGCTTCCCCGCCGGTGTCAGCGGCAGGGCTTCGAGGACCGTAATCGACTGCGGCACCATGTATCCCGGCACTCGCCCGGCGACATGCTTACGCAGCTCTTCGACATTCACCACGGCACCTGGCACCGGCACGACGTAGGCAGCGAGAATCAGCGCACCACTGGCCATCTCGTATCCGATGGTGGTCGCCGCGGTCACCTCGGCGTACGCGGAGAGCGCGGCATTGATCTCACCGAACTCGATGCGGAACCCGCGGATCTTCACCTGGTCGTCGCTGCGACCGAGGTACTCCAACTCCTGCCGTCCCGCCGATGTCACCCAGCGCACCAGGTCACCGGTGCGGTACATGCGGTCGCCCGGCGTGCCGAACGGACTCGCGATGAACCGCTCGGCGGTCAGGGCAGGACGACGGTGATAGCCACGCGCCAAGGCGATTCCGGCCAGATACAACTCGCCGGGCACACCCACCGGAACGGGACGCAGACGCCGGTCGAGCACCATCAATGCGAATCCGCGCAGCGGTCCGCCGATGGTGACGGGCACGCCCGGCCGCAATCCGGCGCTGATGCTCGCGGCGACGGTGATCTCCGAGGGACCGTACGCATTGAGCATGGTCCGACCCGGAACATCGGCCCCGACCCAGCGCTGCACCAGTTCGCCGCCGGTGCGGTCACCGCCGACCATGATCATTTCGAGCTCGCCGAGCCCGGCCGGTTCGACGGTCGCCAGCGCCGCCGGCGTCACGAACGCGTGCGTGATCCGCTCCGCGCGCAACAGGTCCCGCAATTCGTCGCCGCCGAAGATCCCGGTATCGGCCAGCACCAAGGTCGCGGCACTACCGAGAGCCAGCAGAATTTCGAGGATCGCGGCGTCGAAACTCGGTGACGCGAAGTGCAATACCCGCGACCGAGTGGTGACCCCGCCCCGATGCGCGAGCTCCGCGGCGAAGTTGGCCAAGCCGGCATGCGTGACGGTGACGCCCTTGGGCACACCGGTCGATCCCGAGGTGTAGATCAGGTACGCCGGATTGCCCAGCCGGGGTGCACGGATGAATTCGGCCTCGGAAAGCGGTGCACCCGAATAGAACCGGGTCTCCGCCGCGAAGGCCGGATCATCGAGCACCAGCCACTGCGGGCCCACCGGCACGTCCCCGCGGCACCGCGAGACCGTCAGGCCGATGCGCGCCCGCGAATCGCTGAGCATGTGCTCCTTGCGCTGCGCGGGATAGGACGGATCAACCGGCACGAACGCCGCCCCGGTCTTGAGCACCGCGAGCATGGCCCGCACCGATTCGACCGAACGCGGAATACCCAGCGCCACATACGCTTCCGGACCGACCCCGCGAGCCAGTAGCGCTCGCGCCAGCCGGTTGGTCGACCGATCCAGCTGGTCGTAGCTCATCTGGATCTCCCGGTCGCAGACCGCGACCGTGCCCGGCGACGTAGCGACGGCCGCGGCGAAGACCGCCGGGAAGGTGGCGGCGGTGACCGACGCGGACCCCCGTACCGGAGCCAGCGTGCGCATCTCCTGCGCATCGAGCAGGTCGAGATCCCCTACGGCCGTGGCGGGATCACCGATCGCGGCGGTGAGCAGCCGGACGAACCGGTGGCACAGCACTTCCGCGCTACCGGCATCGAACAGATCGGTGGCATAGGTGACGGACAGATCGATTCCGTCCGGAGCACCGTGTGCGGTCTGCGATTCGGTGAGCGTGAATTGCAGATCGAACTTGGCCACCTCGAACGCCGTATCCTCGGCAATCGCGGTCACCTCGGCCAGCTGCGGCAGGTCCGGCACCACATTGTGCACCGACAGCATCACCTGGAACAGCGGGTGATGTGCGGCCGAGCGGGCCGGATCGAGGGCCTCCACCAGTCTCTCGAACGGAATATCGGCGTGCGCGAACGCATCCAGATCCGTTTCCCGCACGGTGTCGAGCAGTTCCGCGAAGGTGTCACCGGAAGCGACGGATGTCCGCAGCACCAGCGTGCCGACGAACATGCCGACGAGCAGATCCAACTGCGGATCCACCCGGCCACCGATCGGCGTACCGACCACCACATCGTCGGTGCTGCCGAGCCTGCTCAGCAGGACCGCCAGCACCGCGTGCAGCACCATGAAGACGCTGACACCGTGCCAGCGCGCCAATTCGGTGAGCTCGTCGTGCAACTCGGCGTCGATGCGCGCGAACACCGAGGCACCGCGCTGGGACGGGACCGCGGGGCGCGGCCGATCGATGGGCAGTGTGAGGCAGTCCGGCGTCCCGGCCAACTTGTTCGTCCAGTAGTCCAGCTGACGGGCGGCCGGGCTCTCGGGGTCTTCCTCATTGCCGAGCACCGCGTGCTGCCACAGACTGAAATCGGCGTATTGCACCGGCAGCGTGGCCCATCCGGGTTCCCGCTGTTCCCGCCGCGCCGCATAGGCCGCAGCCAGATCCATCGCGAGCGGTCCCGCGGAAGCGCCATCCGCGACGATGTGGTGCATGACGAGCACCAGCAGGTGCTCATCGGCCGCGAGGCGCAGCAGCCCGGCACGCACCGGAAGCTGCTGTGTCACATCGAATCCCGCCGTGATGAAGGATCGGATGAACTCCGGCACGGCAGCGGCGGCGAGCTCGTGCAGCGGCACCGAAAGCGCCGGATCGGCGGCTGGCAGCACCACCTGATGCGGACCTTCCGCATCCGCAGGGAACACGGTGTGCAGCACCTCGTGGCGGGCCACCACATCCGCGACCGCCTGTTGCAGCGCTTCGACATCCAATGCGCCACGCAGCCGCAGCACCAGCGGGATGTTGTACGCGCCGGAGGCGGTATCGAACCGATTCAGCAGCCAGAGCCGCTGCTGGGCCGGAGACAGCGGAATTCGTGCGGGCCGGGGCCGGGAGACCAGTGCGGGCCGGTCCCCGCCCCCGGCGGACAGCACCCGATCGAGCATCGCGCCGAGTTTCTCGGGAGTCGGGTGCTCGAACACCGCGCGCACCTCCAGCCGGCAGCCGGAGGCGGCGGCGATCCGCGCCACCAGCTGTGTCGCCGACAGCGAGTTGCCGCCGAGATCGAAGAAACTGTGGTCCGCACAGACGCTTTCCCGGCCGACGACCTCGGCCATGGCCTTGGCCACCAGCACCTCGCCGGGCGTGCGCGGGGCACGACCGGTATCGCTGACGGTCCAGTCCGGCTCGGGCAGTGCGCGGCGATCCAGTTTCCCGTTGGGCGACAAGGGAATCGAGTCCAGCATCAGGAAGGCCGACGGCACCATATGCGCCGGAAGCTGCTGGGCGGCAAGGTCGTGCAGTGCCCGCGCCTCGAGCGCGCCGCCCTCCAATGCGACGACATAGCAGACGATATGCGCCCGGCCGCCGTCGTCCTTGCGAACCTCGGTGTGCGCGAAGCGAACTCCCGCGCAGCCCGCGACCACAGCGGAGATCTCGCCCAGTTCGATGCGGAAGCCGCGCACCTTGACCTGATCGTCGGCGCGGCCGGCGAATACCAGCTCGCCTTCGGCATTCCACCGCACCAGATCTCCGGTGCGGTACATGCGTTCACCCTTGCCGCCGAACGGATTCGCCACGAATCGTTCGGAGGTCAGCACCGGACGCCGGTGGTAACCCTGCGCCAGGCCGATACCGCCGACATAGAGTTCACCCACCACACCGGGCGGCACGGGGCGCAGACGTGCGTCCAGCACCACCGTGGTCACCCCGCGCATCGGGCGGCCGAGCACGATCGGCCGGTCCGGATGCATGGGCTCGGAGAAGGTGGTGGCAATGGTCGCCTCGGACGGGCCGTACCCGTTCGACATATCGCGGCCGCGGCCCCACTGCTCCACCAGTTCCCGATCGAACGCCTCACCGCCGACTATCAGCGTGTGCAGGCGCGGCAGCGGCCAGCGGACCGCATCGATGCTGGCCAGCGCGGCCGGTGTGATGATGACGTGGGTGACCGCGTTCGCCTCGATCAGCTCGGCCAGCGGGTCGCCGCCGTAGACGTCGATCGGGACGATCACCATGGTCGTGCCCGCCGACCAGGCCAGCAGCAACTCCAGCACCGCCACATCGAAGCTCGGCGAGGCCAGATGCAGTGTGCGCGCGGACCGTTCGACACCGAACCGGACCCGTTGCACCTCGGCGCAGTTGAACACGCCGCGATGGGTGACGGCCACGCCCTTGGGCAGGCCGGTGGACCCGGAGGTGTAGATCAGATATGCGACATCGTCGATGCGCGGTACGCGGCGCAGCTCGCTCGCGTCCACCGGTGCGGCGGACATCTCGGCGGCGTCGTCGACCAGCATCCACTCGATGCCGAGATCACCGGGAAGCGCCGCGCGATCGGTGGTGCAGGTGAGCCCGAAGCGCACCGCCGAATCGGTGAGCATATGCCGGATCCGGTCCATCGGATGCCGCACATCGACCGGCAGGAAGGCCGCACCGGTCTTCGCGATGGCCAGCGAGCCGACGACAGATTCCACCGACCGGGCCAAGCCCAGTGCGACAATATCGCCGGGTCCGACTCCACGCGCGATCAGCTTGCGCGCCAGGCGATTCGACCAGGCGTCGAGCTCACCGTAGGTCAGCGTCCGTTCCGCCGTGACGAGCGCGGGGTGGTCGGTCTGTACCGCACGAGCGAACAGCTCGGGCAGTGTGATGGGCTCCGCGGCCCGGGCGCCGTGCGCCGGAGCCAGCACCGAACGCTCCCACGCGGACAGCACATCCGCGTCGCCGACCGCGATCTCCGGCCGGGCCAGCACCGCCGCCAGCAACCGGACAAAACGGCGGCTCATCCGGTCGGCGGTGGCGGTATCGAACAGATCGGTGGCGTAGGACAGCGACATCTCGATGCCGTCCGGATCACCGTGCGCCGTAAAGGCTTCGGTGAAGGTGAATTGCAGATCGCACTTCGCCAGGCCCGGATCGACCGGGAAGCCCGTCACCGCGACGTCCGGCAGGCGGACTGTCGGCACACCCATATTGGTGAGCGACAGACTCACCTGGAACAGCGGGTGATGTGCGGTCGAGCGCACCGGATTGAGCACCTCGACCAGCCGCTCGAACGGCAGATCGGCGTGGGCGAAGGCGTCGAGATCGGCGTCGCGCACCGATTCCAGCACCTCGGCGAAGCTGGCCGCACCGTCGATCCTGGTGCGCAGCACCAGGGTGCCGACGAACATGCCGATGAGATCGTCGAGCGCCGCGTCGCCGCGCCCGGCCACCGCGGTGCCGATGGCGATGTCGCCGCTGCCACTGGTACGAGCGATCAGCACCGTCAGCACCGCATGCAGCACCATGAACACAGTGACATCGTTCGACTGCGCCGAATTCGCCAGGCGGGCATGCAGTTCCGCATCGATGCGCACGGAGGTCGAGGCGCCGCGCTGGGAAGCCACCACCGGCCGTGGCCGATCGACGGGCAGTTCCAGGCACTCCGGCAGATCCGCCAGGCGTTCGGTCCAGTACTGCAATTGCCGCGTGGTCAGACTTTCCGGATCGTCCTCGCTGCCGAGCAATTCCCGTTGCCACACACTGAAATCCGCGTACTGCACCGGCAGTGCCGGCCATGCGGGCGCGGCGCCGGAGCAGCGCGCCTCATAGGCCGCCACCAGATTCGCGGCCAGCGGCGTCAGCGACCAGCCGTCGGCGGCAATGTGATGGATCACGACGACGAGGACGTGCTCGTCGACTCCGACCCGCATCAGTGCCGCGCGGATCGGGATCTCGACCGCAAGATCGAACCCGGTCTGCGCCAGCTCGAACGCATCGGTGACCACCGTGCTCGGGCTGGAGACGATGCGCACGAACGGCAGCACCGCCGCCGTCTCGGGCACCACCACCTGATGCGGCCCCTGTGCGTCCTCGGGGAATACCGTACGCAGCACCTCGTGCCGCGCCACCACATCCGACACCGCCTGCTGCAGCGCCGCCGCATCCAGGCGGCCGGTCAGGCGCAGGCCCACCGGAATGTTGTAGGCCGCCGAACCCGGATCGAAGCGGCTCAGGAACCACAGTCGCTGCTGCGCCAGGGACAGCGGCACCCGCTCGGGCCGCTGACCGGCCATCAGGACCGGACGCCCGGCGGCCGCCTCGCCCATCGAATCATCCAGCAGCAGCGCCAGTCCGGCGGGTGTCGGATGTTCGAAGACCGCGCGCACCCCGAGCTGCTGCCCGGAGGCGGCGGTGATCCGCGCGACCAGCTGCGTCGCGGACAGCGAATTGCCGCCCAGCTCGAAGAATCCGTGATCGGCGCAGACCTGGTCGTGGCCGAGGACCTCGGCCATGACCTTCGCCACCAGCTTCTCATTGGGCGTGTGCGGAGCACGTCCGCCTTCTACCGTCGACCAGGCCGGTTCCGGCAGGGCGCGGCGATCCAGTTTTCCGGTGGGCGACAACGGGATCGACACCAGCGGCACGAACATGGCGGGGACCATATGCGCCGGGAGGCGCTCGGCCGCGATATCGCGCAGCTGCGCGATATCCACGCTCTGCCCATCCTCCGGGACGACGTAGCAGACGATGGCGGGACGGCCCGCCGCGTCATCGCGGATCTCGGTGTGGGCGAAGCGAATTGCTTCGGCATCGACCACCACGGCGCTGATCTCACCGAGCTCGATCCGGAAGCCGCGAATCTTCACCTGATCATCACTGCGGCCGACGAAGTCCAGCTCACCGGACTGCGTCCAGCGCACCACATCACCGGTGCGGTACATCCGCGCGCCCGGCAGGGTCGAGAACGGATTCGAGACGAAGCGGTTGGCGGTCAGACCCGGCCGCAGGTGGTACCCGCGTGCCAGACCGTCGCCGCCGATGTACAGATCACCGGACACACCCGGCGGCACCGGGCGCAGTCGCTCATCGAGCACGACCACTCCGGTGCCGCGAATCGGGCGGCCCAGCACCACCGCAGCGTCCGCCGCCAGCGGCGTCGAAATGGCGCTCATGATGGTGGTTTCGGTCGGTCCGTACCCGATGTACAGGTGCCGGTCCGGGGCCCAGCGCGCGACCAGATCCGCACCCACCGCCTCGCCACCGACCGACAGGTGTTGCAGCGCCGGCAGCGGCCAGCGGCCGATGTCGATGCTCGCCAGCGCCGCCGGGGTGATGAAGGCGTGTGTCACCCGCTCACGGTCCAGCAGCGCGGCCAGGTCGTCACCGCCGTACACCTCGGGCGAGGCGATCACGAGGGCGCCGCCCGAGCACCAGGCCAGCAGCAGTTCCAGGATCGAGGCGTCGAAGCTGGGTGAGGCGAAATGCAGTGGCCGGCTGTCGGAGTCCATCGCGTAGCGGGTGCGCTGCTCGACCGCGAACCCGGCCATGCCGCGATGGGTCACCGCCACACCCTTGGGCACACCGGTCGAACCCGAGGTGTAGATGATGTAGGCGAGGTCGTCGATTCCCAGCCAGCGCAGCCGATCGGAATCGGTGATCGGCGTGGCGGATTCGGCCTGCTCCAGTTCCGCCAGCGTGAGCCAGTTCAGGACCTCCGGCAGCGCGCCGGAATGAGCGGCCGTGGTAATGCCCAGTCGCGCACCGGAATCGGTGAGCATATGCGCGATCCGCTCGGCCGGATAGCGCACATCGACGGGGACGAAGGTCGCACCGGTCTTGGTGACCGCCACCGTGGCGAGCACCGATTCCAGCGAGCGGGGCAGGCCGAGCGCGACAATATCGCCGGGGCCGACGCCGTGCGCGAGCAGCGCCCGCGCCACCCGGTTCGAGCGTTCGTCCAGTTCGCCGTAGGTCAGTGTGCCCGACTCCGACACCACCGCAACGGCATTGCGCACGGCCGCGGCGGCATTGAAGACCTCCGCCAGGGTCGCCGGTACGGGTCCGTTCACGCCGCGCGCCGGCGCCAGGTCGGAGCGCTCCGGTACCGACAGCAGGTCGATATCGCCGACCGCGGTGTGCGGGCGGCCGCTGACTCCGGACAGCAGCCGGACGAAGCGGGCGCCGAGACGCTCGGCGGTCTCGGCCTCGAACATATCGGTCGCGTAGGTCACGCAGATGTCGATGCCGTCCGGATCACCCTGTGCGGTATGCGATTCGGTGAAGGTGAACTGCAGATCGAATTTAGCGATCTCCAGCGCGATCTCCTCGATCGCGACCTCGACCTCATCGAGCCGCGGCAGTGCGGGCAGTGCGTCGTGCACCGACAGCATGACCTGGAACAGCGGGTGATGCGCGGTCGTGCGCACCGGATCCAGGGCTTCCACCAGCCGCTCGAACGGAATGTCGGCGTGCGCGAAGGCATTCAGATCGTGATCGCGCACCTCCGCCAGCAGCTCGGAGAAGGAACCGGCGCGATCCACCTGGGTGCGCAGCACCAGGGTGCCGGCGAACATACCGATCAGCGGGTGCAGGCGCGCGTCGGCTCGGCCGGAGATCGGGGTGCCCACCGTCACGTCCCCGGTGCCCGTGATCCGAGCCAGCAATACGGCCAGTACGGCGTGCAGCACCATGAACAGGCTGGCATCGTGGTCGCGGGCGAGCCTGGAGAGCGCGGCGTGCGACGCACCGTCCAGCCGGGCGAATACCGAAGCGCCGTGCTGTGATCGGACCGTGGGGCGCGGCCGATCGGCAGGCAGTTCCAGGCTGTCAGACTGCCCCTGCAGGCGTTCGGTCCAGTACCGCAGCTGCTGCGCCGACACACTGGTGGCATCCGCCTCGTCACCCAGCAGCTCACGCTGCCAGACGCTGTAATCGGCGTACTGCACCGGCAATTCGGCCCACGCGGGCGCCTCACCCTGCCGCCGTGCGGCATAGGCCGTGGCGAGATCGGACGCCAGCGGAGCGATGGAGCCACCGTCTGCGGCAATGTGATGCACGACCACCGCGAGCACATGATCGTGCTCGTCGATCCGCACCAACTCCGCACGCAATGGTAGTGCCGTCGCCAGATCGAATCCCCTGGTGGCCAAGGCACACAGGCGGGCCTCGATATCCTCCGCAGCCACCTCGACCACGGGCAGCGCGAATTCGGCGGCGGCCGGCAGGATCACCTGGTGCGGGCCGTCCGCGTCCTGCGGGAACAGGGTGCGCAGCGCCTCGTGCCGCTCCACCACGTCACGCAGGGCAGCCGCCAGCGCAATCGCATCGAGCCGGCCGTGCAGGCGCAGCGCCACCGGGATGTTGTACGCGCCCGAATCGGTGTCGAAACGGTTCAGGAACCACAGTCGCTGCTGTGCCGGGGAGAGCGGAATCCGGGCCGGGCGGCGGCCGCGGGTGAGCTGCGGCAGGCCCGGATCGTCCTGTGCCAGCAGCTCGTCCACGACCCGCGCCAGCTGCTCGGGGGTCGGATGTTCGAAGACGGCGCGCACCCCGAGATGGCGGCCGGTGGTAGCGGCGAGCTGTGCCACCAATCGGGTCGCCGAGAGCGAGGTACCGCCGAGCTCGAAGAAGTCGTGATCGGCACAGACCTGATCGCGGCCGACGACCTCGGCCATGGCGTTCGCCACCAGCATCTCACTGGGGGTGCGGGGTGCACGCCCGGCTGCAATCTCCCACTGCGGTTCCGGCAGCGCCCGGCGATCGAGCTTGCCACTGGGCGAGAGCGGGATAGCCACCAGCACCACAATCGCGGTGGGCACCATGTACCCCGGCAGCCGGTCGGCGGCATATGCGCGCACCGCCTGCCGGTCCGGCTCCTGATCTCCGGAGGCGACCACATAGCCGACGATGCGCGGAGTTCCGGCATCGTCACGGCGGATCTCGGTGTGTGCGAAGCGAATTCCCTCGGCCTGCGACAGCACCGCACTGATCTCGCCGAGCTCGATGCGGAAGCCGCGGATCTTCACCTGATCATCACTGCGGCCGACGAACATCAGCTCGCCCGCGGCCGTCCAGCGCACCACGTCACCGGTCCGGTACATGCGCTCACCCGGGACCGCAGCGAACGGGTTCGCCACGAATCGCTCCGAGGTCAGGGCGGTCCGGCCCACATAACCACGGGCCAGGCCCGCACCCGCCACATAGAGTTCGCCCGCCACACCGACCGGCACCGGCCGCAGCCGGGTATCCAGCACGGTCAGCGCGGCACCGCGAATGGCACGGCCCAGCACCACGGGCCGACCTGCGGTGAGCGCGTCCGACATGACCGGAGCCACAGTCGCTTCCGACGGACCGTAGGCATTGAACATGGCCCGGTCGACCGCCCAGCGGGCAACCAGGTCGGCGCCGACCGCCTCGCCACCGACCACCAGGCAGCGCAGCGCCGGCAGCGGGTGAGCGGCGATATCGATACTCGCCAGCGCGGCCGGGGTGATGAAGGCGTGGGTTACGCCCTGGTCCTGCAGCAGCGCCGCCAGGTCGTCGCCACCGTAGATCTCCGCGGAAGCGACCACGACGGTCGCGCCCGCGCACCATGCCAGCAGCAGTTCAAGCACCGAAGCGTCGAAGCTGGGCGAGGCGAAATGCAGTGTCCGGCTGGCGGATTCCAGCCCGTAGCGGGCGCGCTGCTCCAGCGCGAAGGCGGCGAGTCCGCGATGCGGCACCGCGACGCCCTTGGGTACACCCGTTGAGCCGGAGGTGTAGATGACATACGCGATATCGTCGACGGCCAGCGGACGGATACGCTCGGAATCCGACACTGCCGCAGCCGATTCCGCAGCAGACACCACGTCTGCGAGCAGCCACTGGACAGTCAGATCCGCGGGCAGCAACTCACGATCCGCAGCAGTGGTCAAGCCCAGCCGGGCCCCGGAGTCGGTGAGCATATGCCGAATCCGGTCGGCCGGATGCCGCACGTCCACCGGCAGGTAGGCCGCGCCGGTCTTGGCGACGGCCACCGTCGCGACGACGGACTCCACCGACCGCGCCAGGCCCAGTGCGATGACCTCGCCCGGACCCGCGCCCTGTGCGATCAGGGTGCGCGCCAGGCGATTCGACCACTCGTCGAGTTCGCCATAGGTGAGGGTGCGATGCTCCGCGACCACGGCGACCTGATCGGGATCGGCTGCCGCCGAGGCGAAGAGCTCCGGCAGCGTGAGCACGATATCGGCGGCCGGACCACGAACAGGCGAGAGCGCCCGTGATTCCTCCGGGGCCAGCAACTCCAGATCACCCACCGCCGCAGCGGGATCGGCGAGAGCCGCGGACAGCGCCCGCACGAAACGGCGGCTCAGGTCCACCGCCGTGGCGCGATCGAACAGGTCGGTGGCATAGGTGAGGCACAGGTCCAAGCCACCCGAGCCGCCGCCGCCCGCCTCCGGTACGGCGGTGAAGACGAATTGCAGATCGAACTTCGCCACCATCGAATCAACCTGCACGGCAGCGATATCCAGACCGGGCAGTCGCAGGGCGGGCGCACGGAAGTTGTCCAGCGACAGGCTCACCTGGAACAGCGGGTGATGTGCGGTGGAGCGCACCGGATTCAGTGCCTCGACCAGTCGCTCGAACGGCAGATCCGCGTGCGCGAACGCCTCGAGGTCGGCTTCCCGCACCGCGTGCAGCAGATCGGTGAAGGAGGTGCCGCCGTCGACCGGCGTGCGCAGCACCAGGGTGCCGACGAAAGCGCCGATCAGCGCATCGAGTTCGGGCTCGCCGCGGCCGGCGATCGCGGTACCGACGGCGATGTCGGGGCTACCGCCGAGGCGAGCCAGCAGCATCGCGAGCACGGCGTGCAACACCATGAATTCACTGACGTCGCGGCTGCGCGCCAGTTCGGTCAGGCGGGTGTGCAGCCCGGCATCCACCCGCGTGCGGACGGAGTCACCGCGATGGGTGGCCACCGCCGGACGGGGACGGTCGGCGGGCAGGTCGAGGCAGTCCGGCAGCGCGGCCAGGCGGGTGCGCCAGTACCGCAGCTGCTGGGCGGCCACACTCTCCGCATCGTCCTCGTCACCGAGCAGATCCTGGTGCCACACCGCGTAATCCGCGTACTGCACGGGTAGCGGCAGCCACTCCAGTGCGTGCCCGGATCGGCGGGCGGCGTAGGCCGTCATGAGATCCGAGGCCAGTGGCGCGAGCGACCAGCCGTCCATGGCGATGTGGTGGACGACCATCGCCAGCGCATATTCGGTCTTCCCGGTGCGCAGCAGTTCCACCCGCAGCGGCAGTTCCCGGGTGAGGTCGAAACCCTGCTCCGCGGCGACCTCGACATGCTGCTCGAGCTCCAGCGCAGAGGTCTCGAGTAGTGCCAGGGTGAGCGGCACCTCGGCGGCGGGGATGACCGCCTGGTACGGACCCTGATCATCCTGTGGGTACAGAGTGCGCAGGATCTCGTGCCGCGCAATCACATCGGTGAGTGCGGCACGCAGCGCCGCCTCGTCGAGTGTGCCGCGCAGTCGCAGCGCCACCGGAATGTTGTACGCACCGGACTCGGTGTCGAGCTGGTTCAGGAACCACAGTCGCCGCTGCACCGAGGTGAGCGGGACCCGCGCCGGGCGAGTGCACGTGCCGAGTCGCGGACGGTCCGAGATCTCCTGGCTCGCAACCTGATCCAGCAGTCCGGCCAGGCCCTCGGGGGTCGGGTGCTCGAAGACCTCACGCACCGCGAGCCGATGTCCGCACGCCGCGGCGATCCGGGAAACCAGCCCGGTGGCCGAGAGCGAGTTACCGCCCAGATCGAAGAAGCTGTGATCCGCGCAGACCTGTTCGCGGCCGAGCAGGCGCGCCATTTCCCCGGCGACCAGCACCTCGGCGGGGGTCGCCGGTTCGCGGCCCGCGATACCGAGATCCCACACCGGTTCGGGCAGGGCCCGCCGATCCAGTTTGCCGCTGGGCGACAAGGGAATCGAGTCGAGTGCGACAACCGCCGACGGCACCATGTGCGCTGGCAGCGTGGCACCGACGTGGGCTCGCACTGATTGCGCATCCAGCTCGCGGGAACCCTCGGCGCGGACATAGCACACGATGTGCGCGCGTCCGGATTCGTCGTGCCGGATCTCGGTGTGCGCGAAGCGAACTCCGTCGAGGGCCGCGACCACCGCGGTGATTTCCCCGAGTTCGATGCGGAAGCCACGCACCTTCACCTGGTCGTCGCCGCGACCGAGGAAGACCAGCTCACCCTCGGCCGTCCAGCGCACCAGATCTCCGGTGCGATACAACCGCTTGCCCGCCGAACCGTACGGATCGGCAATGAACCGGGCCGCACTCAGACCGGGCTGCGCGAAGTAACCGCGTGCCAGGCCCGGGCCACCGATGTAGAGCTCACCGACAACGCCGACCGGAACCGGGCGCAGACGGCGGTCCAGCACCGCCAGTCCCGCACCCCGGATGGGACCACCCAGCACAATCTGCTGGTGCGGTGCAAGGGCATTCGACATGGCCACGGCAACGGTCGCCTCGGACGGACCGTACGCATTGAACAGGGCACGGCCGACCGCCCAGCGCTCGAGCAGCTCCGCGCCGACGGCCTCGCCGCCGACGATGAGTCCGCGCAGCGCGGGCAACGACCGCCCGCCCGCACCCAGGGTCGTCAGCACAACCGGGGTGAGGAACGCGTGGCTGACACGCTCACGCTCGAGCAGTTCCGCCAATTCGTCGCCGCCGTAGATGTGCGGCGGAGCCACGACCATGGTCGTTCCCACAGACCAGGACAGCAGCATTTCCAGCACCGAGGCATCGAAGCTCGGGGAAGCGAAATGCAGGGTCCGCGAACCCGATACGACGCCGAACCGCTCGGCCATGGTGCGCGTGAAGTCGGCGATGCCGGTGTGGGTGACCGTCACGCCCTTCGGGGTACCGGTCGATCCGGAGGTGTAGATGAGATACGCGGTGTGCGAGAAGTGCAGCGGCACAGTGCGCTCGGCATCGCTGATCGCGAGGTCCGGCAGGCTCGCCAGCGCGGCGGTGACCTCGGGATCGTCGAGCACCAGCCAGGTCACGCCGCCGGCCGGCAGTTCGCCGCGCTGTGCGGCGACGGTGAGACCGAACCGCGCGCCGGAGTCGGCCAGCATGTGCTGCTTGCGCTGCAGCGGGTAGGCCGGATCGACGGGCAGGAAAGCCGCGCCCGTCTTCGCTACCGCCACGGTGGCGCACACCGACTCGATGGAGCGCGGAATACCCAGTGCCACGAAGGATTCCGGGCCGACGCCGTGCCCGATGAGCAGGCGCGCGAGGCGATTCGACCGCCGATCCAGTTCGGCGTAGGTCAGCTCGGCAGCACCGCAGCGCACCGCGAGTGCCGCAGGGTCCACGGCGGCCGCGGCGGTGAAGATATCCGCCAGTGTCGCCACGGGTGCGGAGTCCGCCCCCGATACCGGTGTCAGGGCCCGGCTCTCGTCCGCTGTCAGCACCGGGAGCTCGCCGACGATCAGGCCGGGATCGGCCACAGCGGCAGCCAGCACCCGGGTGAACTGCTCGGTGAAGCGCCGGGCGGAGTCCTCTGCGAAGAGGTCGGTCGCGTAGGTGAGACCCAGGTCGATACCCGCCGGAGCACCCTGTGCCGAATGCCGTTCGATCAGTGTGAGTTCCAGGTCCCAGCGCGCCGCGCCGGTCTCCAGCGCCGAGGCGGTGGAGCGCAGCCCGGCCAGCTCGACCGCTGCGGGGACAGAACTGTGCAGCGACAGCATGACCTGGAATAGCGGGTGGTACGCCGCCGAGCGCACCGGTTCGAGCACCTCGACCAGGCGCTCGAACGGCAGCTCCGCATGCGCGAAGGCATCCAGATCGGTATCGCGCACCGAGCGCAGCAGCTCCGCGAAGGAGACGCCGGTGTCCACCTTCGTGCGCAGCACCAGGGTGCCGACGAACATGCCGACAAGATGGTCGAGCTGGGGGTCCACCCGGCCGGCGATCGGAGTGCCCACGGCCACATCATCGGTGGCCGCGAGCCGGGCCAGCACGGTCGCCAAAGCGGCGTGCAGCACCATGAACACACTCACGCCGGAGCGCTGCGCCATGGTGGTCAGCGCCGCGTGCAGGTTCGTGTCCAGATGCGTGCGCACCGTGGCGCCACGGTGGGAAGCCACCACCGGGCGGGGCCGGTCGGTCGGCAACTCGAGGCATTCCGGCAGCTCCGCGAGGCGCTCCCGCCAATACCCGAGCTGGCGGGCCGCCGGGCTCTCCGGATCGTCCTCACTACCCAGCAGATTCCGTTGCCACACACTGAAATCCGCGTACTGCACCGGCAGTGCCGCCCACTGCGGCGATCCGCCGGAGCGGCGCGCCTCGTACGCCGTCACCAGATCGGTGGCGAGCGGCGTCAGCGACCAGCCGTCCGCGGCAATGTGATGGATCACCACGACGAGCACATGCTCCTCGACGGTGAGTCGCAGCAGGCCCGCGCGGATCGGCGGCTGCACCGTGAGATCGAAACCGGTGGCGGCGAATTCGAGGGCATCGGTATCCACGGTGTCCGGCCCGGACATGATCTGTGCGAACGGCACCACCACACCCTGTTCCGACAGCACCACCTGATGCGGGCCCTCGGCGTCTTCCGGGAACACCGTCCGCAGCACCTCGTGCCGGGCCACCACATCCGACAGCGCCTGCTGCAGCGCCGCCGTCTCCAGCCGGCCCGACAGGCGCAGACCGACCGCGATGTTGTACGCACCGGAGTCGGTGTCAAAACGGTTCAGGAACCACAAACGCTGCTGCGCCAAGGACAACGGGATGCGCGCCGGGCGCTCCCCCGCCGTCAACAGCAGGCGCGCTCCGGTGCCACCGGACTGCTCCAGCAGCGCAGCCAGCGTCCCCACGGTCGGCGCGTCGAACAGCGCCCGCACCTCGACCATCGTGCCCAGCGCCAGCGCGAGCCGCGTCGCCACCTTGGTCGCCAGCAGCGAATTGCCGCCCCGGGCGAAGAAATCATCGTCCAGGCCCACCCGCTCGGCCCCGAGTACCTCTTCGAAGACCGCGGCCACCGCGCGCTCGGCGCGCGAAACCGGTTGGCGGAAGCGGGCTACCGCGAACACCGGCTCCGGCAGCGCCCGGCGATCCACCTTGCCGGTCGCCGTCATCGGAAGTTCGGACAGCACCATGAGGGCGGCCGGAACCATATAGGCGGGCAGGGCGGCGGCGAGGCGAGTCCGCAGTGCGTCCGGATCGACGGTACGACCCGGAGTCGGCACCACGTAGGCCACCAGTTGATCACCGCGCTGCGCATCAGCCCGCGCGACAACAACCGCCGTATCGATATCGTCCTCGGCCAGCAGCGCAGCCTCGATATCGCCCAGCTCGACACGGAAGCCGCGGATCTTCACCTGGAAGTCGGTGCGCCCGTGGTATTCCAGCTCACCGGAGGCCTGCCAGGAGGCGAGATCGCCGGTGCGGTACATACGTTCACCCGCGTCCACGGCGAACGGATCGGGTACGAAGCGCTCCGCCGTCAGGACACCACGGCTGACATAGCCGTGCGCCAATTGAATTCCCGCAAGATAGAGGTCACCCACGACGCCCGGCGCGACCGGCCGCAGCCGGGTATCGAGCACGTACACCCGGCTGTTCCACTCCGGGCGGCCGATCGGCACCGTCACGGTGTCCGCGTCGTCCACCCGGTGCGCGGTCACCGACACCGCAGCCTCGGTGGGGCCGTACAGGTTCCACAGCTGAATGCGCGGATTGGCGCGGCGGAAACGTTGCGCGGTGGCGGCCGGCAGCGCCTCGCCGATGGCGAGCACCAGCCGGACCGTGGCGGGCAGCTCCGCCTGGCGTCCCGTCATGAGGGCGGTGAGCATGGACGGCACCAGGTGCAGTACCGAAACGCGCCGGTCCTCGATCAGGGCGGTGAGATAGGACGGATCGCGATGACCGTCCGGGGTCGCGATGACGGTGCGGCCACCGACGAGGACCGCCGAATAGAACTCCCACACCGACAGATCGAAGGTGGCGGCGGTCTTCAACAGCACGGTGTCATCGCCGTCGAGCCCGAAAGTCCGCTGCTTCCACAGCAATTGGTTCACCACCGCGCGATGCGGCACCGCGACGCCCTTCGGGCGGCCGGTGGAACCGGAGGTGAAGATGACATAGGCGGTGTGGTGCGGGCGCAGCGGAGTGCGCCGCTCGCCGTCCAGGACGGGGTACGGCGGCACCGCCGAAAGATCCAGCGCGTCGATCTCGACGATCGGCACACCCACCGCGGGCAGCCCGGCCGCATCCGCGCGAGTGCTCAAAACACACTGCGGCGCAGCCGTATCGAGAATGTAGTGCAGTCGCTCGGCCGGTTGATCGGGGTCGATCGGGACGTACGCGCCACCGGCGACGGCGACCGCGTACATGCCGACCAGCAGCTCCGCCGAACGGCGCGCGGCGAGCGCCACCCGTACCTCGGGACCGACACCCAGCGAGATCAGGTGGCGGGCAAGGCGATTGACCTGTTCGGAGAACTCCCGATAGGTCACCGTCAGCGGATCGACCTCCGGCCCGGACTCGGCCATGAGCGCGACGGCCGACGGGGTGCGGGCCGCCTGTGCGGCGAACAGCGAGGCCAGCGTCTGGCGGGCATCGACCGCGTGGCCGGTTGCGTTCCAGTCGTGCAGGATTCGGGTCCGCTCCGCGCCGTCCAGCAGGTCGAGATCGCCGATCATCCGATGCGGGCGAGCCGCGGCGTCATCGAGCAGCCGGGCGAACCTGGTGGCGAATCCCGTCACCGTGTTCTCGTCGAAAAGGTCGGTGGCATATACGAAGTGGCCGGTGATCCCGGCCGGTGCACCGGTGTTGTCGTAGTGATCGGTGAGCACGAGCTGCAGATCGAACTGCGCCACCCCGGTCTCGATCTCGGTGCCGGACACCGTCAGTCCGGGCAGTTCGACCGCGATCCGGCCCAGGTTCTGGAACGAGAGGCCGACCTGCACCAGCGGATGCCGAGCGGTCGAGCGAACCGGATTGAGCTCCTCCACCAGGCGCTCGAAGGGCAGCTGCGCGTGTGCGAAGGCGGCGAGATCGATCGGGCGCTGCCGGGTGAGCAGCGACTGGAAGGACTCACCGAGTGCGGGCCGGGCCCGGAAGACCACGGTATTGACGAACATACCGATGAGCGCGTCGAGCTCCTGTTCACCGCGACCGGCGACCGGTGTGCCCACGGCGATATCGAGACCTCCGGACAGGCGCGCCAGCAGCACCGCGAATGCCGAGTGCACCGCCATGAACAAGGTGGCGTCGGCATCACGGGCAACCCGAAGCAGGTCGGCGTGCACGGCGGCATCCACCGCCACATTCACCTTCGCGCCCCGGAAGGACTGCACCGCCGGACGCGGCCGGTCGTAGGGAAGCGAGAGTTCGTCCGGCAGGTCCGCCAGCTCGACGCGCCAGTAATCCAGTTGTGCCGCAGCGGGACTGGCCGGATCGGCGGCATCGCCGAGCGTCTCGGTCTGCCACAGGCTGTAGTCCACGTATTGCACCGGCAAGGCAGCCCACTGCGGGGTCTGCCCGGCCAGGCGTGCCGCGTATGCCGCGGAGAGATCGGCGAACATGGGTGCGAGCGACCAGCCGTCGGCCGCGATGTGGTGAATCACGACGGCCAGCAGGTGTTCCCGTGCCCCGGTGCGCAACAGTTCCATGCGCAGTGCGGTCTCACGGGTCAGTTCGAAACCGCGCGCGGCGATGGCCCGCAGACGCTCCCCTAGCTCGGCTTCGGACACCTCGAGCACCGGCAGTTCCGGAACGGCGGCCGCGGCATCCAGGATCACCTGGTGCGGGCCGTCCTGGCTGTCCGGGAAGAGGGTGCGCAAAGGCTCGTGGCGGGCAATGAGATCCGCGACGGCACCGCGCAGGGCGGCGATATCCAGGTCGCCGTCCATGCGCACCGCGAACGGAATGTTGTAGGTGTAGGCGCGGTGGTCGAAGCGGTTGATGAACCAGAGCCGCTGCTGTGCGGGGGAGAGCGGAATGCGCGCCGGGCGCACCCGGGCGGCGAGCGCGGTGCGGCCCGGCTCCGGCAGCAATGCCGAGACACGAGCTGCCAGGCCCTCGACCGTCGTTTCCTCCAGCACCAGTCGAACCGGCACCGGGACACCGAGTTCCGCGCCGACCCGCGCCGACACCCGGGTCGCGTTCAGGGAATTGCCACCGAGCGCGAAGAAACCGTCGTCCAGACCGATGCGCTCCACCTCGAGCACCTCGGCCAGCACCGCCGCCACCGCCCGCTCCGCCGCGGTGCCCGGTGCCCGATAGGCCACGGTCGCCACCACCGGCTCCGGCAGCGCGCGACGATCCAGCTTGCCATTGGCGGTCAGGGGAATCGCGTCGATGACCACATAGGCCGCAGGCACCATGTACTCCGGCAGCCGCTCCGCCAGTGCGCCACGCAGCGCCGGAATATCCAG
This sequence comes from Nocardia sp., assembly GCF_025465275.1. Taxonomy (GTDB): domain Bacteria; phylum Actinomycetota; class Actinomycetes; order Mycobacteriales; family Mycobacteriaceae; genus Nocardia. The sequence goes on along the minus strand of NZ_JAODNK010000183.1, from coordinate 10,393 downwards.
CGCGGCAGCCGATTCGGTCACCACATACGCGACGATGCTCGCATCGCCCGCGTCGGCGTGCCGCACGATCACCGCGGCCTGCCGCACCCGTTCCTGGGCCAGCAGCGCCGCCTCGATCTCACCGAGCTCGATGCGGAAACCGCGCACCTTGACCTGATCGTCCGCGCGGCCGAGGTATTCGAGTTCACCCGCGGCCGTCCAGCGTCCGAGGTCACCCGAGCGGTACAGCCGGGTGCCGGGAGCGCCGAACGGGTTGGCCACGAAACGCGCACCGGACAGCGCGGGCTGTCCGAGGTAGCCGCGCGCGAGCTGGGAGCCGGAGACGTAGATCTCGCCGGCGACGCCGATGGGAGCCGGACGCAATCGGCTGTCCAGCAGGAAGATTCCCAGGCCCGGAATGGCCCGGCCGATGCCACCGCCGCCGGAGGCCGCGGCCGCACGATCGAGCGCGCGGTGCGTGACATGGACGGTCGTCTCGGTAATGCCGTACATATTGACCAGGCGCGGCGCGTAGTCGTGGTGGCGGCGATACCAGTCGGCCAGCCGGCGCGGCTCCAGGGCCTCACCGCCGAAGATGATGTAGCGCAGCGCGAGCGAGGCCACGCCCGGTTCGTGTTCCGCCTCGACGCGGTCGGCCTCGACCAGCTGCGAGAAAGCCGACGGCGTCTGGTTGAGCACCGTCACCCGCTCCCGGCGCAGCAGCGCCAGGAACAGCTCGGGCGACCGCGAGGTCTCGTAGTCGACAACGACCAGGGTGCCGCCGTACAGCAGCGGACCCCACAACTCCCAGACCGAGAAGTCGAAGGCATAGGAGTGGAACAGGGTCCACACATCGCTTTGATCGAATCCGTAGGCGCGGTCGGTGTTTCCGAACAGGGTCGCGACATTCGCGTGCGGGATCTGCACACCCTTGGGGCGGCCGGTCGATCCCGAGGTGTAGATGACATAGGCGACATTGCCGGGTGTGAGCGTGCCACGGCGCTCGGCCGCGGTGATGGGGCTGCCGTCGGCGGCGGGGGCGACGGACTCCACCGCAATGACCGGCAGGCCCGCCGGCAGCGCCGACCGCAGTGCCGCGGAACTGATCGCGCACGCGGGCCCGGCATCGGTGAGCATGTACGCGATGCGATCGGCGGGGTAGTCCGGATCGATCGGGAGGTACCCGCCGCCGGCCTTGATCACCGCGAGCAAGGCGACCACAAGGTCCAGCGAGCGCGGCAGCGCCACGGCGACCAGAGTCTCGGGGCCGACGCCGTGCCGGATGAGCTCCCGGGCAAGGCGATTGGCACGAGCGTCCAGCTCGCGGTAGGTGAGCGCTACTCCGTCGCAGGTGACAGCGGTCGCGGCGGCGTGCGCGGCGACCGTGGAATCGAACAGGTCGACCAGCGTGTCTTCGGAGGGCAGCGATTCGGCGGGAGTCCGCGCCCAATCCCGCAGCACCAGTTCCTGCTCCGCCGGGCCCATGACAGCCAGGTCGGCGAGCACGGATTCGGGAGCGGTGATCAGGAATTCGGTGAGGTAGTCCAGGAAGCGGCGGTGGTGCGCGCGCAGTTCGTCGGCGGTGTAGCGGGCCGGATTGCCGATGAAGTCGACATGCAGTTCGCCCGCGCCGGAGCCGTTGTAGATATTGACCGACAGGTCCTCCACCGGTCCGGTCGACAGCAGATGCATGGTCGCGGCCGCACGGCCGAAACGAAGACCGTTGTGGAACAGCATAATGTTGACGACGGGGCCGAAGAAGCTGCGGTGCTCGCCGGCCGCACCCCGGTCGCGCTGCATGTCCTCGTGCCGGTACCGCTGATGCCGCAGGGCGTCCCGAATGCTGGGGTCGACCCGGCCGACCAGATCCGCGATCGTGGTGTGCGCGGCGATATCGACGTGCAGCGGAACCACATTGGAGACATAACCCGACGACATGCGCAGCTCGGGGGTGGTGCGCGCGGTCACCGGCAGACTCAGGGTGACCTGCGTCTTGCCGGTCACGGCGGCGAGGTAGGCGGCCACGCCCGCGGTGAGCAGGGCCGGGCGCGAGGCGCCGAATCGTTCACGTACCGCATCGAGTTCGGTGCGGCAGGTCGCAGGCAGCACGCCGCCTTCGATCCACCGGTCCGCACCCGCGGCGCCATAACGGTCACTCAGGCTGAAGGTCGATCCGATGGCGTTCAACCGGCCGCGCCAGAAGCGGCGGTCCTCGGCGAAGGCCGCCGATTCGCGGTACGCGAGTTCGGATTCGTAGATGGAGTGCAGATCCTCGGCGGCCGACTGGCTCGGCGCCGCACCGTCGGTGAGCGCGGTGTAGTGCTCGGCAATGCGCGCGACGAGCAGCATCGCCCCGTAACCGTCGATGGCGATGTGGTGCATCTTGGCGTACCAGAGGTATTCGTCGTCGCCGGTGCGCAGTACGGCGGACTCGAAGAGCCGATGGTCCAGCAGCGGAATCGGTACGGCGGAGTCGCGGCGCATCCAGGACATCGCGGCGGCGCGGGGGTCGTCGCAGGATCGGAAGTCGTGCCGGGCCATGTCGATCGGCTCGTCCGGTCCCACCACCTGACGTGGGTCTCCTGCTACCTCAACGATTCGCAGCCGAGGGCTCTGCAAATCCCTAGCACATAAGCGCGCGGCCTGTCCGAGGCGCGCCACATCAAAATCACCATGAATCTCGACGTACTGCGCGACTGTCAGCGGCTCATCGGGCGCAATGTGCTGAGCGTTCCATATGCCAATCTGTGCCTCTGACAAGGGAAAAGAGAATACCGTGTCCGATGCGTCACGACCTGCGGGCTCCGAGGCCAAGGCGGTCATCAAAACACTCCAATCTCCGATAGAAGAATCTGGACGATCCTGAACAATCACAGGGCAGACAGCAACATCGCTGCAACTCCCAGAGAGTTAATCGCACAGACCAGACGGACGGATTGGTTTTAGCCCGAAATATGTTGATAAGACCGGTCAATTCGGGCAAACAGGGCCGATTCATTCACTGCCGCAGCATTAATCGGCCGGTCGCGGGCGGAGACCCGGCCGAGGGAAGGAAATGCCTAGGAGGCCGCCTTCATCGGACGGTGACCATCCTGCTGTGCCAGCCGGTGGAGCCGCTCGGGAAGGGCGGAGTGCGCTGCTCGGATTGCAGCTGCCCGGACCGGTCGGTGGCGCGTACCCGCAGCGTATGGTTACCCGCCTCGGCCATCCACTGCCAGGTCCACTGCCGCCAGGTGTCGATGGAGTACTCGGCGGCCGGCGTGGCGGGCTGCCAGGGCTGATCATCCACCTGCACTTCGATACTCGCGATGCCGCGCTGCTGCGCCCAGGCCACACCCGCGACGGTGACCGCACCCGCCGGAACGGTCGCGAAGGCGGCGGGCACATCGATGCGCGAGGCGGTCTTGATGGGGCCGTGATCGGCCCAGCCGCGATCGGTCCAGTAGGCGCTGGCCCGATCGAAACGGGTAATCTCCAGGTCCACTACCCATTTCGTGGCCGAGACGTATCCGTAGAGGCCCGGAACGATCAGTCGCGCGGGATATCCGTGCGCGATCGGCAGCGGTGCACCGTTCATACCGATGACGAGCAGCGCGTCACGGCCGTCGAGTACGGCGGACAGCGGTGTGCCGACGGTGAATCCGTCGATGCTGCGGGACAGCAGCATATCCGCGTCGGGGTGCACGCCCGCGTCGGCGAGCAGGTCAGCGAGCGGATAGCCCAGCCAGCGCGCGGTTCCGGCGAGCTCACCACCCACCTCGTTGGACACACAGGTGAGGGTGAGAATCCGCTCCACCGCGGTACGCTGCCGCAGGCCGTCGAAATCCAATTCCACGGTGCGATCGGTCATTCCGTGAATCCGCAGCCGCCAGTCGCCGCTGGTCAGCGCGGGCAGCTGCAGGGCGGTATCGACCCGGTAGAACCGATCGTCCGGGGTGATGAACGGGGTGAGACCCGCGATCTGGGGCTGCGCCTCCGGTGGCACCGCCAGCGCGGATCGAAGCGGGCGCGGCAAGAGGAAGCGGGCCCGGTCGGCGACCACATCCCGCAGGTGTGCGCCCAGCCAGCGGGCTGCCGAAACAGTGCCCACGGCGAGCGCACCGACACTCACCGCGGTTATCAGGAATCGGCGGCGTGTCATATTGGCGGACTCGGGAGTGCGCAGCGACGGTGTACCCGCGACCACCAGTCGCAGCGCCACGATCCCGGCGGCGATACCGGCCACGGTCGGCAGCACGAACCAGACTGTCGCTGTGGGCCTTTGCAGCGCGAACAACGCTGTGACGCCACCCAGCAGCAGGAGCATCGGGGTGCCGAGCGGCCGACGGCGCTCCAGCATGCCCACCAGCGCCGCGCCGATCGCCATCACTACCGACATCGAAATGAAAAGCGCCAGTTTGTCATTGCTGCCGAAACGGCGAATCGCCGCGTCCTTCAAGGTATGTGGCGTGTGATCGACCATGGTCGCGCCGAGTACGAAGAAGGGCGAGGACGCCGGATCGATGAACACCGAGACGAGCTGACCGGCACCCAGCACCAGCGCCGCGGCGAGCAGGCCCGCCACCGCGCCCCGCATCCAGTGCCGCCGGACGACCGGTGAACTCTGCTGGGGCGCAATGACGGTACTGCGGGACATCACGGCTGCTCTCGTTCCTGGCCGGTCTCTGCTCAGGTGACGAGATTGAGACTGGCGATCGGGGTGGTGGTCGGCTGCGGTGAGCCTCCTGCCGGTTCGACGGTGACGGCCAAGGTGTCCACCGACCGGAAGGTGGTCACCAGTGGACCGCTGGACAGCGCGTCGACAATGGCGGCCGAGCGCGGCTTGCCGCCGAGCGGGACCAGCCACACCTGATAGGCGCTACCGGCGGACGGCGCCGGAACCTGAAGGAAGCGGACCGAGGCCGCGGAAAGCCTTGCGGAAGTGTGTATCTCGAGCTCGCCGCCGGTCGTGACCGGAATCATGCGGGTCGACACATCAGGTTGCTGATCGATCATCGCCGCCGAGATGGCGGGCCGGTCGGTGCCGCGGTACGCGACCAGACCGAAGCCCATGCCGATCGCCACCACCAGCACCGCCGCGGCAGCCAGCCACTCCAGTCGCGAGAACCACGCGAGACCACCGCTCCGGCGCTGCTCGCCGCCCTCCCGTGGACCCTGCAGCACCCGGTCGAGGGCGCGCATGAGCCGGCCTTCCAATTCCTTCGGCGCCGGGTAGGAGTCGATAATGCTGAGTTCGGCCATGCTCTCCCGCACCGCCGAGACAGTGGCATCGAATTCGGCCACGGTGACTCGATCGGCACGCGCGCGCCGCAATTCGATATCGTCGCGTTCGAGGTCGGTCACGGCGTCCATCGCGTACGGGTAGGCGAGTTCGAGCAATTCCATCTCCGGCCGCTCGACAATGCTCATCACAGGTCACCTCCTGTCAGACAGGCCGCGAGGCGTTTGAGCCCGTCGCGGATCCGGGTTTTCACGGTGGGCACCGGGGTGCCTAGATGTTCGGCCACTTCGCTGTAGGTGCGGCCGCCGTAATAGGCCAGCTCGATGGTTTCGCGCTGCAGCGGGGTCAGCGTGCCCAGGCAGTGCAGCACCGCGCTTTCCTCGAGCCGCTGCTCGACCGCCTCCGCCACCACATCGTGATCGCGGCCCAAATGCAGTTGGCCGTAGGCCAGATCGCGGCCGGCGGCGGAACTCTCGGCCCGGATGCGATCGACGGCCCGCCGATGGGTGAGCATCATGAGCCACCCCATCGGACTCGACATCCGCTCGTCGTAGCGAGACGCCAGGGACCACGCCTGCAGGTACACCTCCTGGGTGACCTCCTCTGCGGTCGCGCGATTGCGCGACATGCGTAGCGCGAGACCGAATACGCGATGGCTGGTCAGCCGGTAGAGCTGAGTGAACGCATCGCGATCACCCGCGCCCGCCGCCGCCACCAGCGTGGCGAGACGGCGAGCCAGTTCGTCGTCCCGCCCGTGTCCCCGGCTGGGACACGACGGGCCGGGCGACATTTCCCCGTCGAAGTCCCGGAACAGCGGGACGACCGTCGAATTCTCTTCCTCCGTCACGCGGGCACCTGCGGCATTCCTCCAGATCCGGCCGGGACGAACGGGATTCGTGACTTCGACATCTGCCTCTCGCCTCCTGACGACGTGGTGGACGTGGGCGACCATGGTGCTCGTCCCCCGCTCAGGAGGGCGGCATGAGGACGCTGTCGATCAGATAGACCGTCGCGTTCGCGGTCTTCACACCACCGCAGATGACCGATGCGCCACCGACTTTGATGTCGTCACCGGTACGGGTGACCATCACATCGGCACCCTCGACGGTCTTGTGGGTGCCGGCAATGCTGTCGGGCGCGATCTGCCCGGGCACCACGTGATAGGTGAGGATCTTGGTCAGCGTGGGGGCATCCGCCTTCAGCGCATCGATGGTCGCGGCGGGCACCTTGGCGAAGGCCGCGTCCACCGGAGCGAAGACGGTGAACTGCCCGCCGTCGAGGGTGTCGACCAGATTCACCTGCGGGTTGAGCTGGCCGGATACCGCCGATACCAGGGTCTTCAGCAGCGGATTGTTGGAGGCCGCGACGGCCACCGGATCCTGGGCCATACCGCTCACGGATCCGGCGCCGGTAGGCACCTGCTGCGCGTAGTCCTTGCAGCCGGGGCCGACCAGATTCGCGGCGCTCGCCGCGCTGGTGGTCGAACCGGACATCGAGGTGGTCGAGGCGCTGCCGGAGTCCGATTTATCACTCGAACAGGCGGTGATGCCGGCGGCCGTCGTGGCCAGGGCAATCGCCACGACGACAGAACGCTGTATCAGCTTCATGGGTCTTCATTTCCTTCGGATTCGATGGACTACCCCGGTGCCGCCGGTCACCGGCCGAAGATCGGGGTGGGATTCGGTCGGCCGGTGACCCTTTGCGGGCGGGGCGGCTCGAGCCCCGGTGCTCATCCGTATCCGATGACCACGTACTGGGTTTCGCCCTGGCTCGCCCGCCGGTTTGGTCGAATCGGAAACTTCTTCGAATCCGGCCCGTGGCGGTCGCCGGCGAAACTCGTGCCGCCACGGCCAAACCGGGCAGGGGAGCATGTCGAAATCGAGGTATGCACCCAAGACGGAATATCGCCGTGATCGGCAGCGGAGTAGCCGGGCTCACCGCGGCATACGTGCTGGCCAAGCACGACCGGGTGACCCTGTACGAACGAGATTCCCGCCTCGGCGGGCATGCGCACACCCACGAGGTGGAGTTCGCGCCCGGTAAACGGGTCTGGGTCGATTCCGGATTTCTCGTGCACAACGACCGCACCTATCCGACCCTGCTGCGGCTGTTCGAGGAACTCGGGGTGCAGACCCGGGAGACCGATATGTCGATGTCGGTCCGTGCGGACGCCCTCGGGCTCGAGTATGCCGGGGCGAAGGGGCTCGGTGGCCTGTTCTCGACGGCGCGCATGCTGCGCAAGCCCCGCTATCTCCGCATGCTCACCGAGATCCGGCGCTTCCATCGCGCGGCGCGAGAGTTATTGCGGCAGGACGACTCCGCGCTCACCCTCGCGGAGTTCCTGCGGGAGCACCGATTCAGCGCGTACTTCACCGAATACTTCATGACGCCGCTGGTCGCTGCGGTGTGGTCGTGCGATCCGGGTACCGCCACGCAATATCCGGCCCAGTATCTGTTTCGATTCCTCGACCACCACGGCATGCTCACCGTCTACGACTCCCCCACCTGGCGCACCGTCGTCGGTGGGTCGGCGCGCTATGTGGAGAAGATCGCCACAACGCTGGACGAGGTCCGCACCGGAACGCCGGTACTCGCGGTCGCCGAACACACGGACCACGTCCTGGTCACCGACCGCTCGGGCGTCCGCCGCTTCGACGCCGCCGTCCTCGCCACCCATCCGCAGCAGGCCCTGGCTCTGCTCGCCGATCCGTCGCCGCTCACCGAAGCCGTGCTCGGCGCCATGCCCTACTCGCTCAATCCCGCTCAGCTGCCCGAAATCGACAGCGGCCGAGTCACCTTCGCGGGGGCCTATCACGGCTGGGGATTCCACGAGGACGGTGCGCTGTCCGGGCTGCGTGCGGCCGAACGGCTCGGCGGATGGTGGCCGGTGTATCTCACCGGGAAGGCGGCGGACGCGGTGGGTGCACGGTGAACACCGCTCGCGAGCCCGCGCTCTATCTCACGCGAATGCGGCACGTACGCAAGGAACCTGTGCACCACGAGTTCGAATATCGCAGCTACAGCTGGTTTTTCGATATCGATAACCCGCCGGTGCTGCCATTGCCGTTGCGCCCCTTCGCCTCGTTCCGCGCCGCCGATCATCTCGAGCCGACGCGTGGCGAGATCGACGCGCACGGTTATACAGGCGCGGTACGGCAGTTCGGCAGGAGCGATGACCTGCGGGCCCGGTTGGACTACTACCTCGCCCGCCACGGCGTGGACTGCACGGGCGGGCGGATCACCGCGCTCATGAACGCGCGAATGTTCGGTTACGTCTTCGATCCGCTGACCGTGTTCTGGTGCCACGACGCCGGTGGCGAATTGCGCTGCGTCATAGCCGAAGTGCACAGCACCTACGGTGAACGGCACGCCTACCTGGTGCGGCCCGACGACCTCGGCCGCGCCAGCGTGGACAAGCGGTTCTATGTCTCGCCCTTCAATGACGTCGACGGCCGCTACCTGCTGCGACTACCCGAGCCCGACGAGGGGCTGGCCCTGCGGATCACGCTGCTGCGCGACCGCCAGGCGCCGTTCACCGCCACGATGTCCGGCCATCGCGTACCGGTGACACCACGCACCGTATTGCGTGCGCAATGGCGTGCTCCGTTCGCGCCGTGGCTCATAGCGGCCCGCATTCGCAAACACGGCATTGCGTTGTGGGCGCGCGGATTACCGATCGCACCGCGCCCACTCGCCGAATCTTCCCGAAGGACAGCACTGTGACCAGTTCCCGCCTCGACTCCACCACCGACGCCCTGCAACCACCGGTGCCCGGCGGGCTGCGGGCCCGGCTGCTCGGCGCGGGCGCGTCCGTACTCTTCCGGCGCGCGGTGGGGCGACTGCCGCTGCGTGTGGAACTCCCCGACGGGACGCTGCCCGGAGCGCGCGCCGAGGCCGATCCATTGCCGCGCATGATCATTCGCAATCCGGCGGCGTTCTTCGCCCGTGTCGGCAGTCAGGGGCTCATCGGTTTCGGCGAGTCCTATACGGCCGGCGAATGGACCGCGCCGGACCCGGCCTCGGTGCTGTATGTGCTCGCGACCGAGCTCACCCGGCTGATTCTCCGTCCGCTGCAACGCTTCCGGGCCGCACTACCTACACGGCCCGCAGGAGGGCTGGGCACCACGGAGAATGCCCGCTCCAATATCGAGCACCACTACGATCTGTCCAACGAGCTGTTCCATCTGTTCCTGGATGACGCGATGACGTACTCCGCCGCGCTGTTCGAGGACGCCGAACTCGCTGCCGGACCGGTGCCGTGGGAGCGGCTGGCGGCTGCGCAGCGCCACAAGATCGACCGGCTGCTGAACGCGGCCGGAGTGCGCGCCGGGAGCCGGGTACTCGAAATCGGTACCGGCTGGGACGAATTGTGTGTGCGGGGCGCGCGTGCATTCGGTGACCCTGTCGGCGCGGCAGCAGGAGCTCGCGCGGCTGCGCATGGCGGCGGCGGGCTATGCGGAATCGGTCTGCGTCGAATTGCAGGACTACCGGGATGTGCGGGGCACCTACGATCGGCGGGAACGATTCGACAGCCGCGCCGCCGATATCGAGTCGCTCGGCTTCGACGCCCGCTTCCGGCGACTGTGGCAGTTCTATCTTGCCTTCTCCGAGGCCGGATTCCGTTCCCGCTACCTCGATGTGCGGCATTTCGTGCTGGACCGTCCCGAGGAACAGCAGTGACCATCGCGCTACTCAGTTTGCTGGCGCTCGCCGTCTTGCAGAGTGCCACCTTCGCCATCGCCCGGCGCATCCGCAGGTACAACATCGTCGATGTGGTGTGGAGTCTCGGCTTCGTGCTGGTCGCCCTCGTCGCAGCCATTGTCGGCGACGGCGCTCTCGACCGGCGGATGCTATTGCTCGGACTGGTCACGGTGTGGGGTCTGTGGCTCATAACCGCGAGCGGCTGGCCGGGGGTGCGCACGGTCTTCGCTCCCCTGCTCATGTCCTATGTGCTGATCCAGGGCCCCGGAGCGAGACTGCTCGAACGGAATCTGGGCCAGCGGCCCGGCTATCGCGAATACCAGCAGCGTACGGCCTATTTTCTACCACGAACCCCGCATCGTGCCCGATCACACTAGGCTCGCACGAATGGCGGACCACCAGCGCTTCGAGTCGGTGCATACCGACGATGCCGAGCGCGAGTCGGGACCGGCCTGTCCGGTAACCAGACCCGCGGCCGGGCCGGACGTCGCA
>NZ_JAODNK010000158.1 GCF_025465275.1 Nocardia sp. | reverse complement strand
CCCAAGGTGCAAGAGCCGGAACCGGTTTCGGAACCGGAGCCTGTTGTCGCCGAGCCTGTGGTCGAGGAGGCCGCAGCCGAGCCCAAGGCCGCACCGGCCCCGGGTAAGGGCCTGGGTATGAAGGGTCCGGCGAAGGCACCGGGCGGCAAGGGTCTGGGTATGAAAGGTGGCCTCAAGGCACCCGGCGCGAAGGCCGCTGCCCCCGCTGCCGCGGAAACCGCCGCTCCGGCAGCAGCTTCCACCGAGGCTTCCGCCGCCCCGGCCGCACCCGCCAAGGGCCTGGCCATGAAGGGTCCGGCAAAGGCACCCGGCGGCAAGGGCCTCGCCATGAAGGGCCCCGCGAAGGCTCCGGGTGCGAAGGCTGCTGCCCCGGCCGCGACTGCCGCGGAAACCGCCGCTCCGGCAGCGGCTCCCACCGAGGCTTCCGCCGCCCCGGCCGCACCCGCCAAGGGCCTGGCCATGAAGGGTCCGGCAAAGGCACCCGGTAAGGGCCTGGCCATGAAGGGCGCCGCCAAGACTCCGGGCGCCAAGCCCGCCGCGTCGACTCCCGCCGAAGCCTCCGCTCCCGCGGCCGCTCCGGCCGAGGCCACCGAGGCCAAGCCGACCATCGCGCCCAAGGGTCTGGCCATGAAGTCCGGCCTCAAGCGCCCCGCCGCAAAGGCTCCCGGCGCGAAGGCCCCGGCCACCGCTCCGGCAGCTCCGGCCGCCGAAGCGCCTGCGGCCCCGGCCGATCCGGCCCCCGAGGCTCCGGCTCCCGAGCTGGCCGCACCGGAGGCCAACGGCACCAAGGACAACGGCGCCGCCACCCCGCCGGCAGCCAAGCCGGGCGGCCTCGGCTTCAAGTCCGGCCTGAAGGCCCCGGGCAAGAAGAGCTGACAACCGAACACTGATACGGGCGCGCTACCCCACCGGGTAGCGCGCCCGTGTCGTTTCTGCCCACCGGTCAATTTCGCATCGACCACACAGCATGGGTCGAGATCGCACAACCCCGTACGAGCTGTTCCTTCCCGACACAGGCTGTTCCGTCCCGGTGCCAGGGCCCAGGGAGTTCGGTGAATAGCGGGTTGCGAAGATCGAATCTGCTAATGCTTAGCAAACACTGGGGGCGATCTTCGACCATACTTCGAGGTATGACGGAAGCGCGGGCGGTTCGGGTCGAGATCGGGGTGGAGTCGCTGGCGGGGGTGCGTATCGCGGATGCGGCGGGGGCGGCGCGGGTCGAATTGTGCACCGGATTGTCGGTGGGCGGACTGACGCCCAATGCCGCATTGGTGGAGGCCGCGGTGGGGGCCGCGGAGAACGTCCAGGTGCATGTGCTGATTCGGCCGCGGCCCGGCGACTTCCGATATTCCGCCGAGGAGGTGGCGCTCATGCGCGCCGATATCGAGCTGGTGCGGCGGCTGGGCGCACACGGAGTGGTCATCGGCGTACTCGACGAACACGGGAATATCGATACCGAAGCGAATACCGAGCTACTGGCCGCCGCCGAGGGCATGGAGGTCACCTGTCATCGCGCCTTCGATGTGTGCGCGGATCCGTACGGCGGCTTCGACCAACTGCTGGAACTGGGTTTCACCCGGCTGCTGACTTCGGGTCGTCAGGTGTCTGTACTCGACGGCGCCGCCCTCATCACCCGGTTGGTCACCCTGGCCGACGGCCGCATCGAGGTGATGGCCTGCGGTGGACTGCGCGCCGACAATGCCCGCCGGGTGATCGAGCTGACCGGTGTGCGGGATCTGCATGCGGCCGTACGGATTCCGGTGCCCGCCCTGCCGCAGTCGGACAGCACCGAAGTGTCGTTCGAGGAGATCGGTGTGCCGCGCGGCTCCGATCACTTCGCGACGGACGCCGACGGCGTGGCCGCACTGTGCGAGGCGGCCCGTCTGACAGTGTGACCGCCCGATTCACGGTGCAAGCATGTACTCCAGCAAATGAGTTTGCCGCACAGCCCTCACGGCTTGGAGTGCCGCCCGCCACGCGGCGGTTGCTGCGGTTTGGTGGGCCACGGCGCATTCGGATCCACCTGCTGCGACGGTGTATTCGCTTGCTCCGCAGCAGCTCTCAGCGACCACGGCGCCGGCGGATCCGCCTGCTCCTGCACCCGATCGACCGGTCCCGTCACCGGCCGGAAGGCCTGCGTCGGCGGCTGATCGCCCCGATACGGCGGCGGCGCCGGACTCACCGCGGGGGTTTGCCGTTGGCCCCGGGCCGCCGGAATCGGTTGTGCGTCTTCGGCTACCGGAACCTGCCGGGCCGCACCGGTCCGTTCCGGACGCGGCGGGCGCGCGGACTGGCGCGGCCGATTCGGCCCCGCGGCGCGCGGCCGTGCGGGCTGCTTGCCACCGAACGGGCGAGCCAGGATCACCGCGATGGCCGTGGTCAACGGCACGGACAGTGCGAGGGCGATACCACCGACCGCGGAACGCGCGATCTCGATGCCGACGGCATCACCGGTGAGCACGTCCCGAATGGAGCGCCCCGCGACACTGAACAGCAGCAGCAATGGCAGCGCACCACCGGCATAGGCGAGCACCAGGGTGTAGACGGTACTGGCGATGTGGTCCCGGCCGACCCGCATGGCGGCGGCGAAAATGCCGCGCCGGGTGGCCTTTTCGTCGAGCGCCGCCAACTCGAAGGCGGCCGAGGCCTGGGTGATGGTCACATCGTTGAGCACACCGAGCGAGCCGATGATGAAGCCCGCCAACAGCAGTCCGGTAATGCTGACATGCTGCAGATAGGTGGCGACATTGGTGTTCTGTTCCTCGGACAGGCCCGTCAGATGTGTCATCTTCAGTGCGAGCCAGGACAGTACGGCCGCCAGCGCCATCGAACTGAGGGTGCCGAGCAGCGCGGAACTGGTTCGCAGATTCACCCCGTGCGCGAGATACAGCACCGAATAGAGAATCAGCGCGCCCGCCACCAGCGCCACCGGAATGGCAGGCTTCCCGTCCAGCAGTGCGGGCAGCATGAATCCGACCAGCACCGCGAAGGCGCAGAGAATTCCGATCAGCGCACGTAGCCCGCGCCAGCGCGCGACCACGATGATGACGAGCGCGAAAGCCCCGACAATGATGCTGAGCGGCAACCCGCGCGCATAGTCGTCGAACGAGTACGTCGTGCCGCTGGCATCACCCGGCTTCGCCTTGGGGTCGGTCTGCCGCACGATGCGCATTCGATCGCCGACGCGCAGATCCGGTTGCCCTGGGCCGGGCGCGATTTCGAAGAGCGTGAGGCTGCCCTTGTCCGGCCCGGAGTCGATGGTAACGATGCTGCGCTGGCAGTTGTACCCGGTGGTGCGCGGCGCCTGCGGCTTCTCGTCGAACGGCTTCCCCTGCGAGGGACTGCCACACGCACCGAGATCCTGCGAAATCACAGTCCCGGCCTCGGTCTGCAGCGCCCCGCCGCCCCCGTTCTGCATGGGCAGCGGAATATCGACGTGCTGCGAACTGGGCCACAGCCAGAATGCCCCGGCCACGACCAGCACGCCGATGAACGTCAGCAGTCCGACGACCACACGCGCGGCGGTAGTACCGATCGCTATGGGCCCGGAGTGGTCGTGATGGTGATGATGGTGATCGCTCACTCGGGCGAGCCTAAACGAGAACCGTTTCCGAAGTGCGAATGGTCGCCGGGAACCCGCACCGGAACAGAAGGTGGATTCGAAAGGGTCGGAGACTTCACAACCGCAACAACTGATTTCGCAAGATCGGGGTAACTCCTGGGGTACCCCCAAAACGCAACCGGACCGCTACTGCGAGCCCGGTTGCCAAGTCCCCCCGCACCAAATCCCGGCAAAAGTTCCGGGGAGGCGGGTATGGGGGGCGGCGGAGAGCAGGGGGATGTCTCCGCCGCCCGGGGATCAGCGGCCCAGGGGGGTAGGCCGGCTAATCCAGGGCTGGACGTCCCAGGGGGGGTAGGAGGTCCAGCCGGGCACCTGAGTGCCAAGGCCTACTGTACACAAAAGACCGTTCTTTGCGCTAGCTAAGTCTCTAAAAACCCAACTTTTTCGTACTAGCGGTTTGTTTTCTGCCGCTTCCTTACCGCGCCATTGGACAAACGCCCAGCTCAGTCGGATTCGGTGCGCGGAAACCGGGAGCACGGCCCCCGAATCCCCTACTACTGCCGGTAACCGGCGAGGAAATTACCGAAGCGTTCGATCGCCACGGACAGATCCCGCGCCCACGGCAAAGTCACGATCCGCAGGTGGTCGTGATGCGGCCAGTTGAACCCGGTGCCCTGCACCATGAGGATCTTCTCCTGCAGCAGCAGATCCAGCACCAGCTTCGAATCATCGCGAATGGCATGCACTTCCGGATCCAGCCGCGGGAACGCGTACAGCGCGCCCTTGGGCTTCACACAGGAGACACCCGGAATCGTATTGAGCTTCTCCCACGCCACATCGCGCTGCTCCAGCAGTCGCCCGCCGGGCAGAATGAGGTCCTCGATGCTCTGATGCCCGCCCAGCGCCACCTGAATCGCATGCTGCGCGGGCACATTCGGGCACAGCCGGGACGAGGCCAGCAGCGAGATGCCCTCCAGGAAACCGGCGGCATGATCGGTCGGCCCGGTGATCACCAGCCAGCCGGAGCGGTAACCCGCCACGCGGTACGCCTTCGACAACCCGTTGAAGGTCAGGCACAGCAGATCGGGCGCCAGCGAGGCCAGCGAGATGTGCTTGGAATCGTCGTAGAGGATCTTGTCGTAGATCTCGTCGGCCAGCAGCAGCAGCTGATGCTTGCGCGCCAGATCCACGATCTGCTGCAGCACCTCCGACGAGTACACCGCACCCGTCGGATTGTTCGGGTTGATCACCACGATGGCCTTGGTCTTGTCGGTGATCTTGGCTTCCATATCGGCGATATCCGGCTGCCAGCCATTGGATTCGTCGCACAGATAGTGCACCGGCGTACCACCCGCGAGGCTGGTCATGGCCGTCCACAGCGGATAGTCCGGCGCGGGCAGCAGCACCTCGTCGCCATTGTCGAGCAGCGCCTGCATGGTGATGGTGATCAGCTCGGAGACGCCGTTGCCCAGGTACACATCGTCGACGTCGAATTCCGGGAAGCCGGGCACCAGCTCGTAGCGGGTCACGATGGCCCGCCGGGCCGGCAGGATGCCCTTGGACTCCGAATAGCCCTGCGCGTGCGGCAGCGCGGCGATCATGTCGCGCATGATCACATCCGGCGCCTCGAATCCGAAGGGCGCGGGATTGCCGATATTCAGCTTCAGGATGCGGTGGCCCTCCGCTTCCAGCCGGGCCGCATGCGCGTGGACCGGACCCCGGATTTCGTAGACCACGTTCTGCAGCTTGGTGGACTGCTCCAGGACGCGCGGGGACCGATGCGGTAGGTGACTGGAAGGACTCACCCGTCCAATGGTGCCATCCGTCCGCAACCAGCTTTTTTCACCGCGCGCTATCGGGCGGCAGCATGCCCTTGGCGGCGGTGGTTCCGCAAAACTCCTCGATCCTTTCGTCCAGGTGGCGGGCCTGGACGGCCTCCCGGAACTCCGGGTGGGTGAGCCGCTGCCGCAGTCCGGTGAGCCGCTCCTCCAATTGCGCGATGCGCTTGTCCTCCGCGAGTTGCAGCACCGGCTGCAGGGCCTCGGCGGCGCCGTCGAGACTGCCGTTGATCAGATGCGCGGCGGCGCTGTCCACCCGGGCCAGCGATTCCGCACCGTAGGAGCGCTGTTCGGTGGGACCGTTCGAGTACAGCTCGATGGCGCGGTGGGTGGCCTCCAGTGCGGGCTGGGCCTGACCGAGATGGATGTAGGTCGCCCCGGCGTAGTAGTGACTCTTGGGCTGGTTGAAACCGAACACCCCGCCGACCTCGTCGTGCAGCGTGTCACTGGAGCTGCCGTCGCGGGCACTGTCCGCCGAGCGAATGCAGCGTTCCGCGTCGGCGGTGCTGCCCAGCCGTGACCAGATGCGCGCCTCGATATTGTGCAGCCGCACCTGCGAGGTCGCCGATTCCGCGTACTGCTGCCCGCTCTGCGCCAGCAGTACCGCACGCCGCGGCCGCTCCGACCAGTATTCGATGAGCGCCTGCATACCGCGCGTCCACGCCCGCAATCCGTTGTGCTCACACAACTCCGCGTAAGCCCAAGCGGCCCTGGCCTGTTCACCGGCGGCATCGACATAACCGAGATCGGTACTGGCATTGGCGAGCAGACCGGACAAAGTGCCCGCAAGCAGGTACAGGTGGCCGGTATCCGCCGGCCTCTGATGGCCTTCCAGCAGGCGGTAGACGCGGCGGCGCACCCGCAGCATCTCCACCATCATGGGCACCGGCGGTACGTGCACATACTCATTGGCGATACGCGTGACATCGGCATCGAGCTGTTCCAGCATGGTCGCTCCCACATTGGTGCCCTCCGCCCTCCCAGCATGGTCGCTTGCTTCGTGGGCAGCCGCCATGATCAGATCCCTCTCCGAAATCGCCGCTAACGCATCGCCTCTCATCGCACCCGTATCGACGAGTGCCAGCAAATCCGCGTCGCTGGAATAACTGGCTTGCGCCGGAATGTCCTGCCCAACATGGGCACTGCCCTGGCGCGCATCGAAACCGGGTACGGAGCGGTCGCTCGAGGGCTGGTCGATCAGAGCCGCGAACCGTGCCCGCACAACATCGTCGGACCTGGCAAGAGATGTATCGAGGGCGGCCTGATTGACGGGACGGGGATGAACCCGATCGCCCCCGGCCTCCCACTTGGAGATCAGGCGTTCGTGCACACCCAAATGTGCCGCGAATTCCCGGATACTCATCCTTTTGGCATCGCGGAGCGCACGGGCCTCTCTACCTGACCACTGCCGGACCACGGTGTCATCCCTTCCGAACGAACTCCGATCTCCAGGGTACGAGCGCATCGTGACGTCGGCCACATGCGAGATCTAGCTGGTATCAGCCGCTTACGCGCTGGTAGCAGTGGCAGCACTAGGGCAGCGCAAGGAGGGTGTGCGGGCCTTCCCACCCTGCCGGGCGGACGCGACCCTGGAATGGGAGGCAAGGAGTTCCGGTGGTGAACGCGGACAAGCTGAGAACGGTGCAGGACTGGGTAGCGTATTACCGGCACGAGTTCGGGCTACCGGTCGCCGAGCGCGGCGGGTTCGTCATGCTGCCCGTCACCGGCAAGATCGGCATTGTGCACGTCCCCATCACGCGGGCCGAAAAGCTGCGCAGCGCACTACAACAGCACCGCCGCACCGGTCCGATGCTAGCGCGGCAGATTCGCTGGAGCTTCCTCACCGAACCCGATTCCCGCCCCGGCGATCAGGTCGTGGACGTCCTCAATCGCCTCGATATCGGCATACCCGCCATCGGCAGCGCCGTCATGCTCCCCACCGGACTGGGCCGCTGGACGCGCGAAGGCTGCCACTGGGTGGTGCCACCCGCCCGAGATCTTCAACTCCCACCCCTGTCGATGCTCATCACGACAGCTCTGGCGGTGGGAGCCGGAAGCGAGGACTGAACGCAGCCGGTCCTCGCACCGGCGCTTGCGGCGCCGGACCCACCGAGTCCGCCCCTTTTCCTGGCAGTCGACGGGGCGGACTCGGGGGGTAAATCTCGGCAGGATTCACCTGGCACCCTGCACATTTCAGAGAACTGCACGTTCAAGACATAGCGCCCAGGCCTACGAAAATCTCGGCCCGGTGAAATCAGCGGGGCGTGATTCCCGGCTGGTTTCCCGGTTGATTGGGAGCAGCGGCCGGCGCGGGGAAGAGCGGCGGCAGCGTAGGCACTACCACCGGCGGCAGGCCGGGAATGATCGTGAACGTATTCGGACCCGGCACCGGCGGCGGCGCATCGGTCGTTGTCGTCTCCTGCCGCGGCGGCGGGGCGGCCAGCGATTCATTGGTCGCGTCGGTGGTGGGAACCACGCTGGTCGGCACACTCGCCGAGGACCGCGTGATGGTGGGCGCCGCCGAACTGGTCGCGGCATCCGAACTCTGCGAATCGTGTTCCAGCACTTGCGGTCCCCAGCCCAGGGAGACGCCGATGGCGGAGACCACCACAAGTGCGCCGACCGCCACGCCGGCAATGCTGATCTCGCGCCGGCGGCTGATTTTCTCCACCGCGCCGGTGCTGGTCAGGAGCGTTGTCGTCGCATCCGGCGGCAGCACGGACGAATTCTCGAAGGCATCCCCGAACGGTGCGGGCGCGGGCCGCGGCTGCACCGGGCGGGCCATGATGGCCGCGCCGCGGGTGGCGACCGTGCCGGGATGGGCGGGCACCAGCACCGGCACTCCCAGCCAGCGCCGCAAAACCCGTGCCACCAGCGGAATCTGGGCGCAACCGCCGATCACGGCCACGGCCTGCACCCGCTGCTCGGAGCGCTGGATGACATCCCGGGTCATCCGTGCCGACGATTCGACGGCCAGCATGATCAGGGCTTCGAAGTTCTCCTGGGACAGCAGCACCAGGCCTTCGGTGGACGGCAGTGCGACCGCGCTGCTCTCGGAGAGCTGCTCTTTGGCGGTGCGGCACAGCGCATCCAGCGCGGCGAGCCCGGAGGCGTCCGGCGGATGGGCGATGCGCCCGGACGCGATCTGCTGTTCGCGGATCAGCGAATCCAGGTAGTCGCCACTGATATCGCTGGTGCGCTCGCTGAAACACACCTGGCGGGTGGCGGTGTCGACCACGGTGACCGAGAGGCCGGAGGCGCCGAGGTCGTAGATCGCGACGGTGCCGAAGCCCTGCAGGTCACCGGAATATTCGAGAAACTCCAGTGCCGCAACCACATCCGGGACCAGCTCGTAATTGGTGAATTGGCGGCGCGCCAGCTCGGCGCGAATCGCGCGGGCGGTCTGCTCGTCGCGGTAGGCCACCGCGGTGGCGCTGACCCGCGGATCCGCCGCCAGCACAGCGCCGATGGCGTCGGCGACCAGTTCCTCGGTGCGGCGTTCGCCGACCGGAATGGACTGGACATCGAAGGCGTCGACCGGATTCGGGCGCATCGCGCCGCGCTCGGCGGAATTCCCGGCACGTGGGCGGGCGACGCGCACTGCGCCGGCCCCCACCGAGACTCCCAGTACCGAACTCATCTGCTGCCCATCTCGTTTCCACCCCGCATCGAGGTTCCACGCTCACCGACGTGCGAGCGGGCCCACCCTGCCGCCTGCCGGCGTCGCGATACATTACGGTTGGGTCACTGTACCTGTCGCCGCCACCTTACGACGTAGCGAGCCTTACGTACACCCACTAGCTCAGACACCGGTCGGCATAATCACGCCATGTCCGAATCTCGGTGTGGCCCAGTCACGCTGACACAGCCCACAATATGGTGAATGACCAGGTCTTCCGTTCGGAATTCGCTCCGCGAGCGACGGGCCGGGCACCACGGTTGACTATGACATTTCCCAGTGCCGCCTAGCATCGGCGGAGTGCGCAAACACCGTCGGGCAGTGGCAGTTGCGGTCTTGCTGACCGTGGTGGCGGTGGTCGTCGCGCTGTGGCCGGTGTATGTGCGTCCACAACTCGATACACCGATGCGGGCCGACGCCATCCTGGTGCTCGGCGGGGCACACGACGGCCGCGAAGAGCTGGGCCTGCGCCTGGCGCACGAGGGATTCGCACCCCGGGTGCTGATCTCCGACCCGTACCAGAACAGCGGCCTGATCAATCGGATCTGTCACGGGGGCTACAGCTTCCGGGTCGAATGCTTCGACCCGAATCCGCGCACCACCCGTGGTGAAGGGCGGTATCTGGCGGCACGGGCCCGTCAAGAAGGCTGGCATCGCGTCATCGTGGTGACCTTCACGCCACATATCTCCCGGGCCCGCTACATCCTCGGAAAGTGCTGGGGCGGCCAGGTTCTCATGCTGGACTCACATCCGTCGATCGGCCCGCTGCGGTGGTCCTACCAGTACGTCTACCAATCCGCGGGCTATGCAAAGGCCGTCTTCGAGGACTGCTGACGGCTGCCGCAGACCTGCGAGCTCAGCGCTCCAGCGGGAAGTTGAGGTACGCGCGCGACGGGGTCGGACCGCGCTGGTTCTGGTACTTGGAACCGGCTGCCGCACTGCCGTACGGGTTCTCGGCCGGGCTGCTCAGCCGGAACAGGCAGAGCTGGCCGATCTTCATGCCCGGCCACAGGGTGATCGGCAGATTGGCCACATTCGAGAGCTCGAGCGTGATGTGCCCGGTGAACCCCGGATCGATGAATCCGGCGGTGGAGTGGGTGAGCAGGCCGAGGCGGCCGAGGCTGGACTTGCCCTCCAGGCGGCCGGCCAGATCGTCGGGCAGGCTGACCCCCTCGAGGGTGGAGCCGAGCACGAACTCACCCGGGTGCAGCACGAACGGCTCGTCCTTGCCGGGTTCCACCAGCGTCGTCAGCTCGTCCTGCCGCTGCGCCGGATCGATATGGGTGTAGCGGGTGTTGTTGAAGACCCGGAACATGCCGTCCAGTCGCACGTCGATACTCGACGGCTGCACCAGCTTGTCGTCGAACGGGTCGAGCCCGAGACGCCCATTGGCGAGTTCCTTGCGGATGTCGCGATCGGAAAGCAGCACGCCAAGAGCGTAGTGGTCCCCGATCGCGACCCGACGCCCGGGCGCGCAGCATCCGATCAGTACTCGGTCGGCGCGTCCGTGGGCTCGGAGCCGTCGGCGTCGACCACGGGAGCCGCCGCCACGGCCACCACCTCGTGTTTCCGCAGCGACCAGCCCGCATGCGCCTCGGCGTGCATGCGCTCGACCATGTGCGGATAGTGCAGCTCGAACGCCGGACGCTCCGAACGGATCCGGGGTAGCTCGTAGAAGTTGTGCCGCGGCGGCGGGCAGGTGGTCGCCCATTCCAGCGAATTGCCGTAGCCCCACGGATCGTCCACGGTCACCACTTCGCCGTAGCGGTAGCTCTTGAAGACATTCCACACGAACGTGATCATCGACAGCCCGAGTACGAACGAGCCGACGGTGGAAATGGTGTTCAGGGTGGTGAACCCGTCACTGGGCAGATAGTCCGCGTAGCGGCGCGGCATGCCCTCGTTGCCCAGCCAGTGCTGCACCAGAAAGGTGAGGTGGAAGCCGAAGAACGTGGTCCAGAAGTGCAGCTTGCCCAGGCGCTCGTCCATCATGCGGCCGGTGATCTTCGGGAACCAGAAGTAGATGCCCGCGAAGGTCGCGAACACGATGGTGCCGAACAGCACGTAGTGGAAGTGCGCGACCACGAAATAGCTGTCGGAGACATGGAAGTCGACCGGCGGGCTGGCCAGGATGACACCGGACAGGCCACCGAACAGGAACGTCACCAGGAACCCGATGGACCACAGCATGGGTGTCTCGAAGGTCAGCTGGCCGCGCCACATGGTGCCGATCCAGTTGAAGAACTTCACCCCGGTGGGCACCGCGATCAGGAACGTCATGAACGAAAAGAACGGCAGCAGTACCGATCCCGTCGCATACATATGATGCGCCCACACCGCCACCGACAGCGCGCCGATGGAGAGGGTCGCGAACACCAGCGTCGTATATCCGAACAGCGGCTTGCGGCTGAACACCGGGAAGATCTCGGTCACGATCCCGAAGAACGGCAGCGCGACGATGTACACCTCGGGGTGGCCGAAGTACCAGAACAAATGCTGATACAGAATCGCGCCACCATTGGCCGGGTCGTATATGTGCGCACCCAGATGCCGGTCCACGGCCAGCGCCAGCACCGCCGCGGTGAGAATCGGAAACGCCAGCAGCACAAGCACACTCGTCACCAGGATGTTCCAGGTGAAGATGGGCATCCGGAACATGGTCATGCCCGGGCAGCGCAGGCAGATCACCGTGGTGATCATATTGACCGCGCCGAGAATGGTGCCGACACCCGACAGTGCCACACCCATGATCCACAGGTCCGCGCCCACGCCCGGCGAATGGATGATGTCGCTCAGCGGTGTGTACGCGGTCCAGCCGAAGTCGGCGGCCCCGCCCGGCGTGATGAATCCGGCCGTCGCCATGGTCGCACCGAACAGGTACAGCCAGTAGCTCAGCGCGTTCAACCGCGGGAAGGCCACATCCGGTGCGCCGATCTGCAGCGGCAGTACCGCATTGGCGAAACCGAAAACGATCGGCGTCGCATAGAACAGCAACATGATGGTGCCGTGCATGGTGAACAGCTGATTGAACTGCTCGGGCGAGAGGAACTGCAGCCCCGGCCGCGCCAGCTCCGCCCGCATGAGCAGCGCCATCAGGCCGCCGATCAGGAAGAACGACAAGGCGGTGAACAGGTACATGATCCCGAGCACCTTGGGATCAGTGGTCGTGATGGCCTTCCACAGGAAGGATCCCTTGGGCCCCATTCGGCGCGGATAAGACCGCGCGGCTTCGATTTGCGGGATATCCCGCGACGGCACCGTGGTCATGCGTCACCCCCGAGCAGGAAGCACCGACGCGCGCGTCAGCAAACGGTCGGCACAACCAAAGTTCCTGTGGTGGACAGGCTTTCGACCCTGCGCGACAGTCTACGACCGCCTCCGTACAAAACCCCCCGGTTCGCGGAAAGAACTCCACGAAGATCGGCGCGCCGCCCCCGACACGGCGAAGC
This sequence comes from Nocardia sp., assembly GCF_025465275.1. GTDB lineage: Bacteria > Actinomycetota > Actinomycetes > Mycobacteriales > Mycobacteriaceae > Nocardia. The sequence goes on along the minus strand of NZ_JAODNK010000158.1, from coordinate 24,195 downwards.
ACTCACAGGGAAGATCCCGGCCGGCCCCCTCATCCCGGCGCGGACCAGCCGGGATGGGGAAAGGGTTGCGTCCCGCACGGCCCGGTCTGATAGAGTCGCGAACGCGTGAAAGCGCACCGCCGATGTAGTTCAATGGTAGAACTTCTGCTTCCCAAGCAGATGGCGCGGGTTCGATTCCCGTCATCGGCTCCCTACGAAGAGGCCCTCCGGTCAGCATTATGCTGAGGGGGGCCTTTTTCGTTGCGCCGCAGGCGTTTCTGCCTACTTCAGGCAGTCGGTGACGATCTTATTGGTGGCGGTGCGGGCCTTGTCGGCGTCGGGGCCGCTCATGCCGAGGGATTCGGGGTCGGTGGCGGTGGCGTTCTTATTGTCGTTCTTGATCATGAGGCGCAGCCCGTCCTGCGAAATCCCCTGGTCCACATAGATCTTCGCGGCGCAGTCGGCCAGCTTCACATCCTTCAGCCCGCCGTCCTGCAGCGCCTTGGAGATCTGGCCCTGGGAGACAGCCGGAGCCTTGTCGCTACTACCGCCACAGGCGGCCAGCAGCGGCAGCGCGACAAGCGCGGCGGCGATCATCGAAATACGCACTGGGGTTCCTCAATTCTCACGAAGGACGTCTCACGAAGGACGGTTCGGCCGGAACGATCTCACAGATCCATGGCCGCGCGCAGCGCTGTGTCGATTCGCTCCGCGGTCTCGCTGTCCACCGTGTCTATCCGCTCGGCGAGCCAATCCCGATAGATACGACCGAGATTGCCCGCGTGCACCCAGCCGTGGCCGGGAATCGGCACCGCGAGAATGTCGAGCGGATCGGCGTCCATCACCTCCGCGGCGATGAGCCACGGGCGCAGCGACTCATTGATGCCGTCACTGCTGATGAGAAGAATATTGCGCACCCGCGCGGAGCCGTGCGGGTGATAGACCCAGAGTTCACCCCTGCGCACGCAACTCCTTCTCGGCGGCGGCCAGTTCGCTTTCGTCGGCGGCGGCGAGCTGTATCGGATCCATGACCGGACCGCAACCGGTGCGCACTGCTTCGCGGCGCGCGGCACGGGATATCCAGGCGGAGGGCGATATACCCGCGCGGGCCGCGGCCTGCTCGGCATAAGCCCAGGACGCCTCATCCAGAGAGAGAGTCACCTTACGGGTTGCCATACCTTTTATCGTACCTCCGGAATTCGGTGATTTCCCCGGTTCCACCAGCCCGGACCCGTGTTGGCAACCCGTCAACGACTGTTAGGGTGAGGTCGGCAACAGCATCTCGGCGGGGAGTCGGTCATGACGAAGTTGAACCATCACCGGTCCGGTAGCGGCGACCCGCTGGTCCTCGTGCACGGCGTCGGCAGCCGCTGGCAGGTGTGGGCGCCGATCATCGACACCCTCGCCGAATCCTTCGAGGTGATCGCGGTGGATCTGCCCGGCTTCGGCGGCAGCGAGCCACTGCCGAACACCACGGTCTCCACCCTCGCCGACGCGCTCGTCGACTTCCTCGCCGCCGAAGGCATCGAAAACCCGCACCTGGCAGGCAATTCCATGGGCGGCGGCATCGTCCTGGACCTCGCCGCGCGCGGATTGGCCCGCTCGGTCACCGCCTACTCCCCCATCGCATTCTGGGATACCGCCGGCCGGGTCTGGTGCCAGCAGTCGCTCGGCCGGGCCAAAACACTCACCAGGGTGCTGGGCCCGGCCGTCCCGGCGATACTCGGCAATGCGGCGGGCCGCACCACCTTCCTGAGCCTGATCTTCGGCAAGCCGTGGGCGGTGGACCCGCAGGTCTGCGTCGATACCGTCGAGGGCATGCTCGGCGCGCAGGGCTTCGACGCCGCGCTGGCCTCGTTCACCGGCTTCCGCCTCCCCGACCGGACGGCGCTCGAGAGCATCCCGATCACCATCGCGTGGGGCAGCCGTGACATTCTGCTCACGTACGCCACCCAGGCACGACGCGCCCGGGAGGTACTGCCCGGCGCTCGGCATGTCACGCTGCACGGCAGCGGCCACACGCCGTTCTACGACGACCCGGCCGGCTGCGCCCGGCTCCTGCTGGACCAGCTCGGATGAGAACAGGAACACCGTGAGCAATAACGTCTCCCTGCGTTTCGAGGGCAACCGCGCCTACGTCGCCCTCGACCGGCCGGACAAGCACAACGGCCTCACCATCGAGATGCTCCGCGAGCTGGCACAGGTTGCACGAATTATCGAGCGCCGCAAGGATATTCGCGCCGTCATCCTGTCCGGCAAGGGTCCGAGCTTCTCCTCCGGCCTGGATATCGCCAAGGCCATGGGTAATCCACTCGCCATCATCCGCGCCTTCGTACCCCTGCCCTGGACCGGCACCAATGTCTTCCAGGAGGCGTGCTGGGCGTGGCGGCGCCTGCCACAGCCGGTGATCGCCGTGGTGCACGGCCGCTGCTACGGCGGCGGTCTGCAATTGGCGCTGGCCGCCGACTTCCGTTTTGTCACACCGGATTCCGAATTCTCGGTCATGGAGGCCAAGCACGGTCTCATCCCCGATATGACCGGCGCGGCCACCCTGTCCCGCCTCATCGGCATCGATCAGGCGCTGCTGCTCACCATGACCGCCGATCCGGTCGACGCCGCCTACGCCGAGCGCATCGGCCTGGTCACCGAGGTGAGCGCCGACCCGCTGGCCGCCGCCGAAAAGCTGGCCGATCGCATTGCCGCCCGCCCGGCGCACGCGGTCGCGAGCGCCAAGAAGCTCTTCGACCGCACCTGGACGGGATCGGTGCGCCGCACGCTCGCCATCGAACGCGCCACCCAGCTGCCGCTGATCATTCGGCAAGCGCTGAACAAGGGCTGATCGTCAGACCGCTGCGGCAGCCGTGACGGTTTCGGCGATCACCGCGTCGATCGGGGTGGCGGACAGTCCGAAGGTGCGCTCGGTCAGGGTCGAGTCCAGCAGGTCGGGATGTTCTAGGGCGTAGTACATCTCGATCATCTCGGCGACAATCGGATCCACCGCACCGGCCCAGGCCAGCTCGGTGCGCGTCATCGGGGTGAGCTCCGGTTCGGGCAGACCCGCCGCCGCGGCAAAGCGGTTCGTCAACTCGCGCACCGAGATCCGGCTGGACGGCACATGCCAGGCCCGGCCCCAGGAGCGATCGTCGCGAGCCACCGCGGCCAGTGTCTGCGCCACATCCCCGACATAGGACCAGGTCTTGGCGACATCCAGATCACCGGGATACGAAACCGGGGCACCGGCAAGCAGATTCGGCAGCACGAACATGTTGTACACCGAGGTCGCCGCATCCCGCCCGAGGAAGGCCGACGCGCGCACCTCGGTGACCCGTGCCCGGCCCGCCTCGTGCGCGGCGAGCGCATCGAGCCACATCTGCGCGCGCACAGCACCTTTCACCGCGATCGGCGCCATCGGCAGATCCTCGGTGAAGGACCCGTTGACCTGCCCGTACCCGTAGGTGTTGCTGAGCGAGACATAACCCGCACCCGTCCGCTCGGCCGCGGTGACGAGGGCCGCGCCGATCGGCGGGAATTCGGCGGGCCACCGGTTGTACGCCGGCCAGGTGGTATTGACGAGGCTCGCGGCCCCGCGCGCCAATTCGGTCATACGGTCCGCATCGGTGGTGTCGCCGACGGCCAGTTCGATGCCGGGATGGTCCGGTCCGAGCCCGCGCCGGCTGACCAGGCGGACCTGTTCGCCGGCCTCGGCCAAGATCAGCGCGGCACGGCTTCCGGTACCCCCGGCACCGGCGATTACATGCAGAGACATCGCGATTCACTCCTTCACGGGCCACCCGGTGGCGGCCTGCGAATCCACTCTGCCGAGCCCGGCCGCCATAGAGTAGTGGCTGGAATGCCATATACCCCAAGGATCGAGCCATGCACAGGATCGCGGTTCTCGCAGTACCGCCGGTGACCAATTTCGACCTGTCGATTCCGGAGGTGGTCTTCCCCGCCGTGATGATCGACGACCGCCCCGGCTACGAGGTGGTGGTCTGCACCGCCGACCCGGGGATCGTGCCCGGCTACAGCGGTACCGCGGTCGTGATCGAGCACGGGCTGGACGCGATCGCGGCGGCCGATACGGTCATCGTCACCGGCACCGGCGCCCGCGAATTCGGTGATCCGCGCGTGCTGGAGGCGCTCGGAACCGCTGCCGCCCAGGGCAAACGGATCGCCTCGATCTGCACCGGCGCATTCGTGCTCGCCCAGGCCGGGCTGCTCGACGGCCGCCCCGCCACCACGTATTGGCTGTTCTCCCAGGAGATGCGGGAGCGCTTCCCCGCGGTAGACCTGCAACCCGATGTGCTCTTCGTCGACGACGGGCAGATTCTCACCTCCGCCGGTCTGGCCGCGGGAATCGACCTGTGCCTGCACATGATTCGCGCCGACTACGGTGCGGTCGCCGCGAATGCGGTGGCGCGGCTGGCCGTCGTCGCACCGATCCGGCCGGGCGGCCAGGCGCAGTTCATCGAAACCCCGCTCCCGCCGGAGACCGGCACTTCACTTGCGGCGACCCGGGATTGGGCGCTGCAGCGACTCGATCAGCGACTTGCGCTGCGGGACTTGGCGGCCCACGCTCACGTCAGCACCCGCACCCTCACCCGCCGTTTCCGCGAGGAGACGGGCGCCAGCCCGCTGCAATGGCTGCTGCATCAGCGCATCGATCGGGCACGGGAGCTGCTGGAAGCGACGGGACTGCCCATCGAGGAGGTGGCCCGGCGCGCGGGTCTGGGCACCGCCGAATCCCTGCGGCTGCATCTGGCGCGGCGCAATGGACTTTCGCCCAGCGCTTACCGGACGTCCTTCAGCCGCCGCTAGCCGATTGTCGAGAGGCGGTCCCGAAGAGCGGGCATACGACGTAGGGTGGCCTCGAATGTGCGACACAGCGTCTCTGATCGTGCGGCCGACCCACGAATCGTGGTACCAATTTATGAATGTAAGCCAATTCACGGCAAACAATTTGATCGGGCGCCCCGCAAGCCCCAGTTCCGCTGTTAGCATTTTCACACTTTGCCAGCGAGTCGAACACAGTGTGCGGCCCGTCACATACCGTGTGGTCCGCGCATATTCGGCGAGAACCGGAGGACCCACGCTTTGAACAAGACCGCCCCCCTCCTGCTGTCCGCCATCGCAGGTGCTACGGCCTTGATCCTAACCGTGACCGGACCGGCCGCGGCCAACCCGAATGCCATCAACCCCATCCCGGTGCTCAACGGCACCAACGGCCTGCCCAACCTCCCCGGGCGCACCAAGGCCGTCTTCCAGGTGACCGGGATGCAGAGCCCCAACAACACGCAGAACTACAACGTGTTGGGCACCGATCTCGGCATCATGTGGGACAACGGCAACGGCGAAATGCTCACCACCTTCGGTGACACTGCCGGACTCGGACTACCGAACCTGCTGGCCGGCAGCATGTGGGCCTGGCGGTCCAACATCCTGGTGCGCTCGCACACCCAGAACCCGGCCAACGGCATCTACTTCGACAGCGTGGTGCGCGACATCTTCGGTCAGGCCCGGGATCTCATCCCCAGCCCCAAGATTCCGTTCCTGGAGATCAGCCGCATCCCCACCGCTGCCATCTCGGTCGGCAATACCCAGTTCATGAGCCTCATGTCGGTGAAGAGCTGGGATGACGTCGGCCAGTGGACCACCAACTACTCCGGCCTCGCCGCCTCCGGCGACAATGGCGAGACCTGGGCCGAACTGCCCGCGACTCGCCGTCCCGACGACGGCGGCAATGCCAACTTCCAGATGAACTCGTTCGTGAAGAACGGCGGATTCGTCTACGAATACGGCACCCCCTCCGGGCGCAACCATGCGGCATACGTCGCTCGCGTGCCGGAAGCCCAGATCGGCGATCTCGGCGCCTACGAATACTGGTGCGGCGACCAGTGGAAGAAGGGCGACGTCGACGGCGCCACCCCGGTGATCGGCGGCGGTGTCGCCGAGATGTCGGTGCAGTGGAACGACTACCTCGGGCAATACATCATGCTCACCACGGACCCGTGGAACTCGGTCGTCATGTACCGGGCGCCCAGTCCGGAAGGCCCGTGGAGCCCGCCCGAGGTGCTCATCGACACGCGCGAACTCCCCACCGCCTACGCGCCGTCGATCTTCCCGTACCAGTCCGGTCGTGACCTGTACTTCCTCACGACCGTGCACAGCCAGTACAACGTGGTTCTGATGCACACCACGCTGTAGCGCAGCATCCAGCTCGGAACTTCGGCCCCGAACACGCAAGCGTGTTCGGGGCCGAAGTGTGTAAGGGGCGAACGGGCCTCGGCCGTCCACAGTCGATACGACCCGGCCGATACGGGGCTGCGCGCGCATCGCACCCCGGCGGGACTGCTCTCATCGCGGCCGAATCGGGTGGCGGCGGCTGCTCATAGACTCGAGGCCATGGATGCCGCCGCGTGGGACGAGTACTACAGCCGCACCGAATTGGTGTGGGGTGCACCGCCGGACGACACGGTCGTCGAGCAGGTGTTCGGGCTGGAGCGCCGGCTGCCGCCCGGTCCGAGGGGCATCGGGGACCCGAGGCCGGAATTGCCGCGCGTGCTGGACCTGGGCTGCGGGGAGGGCCGCAATGCGCTCTGGCTGGCCACCCACGGCTGGCAGGTGGATGCCGTCGATTACTCGCAGGTTGCCATCGACAAGGGACGCACGGTGGCCTCCCGGCTCTCGCGTTCGGTGCGCGGCCGAATCCACTGGCGCCACGCCGACGTGACCGAATTGGAGCCGGCCGAATTCACCGGCCCCTACGAGCTCATTCTCATGGCCTTCCTGCATCTGCCCGCGGACGACCGCCGCGCCCTGCTGCTGCGCGCCGCCGAACTGCTCGCCCCCGAGGGCACGCTGCTGGTCCTGGGCAACGACACCCTCAATCTGACAGAAGGCTATGGCGGAGAACAGGATCCGTCCGCGGTCTTCACCCCGGACGATATCGCCGCCGAACTCGGCCCGGCCGGCGACGACATCCGCATCCGGGTGGCCGACCGCGTGCACCGCCCCACCGAGGAACGCGACGCCATCGACGCCCTGGTCGTGGCCCACAAAACCACCCCCGCCCCGCCCCCCGAGCAGCCCGCTCTGGAAGCCTGAGCGCCCACGCCGAGTACGCAATACGAATCCATATCAACCGAACAGCCCCTATCGCGATCGCACAACCCTTATAGGTGCTGTTCGATTCGGACTCGGGCTGTTCGGCAAGTCAGGGAGCGGACCAGCGTTCGAGCCAGGGGGTTGCGGTGGCGGCGATTTCTTCGAAGCCGGAGCGGTAGGAGTGCGCTTGGCCGGGGATGATGTGGACTTCGGCGGCGTCGGCAGGGCCGGGGATGCCGAAAGGGTCTCGGGCGCCGTTGATTACGACCACCTGGATGGGGCCGGGGGCGAGGAGTTCCTCGCGGCGGGATTTCTCCGGTTTGCCGGGAGGATGGAGCGGGAAGGACAGTGCGAGCACACCGCGGGCATCGACCGCACGCGCCGTCCGGCAGGCGACTCGAGCGCCATTGCTGCGCCCACCCTGTATGAGCGGAACACCGCGAAACTTCTTGCGTACCAAGGCAATGATCTCCACCCAGGCCGCGTCCTGCACCTCCGCTCTGCCCGGCGCGCGACGGCCCGCCACCCGGTACGGCTGCGTCACCAGCACTACCGCACCGCCCAGCTCCAGCGCCGAATCACGCACAACCAGCAGATCTTTCGCATCGGTTCCGCCGCCGGAACCGTGGGTCAGCACCAGCAGGAACGCGGGCGGCTTCCGGCCGGGCCGCGCGATATCGACCTCCGCCGGTCCGGCACTCGTTTCGATGCGCACAGCACACGCTAACCAGCGATCCGGCCCGCACCGGTGCGGCACACCGCCTCGTTGTTCCGGTCGGTACCACTCGCGTGCGGCGCACTCGGCATCTGCGCCTACTGGACGCTGTAAAGCACAGCCCTGACGAGCGCTGACGGGCCTACCGCCCATCCGTCCCGAATGTACGCATGAGCGGCGCGGGTGCTTCTGGTCACATTGGGCGAGATCATCTTGGCGAGTCCCTTACCCGTGGGTAACATGGCACTTAAGTTACCCGTCAGTAGAACTGCTGTTTTACGGTGTCTATCGAGGGCCTAACGGGCGGGAACGGGCAAACCGAACCGCACCCATCTCAACGGAGAGTGAGTCGACGACCATGGGTCACTACAAAGCCAACGTGCGCGACCTCGAGTTCAACCTCTTCGAGGTACTCGGCCTGGGCACCCTGCTGGACAGCGGCGCCTACGGCGACCTCGACACCGATACCGCGCGCGAAATGCTCGCCGAGGTCAAGCGTCTGGCCGAAGGCCCGCTCGCCGACTCGTTCGTCGACGGCGACCGCAACCCGCCCACGTTCGATCCCGAGACGCACACCGTCACTCTCCCCGAGTCCTTCAAGAAGTCCTACCGCGCCCTGCAGGACGGCGAGTGGGCCAAGGTCGGCGTCCGTGAGGAGCTCGGCGGCCTCGGCGCCCCAAGCGCGCTCACCTGGGCACTCGGCGAAATGATCCTCGGCGCCAACCCGCCGGCTCAGATGTACGCCGCCGGTGCGGGTTTCGCGCAGGTCTTCTACAACAACGGCACCGACGAGCAGAAGAAGTGGGCTCAGAAGATCGCCGACCGCAACTGGGGCGCCACCATGGTGCTGACCGAGCCGGACGCCGGCTCCGATGTCGGCGCCGGTCGCACCAAGGCCGTGCAGCAGGAAGACGGCACCTGGCACATCGAGGGCGTCAAACGCTTCATCACCTCGGGCGACTCCGACGACCTCTTCGAGAACATCATGCACCTGGTGCTGGCTCGCCCCGAGGGCGCCGGACCGGGCACCAAGGGCCTGTCGCTGTTCTACGTACCGAAGTTCCACTTCGACTTCGACACCGACACCCTCGGTGAGCGCAACGGCGTGTTCGTCACCAATGTCGAGCACAAGATGGGCATCAAGGTTTCGGCCACCTGTGAGGTCACCTTCGGCGGCCACGGCGTGCCCGCCAAGGGCTGGCTGGTCGGCGAGGTCCACAACGGCATCGCGCAGATGTTCGACGTCATCGAGAACGCTCGAATGATGGTGGGCACCAAGGCCATCGCCACCCTGTCGACCGGTTACCTGAATGCGCTGGAGTACGCCAAGATCCGCGTGCAGGGCGCTGACCTGACCCAGATGACCGATAAGGCCGCCCCGCGCGTCACCATCACGCACCACCCGGATGTGCGTCGCTCGCTGGCCACCCAGAAGGCGTACGCCGAGGGCCTGCGCGCCATCTACCTCTACACCGCCGCGCACCAGAACGAGGATGTCGCGCAGCTGGTTTCGGGCGCCGACAAGGAACTGGCGTTCCGCGTCAACGACCTGCTGCTGCCGATCGTCAAGGGTGTCGGCTCCGAGCGGGCCTACCAGTACCTGACCGAATCGCTGCAGACCTTCGGTGGCTCCGGCTTCCTGCAGGACTACCCGATCGAGCAGTACATTCGCGACGCCAAGATCGACTCGCTGTACGAGGGCACCACCGCCATCCAGGCGCAGGACTTCTTCTTCCGCAAGATCGCCCGCGATCGCGGTGTGGCGCTGGCCCACGTGGCCGGCCAGGTGCAGAAGTTCATCGAGCGTGAGGGTGGCAACGGCCGCCTGAAGGCCGAGCGCAAGCTGCTCGCCACCGCCCTCGAAGATGTGCAGGGCATGGCCGCCACCCTGACCGGGCACCTGATGGGCGCCCAGCAGGACCCGAAGGAGCTCTACAAGGTCGGCCTGGGCAGCGTCCGCTTCCTGATGTCCGTCGGCGACCTGCTCATCGGCTGGCAGCTGCTGCAGCAGGCCGAAATCGCCATCAAGGCCCTCGATAACGGCTCCACCGAGGCGTTCTACACCGGCAAGATCGCGACCGCGCAGTTCTTCGCGCGCAATATCCTGCCCGAGCTGACCTCCACCCGCACCGTGCTGTCGAACCTCGACAACGACATCATGGAGCTCGACGAGGCCGCGTTCTAAGAACGCGCACACCACTTTCCATACCGGAAAACACAGAGCGGCCCGGATTATCCGGGCCGCTCTGCTGTTTCCGGAGCAGCTCGGAAATTTGCCTGTTTCGTCGGGCAGATCACCACGAAAGTCCCTGTGCCGTAGCCGGATCGCCGGAGTAACGTCTGAAGGTATGGGACTTTCGGTGGAACGTTTCGATCACATCGTCCTCAATTGCCGCGACGTCGCGGCCACCGCCGCCTGGTACGAACAGGTGCTCGGCATGCGGGTCGAGAAATTCGGCCCGCGCGGCCGCACCGCACTGGCCTTCGGCACTCAGAAGATCAATCTGAGACCGCTCGGCGCACTCGATCTGGACCCGGAATGGACCACGGGCGCGGTCGAAGCGGCCGGGTCCGAAGACCTCTGCTTCATCACCACCCTCACGCCGGAACAGGTCCGCGCACACCTGATTTCGTGCGGGGTCGAGATCACCAACGGGCCGGTGACCAAGATCGGCGCACTCGGCGAGATGGTGTCGCACTACTGCCGCGACCTCGACGGGAATCTCATCGAGATCGCCGTCTATCCCTGATCTACTCGCAGGTGACGACCGGAATGGGGTCGTACTTCACCGTGCGCGTGTGACGGTAGATCTCCCTACCGGTATCGGCGGCGCGGATCACCCGGGTATCGGAGGTGGTGAAACCCGGTGCGCCGTCGGAGGCGATGCAGTTCTTGCCCTTGGGGAGAGTGACCGTCTTCGGTTCCGTCGGCTTCGTGCGGTCACCGGTGATCGATTCGACCTCAACGGTTTTGGTGCTCCACATGCGGACCGTCAGCTCGGAACCGCCGGCGAGGGTTTCGATGTAGACGCCGTAGGGGGTGTTGTTGCGGAACTTCAGGTCGATGGCGCCGTCGAAGACCGTAGCCTCACGGGCGGCGGGATAGCGGGAGATGTAGTAGCTGTGCTCGGTATGGCCCGCGTCCTCGAGACCGGCGAAATACGCCGCGTTGTAGAGGGTGGTGGCGAATTGGCTGATGCCGCCGCCGACCGCCACATCGGGCCGGCCGTTATTGATGATGCCGGACTCCACATAGCCCTGTTCGACGCCGCGGGTACCGGTGAAGTCATTGAGCGAGAAGGTATCTCCGGGCCGCACCAGCGCGCCGTCGACCTTGCGGGCCACGGTGCGGATATTCACGCCCGAGGGCCCGCTGAATCCGCCGGTGGTGAACGAGCCGATCACCTGGATGACACCGAGTTTCTCGGCATCAGCGGTGGGCAGTGCCGGCTGCGCCGGTTCGTAGACGACGGCCTCGGCCCGGTCGCCGGGCGCAACCAGCAGTGCGGGCAGCCCTTCGAAGGTCTTGTCCCACTTGATGGTCTCGCCCACCACGGCGGGCACCACGGACGCCCGGCTGCCGGACAGCGCGAAGGTCGCGTCCTTCGGCGCCACCTCGGTGGACTTCAATTGCGGTTCGAGCACAGCGACCAAGGCGTCGCTGTTGTACGAGACGGCGAGTGCGCCCTGGTCGTTCGGGTGGAAGGAGAGTGCGGCGGCGAGCAGCGCGGGCTCCAGGACGGCATCACCACCCTTGCCGGTAAAGGTGATCGGGCCGCGAACCGCGGGCTGCGCGATCTCGCGCAGCGCCTTGTCCACTGCCGCTGCGGATACTCGCGCCGGGGTCTCGGTGACGGGCAGGGCCAGTACGGAACCGTCGGCCCAGTGTTCGGCCAGCGCGGTCCGGGCGGCGGGCACATCGAGTACTCGACCGGGCACGGGCCGCACCGGCACCGGCCTGTCCTGCTCGAAGACGATGCCGCCTTCGACGGGCTGCCGGTCGTGAGCGCGCAGCACGTTCAACTGCCTGGCCATGGCGGCATCGCCGATCACGGTGGCGGGCTCCACCTTTCGGGTCCCGAAGAACGACCGCAGCCGGGTGAAGGGGTTCACGGGCTGGCCGCCGATACGATCCCAGGTCTCGTCCCAATCCAGCGACAGACCGGCGTCGTGCGGTACCAGGGTGGTCCGCACGTCACCGATCGTGACCGTGAGTGGTTGTACGGCACGCGGATTCAAAGTGGTTTCCAGCCGGGTCTGCGCCTGCGACCGATCCTGTCCGCCGATATCGATTCCGGCAACCTGCACGCCGCGCGGCACCTGTCCGGACGACAGTGACCAGTCCACGGCGAAGGCAATACCGCCCACGGCCATCAGCACACCTGCAGCAATACCAACCCTGCGGGCTGTGAACACAAAAAATCCTTCCAGGCGAGGAAATAGCTATCTTCTCGCAACATAGAATAAGGACAAAAAGAAGCTCCGTGCGGTTGCCGGGTCGGGGGTCTGGCAACAGCACGGAGCCACCCCGTCTATCGACGCCTGCTCAGAGGCGTTACATACCTTGCCCACAAGACCGGAAAAAATTCTCGGCAACCTCGACTGGGACAATCGAGACATAGCCAGATAGCGCCTTACACCCGGCGCCATCACACGCAGCCACGCAGAGCTCGGGGCAGACCGGGCCTCGGGACGACTCCAGGAGACGAGATGCAGCTCGGAATGATCGGGCTCGGCCGGATGGGTGGCAATATCGTGCGCCGCATCGTCCGCGACGGGCACACGGCGGTCGGCTTCGAACGCCACACCGCGCAGATCGACGGACTCACCACCGAGCTCGGCGACAGCTTCTCCGGCACCACGGAGCTGCCGAAATTCATAGCCATGCTGGAAGCCCCGCGCGTCGTATGGGTGATGATCCCGGCGGGCGCGACCGGCGGGGTCATCGACCAGCTCGCCGAATTGCTGGAACCCGGCGATATCGTCATCGACGGCGGCAACAGCCGGTACCACGAGGACATCAAGCGCGCGAAGGCACTGCAGCCCAAGGGTATTCACTATGTCGATATCGGCACCTCGGGTGGCGTTTTCGGTCTCGACCGCGGTTTCTGCCTGATGATCGGCGGCGAGGACACGATCGTCGCCCACCTCGAACCGCTGCTGCAGTCCATCGCCCCGGGTGTCGCCGCCGCACCGCGCACTCCCGGCCGCACCGGCGCACCGTCCACCGCCGAGGAAGGCTATCTGCACTGTGGCCCGGCCGGCGCGGGTCACTTCGTGAAGATGGTGCACAACGGCATCGAATACGGCGCTATGGCCGCGTATTCCGAGGGTATGAACATCCTGCACAAGGCGAATGTCGGCAACCAGCAGGACCAGGAGCATTCGGCCGAGGTCACGCCGCTCGAGAACCCGGAGTTCTACCAGTACGACATCGATATCCCCGAGGTCACCGAGGTGTGGCGGCGTGGTTCGGTGGTCGCCTCCTGGTTGCTCGACCTCACCGCCGCCGCGCTCTACGCCGATCCCAACCTGGACACGTTCGGCGGCCGCGTCTCCGATTCCGGCGAGGGTCGCTGGACCGTCGATGCCGCCATCGACGAGGGCGTGCCCGCACCGGTGCTGTCGGCGGCGCTGTTCCAGCGCTTCTCCTCGCGCGGTGAATCGCTCTACTCCGACAAGGTGCTCTCCGCCATGCGCCAGGCGTTCGGCGGGCATCACGAGCTTCCGAAGCAGTAGTTCACGGCGAAAGTCGTGGCACGGCAGTGGCTCCCGACCTCAGGGTCGGGAGCCACTGCCGATTCAGTTCGATATCGGAAACCGAGATCGGCGTCAGAAGCCGAGGGCCTGCGCTGCCATTTTCGCGACCGCGAGCGGCCCGAAGGTGAGCAGGTAGACCACGCCATCCACTATTGCCATCATCAGCGCATCACTCTCAGTCGAAGTTGTTGTCGATCCAGTCGATGGTCTGCATGCCGAACAGGTCGACACCCCATCCGTACATATCGGTGATGAAGCGCTCCATGCTGCAGTCCGTGGGCGCATAGGTGACGTCGGTCCCCTGCGAGCGATAGGTGCCGGCCAGATCCCGGGCGTCCTTGGCGGGCACCAGCGACATCGGCGAATCATCCTTGGCGCACGAGGAGATCATGATCTTCGACTTCGGTGTTCCATTGCGCCCCAGCACATTGTTCTGGAAGGCGCGCTGGAAATCCGGTTCGTCGGCGGGATTGCGCCCGGAGTTGAACAGCGCCTCCATCGGCACGAAAGGCAGGCCGAAGTAGGCCGGGACCTGGCACTGGGTGCGATAGAAATTCGCCAGCGCCTGTCCGGCCGGATTGAGCTTGGCGTTCACCTGCATCTCCGGGTACCACGGCTCCAGCCCGAGCAGGGTCGCCAGTCCGAAACCGGATCCGACCGAGCCGCTGGTGACGCGCATGAAGCCGGCCGGATCGACCACCATGCCCTCGAGCACGGTCGATTTGATGTTCAGCTCCGGCGCGTAGACCGGGGCCATCTCGGCCGAGAATGCCGCTCCGACACCGCCGCCGGCGATTCCGAACATGCCGATCTGGGTCTTCGTGCTCAGGCCCGCCTCGGGCAGGCGCAAAGCCGCACGCGCGCCGTCCAATTGGGCGTGGCCGGCATAGCTGCCGACGAAGACGCCGTGCGGATTGCGATCCGCGTCATTGCCGACATCGGAGGTCATGACCGCGTAGCCCTTGTCGAACATGAGCGCCAGCGGGCCCAGCGCGGACCACGACGAACCGTCCAGCGGCGCGCCACCGGTCCACTGCGTACTCGGATGACAGGACCAGCCGACGCTGTCGTTGGCCTCCTGATAGGAGATCAACCGGCGCTCCGAGGCGGGCTTGCCGTCCTTCGGGATCATCAGGATGCCGGTGCTGATGACCGGGGTGGCACCGTCGGGTGCGGTGGTCACGTACATCAGCTTGTAGGCCTCGACGGTGCGCGGCTTCACGCCCAGGAACATCACGTCCACCGGCTTGGACTTCAGAATGGTGCCGGGTTGCTCCGCGCCGGTGAGCGAAGGCTCCTGGTAGAAGGGATCATTCGCGAGCAGCGCCTCGAATTTCTCTTCCGGCGAGGCGTTTTCGGCGGTGTCCAGGGTGCCGATCACAAAACCGTTGAAGATCCGGTCGGGTCCGGGCACCGGATTGACGGGATCGGCCGCCGCAGTGGCGATCCCGGTGAGCATGAGCGCCACGGCCAGCAGCGGTGCGGGCAGTTTCCAACGCATGATCAATGCACCGTCGCTTCCACATTCGTCGGGTTCGTATTCGATGGGGATGCATTCAACGGGGTGACCTGAAGTTGACGCGCGGCGGATTCGAGCAGCTGCGAAATGTTCAGCAGCGGGCGATGCGATTCCATCTGCACCGCATAGGGCGTGCGCATGGCGGCTTCCAGTGCAGGCCAATTGTTCTCGACCTGGAAGCGGTACTTGGGCAGCAGTTCGGTGGTGATGTAGTCCCAGCGCGAGTCCAGGACCGCCCAATTCCATTCCGGCAGTGGCAGCGTCAGCAGGGCGCCGCGACCGTCGGCCGAGGTGAACGGGATGCGCACCGGATCGAATTCACGCGGCGGAGTGACGCCGGCGACGGAGGGTGAACCGGCCGCGCCGCTGACATAGGTGATCGCCTCACCGATATCGCCCTTGTAGGAGCGCACTTCGTCCCATTGGCGGCCGATGGCCCACTGCTGTTCGCGGCGCAGCAGCACACCGTTGCCGGCGGCGATGCGATCGGCGTCGCCGGAGGCGACATCACGCCAGGCGCCCAGAATGTCGTCGCCGAACAGACCGGCGGCGCGGAGCTCCTCCAGGGCCGGCAGCCCCGCGGTGACGTAGGCGTCGTGCATGGGCATCAGGTCCGAGAAGATGTTCTTCTGCATCACCAGGATCATCCCGATGATGTAGCGCACGTCATCGGGCGTGATGTTCGGACCGGCGGAAGCCAGCGCGCGCAGACCGCTGGGCAGCTGTGCCACCGCATCCGGCCCGGCCGCCCGTTGCACCGCGCCCATTACGGAGCGGGCCGACTCCGAAAGCCCCGGCAGGCCATAGATATCCGAGCCCATCAGCTCGAAATCGATGAGCCCGCCGCCGAAATCGGCGCCGACCTGACCACCCATTCCGGCCCACTGCAATTCGCGATGCGCGAGCTGCAGGTCCTCGTAGTAGCGGTAGGACTTGATCAGATTGTCGCGATTGGCCTGCACTCCGGTGCGCGGATTCCAAGCGGCCAAATCGATTCCGGCCTTGCCGGTCGCGTCGACCAGCCAGTACTGGTACAGCAGGGCGGCATACCGCGTCGGCGAAATGCCTTGGGCACGAGCCTCATCGAGGAGCCTGCCGAGTTCTGCGCGGTCATAGGGCAGGGCGGCATTTACGCCGCCCGGCGCCTGCGCCGCATCCCGGTTGGTGAGCGGAAGGTCGAGGTAGCGGTCCACATCGCTCGCGGTGGCGGGACCGGCGCTCGCGAGTGCGAGCCCGATCGCCGCGGCCATGCCGAGCGTGGCCGTGCGGAATAACGCACTTATACGCATTTTGATCCGGTTCTCCCTACGTTTCTCGCCGGACCGAATCGGCTGCTATAGGTAGCCGAAACGATGCTAAATGCTGAAGCACGGCGATTTTCGATGCCTTGACATCCGTCGGTACCGAACAGCGCCCCCGCCGCTCCGATTCAACCAACAGAAAACATACGCAGTTGACACCACCTGCCAGACGTATGAACGGCACGCTACTAGCAGGCGGGTGCGCATAGGAAATTCTCATCTGTGTTGATTGCCACATATTCGCTGCATGCAGATCACCAGCGAACGACGCGCCGCAGAAGGTCGCAACACGTGTCCGCGATAGGCAGTGGCCGCGACGGTCGCTACCGTCGGGGGTCATGCGCAACCTTCCGGTTCTCGTACTGGCTATGACCGCCGTCGTGCTGACCGCATGCTCGGGCGGCAGCTCCGCCCCCTCGACCCAATCGTCATCGACCACAACGGGATCCAGCGGCGGCACTACGCCGCCGTCCACCACACCTGCCCCGCAGGATTGCAATGCCGCGTATCTGGGGCAGTTCACGCAGCGCCAGAAGCTCGCGCAGCTGCTCACCGTGGGTGTCACCGGCGAGGCAGACGCCGAGAACGTGGTGCGCACCGAGCAGGTCGGCGGAGTCTTCGTCGGCGGCTGGACCGATAAGGCACTGCTGGCCCAGGACCAGATCGCGAAGGTGCAAGCCGCCTCGCGCACGCCGGTGATGGTCACCATCGACGAAGAAGGCGGCCGGGTTTCGCGGGTGAAGGACCTGATCGGCGCCGCACCCTCCGCGCGCGAGATCGCGAAGACCATGAGCGTGGACGAGTTCTACACCTTCAGCCTCGACCGCGCGAAAAAGCTGAAGGCGCTGGGCGTCACCGTGGATTTCGCGCCCGATACCGATGTGAGCAGCCAGCCCGATGATTCGGTGATCGGCGACCGCTCCTTCTCCGATGATCCGAATGTGGTGGTGCAGTACGCGGGAACGTTCATTCGCGCGCTGCACGATGCCGGCGTCGGCACCGTCATGAAGCATTTCCCGGGCCACGGTTCGGGTTCCGGCGACTCGCACACCGGCGCGGTGCGCACTCCGCCGCTGGATCAGATGCAGACCTCGGATCTGGTGCCGTTCCGCAAGCTGATCGACTCCGGCTCGGCGGTCATGGTCGGGCATCTGGATGTGCCCGGACTGACCGAGCCGAATGTCCCCGCGAGCATCAGCAAAGAGGCGATGGCGCTGCTGCGCCAGGGCACCGGATACGGCGCAGACCCCTTCGACGGGGTGATCTTCACCGATGATCTGGGCGGCATGGCGGCCATCACGGCCCGCATGAGCATCGAGGATGCGGTCGAGGCCGCGCTGGTCGCGGGGGCCGACAATGCCCTGTGGATCACCACGGACGCGGTATCCAAGGTGCTGGACCGGCTGGTCGACGCGGTACAGAGTGGCCGCTTACCGGGAAGCCAGGTAGATGCTTCGGTCCTTCGCATGGCAAAGTTCAAGGGCACCGCTCCACACTGCTGAGCGCCTTTGTGGCGAATCACCGGCAATTCGCACTCGCGGAACTTACCTTGGAGTAAGATAGGAGCTTCGACGTGTATTAGCACGGTCTAGGAGAGTGGATGGCAGGCGGAACGAAGCGGCTTCCACGCGCGGTACGTGAGCAACAGATGCTCGACGCCGCCGTGGAGGTCTTCTCGCGCAAGGGGTACCACGACACCTCCATGGATGCCATCGCCGCCGAGGCGAAGATCTCCAAACCCATGCTGTACCTGTACTACGGCTCCAAGGACGAGCTCTTCCGGGCGTGCATCCACCGGGAGAGCATGCGGTTCATCGAGGCCGTGGCGGTTGCGGGCAATCCCAAGCTCACCCCGCACGAGCAATTGCGGGCCGGCCTGGAGGCCTTCCTGTCCTACGTCGACCAGAATCGGCTGTCCTGGCAGGTCCTCTATCGGCAAGCACTCGGTCAGCAACCCTTCGCCTCGGAAATCTCCAATAGCCGGGACCGGGTCATCGAGCTCACCGCGAAGCTGCTCGAGTCCAGCGCCAAGTACGCCGAACCGGGCACCGACTTCGAGGTCGTCTCGGTGGCGGTCATCGGTGCGGGCGAGGCCATTGCCGATCGTGTCGCCAGCGGGACCGTCGATATGGCCCAGGCCGTGGACCTGCTCGACACGCTCGCCTGGCGCGGTCTGTCCGGTAAGAAGAAGGAAATACAGGAGGCGTAGCCCGCTCGCCTTGCAAGCCTCGTTAACGCCTGCCACAGTCGCACGGATTGTGTTGTAGGACGGCCGGTTCGATACGGCCGGGAACGGGGACGCAGGTTGTTCGGGTTGCTCAAACCGTGTGCGCACGGCGCAGCGCAGTACGGTATCGAATCCACCAGTTGGCAAACTCATATGTGCGGGCTCTGCCTGGGGTTGCGGGACGGGCACGGCCAGTTGGCCCGGGCCGCGACCAATACCGATGCCATTGTGCTCGGCGTGCTCACCGAGGCGCAGCAGCTACAGCCCGCCGCCCGCGCCACCGCCGGTCCGTGCCCACTGCGCGGTATGCGGCGCGCGAGTGTCGCTCCGGCGGACTCCCCCGGTATCCAGCTGGCCGCCACCGCGTCACTGCTGTTGGGCGCGGCCAAGATTCGCGATCACATCGACGACGCCGACACCCGCCGCATCTCCGAACGACCGCTCGCCCGTGTCTCCGAGCGCTGGCGCAGCCGAGCGCAGGCCGCCGCCGCGCCGATCGGCTTGGATATCGAACCCCTCATCGCCGCAATCGAATCCCAGGCTCGGCTGGAAGCCGCCGCGTCAAGTTATCCACAATCGTCCACAACCGCTGCACGCCTGGAACTTCTGGACGGCCTGACCGCTCCGACACAGTTGTGTGCGGCAGAACTCTTCGCGCACACCGCGATTCTGGCGGGACGCCCCGAAAATGCCGAGGCGCTACGGGAGGCCGGCCGGCACTTCGGCCGCATCGCCCATCTGGCCGATGCCCTGGAGGACATCGAAGCGGACCGCGCGGCAGGCAAATTCAATCCGCTCACAGCCACCGGTACAACTGTGGATGAAGCGCATACCCTACTGCGCGAATCGAATTCGATCCTGAAGGCGGCGCTGAAGCAGGTCGCCCTGGAGCGTGTCGCCACCGTGCGCTGGATGCTGCTCGACCCGCTCAACAGCGTAATCCGCAAGCTGGGCAGGGATTCCGGCATCATCCACACCTGCACCACCCACACCTGCCGTACCGACCACACCGCGAAACCCCCTGCACCCCTCCCCTATCCGCAGTCACTGACAAGCCAGAGTTATCCACAGGGCCCAAACTATCCACAGGGCCCCGCCTGCCCCCAAGGCCCTGGTCAACCGAATCCCGGCTATCCCCGATCCCAGGGTTATCCACAGGTACCCACCAACCCGAACCCCGCATACTCCGATGGCCCTGGAGGTCCCCCGTACTTCGGTGGCCCTGGGGGTCCTGGTGTGCCCATCAGCCCAGGAGGTGGAGGTCCAGGTGGCCCTGGCGGTCCATGGGGTCCGGGCGGCCCCGGGGGTCCGCAAGGCCCCGGGGGTCCGCAAGGCCCCGGCGGTCCCGGTTACCCGCCACCGCAGCGAAACGGGCTGTGGGTCGGCCTCGGGATCGTCTGCCTGCAGTACTGCACCTGCTATGCCTGCTGTGCCGAACACACCAGTCCGTGCAGCGGAGAGCGCAAGAAGAGCTGGGCCGACCGCGGCTGCTGCGACGGTTGCGACCCTGGCTGCGATGGTTGCTGCGACTGCTGCAACTGCTGCGACTGCTGCGATTGCGATTGCGGCTGCTGAACCCAACCCGACGCACCGAACAGCGTGTATCAGCATCGAGCAGCCCTCACCGGGGCTGTTTGACACCGGCGGGAGCTGTGCGATCGATGGCGGGGGCTGTGCGGTCGACGATGGTGCGGAAACGTAAAAGCCGCGCGCCAATTCGCTGACCGGATGTAGAAACCCCTGCGTGGCGACATACGGTTGCGAATCGGTGCGCGGCTCTCGCCCCACCCATGGGGGCCACGCCGTCGAACGGCCCGACAGTACCTGTGGTTGTCGGGCGCTGTGGTGGTTCGGAAACCACCGGGCCAGCGCGACCCCGGGTCTTCAGTTGTTCTGTCTCGAATTTGCCACGACCGGCGGCGCCGTGTGGCCTCGGTGCGCCATCGTCGCGGCGGTGACGCCATGCTACGCCGAGCCCGGCCGGGAGCGGGTGGTCGCTACCGGCCGGGCCGCGGCTCAGCGGACGGTGGCGGTGAGGTGCGGGAAACCCTTCTTCGGGTTCTTGAGCGCCAGATCCCAGCCGCCCGCGACCTGGTCGGTGTAGACGTTGACCGTCGACGGCAGGAAGATCGGCTTACCGAATTTCACTGCGTAGGTGGCCTTTTCGGGGATCCGACCCTCGATATTGCCGAGGATGTTCGCCGCCGACCACATGCCGTGCGCGATCGGCTTCGGGAAGCCGAAAGCCTTGGCGCCCAGGGCGGAGGTGTGGATCGGATTGTGGTCACCGGAGGCCGCCGCATACCGGCTGATCGTCTTCTGATCGACCCGGATCGTGCGGAACGGCGCCGGCGGCACCTCGTCCGGCTTGGGCTCGGGCTTGGGCCCGCCCGACAGCGAGGTGCGCTGCTGGTGCAGGAAGGTGGTGACCTGCCGCCACACCAGTTCCCGGCCGACACTGATCTCGGTGACGGCATCCACGAGCAGACCCTTGGGGTGCTCACGCAGGTTCTCGATATGGGTCTCGAAATCCAGCGGCTCGGCGACCGAGATCTCCCGGGTCCGCTCGATCACGTTCTCCGCGTGCACCGCGCCGACCGCGACGAACGGGAAGTCGCGAGCGACGACCAGCTGCATCGCGAGCGGGAAGCTGAGCACGAACGGGTAGGTCAGCGGCAGTGAATCATTGAACCGCAGCCCGGTCGCCCGGCAGTACGCCGCCAGGTGATCCGGATCGACCTTGAAGCCCTCGAGCCGGACGGTCCGGTCGGGCACGGTGGACTTGCGGGCCGACAGCCCGGGCACCGGCACCGCGCCGAGCGCGGCCTTCACGAACAGACTGGTGTTCTTCGGCGCCTCCGTGAGCTTGATGGTCTGGCTCATCATGCTCCGATCAGGCTCTGGCCGCAGACGCGAACGATATTGCCGCTCACCGCATTCGACGCCGGCGAGGCGAAGTAGGCGATGGTCTCGGCGACGTCGATGGTCTGGCCGCCCTGCAGCAGCGAGCTCATCAGGCGGCCGGCCTCACGGGTGGCGAGCGGGATCGCGGCGGTCATGGCGGTCTCGATGAAGCCCGGCGCGACGGCGTTGATGGTGATGCCCTTCTCCGCCAGCTTCGGGGCCTCGGCGTTCACCATGCCGATGACACCCGCCTTGGAGGTGCCGTAGTTGGTCTGACCGCGGTTGCCCGCGACACCGGCGATGGAGGACACGTCGATGACGCGGCCACCGGACTTGAGCGCACCCGCGGCCACCAGGCCCTCGGTAATGCGGTGCGGCGCAGCCAGGTTCACATTGATGACCGAGTTCCAGCGGCCCTCGTCCATGTTCGCGAGCAACTTGTCGCGGGTGATGCCGGCGTTGTGCACGATGATGTCGATGCCGCCGAAGCGCTCAGTGGCGAAGGCGGCCAGCTTCTCGGCGGCGTCGGGCGAGGTGACGTCGAGCGCGAGGGCGGTGCCGCCGACCTTGTTGGCGGTGTCGGACAGCGCCTCACCGGCGGCCGGGATATCGGCCACGATGACGGTGGCGCCGTCGCGAGCGAACACCTCCGCGATCGTCGCGCCGATGCCGCGCGCGGCGCCGGTGACCACGGCGACCTTGCCCGCGAGGGGCTTGTCCCAGCTGGCCGGGGCGGTGGAGTCGTCCTTGCCGACGCGGAAGACCTGGCCGTCGACGAAGGCCGACTTGCCCGAAAGAATAAAGCGCAGAGTGGATTCCAGGCCGGTGGCGGTGGCAGCGGCCTCCGGGTGCAGGTACACCAGGTTGCCGGTGGAGCCGCGCAGCAGTTCCTTGGCGATCGAGCGGCTGAAGCCTTCGAGGGCGCGCTGCGCGATCTGCTCGTCGACGGTCGCGGTCAGCTCGGGCGTGGTGCCGATGACCAGGACACGGCCGGACGCGCCGAGGCTGCGCAGGGCGGGCTGGTAGAACTCGAAAAGCTGCTGCAGTTCTTCGATGCTGCGAATGCCGGTGGCGTCGAACACCAGCGCGCCGAGCTTCACGCCCGGGGTGACGGAGTCGGCGAAGTCGTAGTCCGACAGCAGATTCCGCGCGGCGTCGGCGACGCGGCCCTTGCCGCCGAGCAGCACCGGACCGGCGAGCGCGGGCTGACCGGCGACGTAGCGGCGCAGGTTCTCCGGCTTCGGCAGGCCCAGCTTGCCCGCGAGGAACGCGCCGGGCGCGGAGTGGATGAACGATCCGTACAGGTTGGGAGCGCCCTTGCTCTTGCTGGCTGCCACTGTTCCTACCTTCTCTGTCTCGGGATTGTCCGTCTCGTACGTCCCGGCCCGGAGCGGTTTCGGCCACAGCCGGGGGTACGGTGTCGACAAATGAACTTACTCCAGAGTAAGTTTAATGTAAACCGATCGCCGCCGGTCCCGCGGGATCGATGCGAGTACGGAAATCCACCCGACGAGACACTGGAGACTCGAGTGACCACCAAAGCCCGTTCGGCGAAGCCCGCGGCGCAGCCCGCGGACAGGACAGCCAAGACCGCCAAGCAGGCCAAGCCTGTTGCAATCCTCGGCGGCAACCGGATTCCGTTCGCCCGCTCCGACGGCAAGTACGCACACGCCTCCAACCAGGATATGTTCACCGCCGCGCTGAACGGCCTGGTCAGCCGGTTCGGGCTGCAGGGCGAACGCCTCGGCATGGTGGTCGGCGGCGCTGTCCTCAAGCGGGTCGGCGAGCACGGCATGATCCGCGAGAGCGTGCTCGGCTCCACCCTGTCTCCGTACACCCCGGCCCACGATCTGCAGCTCGCCTGCGGCACCGGCCTGCAGGCCATTCAGACCGTGGCCGACGGAATCGCGCTGGGCCGCTTCGAGGCCGGCGTCGGCGGCGGCACCGACACCACCTCCGATGCGCCCATCGGCGTCAGCGAGAGCATGCGCGAGTGGATGCTCGACGCCAACCGCGCCAAGAACAACAAGGACTACGCCAAGCTGGTCGGCCGCCTGCGCCCGTCCATGGTCGGCATCGAGATCCCGCGCAATGCCGAACCGCGCACCGGATTGTCGATGGGCGAGCACGCCGCCATCACCGCCAAGGAATTCGGCATCGCCCGCGAGGCCCAGGACGAGCTGGCCTACCTGTCGCACCGGAATATGGCCGCCGCCTATGACCGTGGCTTCATGGACGACCTCATCACCCCGTTCCTCGGGCTGACTCGCGACGACAACCTGCGTCCCGGCTCGACCATCGAGAAGCTGTCCACCCTGAAGCCGGTCTTCGGCGTCAAGGCGGGCGATGCCACCATGACCGCGGGCAACTCCACCCCGCTGACCGACGGCGCCTCCGCGGTGCTGCTCTCCAGCGACGAGTGGGCCGCCGCGCACAAGCTGTCGCCGCTGGCCTACCTGGTCGACTCCGAGGTCGCCGCGGTCGATTACATCCACGGACCGGACGGGTTGCTCATGGCCCCGACCTACGCGGTGCCGCGCATGCTGGCCCGTAACGGCCTGACGCTGCAGGACTTCGACTACTACGAGATCCACGAGGCCTTCGCCTCCGTGGTGCTCGCCACCCTGCAGGGCTGGGAGTCGGACCAGTACTGCAAGGAGCGCCTGGGCCTGGACGGCGCGCTGGG
>NZ_JAODNK010000215.1 GCF_025465275.1 Nocardia sp. | reverse complement strand
TTCAGCGGCGTCAAGCTCGCGGTCGACCGCATGAGCGCCCCCTACATCCAGGGCGCCTCGATCGACTTCGTCGACACCATCGAGAAGCAGGGCTTCACCATCGACAACCCCAACGCCACCGGCTCCTGCGCCTGCGGCGACAGCTTCAACTGAGCTAGCCTTACCAGCGCGGAACATCCCCCGGGAAGTTCCGCGCTGCACTATGTCCGGGCGGCAACACCTTTCGAGATTCGGGGGCAGAACTCCCGGGTTTTGTTGTCGGGGGTTCGGGGGCGCAGCCCCCAAGAAGCTCCTGGGGTTCGGGGGCGAAGCCCCTGAGAGCTCCGAGAGTTGGAGCTATCCGTCTCGGACAGTGTATTTTCTAGAGTGCGGACCCTTCGGTCCGTCCTCCCACCGGCCCCGCGACTGCCGTCCCGCATGCAGGTGTGCGCAGCGCACGTCACCAAAGGATCGACGCCCGTGACCATCGCCGTGTCCGCCTCCATCGCGACCGACCACCTCATGCGCTTCCCGGGGAAATTCTCCGATGTACTGCTGGCGGACAAGCTCGAACACGTTTCCCTCAGCTTCCTCGTCGACGATCTGGTCATCCGCCGCGGCGGCGTGGCCGGCAATATCGCTTACGCCATGGGCCTGCTCGGCCAGACCCCGCTGCTCATCGGCGCGGTCGGCCCCGACTTCGCCGAATACCGGCAGTGGCTGGAATCCAGTGGCGTCGACTGCTCCGCCGTGCGCATCTCCACCGAGGCGCACACCGCACGTTTCGTCTGCACCACCGACGAGACCATGGCGCAGATCGCGTCCTTCTACCCCGGCGCCATGAGCGAGGCCCGCGAAATCTCCATCGGCGCACTGGCTTCCGAGCGTGAGCTGGCGCTGGTGCTCGTGGGCGCGAACGATCCGGACGCCATGGTGCTGCACACCGCGCAGTCCCGCGAAGCCGGAATCCCGTTCGCCGCAGACCCTTCGCAGCAGCTGGCGCGCCTGGACGGCGAGCAGGCGCTGTCACTGATCGACGGCGCCGCGTACCTGTTCACCAATGAGTACGAGTGGAGCCTGCTGCTGCAGAAGACCGGGCTGACCGAGGCCGAAATCGGTGAGCGCGTGGGTATTCGGGTCACCACCCTCGGCTCCAAGGGCGTGAAGATCGTCGACCGCGACGGCACCGAGCTGCATGTCGATGTGGTCCCGGACAATGCCAAGGTCGATCCCACCGGCGTCGGCGACGGCTTCCGCGCGGGCTTCCTCACCGGACATTCGGCGGGCCTGTCCCTCGAGCGTTCCGCTCAGCTCGGCTCGCTCATCGCCGTTCTCATCCTGGAAACCACCGGCACCCAGGAGTGGACCCTCGACCACGACGTCGCACTCAAGCGCCTGCGCGAGGCCTACGGCCCCGAAGCGGCTTCCGAGATCGAAGCGATTCTCCGCTGAAACCTGCTGGACTCTTTCGTACCGCACGCTGATCTCGGGATCGGCGTGCGGTTTCTTTTGCGCCGATCCCCGGTCGTCCGCGACCGGCTATGTACGACAGCTCGTTTCGAAGGACCTGATGATGGTGGTACGGGTCGGCATTGTGGATCTCATTTCGACCCGGCCGGACAGCATGACACGAAGAGTGTTCCTGGAGGCGGTGCACGGTGCCACCGGCCAGGTGGCCGGTGACGAGAATCGGGTCGAGACAACTGTTTTCGGCATAGATCCGAGGGGTTCCGTCGACGAGGTCGATTGGCCTGCGCTGACCACCATGGATGCGTTGATCATCAGCGGCAGTGAACCCACCGGAACCGACATCAGCGCCGAACCCTGCCTGGCGATCATTTCGCGCATTCTCACCGAGTGCTCGGCCACAACGTCCGTGCTGTTCTCGTGCCAATCAGCCCACGCGGCACTGCATTTGCTCCACGGAATCGACCGCCAGCGGCTCCCCCGGCGGCGGCACGGCGTCTTCGCGCACACGATTCCGCTCCAGGCTGCTGCCACTACCCACCGGCAGATTGGGCCGGCAGTGGATGCCAGCCCATTCGCCGCAGGTCTCGCACACATCGCCGGCCTGCCCGGCTGCGCAGTACATGGAGGCAGCTCAGGTCTCGCGGCTGCCGCAGGCCCCTCCGACCATCCAGGTCTTGCGGGCGATGCAGGTCTTGCGGGCGATGCAGGCCCCTCCGACGATTCATGTCTTGCGGGTGATGCAGGTCGCTCACTGACCGCCGGTCTCGTGGGCACCGTGCCGGTCCCCCATTCCCGCTGGAACGCAATGACTTCCGCCGACCTCCGCGCAGCAGGCGTCCCCATCCTCCTCGATTCCGCCGAAGCCGAATGGCACCTGGCCACCTCCCCCGACGGCCTGCACCACGTCTTCGTCCAAGGCCACCCCGAATACCGCTGCGACACCATGGCCCGCGAATACCGCCGTGACCTCCGCCGCTGGATAGCCGACCCCACCCGCCCCTTCCCCGACATCCCCCTGAACTTCTTCCCCGCCGACACCCACCGGCAGCTCATCGACCACGCCACCCTGCTCCGCACCCGCCGAGACCCCGCCCTACTCGACGACCTCCCCCTCCCCGCAACCTTCGACGACGTCGCGCACACGTGGTCCCCACACGCACAACAGTTCTTCGCCAACTGGATTCACGCCATCCACGCCCGCTGCGCGACCGGCGCTCTGGTGCCCACTTACTGAACTCGCCCGCAGGATGACGCCATCACCCATCCCCTTACGCCATTCACCCCTCGTGGCGAGGCCCTCGGGGATCGACGAACCTGACGTCGCGATCTTGCTGGACACAGCGGTGGCCGATTCCAACCATGCACTCTGCGGCCGTCAGCGCGTGTTCAGACGTCGAGGTCGACTCGGCGGGCCACTTCCAGTTCGAGGGCAGCCCATGTCTTGAAGAAATCCCGGCGGATCCGCTTACCGAAATACAGTCTGAACAGCACGGCGAACGGACCTGTCACTCGCACGGTCTTGTGGCAACGGATACGACCCGCACCGAGATCCTCGAATCGGTTCTCGCCGACCAGTTTTCCGCCGGGCACCCTGCTCTGCGAACCCCATCGGCGCAGCGGCTCGACCGTTGTGATCATCCAGTTGACGCCGGGTCCGCCGCGCGGCTTGGACCATCCGGTGGTCCCGGGTGCGAAGGCCCCGTCCAGTCGGGCCGTCTGCTCGTGCGGATCCCATCCTGGACGCCCTTCCACGTCCGTGGCGGTCGCCCACACGCCCGCCAGATCCCCGCGGATGATCGTCTCGGCCGAAATCTCGTACATCACAAGAACTCCAATCATGTTGTCGCGACAACACTAATTGTTGTCGCGACTACATGCAAGCTCCAACCTGTACGCGGATTCCGTGACCTCCGGCCGAGCGCACACGTGATTGCGGAACGACTGAGGGCACAGGTAGGAGGAACCGTTCCGGTGGGACCGCTGACGGCACACCCTGATCCGGGGCAGGTCCGGGTGCTGCGATGGGACCCGGTGGCAATAAGCTGCTCACCATGGGCTCGGACCGTTTGTATTTTCGTCAGCTGCTCGCGGGGCGCGACTGGGCCGTCGGTGACCCGATCGCCACGCAGATGCGGAACTTCGCCTACCTGATCGGGGATCGGGAGAGCGGGGAGTGCGTGGTCGTGGATCCCGCGTACGCCGCCTCGGATCTGGTGGATATCGCCGAGGGCGACGGGATGCGGCTGACCGGCGTGCTGGCCACGCACCACCATCCGGATCATGTGGGCGGCACCATGCTCGGGTTCACGCTGAGCGGAGTCAAGGAGCTGCTCGAAAAGACCGATGTGGCAGTGCACGTCAATAACGAAGAGCTGCCGTGGGTCGCGAATGTCACCGGTATCGCGCCCAGCGAGCTGACCGGGCACGCGCACGGCGACAAGGTCAAGGTCGGCGACTTCGAGATCGAACTGCTGCACACGCCCGGACATACGCCGGGCAGCCAGTGCTTCCTGTTCGAGGACAGGCTGATCGCAGGCGACACCTTGTTCGTCGACGGCTGCGGCCGCACCGATTTCCCCGGCGGCAACTCTGACGATATGTTCCGCAGCCTGCGCTCTCTCGCTGCGCTGCAAGGCAATCCAGTCGTCTACCCCGGCCACTGGTACTCGGAAGAGCCCAGCGCAGACCTGTCCACGATCGTGCAGAAGAACTACGTCATGCGCCCGCAGACGCTCGATGAGTGGCAGATGTTCATGCCGAGCTGATCATGGCCGAAGCTCCTCGCCGATCGCGCCAACAACTCCTCGCCGATCACGCCCACAGCTCGTTCTCCTCTGCGTCATAGAGGAGATAGCGCCCTACGGTCAGATCGGCGAGGAAGCAGAGCACGGCGGTCGCGGAACTATCGACCGCTTTGGACCGGGTCCACCGCCGGTCGTAGCGGTCGGCAGGCAACACCCGCACGATGTTTCCCGCAGCCTCGATATCGACTTTCGCGTGCCGATAGATGGCCGGTAGTCGCGCGTTCCACACGTGCAACCCCGCCACGACAAGTCGTTGCAGCTGTGTATCGACCGGAATCCCCTGCTGCGTAAACACATACGCGGCCACATCCCCCGGCGATGCCACAGCTCCCGCTGGTAACACCACAAATTCGTAGCTCACCACTCAAAGGTAGCGCCGACCACCGACAACCTTGCCCGCGCTTTCAACGCGAAAGCGCCCGCTCCGAAACCGTTCGGAGCAGGCGTTTTTCGGTATTTTCAGGCACTCAGACGTTCTGGTATCGACCAACTCGAAGCAGCCACGGCCGACCGCTGGAGCGCCCCGGGGCCCGGGCAACCGAGCCCGGGCTCCTCGTGCAGGTTCACCGACTCCGCGGCCGCACGCGCCACCGCGCCGGCCATGGAGGTGTCGTCGGTCCACTCCCCCGGCGCCCACCACCGAGATCGCCGCAGTCGCCTCGATACCCCTGGAACCGCGCGCCGAGGCGATGGCCGTACTCAGGCCATGGTGCGCAGCCAGCCGTGGCTGTCCGCGAACGTGCCACGCTGAATGCCGGTGAGGGTGTCGCGCAGCGCCATGGTGACCTCGCCGGGTTCGCCTCCGCCGATGGTGAATTCGCGCTCGGCGGACTTCACTGTGCCGACCGGCGTGATCACTGCAGCGGTCCCGCAGGCGAAAACCTCGGAAATCTCACCGGATTCAGCGCCCTTGCGCCACTCCTCCACCGAGATCTTCCGCTCCTCCACCTTGTAACCGGAGTCGGCAGCCAGCGTCAGCAGCGAGTCGCGGGTAATGCCCGGCAGCAGCGAACCGGACAGCTCCGGCGTCACCAGCCGCGCCTCCGAACCGGTGCCGAACACGAAGAACAGATTGTTGGTGCCCATCTCCTCGACGTACTTGCGCTCACACGCGTCCAGCCAGACGACCTGGTCGCAACCCTCCTCGGAAGCCTGCTTCTGCGCCAGCAGCGAGGACGCGTAATTACCCGCGACCTTCGCCTCACCGGTGCCGCCGGGAGCCGCGCGCACGTATTCGGTGGACAGCCACACCTTCACCGGCTTCACACCACGCGGGAAATACGCGCCGGCCGGAGAGCCGAGCAGCAGGTACTTGTAGGCGCTGGCAGGCTTCACACCCAGTCCGGCCTCGGTGGCGAACATGAACGGCCGCAGATACAGCGACTCCTCGCCACCGGCCGGCGGCACCCACGCGGAGTCGACCTCGAGCAGTTGCCGCACGGATTCGATGAACAGCTCTTCGGGCAGCTCGGCCATGGCCATGCGGGCCGCCGACCGCTGGAAGCGCGCCGCATTGGCGTCGACGCGGAAGGTGGCGATGCTGCCATCCGCCTGCCGATACGCCTTGAGACCCTCGAAGATGGCCTGTCCGTAGTGGAACACCATGGTCGCCGGGTCCATGGACAGCGGGCCGTAGGGCTTGACCTCCGCATTGGTCCACTGCCCGTCGAGGTAATCGATGGACACCATGTGGTCGGTGAAGAATCGCCCGAAACCGGGCGCCGCGAGAATCTCCTGTCGCCGCTCCGCCGGGGTCGGGGCGGGATGCGGGGTACGGGTGAATTGCGCGGCAACTGTCATGGGTTGGAGTCTAAAACCTCGGGTGCCGAATGGAGCGATCCGGCCTCCCAGCATTGTCCGGACCGGGCAATCTGGGGTGCCACCGATAGGGTGAGGCCGTGTATTCGCAGTCTCCGCCCGCCGCCCGCTCGAACCGGCCCTGGGTGCTGGCATTGATCATTGTGACGGCGTTGGCGGCCATTGCCGTTCTCGTTGTCGCTGCGATGCAACCGGGGCGGGTGGTGGCCGGAAACGCGCTTCCCGCAGACCAATACGGGCCGCAGGACACTGCGACGCATACGCCCTCCACCACTACTACGACGACGACCGCGGCGAAAGCTGTGATCCCCGCTGTGACGCCAGGCTGGCAGACCGCCTACTCCGTGTCCCGCAGTGCGGCATACGACGTGCCCGCCGACTGGAAAGTGCCGAGTCCGACCACCATTGTGGGATTCGAAGGCAATGGGCTGCGGGCGGTCATGAGCGGGGCATCGAATTTCAACGAGAAGGCGTGCGGGGACTACAGCCCCCGGGCGATCGCCGGAATCACCGGATCGAAGATCGCCGATCTGGCCGGGGCGGCGCGCGATGTGGCCGACACCTGGTCCAAGGCCGCCACGGCCGACAGCGGGAATTCGAACTCGACGATCACGCTGAGCGCTGCCGAAACACTCACCATTCAGGGGCGGGCCGCCGCGCATGTGACAGCCACGATCACCAATCAGGGGCCGGTCGACTGCAAGAACACGCCCTCGGCCGTGCTGCATGCCGTCGCGCTCACCGACAAGATCGGGCAGGCCGTGGTCATGGTCATCTACGCAGACCAAGGCGTTGCCGACGCTGCCACCGCGGACACCATGCGGAAGATGTACACCACGGTCCGGCCTGCCAATCTCGCGCAGGCCGACTGCAAACAAGACAACGTAGTCGTCGGCACCTGGTGCTGAGGCCCTCGGCCTAATCGTGCACTCAGCCACCTGTTCAGGCGGAAAACCGCCCGCCAGGGCCGCTTAGTGCACGATTAAGCCGATCTGCTTCAGGCAGTGTGGGATTCGACGAACGGCGGCTTGACGACCTCACACTTGAGGCGACGTCCACGCACATCGACCTCGACCTCATCGCCGGGCTCGATGCCGGCGGCAGTGTCGAGCAGCGCAAGCGCAATACCCACCTTGAGCGTGGGCGAGAAAGTGCCAGAGGTGGTTTCACCGACCTGCTCGTCACCACGCATCACCGTCTGGCCCTGACGCAGCACGCCACGGTCGACAGCCTTGAGCCCCAGCAGAATTCGCCGCGGGCCGGCAGCCTTCTCCTGCTCCAGTGCAGCCTTGCCCCAGAACTCCGGCTTCTTCCAGCCGACAGCCCAGCCCGTGCGCGCCTGCAATGGCGAAATATCAACGGACAGTTCATGTCCGTGCAGCGGATACCCCATCTCGGTGCGCAACGTATCGCGCGCTCCGAGCCCAGCGGCCTGGCCGCCGGCAGCCTCGACCTCGGCCACCAATGCCCGGAACACCGCCCCAGCGTCATCCCAGCGCGGCAGCAGCTCATAGCCCTGCTCGCCGGTGTAACCGGTACGGCATACACGCACCGGACGGCCGTCCCACTCGGCGTCTTCGTACGCCATGTACTCCATCTCGGTAGGCAACCCGAGCTTAGTGAGCACCTCCGCAGCCTTCGGCCCCTGCACCGCGAGCACCGCATATTCGCGATGCTGATCAGTCACAGTGATCCCCTCGGGCGCGACCTTCTGCAGCTCCGCCACCACCGCAGCAGTATTCGCGGCATTCGGCACGAGGAAGATCTCGTCATCACTCACGTAGTAGGCGATCAAATCGTCGATCACACCACCCTCGGGCGTGCAGCACAGCGTGTACTGCGCCTTCCCCGGGCGAATCCGATTGAGGTCATTGCTCAACGCCGAGTTCACAAACGCAGCAGCCCCCGGCCCCTTGACCGTGGCCTTCCCCAGGTGGCTGACATCGAACAGCCCCACCGTGGTCCTGACAGCGGTGTGCTCCCCCACGGTCCCCGCATACGAAACCGGCATCTCCCACCCCCCGAACGGCGCGAAGGTAGCGCCCAACTCGACGTGGACGGCATGAATAGGCCCCTGCAGCAGCTTCTCGTCGGTCACCCGAAGCAGCTTATCGGTCCGGGATAGCGGCCGTGATGCCGGTAATTCGCTACGCCATCTGATCGTGGAACCCAACCAGCGAACTGCCGGTGCCATCCGCGATACCGAACCGCAGTGCGGCAATCTGCCGGTCGGCGCGGCATCTGGTCGCCGTAGCCCTCCTATCTGCATCGATGGCAATGCCGCCCGGCTATGGAGGTCAAACGCTGCGATAGAGTCTGCGGGAAGTTAGCGGTCGAGGGAGCAGTATGTCGTTCGAAGTGAATCCCGATGGCCTCCGCGCCGCCGCGGGGGCCATTGCTCTGCTGACCGGTCAAATAGATGGCGCACCCCACCTCGGTGCCGGACCGGTTGCCGAGAAGCTGCCGGGATCAGCGACCGGTGCCGCTCTCAGCAAATCCGACCCGCTGAGCAGTCAGGCCAAGAAGGTCCTGAAAGCGCGATTCAACGAGTTCTCCGCAGTCCTGGTAGTGGCAGCGGACACCTTCCACGGCACCGATCAGGACGCAGCCCAGCGTCTCGCCGCCCTCACCGATTTCAACTCCGGCGACCCCCATGCGGGCGGCAACTGATGCCCACCCCTGCTCAACTCGCCACCTGGGACCTATCCGGCCTCCAGACCAACGCCGACAATGCCACCAAGATCGCCGACGCCATCGTCAAATCCTCCGGCGCCATGCACGACACCATCTATAACCTGCTGTGGCAGGGCGCATCCCGCCAATCGGCCGAGGGCAGAGCCGATCGCGAGCAAACCCAAATGCGCGCCATAGCCACGGCCTACGACGACCTGTCCACCGCCTGCGCGGGCGCCGCCCGCGACCTCGCCGATCCCCTGGCGAAAATCCGCTCCATCCTCCAGCACTACGGCGGCTCGCCCGTCGCAGTGGCCGACGACTGGACTGTCAGCGGCGTCGAGGACTGGAATTCCGAAGCGGGAATCGAACTTTCGAAGCTGTCCGGCTTGGTTGCGACGCTCGAAGCGATCGACAGCCAATGGGGCGCGCAAATCGCTGCGGCCAATGGGGAGCTGGCGGCGATGGCTCCCGCCGCGGCACTGGTCGCAGCCAACACCGAAATCCAGAACGACAAGACCTCGGACACCAGAGCCGATCCCGAGCGAATTCGCACCTCTGCGGCGGCATTCGAGCAGGTCTTCGGACGACCGCCGGTGGGCACCAGTGATTGGGCAACCGCCGAGTCGCTGAATCCGAAGAGCTACGATCCGAAATACCAGGGCGTCGAACCGGAGGTCCGAGTCGTCCGCATCACTCCGGTCCCGGGGCAGGGTGTGGTGCGCACCGGCCAATTCATCGAACAGCGCGATGTCACCTCAACACCCAAGGGCACCAATCCTTTCCCGCGCGACCGTGGCGACAACCGCACCACCGACCCCAATTTCGACCCCGAACACACGCGCGTGACCGCCTATGTCGACTACGACAACGGCATCGTGGTGATGCGGCAGAACCCGTCCGTGGAACAGAACAGCGACGGAACACCCGGTGAGGTGAAAGTCGCAACTCCGGAGGGTCGCGTCTGGCAGAACCCGGACGGCGCGGTACGCGTTCAATACGACGCGGCGAATCCATTCGCGCCGAGCGTGGCAAAGAGCCATTGGGCTCTCGGCGACCATACGATCACTGTGAATGGCGATCTGGTCTTCACACCGGGAGACAAGGGTGTCCAGGTCAATGGCACCCGAACCGATTACCCGTCACTGGAGGTCTACCAGGACCGTCCGAACGGCCAGACCAGCACGGTCGCCATCGATTCGGCGGTCACCGGCAGATCATGGGGTCCGGCGATGAACCTGCCTTTCCATCACGACATCGGCTCAGGCGCCAAGGCTTTCTCGGATTTCTACGATTGGAATCCCGACTACGACACCAAGACTGCGATCAAGCCGTCGACAGTATTCGGTCCCGTCACCGCACCGCCCCACGTTCCAGTACTCGTGCCCAAAGGAATGATCTGATGTCACTACGGTCACAATCGGAAGTCCGGTACTGGCGGGCCGCAACATGGAGCGTCGCCGCGCTTCTCGTCATGCAGTCACTGATATTCGGGGCAAGCGTCGCGATCATCAACCTGGATGGTTCCGATTACCCACTCCGCGCATTCCTGATCACGACCGGTGTCAGCGCCGTAGCCGCGATCCTGCTGTTCCGGCGAGGTCTCGGCACCGCACGGGCAGTCGCCTGGGCCGCAGTCGCAACGACCGGAACATGGCTTGTCACATCAGTTTTCGAGATGTGCCTTTACAGCAACGTAGGGATTGTGTGGTGACTGCACTCAACAACGAACAGAATCTGCGTACCAGGGGCCCCTGGTTCGGGCGAGCGTCGTTCATCAGCGCGGCTGTCGGCGGTTTCCTGAACGTCACGTCACTGTTCACCCTCGGCTTCGCGTATTTCTTCCTAGCGCTGTTCTTCCTGATCGAGCTCATAGTGATCGCAGCACTGTGCCTCGCCGGCGGACGATCACGCCAAATCGGAACAGGCCTCGCAATAACCTTCCTCAGCGCACTGACGCTCATCGTCCTGATGCTGTGCTTGACATGGGTCCGGGAAAACTTGCTGCGGTGACGGCCACCGGTACAGGTTCGAGGTACGCAACCAGCCGCTGCTCGTCCAGCACTTCGATCTGCTGACCTCGCGCGTGTAACTCAGCTACCCTGCGAGCCTTCGTCGTGGTGAACCTGGCAGCGTCACAACCGGTAAACCGGTCACCAATCACCAGGCATGTGGTGCGCTTGGTGACGTTCTTCGCCGGAGTCGCACCGTGGTCCGCGATCGCGTCCCATGCCTGCTGGCGGGTCATCGAGGTGAGATCGCCTGTGAACACGACGATCTGGCCATAGAGCGGGTGGCTCGGATCAGTGCCGGCGATCTCGGGCATGACCAATTCTTCACGGGAGAACACTGATCGGCGCGGCCGACTGACCTGCAGCGCCGGCCGGAACGGCAGGTCGACCTTCATTCGTTCGAGCACTACCATCTGCTCGAGCTCACCCAGCGAATCAACCCCAGCCCTCGCCGCGAGCGCAAGCACGATATCGGCGGCGGCCCTCGCATCGGCTGCGGCGTCGTGGTGGGCGATCAACGAGATATCCAGTGCGCCAGCGACATCCGGCAGTCGATAACCGTCGAGATCGAGGTGCCGCCGCGACATCGCCAGGCTGCAGCTAAATTCCCAACGCGGGGCTTCGATTCCGCTGTGGCGGCACGCTTCTCGGATAGCGCCGCTGTCGAATCCGGCGTTGTGCGCAACCAGGGGAAGGTCTCCGACCACCTGGTGCACCTCCGGCCAACGCTGCGCGAACGTGGGCTGGTCCGCGACCATCGCAGGCCGGATGCCATGCACGCGAATGTTGTGTGGTGAGAAGAAGTCCACTGCGGCAGGAGGACGGCACAGCCATGAGTAGGTCTCTTCGCGAATACTGTCGCGAACGATCGTGACACCAACCGCGCAGATGCTCCCCCGGGAGGAGTTTGCGGTCTCGACGTCGATTGCAGCGAACGACAATCCCGTCACTGTCACCGCACCACGAGCGGCAGCGGGCGAGCGGCCTTGTCGTCCTGTTCGATCAGGAACGGGCGCGCTACCCGCAGCGCCTCGAACTCCGCCCACCGATCAGCGAGATCCGCGATGCCATGCGCCAAACACAATGCCGGACGGACGGTTTCATCAATCTCACGCAGTGGCGGAGTAGCTACCCTCGGATGCGCAACAGCGGGCCACTGCGGACGAATCAGCTTGCTGGACAGGGTTTCCTGATGCTCGGTGAACCGCTCGTCCACCACCGCAACCTCGTCTAGGACCGCATCCACAGTCGCATCGAGGTCGACAACACCCATCTCCGCCGTGCCTGCAACCACCTCACCGTCACACCAGATCGCGAAACACCCAGCCGTAAGCGTCGAGATCACATCCTCCTGATCGAGTCCAACCACCCAAGCGCCCGTTAGCCGCGAAAGCCCCATCCCCCGACCAACATTCACATGCCAAATAACCAACCGGTCGCCCACTTTATCGAGCACAACAACAAGCGACAGCACAGTCTGGTTCATCATGCTCATGGCGCTCCGAGTCCTCTGCGGACAGTCTGCACCGGCCACCGTAGAGCATGGGTCCGACATGCCGCCAGTTTCGGGGCCGGTACCGAAAAGTGCCAGAAGCTGCCACTGCTTGCGCGATTTGTGCCATTAGTCCAGTTTCGAAGCGGGTCAATCGAGCAGCCGGAATACATTGCTAGACAGCATAACTCGATACATCTTCACAGACCGGTCAGCGTAGGGATGACGTCGCCCGACAGGTTCCACTCGATCTCCTCCCCGCAAACCCGGGCGTGAGTGAAAATCATGGAGTATCCGAGCAGGACCCGGAGCGAGACAGGGGGAGGCATGGAGGTTCACATCTACACCGATGGCGCGTGCAGTCCGAATCCTGGACCAGGAGGATGGGGAGCCGTATTGCGTTACGGCACTCGCGAACTCGAATTACACGGCGGCGATCCCGGCCCTACGACCAACAACCGCATGGAGCTGACAGCGCCGATCCGGGCACTGGAGCGGCTCGAGCGCCCTGCACAGGTGCGGATCTTCACCGACAGCACCTATGTGCGCGACGGGATCACCTCATGGGTTCTGAAGTGGCAGGCCAACGGGTGGCTCACGCAGAAGAAGGAGCCGGTCAAAAACGCGGACCTCTGGCAGCAATTGCACGCCGCCTGCTCCGTTCACGAGGTCGAATGGGAGTGGGTGAAAGGGCATGCCGGGCATCCCGACAACGAACGAGCCGACCGATTGGCGGTGCAGGGTGCGACCGAGGCCGGCGGGTACGGCGGGCAGCCGGGCGCCTCGACACCGCGTGAGCGTTCTCCGCGCAAAGCTGTCGGCCCAGCCACGAACCCCTGTCGCGCCTTGACGAAGTCGGGCACGGCCTGCCCGAACGCCGCTCGCGAATCCGGGCTGTGCCATATTCACGACCCGGCGCTGCAATGCGGCGCGATCAATCGAAAAGGCAAACCATGCGGCATCGCCACCGGAGGCGGCCGCTGCAAAACCCATTACGACGTGCCTGATTCGAGGACCGATACGACGCCATCGCTGCTCGACCTGGCCGGTTCGTGAGCACCGAGATCTGAAAGGCTGCCGATACCTCCATCTGGCCCCGTGCTCACCGTGCGAGCCGCCCGGACGCGCGACCAGTGGGGCGTGGCACCGTCATTCCCCGGGAGCTACCTGCGACCTTCTGCGGAATCGACATACCTCTTCACCACATCAACTAATGTCGCCTCGTGGCCGACACACAGCCGCCCTCCCTATCCCGCCGTGGACCGCGCCGCAAGCGGCCGGTCACTTTCCGCTTGCACGCGACAGTCGTGGGCACCGAGCCGCCACTGTTCCGATGGCTGGATGTCTCCTCCGAACTGTTCCTCAACGACCTCAATGAGGTCATCGGCGCATCCTTCGGCTGGGTCAACCGTGCCTCCCACGAATTCCGTTGCGGCGCAGCCTTCGACGACCCGACCGCAGATCGCTACATCTGCCCCGAAGCAGTCGCCGACGGCGACCCCGCCGTCCCCGAGGAACAGGTCCGCTTGGACGAACTCCTCACCGCCCCAGGCGACACCCTGTTCTACATCTACGACTTCGCCAACCCCTGGGTGCACCACATCTACGTCGAAGAGATCCTGCCCCGCACCGCGAAAATGCCCCGCGCCTGCTGCGCGGGCGGTCGGCGCGACTGCCCCGCAGACGTCGCGGGCGGCATAGCCCGATACGAATACTTTTCCCGCAGAGCGGATCCGGACGACGAAGGCGAATCCTTCCACTACGTCAGCCCGGAAGACATCATCACCGAATCCGACTACGCCGAACCCAGCCCCTTCGTCATCGAAGAGATCAACTGGGCACTGGCCAGTCAGTTCGGCTACGGACGTGACGTGAGGTAGCCGATTCGCGGGCCGACTACTCGTCGGCCAGTTCCTGGAAGATCCGCGCCCGATGCCACGCGAAATTCGGTTCGCGTGAACTTGTCCCACAATAGCGGGCCATGGCGGCCGGATCAGCCTGTTGGACAGCGTGTCCAGGTCCTCAATGAACCACCCATCCACCGTCGCAACCTCGGCCAGCACCACTGACGCGAACGAACCTCGCACAGGATGTGCCATTCCGTGCCAACCTGATCGAAGCGACAGTCCTTCTGCGAACCCGACACCGATACTTTAATTGCGGCTGAGGGCATTCGCGGATATCGAGAGAAGCTCTGGGGGGTTGTCGATGCCTGATATGCGATTCGAGAAACGACGCCAGTGGGTTGAAGAGCAGCTGACCGGGTTCGGCTCGCTATCGGCAGTGCACCGGCGATTCCTATCGGTGCCGCTCATGCGAAGTGGTTGGCACGTCCTCATCGACCGCAGCGAGCCCTTCCCGCCTCCGGGGCGGGCCGGCGCGTTCGCGGTCGGACCGACCGGGGTCTTTGCCTTCGTCTTCTCGGACAACGTGCCCGATCGAAGCGACCTGACGCGGGTCCGGGTGCGCGCCGAAGAAACGTTCGTCAACGTGACGGCAGGCCGGAATCAGTACGTGCCACATATGATCGAACTGCTGGTGTTGACCGACCAGGTTACGCTTCCGCCGCTCTCGGGCGTCTACACCATGCTCGACCCGAAGACCCTGCCTCAGTATCTGTTCGAGAACGCCGCGCAGCTGGCTCGACAGCGTGCCCGCGACATCGCGTTCGGCGTCGCAGCCCGGTTCGACCGGTTCGAGCTGATTTCGGCCGATGACGCACCCAGTGCCGAAACCGTACTCGCAGACGGGCTCTTCGAAACCGCGGATCTGCGCGAAGACGAGCGCAGCCGAATGCTGAAGCGCCCGTTCAAGGACTGGATGACATTTCTGGATCCGCAGCAGCTGGATCTGGTGTACCGAAACTTCAACGGCCCCGCCCGGTTCAGTGGTCCCGCAGGGACGGGCAAGTCTGTTGTCGCCATCCATCGCATGGCTCATTTCGCCAAGCACCATCCCGGCCGAATGTTGTTCACCAGCTTCGTGAAAACCCTGCCGACCTATCACCAGTCCGGTTTCCTGCAGCTTGCACCGCACGCCGAGAGCCGGGCACAGTTCATCGGTTTACACGCTTGGGCGAAAGGCTTTCTGCGCGGCCGGGGAACAGTTATCGAGCCGGACGACGGACAGATTGAGGACACCTTCAGCCGCGTCTGGCGTGGCGTGGCACGTGATCACCTCACGCCGGTCCATCCCAGTCCGTCCTATTGGAAGGACGAGATCCACCGGATCATCAAGGGGCGCGGACTAACCGCCCTTGAGGAGTACCAACAGCTTGAACGCAAACACCGTCATGGTGTCTTGCTCGGCAATTCACAGCGGGCAATCGTCTGGAACGAGCTGTTCGACCCTTACCAGGCCTTGCTGGCCGAGCGTGGCCTGAAAGACTTCAACGATCTCATCACCACTGCCACCGACGAATTGCGCGCCGCACCGCAGGACGACCCCTACGGATTGGTCGTAGTCGATGAAGTACAGGACTTCACCTTTGTGGAGCTCCGCCTGGTGCATCAGATCGCCGGAGGAACCTCTACCTCCCGACTCCTGCTCGTCGGAGACGGCCAACAGCAGGTATACCCGGGCGGCTGGCGAATGCGCGACGCCGGTGTACCTATCGTCGGACGTGGGGCCAAGCTCCAAATCAACTATCGAAACCGTGAGGCCATCCTTGCGTTCGCACAGCAGGTAAACGCGGTCAACACCGTGGACGACCTGGACGGTGCACCCAGTTTCACCCTGCGAGACAGCGAAGCGGTACTGCCTGACGGCACAGCCACTCTGGAAACGGTCGCAGCCAACGCGGTCGACACGCGCGTGGTCGATCAGATACGCGACTGCGGCTTCGCCCCCGGCGACATCGCGGTGATCACGACAACCCGAAAAGATGCGAAACACCTACGACAATTACTGGAGCGCAAGGGTTTTCACGCCCTATCCCTGGAACACTACGACGGCACCGACGATACACGCATCAAGGTCGGAACGGTCCACCGCGCGAAGGGCATGGACTTCGCCGCCGTCCTGCATATCGTCCGCGAATCCGCCCTCCCCGATGATGCGGAACTGTCCGCGCGCCAAATCATGGTGGCCCGCAGCCGAGCCCGCGACTATGTCTGGGAGTGCCGTATCCAGGGCTGATGAGGCTCGACAGGGCCAGCAGCTTGGCGTCGACGCTTCCAATAATCATTCGATCTATACCAGGTCTCGGCCGTGCTGGCGTCCTCAAAACAGTAACTGCGACAAGGGGGATAATGAATACCGCACCACCGAACTGGTATCCCGACCCTCAGGACGAGGGCTTTCTGAGGTATTGGAACGGCACTGAATGGACAGCCGACCAAGTACCCAACCCTGCCATGGACACCACCGACCAGACCCGTGACGCCGTCCCGCAGGCTGAGAAGGTTCCGCTGTTCGGTACCCGCGCTTATGCGAAGCGGCAATCGCAGGAGCTCGCGGACGCGCTCACCGAAAATCAAAGGCTACAAGCGCAATTGGCGAGCATCGGAGGACTCGAGGTCGCCGAACTGCAGCGGCTGCGGGGGCAGCTCGCAGCGCAGATCATCGATCAGCAGACGCTGCTGGGGAGCCTGCGCACGCAAGTTGTTAGCACCCGAGAGGAGCAGGTGCTCCAGGAGATCGGCATCTACGAATACCGCCACCCCTTATCGGACGCGGTCGCTTACCGCGACGCGCTCAAGCACCTACAAGGTGAAATCAAGGCGCTGGCTCGCCGCGACGGCGGCGCTATCGAGGCATCGCTTACCTGGACGGTCAACGGGTCGATCACTGAAGGCCGCAAGATGATCCGCGAATACTCGATGCTGATGCTGCGCGCCTACAACGCCGAAGCCGACAACCTCGTCCGCAGTCTCAAACCGTACAAACTGAACTCGGCGCTCGAACGCCTCGACAAGATCTCTATCACCATCGAACGACTGGGCAAGACGATGCAGCTGCGTGTAGCCCCGTATTTCCACGAACTCCGCCGCCGCGAGCTCGGGATGACCGCTGATCATCTTGAGATGCTCGCCCGCCAGAAACAAGCCGAGCGCGACGAACGCGACCGCCTGCGTGAGGAACGCAAAGCCCACGAAGAACTCGCCCGCGAGCGAGCGAAACTCGAACAACAGCAACAGCAGGCCCGCGACGCCCTCACCGCGCTCGAATCCGCACACAAAGACGACACCGCGGACGCGGACGACCTGCGAGCACGGTTGGAAGCGCTGGAACGTGCCATCACCACCATCACCGACCAAGAGGGCGACATTCGCATCGGCCATGTGTACGTCATCTCCAATATCGGCGCGTTCGGCGAGGGAGTTGTCCAGATCGGCATGACTCGCCGCTACGACCCGTCGGACCGCATCCGCGATCTGAGCAATGCATCGGTGCCGTTTCGATACGACGTCCACGCACTGTTCTACGCCGAGGACGCGGCCGGAATCGAAGCCGAGTTACATCGCCGTTTGGCGCACAAGCGCGTCAATCAGGTCAACCAGCGTCGCGAATTCTTTTACGCCACACCTGCAGAGGTACGCCAGCACCTACAGGCACTGACGGGACAGCTCCTCGAGTTCAACGAGCTCGCTGAAGCCGTGGAGTACCGCCAAAGCCTCACTGTTCCCCGCGACACCAGCCAGCAATGATCGCGCGTGTGATCTCGCCGGTTTCTCATACTTGGTGAGGCTGGGCACGGCAGGATGGACAGCATGCCGGAAGCTAAGGGCCAGTTGACGATCCAGACAAATGGCAGCGCCGATGACCTGTTCCAGCTCCTCGAATGGTTCAACGATGACGATGAGCTCCGGGGCCAAGTGAGCTTGCCTCCCACCCGGATTCGTCCGGGGCAGATGGGTGACCTCTATGACGTGCTTGTCGTTGCTGTCGGCGCGGGCGGAATCGCACCTGCGCTGGCCCGGTCCCTGACAGCGTGGTTCACCGTCCGCCGATCCGATATCGCCGTCACCCTCAAGATCGACGGTCACACAGAGATCACCATCGACGCCAAACGAATCAAGACACCAGAGATCACCCAGGCATTGCAGAGCATGCTCGAACGGCCCAACAACCCACAGTGACACCAGATCCGGATCGCAGCGAGTGGCGGGCCGCCCTGATCGGGGTGAGCCGGTACATCGATCCAGAATTCCCCGACATCCCGGCTGCTGGCAACAATGTCGCGGACCTCGCCCGGCTCCTGACTGCTCCCAGCGGCAGTGCACTTGCCAAAAGCCAATGCGATGTTCGAACCGATCCCGAGCACAACACGGAAGTCGGAACAGCGGTCGCTTCAGCCGCGCGAGAAGCCAAAGGTGTCCTGTTGGTGTATTTCGCCGGACACGGCGTGGTCGACCGGCGCGGGCGACTGTACTTGGCGCTCACCGGCACCAGCCGTGATCACCCAGAGTGGAGTTCAGTCCCGTTTGCGACGATGCGCGATGAAATCATCGCGAGCCCGGCCCGCACACGCATCCTAATCCTGGACTGCTGCTTCTCCGGACGAGCGTTTGAGGCAATGGGAACACCCTCCTCGCTCATCGACGGCCAAATCGACATCCAGGGCACCTACACCATCGCGTCCTCCGCAAAGAACGAACCATCGATCGCGCCCGAAGGCCACCGCCACACCGCTTTCACCGCGGCTCTACTCAGCGCCGCCACCACCACCGGCCTCACCCTCGATCAGCTGTACCAGAAGATAGACCAGACCCTGCACCGCGATGGCTACCCCCGACCCCAAAGACGAAGTGTCAACGTTGCCGGTGAACTGTGCCTGTTCACCCCACCCGACGTCCGACCGCTCTCCAGCGGCGATGTCTCGATCGCGCCGATCATCGAACGACCTGCCGGCCCAGGTATCGATGTCGACATGCTTTTCGAGTGTGGCCGGCGCTTCGCCGACCAGGGCGACCTCCGCCAAGCAGAGTCTGTGTGGCGGCAAGCCGCATCGCAAGGACACACCGGCGCGATGAACAACCTCGCCAACCTGCTTCATGGGCGGGGACAAGCCCGCCAAGCGCACGTGTGGTACGGCGAAGCCGCCGAGCGAGGCAACGTCGACGCCATGGGCAACCTGGCAATCCTGCTGCACCAAATACAACAACTGCGGGACGCTGAACTCTGGTGGCGCCGAGCGGCAGAAGCCGGCAACACCGACGCCATGTACAACCTCGCCATCATGCTCGATAAATCCCGACACCTCGACGAAGCCCTCACTTGGTACCAGCGGGCCGCCGAAGCCGACCACACTGACGCGATGCACAACCTCGCGATTCGACTCCGCTATCGCGGACAAATTTCCGAGGCCACCACCTGGTGGCAGCGAGCCGGGCACCAACGGGCACAACGCACCAACGAGAAGCTACGCGGTCCGGTCTCACAAAGAC
Source organism: Nocardia sp. (assembly GCF_025465275.1). Lineage (GTDB taxonomy): Bacteria > Actinomycetota > Actinomycetes > Mycobacteriales > Mycobacteriaceae > Nocardia. The sequence goes on along the minus strand of NZ_JAODNK010000215.1, from coordinate 27,655 downwards.
AGTCACAGTAAGCTGAACCATCACTTCTTCAATCTTGTTGTGGCTGTGTCGGTTTAGCCAGCCTGGGTCCAGAAGAAGAACTGTTCCACCGTGAAGATCGGCTTGCCGTAGGCAATCGCCGTCTTGGCCTTTCCCGACTGTGATCCGGCTTCTGCGGTGATCAGGGCATCGCATTTATTCTTGGTGACAGTCTTCACCGGTACGAGCCCACGAGCTGCAGCTAGATTTTCCATCTCACTTCGGGTCCGCTCGTTCCCGTCCTCGTCGATGCATGTTCCGGTGAAGCAGACCCGAGTTCCCGCGACGAGGACGGCGTTGATGTGCTGTTCGCTGACATCAACGTCGGAATCGAGGATGGTGTGTCCGAGCCGGGCCTCAACGTCACGGAGAAGCCGATTCGTCCGGTTATCCATATGGACCTGTTGGGCTTTGGTGCGCAGGTAATCCGCCAGGACCTGCCCAGGGGTCGAGGAGGAGGGGATAACGCCACCAACCTGAAAGCAGTCCGGCCCAAAGCCTCGTGACAGGAGGTACCCAGTTCGGGGTTCCGCCGGGGGAAAGACGTCAGCGGCACTGACAACCGCCACCGAACGCCTCGAAATATCTCGGGCGGCGTGGGCACGGTCAAGTGCCCGAAAAGCGTTGAGCCGTCGCAAGTCCAACTGCGACAGGTTCGAAACGTTGAGCTCGATCCCAACGGGCATAGGTGCGACATAGCCGTTGCGCTTGAGCTCGTAGTCGAGGTATCCGAGGTGCCGGTCGATATCGAGGCCGATGGGGGTTCGCCCGGCTAAGTGAGGAGCCAGCGCGGCCCATGCCTCGATCAGCAACGGGGCGAACTGCACATCGCCCGCAGTGATCCCGTAAACACTGCGAGCGTCACCGAGATCACGAGTGGGGTTGATCAGCGTAGCGACCTCGGTGCCGTCGTCGGTCACCAGCGCAATCTCTACTGGCCGCGGCTTCCACGCCCGCCCTTCATCACCGACGGTGCAGACACCGAGATACACATTTCCGCGCGACCGCGTTTCAGGTCTGGCCGACTGAAGGAAGCGGCGAATTCGCTGATCCACCTTGAGGTCTCGTGGTTGAACTGCACGCCGAAGCACCAGGCCTTCCATCGATGTGCACCGGCTGAGCGCCACATACAGCTGCCCGTCAGCGAAAGTCCCTCCACTGAGGTCAACCACCAGACGGTCCAGAGTCTGACCCTGGCTCTTATGGATCGTGATGGCCCACGCCAGGCGGAACGGCAACTGGGTATATGTTCCGATCACTCGATGACGGAGTGCCCCACTCTCGAAGACCGGCCGGCTGACCTCCCACGTATGCGGGCCCACTTCGACCTCACTGCCGCCAGGAAGTTCGACCGTAACGACAAGATCACCTCGGTCGACTCGACACCCGGTGACACGCCAGATGGTTCCGTTTACCCATCGATCACTGGAGTCATTAGTCAGGAGCATGACTTGCGCCCCGACCTTATACTCAAGATCGTCGTCAGTTGGCTTCTCGAATCCATCCAATTCGCCTGTCTTCGTCGCCCTTTGCTGCGATTTAAGGCCGGGAAGCAGGCCGAGCATCTCCCGGTTCCGGGCACCCGCGATCCGATTGGTCGTAGTTAAGGTCAGCCAAAACTCGTCGATTGGGGGACGAAAGGTTTCATCGGTTCGCGAGTTCAGTTCCGCCCGAGCCCCGTCCAGCAAAGCTCCCTCGCGCGCGGCATTAAGGATATCGACGAGTCGCGGGTCGCCAATCTGGCGAAAAACGGTGGTGAGCTCAACCGTAGGGAAGTGCTCGCGACTGTAGCTATCAGCGGAGAAGAAGTACGGGGATGCGTATCTAGTCTGGAAGTAGTCCTTCTCGCTCTCAATCACCATCGCCGACCAGCACCAACTGAACCCCACCGAAGCGGGTTTCGGGCCTCGGCCCAAACCGTTCCAATGCGAGGACCAGGAGGTCGAACAGGTCGGCCCGCACCATCGAAGCCTCGTCGATGATCAGCGTGTCAAGCTTGCGCAGGATGGGGGCGAACCGACCCGGAGAGTAGCTACCCGACCGGATATCCTCTGGGGTGCTTGCCGGTCGAAACGCGAATAGCCGGTGGATCGTGTAGCCCTCGACATTGAGAGCAGCAATACCCGTAGGTGCTGCCACGACCACATTCCTGCCCGTAGTCGCTAGGAATTCGCGAATCAGCGTGGATTTCCCTGTGCCTGCCTACCGGTGAGGAAGAGGTTTTCGCCTCGCTCCAGACGCGACAGCGCATCCTTGAACTCGCCGGTAAGCGTGAGACCGGCGGTACGTTCAACGACCAATCTTCGTCCCCTATCGCTGTCATGACACCTGTCGCGAACTTGATCGCTCCGATCTGCCTGCCGGTTACATGCTCGAATATTTATACGGCTCAGTATGTTTCGTCAGGACACCAATGCCCCCGGCCTGAGCGGAGATAACCCGGACGCCAACGACACTCCGCCACACCCAGATGCCCACCACCTTGTCCACGAAACCCGTTGGCATCCATAGGTTCCCAACAGCACTTGGCCTCTACCCTCGCCCAGAACGTCACGCCGCCAGCCTGCTCCTGCCGTCATATCGGCCATGTATCCACGAACGACCTTGGCGCTCAACACAACGCGTACTCTTTGAGCCATGGAGTTGTTGCGCCAGTTCATATCTGAGATCACGCCCTCGAGCGCTGAAGTTCCAAGCAAGGCATGAAACTGGAAGGCAACCAACCGGGCTTCGCCTCACCGTTCGGAGATATCACTCTTGCGTGACCATATGGCGGATTCCACTTGCCCACTGGACATTTCGGTCAATTGCCCCAGCTGAAGTAACACTGATCCATCCACACTCCGATCCCACCAGTACACCCATCTACTCACGGGAGAGTAATGCTCGGCTTCGCAATCGTCGATCGGCAACCGACCGCAGGCGCCACTGCCGTCTGGGTGACCAGCCGCATCGGAAGCACCAGAGTCAACAACACTAACGCGGTCGTCATCGCGCACGACGATCCCGAGTACGACATGAAGGTCCGTGCGCTTACAGCAGGCCGATCGGTCGTGCTCACAACCGGTACGGTGTCACCTGTCGGCTTCGTGCACGCCGTCCACCTCGACACATTCGATGACCTGATCAGGCAAACCGCCACACACCAGGACCGCATCTGTGAGGCGATCAGCGACTACAACTCACGCAACCATAAAGACCTTGTGATCCCCCGCTTTCCGCCGACGCCCGTGCTCGCTCCACCGAACGAAGACGAACCGCAGTACCGCGCGCTGGCGGTCGCCGACTACGCCGGCGAAGTGTGGGCAGCATGGCTGTTCACCGACGAGCAACGTCACCGCCGCACGATGGCGCCCAAGACCGGCGAAAGCCCGTGGATCATGCCAGCGGAACTCAATAGTCAGACCATCGCGATCCTCCCCGACGAGTTCGCGGACCGTGTGCAGCCGGAGCCCCTGGCCTGATGTTCGACTACACAGCCATTGATTTCGAGACTGCGAACTCCTACCGCGGATCGCCTTGTGCGGTCGGTCTCGTCCGTGTCCGCGATGGGGTGGTGGTGGACGAACGCAGTTGGCTGATCCGTCCCCCGGAGGAGGTTAACTACTTCGACGCGTACAACACTGTGCTGCACGGCATCAGCGAGGAAACCGTCGCGCATGCGCCAAGCTGGGAGCAGATCCTGCCAGCGATCGTCGACTACATCGGCGACGACGTCGTTGTTGCTCACAATGCAGGCTTCGATACCGGCGTCATCCGATATGCCTGTGCAGTCGACCGAATCGAGTGGCCGGGCCTGCGATTCCTGTGCACGATGGTGCTGTCTCGCCGTGTTCTGTCCCTGCCTTCGTATCGGCTTCCGTATGTCCTGGAGTCGCTCGGCGGGTCGATCGACGACCATCACGATCCGCTCGCAGATGCCAGAGCCGTGGTGGACTTGGTTCGTGGGCTGGCCCGGACGCAAAACGCTGTCGATCTGGAGGAGCTAGCCAGTTCGGTTGGTGTTCGCATCGGCACGATGGCTGGCGGTATTTACAAAGGCAGTGTTGCGATTTCCGGGGGTACCAGATCCCGACTGGTGCGGCCTGAACTCGATCCGAACGCCGACCCCGACGGCTACCTCTACGGCAGGCTCGTCGTTTTCACCGGCACCCTGATGTCCATGACCAGGCACATCGCCTGGCAGGAGTGCGCTCGAGTCGGCGCACTGGCCGACAAAGACGTTACGAAGAAGACGAACGTCCTCGTCGTGGGCGACATCAATCCTGCCGTGCTACGCCCAGGTTCGAATGTCACAGGCAAGGCTCGCAAAGCATTCGAGCGTCAGGATAAAGGCCAGGACATCGAGGTCATGACCGAGGACGATTTCCTCCGATGTCTCGAGGGCAAACCTCTAGACGAGACCAGACGCCCGACCTGGTAGACAGTGCCCATGACCATCGATGAGCTGCGGGATATGGTGACGGAATTCTCCCAACGCCGGGATTGGGAACGCTTCCACACACCGAAGAATCTGGTGATGGCTCTGACCGGAGAGGTCGGCGAACTGGCGGAGATCTTTCAATGGCTGACGCCGGAGCAGAGCGAGGCGCTTTGCGACGATGAGGAAGGTCGGGTCAAGGTCGAGCATGAAGTCGCTGACGTACTGATCTACCTGCTGCGGCTTTCGACCGTGCTGGATATCGATCTCGCCACTGCAGTTCAGGCGAAGCTGAAGGTAAACGAACAGCGGTACCCGGTCAACCTTGCGCGGGGGCGCGCGGTGAAGTACTCCGAACTCGGGTAGCCGAATCGCTACCCGACTCGGCTGGTCCTATCCGGTCATCTTCTCCAGGAACTCTTGGGTTTCCGGGTCGGTCGAAAACACACAGGTGCCTTCCATACCGCGCGTGAGGAGCACCTTGTAGGTGTTGCGGATGAGAGCGCCGAAGTGCGCCTCCTCCGCCTTCTTGACGGCCGGGTCGTGGGAGTATTCGCGGCGCGCCACCCAGCGGTCACCTCGCCTCACAAGGTCAGGCCCGAAAATGACTCCTGACCAGTCGTATTCGAATCCCTGTGCGGTGTATATACAGCCGACCTGGCCGAACCCTCGATCATCGGATGCCCAGTAGTAGGACTCGGGTGCATCGGGAACTCGTTTGCCCGGCTTGGCATTCCAAGGGCGCTTCCATTCCCCGATTTTCACATCATCTACGAGATGCTTCGCGTCAGCCGGGCCAACCGGATCGCTCCAGGGCCAGCAGTACCCGCCAGCCAATCGCGCCGTACCGCTGTGCTGTTCACGCTGGTTTAGCAGCCATGCCTCCATCGCCGACGGGTTCGCGGCGGCGGCGACATGAAAGTCGTCATCAGTGCCAGCACTCAAGCGGGTCCAACTGACAGGAGGTAACGGGTCCAGTCCGAGTAGCCGTCGCACCCATTCGTCGAAGGCATCCGAACCGCCACAACGGAATTGGCCGTCCAACCGGACTACTTCCACCTTGCATCCGGATGCGGCCGCGGCTGCGGTGATCTCGGCGAGCGAGCCCATCTCCCCCGGCCTCACGATCTGGTTCTCGTCGAGAAGAAACACCGGCACCCACGCGACGTCGATCAGCTCGTGGACCTGCCGACCGGCCAGCGCACGCTTATCCTTTCCGGTCCAACGATTCACGCTGTTCTCTCGAACGCGATGAGCCTCATCGCAGATCAGCACGTCGAGTTCCCGCGGCTCCGCTCCGACGTAGTTGTTGAAGTACTTGAACATCGTCTTGACACGGGTATTGCGGCTGCCGGCGACCTTGCGCAAGGTGTTCGTGAACGCACTGGACCCGGTGGCGTGGTGAACTTTTCGCCCTTGCCTCGACAGTTCGCCGAGCAAGCTAAGCGCGATCACGCTCTTGCCCGAGCCCGGGCCGCCGAGAACCACCACGACGGTTTGAGTGCGCTGCGCGCGTGCGGTCGCGACAGCCTGCTCGACCAGCTGGTAGGCCACGCGTTGCTCATCGAGCAGGACGAACTGCTCACGATCCTGAATCTCCTTGGCAGCCAACTGCAACAGCGGCTTACTCGGTCCGTGAGTGAATCGCAGGAAGCGGTCGGCGGACTCACGCGCCAGATCTCGCCCACCCTCCACATCGAGCAGGGAGCGCAGGTGCTCGACCAGTTCGGACTTGAAGTCCTCGGTGAACATGCGACCGAAACGGTCGGGTCGATACTGCATGAGCGAAGGAATATCGGCGGATGTCGCATTGTGCAGATAGGCGATACCGTGCACGGCTTGCGGCAGATCTGCCAGCGCCGGTGTCGAGTCGACGAGATATTGGCAGTACGCACGCACCTGCGCGACCGGATGCAGGACAGGATCCGTATAGGCGGCGATCGAAACAATATCGGCGGCAATAAGTTCCGCCTTCGACCACTGCTTCAGCTCGACCAGAACATAGCTGACCTCTCCTGACCGCGGGTGTACGCCGCACAGGATGACGTCCACACGCTTCGGGCTGTGCGGCAGCTTGTGCTCGAGCAGCACCTCGACATCGCCGAGGCCCGAGTCGACCAGCTCGGTCAGCAACGGCGGCAGACTGCGCATCCAGGAACGCACCTCGCCGGCCCCTGCCTGATGCTCCCACTGATGCCGAGCCTGCTCGCTCAACAGCAGATGCAGGCGACCAGCCTGCGCTTCCGTCAGCAGATAGCGAGCACTTCCACGAATCAGAGCCACGTTGCCTTCCCCACCTGGGCGCGCGAAATCGACGTGCGGGTAGAGGCAGCGACGAAGTGACCTTCGGTGCCCGGCGGGCCGCGTAGATCAGATTAGCGAAAGGCGCCTACAACCCCGGCGACCGCCACGATCAACCAGCCCTCCGTACCACTCAGTGAGTACTTTGGGTGAATTGGCATGCACACCAGCCATATTCGGCAAACTTCGATCGCTACCTCGCCATCTGCTCTAGAAATATCTGTGTCTCATCATCGGTCGAGTAGACGCACGCGCCGCGCATACCGCGGGTGAGCAGCACTTTGTACGTATTGCGAATCAGGTCCGGAAAGCTGGCCTCGTCCGCCTCTCGTACGGCAGAGTCCTCGGAGCGCTCCCGCCGTGCAACCCACCGATCGCCTCGACGTACAAAATCGTCCCCGAAGATCACACCGGCCCAGTCGTATTCGAAGCCTTGAGCGGTGTAGATGCATCCCACCTGTCTCATCCCACCATCATCGAAGGCCCAGAAATAAGAGTCGGGGATACCTGGCAGGTTTGCCCCCGGGCGCGCGTTCCATGGACGGTGCCAGTCCCCTATCCGCACATCGGACACCAGTCGGCGTTCGGCACCGGACCCAATCGGCCGCTCACTCCATTTCCAGCAGAAGCCTGCGGTCATCCGCGCCGTACCGCCGGTCTGCTGATATCGATCAGCCACCCACGCTTCCAGGGCCGCGGGGGTGGCCACACTTCCGACGCCGAAATCATCACCGGAGCCCGCGGCTAGTCGAGACCAGTTGAGCGGTGGATCGTCGCTGATTCCAAGTAGACGGTCAACCCACTCCTCGAAGAGATCAGAACCACCACAACGGAATTGGCCATGCAAATGAACAACGTCGACACGGCATCCCGCGGCCTCCGCGCCAGCCTTGATCGCCGCGAGTGAGCCCGCCTCCCGTGGCCGCACGACCTGGTTGTCGTCGAGAAACAACACCGGGACAATCGCGACACTGATCAACTCCTCCAGCTGGCTTCGGCGTCTTCTCCTGTCTGCTGACACCGCCGAGCCGGACGAACTCGACATTCTGATCCGATGCGCCTCGTCGCAGATCAGTACGTCCAGCTCGCCCACCCCCGAGCCGGAATAGCTGTTGAAGAACTTCAACAACGCTCGGCCACGAGAATCTTCGGCCCCCACCACTTTCTGCAGCGTCCTCGTAAAGGCAGCTGAACCGGTCGCATGATTTACGGCAAGGTTCTTCCGCGCTAAGTGGCCCATCAGGCTGAGTGCAATGACACTCTTTCCGGAGCCAGGACCTCCGACCACCACGACGACAGTCGGCTCATAGTCCACTCGAGACCGACTCCGACGAGCGCGCGAAGCTGCCAATGCCCGATTGACCGTCTCGGCCACGATCTCGTACGCGACACGCTGTTCGTCAAGCAGGACGAACAGCTCACGACTCAGGATTTCCTCGGCCGCCAAATCGAGCAGCTTCTTGGTCGGCCTGTGGGGGAATCTCAGAAAACTGTCCGTAATCTGGCACACCAACTCTCGGCCCGCACGTGCGTTCAGTACCGAACCGAGGAACTTCTGTAGTCGCTCCCTGTCATCCTGCAAAAACAGCTGTCCGAAGTCGCTCGGCTCGTACTGGGTCAGCGAAGCGACGTCCGCCGTCACGGCATTATGCAGGTACGCGATACCTCGCACCGCCCCCGTCTGCCGCTCGAGATCGGGCGTGAAATCCACAAGGTAACGGCAATATTCGTGAACCTGGGCGACTGGATGCAGTACAGGGTGGTCGTAACATGGCACCTCAACAAGGTTTCGGGCGATTTGCTCCGCCGTCGACCACTGCTTCAGCTCCACGAGAACGTAACTCGGCGCACCCGTATCGGGATGCGCACCGCACAAGATCGCATCTACCCGCTTGGCACTGTGCGGCAACTTGTGTTCGAGTAGTACCTCGACATCCCCGAGACCTGCCTCTTCGCAATCGCCGAGAAACTCACGCAAGCTGTTCCTCCACGCGCGAACTTCGCCGGTACGGACCTCTTGCCCCCACTCCGCCGCAGCACGTTCGAGAAGCTGCACCGGCAAACGATTGGATATCGATAGCTCCAGCAGCTGCCGGACGCTACCCCGCATAAGCGCCATCCACGCTCCCCACACGCCACATCTGGATTCGATGTGCGGGTAGGAGCAACAACGAGGTGAGCTCGGTGCTCGGCGGGCCGCAAGATCAATTTGAACACAACCACTTGAGTCTGCCGCGGAGAATCGCTGCACCCATCTTCGGGCTCTGATCTTGCGTTGGCAGAACACCTCAGCACCAAGTCGCTCGGCGTCCAACCTTGGAGCGGTGAGCGATCCCGGCTACCGAGCAGACGGATGGTCATATGCCGCATCGGGTTCGGCCGGTGCGCGAGTTGGACTCGAATTCTTCTGCACTGCACCCAGTTCCGCCACTACCGGCTCGAACAGATCGAAGGCAGCCCAAGAGCCTCAGAGGCAGTCGAACCGGCCGGACTTCACTGCATCATTGAACTGGTCCCAAGCCAGCCCATCGAAGACCAACACCGGGCTGGTGGTCCCCAACTTCGAATCCCGCACCCCGACATTGCCGCCGCGAAGGTGGACGGTTTCGACACACGCCTCTCCCCCTTGGCTTCTGCTGCTTTTGAACCAGCGCGCCTCGGCTAGATCGTTCATGATTCGAACTCCTTCGCTACCTGCCTGAGCAGGTGTTTACTGTCTGGTTCACTCAGAGCCACCTGGCTCAACTGATCGTGCGCTTCGAGGTACCGATCCACGACCTCCGCACTGTCATAGTAGAGCCGAGAACCGTAGGACTCTACGTATACCGTGGTCGGCTCCACGGGCTCCTTCGTACCGAAATCCATTGGAAATCGCAGGATTACGAATGCCCCAGGTGCACAGCCCAGTGGGAACCCACCGGCGAACGGTAGTACGCGAACACGGACGTTCGGCGGAACGTCCGCCAGTTTGCGGAGCTGCGCGGCCATCACCTTCTGGCTGCCGGCAATCCGTCGAACTACCGCCTCGTCGACGAGCAAGTCCAGTTCAACAGGGGACAGCCGCCGTGTAATTGCGGTTTGCCGCTGCATCCGCACTTGAACCCGCTGCTCCGACTCCATGGGTGTATCGGACTTGAAGAAGGTCCTCTCCAGCGCTCTCGCATAGTCGGGCGTCTGGACCACCCCTGGGACAACATCCGGCTGATACATGATCACCTGCGCCGCTGCGGCTTCCAAGCTCATATAGGTCTCGAAGTCGTCAGGGATCAGATCGTCGTATCGATGCCACCAGACGCGCTCATCCACCGGTCGCATGCGCTCATCGGCTTCCTTGGCGAGAGCCTGTAATGCACCGAGCTTGTCCCTTCCCACGCCATACAGGCGACACAACGCCTCGATGTCCAACAGCCTGATCCGAGGGTTCTCCCCCTTTTCCAAACGCTGGAGCGTCCCGGCCCCTCGTTCGATCAGCCGCGCGGCATCGGCAATGGAAAGTCCTGCAGCTTGCCGCATTTCACGAAGCTGCCGACCCAACTGCCGTCGGGGAATAGTTGTCGGATTCTTGCCGATCATAAGCCTTGCTCCCGAGTTTTCGGATGACTCGTGCGCTGATCATGGATGGCGTAGCTCGACCTGTTGGATGTCATCTTCCGCTCAGTTCGGGTGGCGTGCTGGGAAAACGGGCGAATTCATATGGACGATCCGAAAGTCCTTCCACCGCACGCGAGAGGGGTGCCTACTTGCGTTCATCACCACCGGGTGACTACCTCCGCCAAGCCGCCAATCGGGCACCGGAGCAGACACCGATAAGGAGACACTGAAATGCCTTGGGAATCTTTGGTTTTGCTCACGCTGCTTGCGAGCGGCCTGATCACCATCATCGGCGTGGTGGTGGCGGAGCTGCGCGACAGCGGAAGCACGCAGCCGCCGCGGGCTGTGTTTCGGCTCGAACTGTCCACCGGCAGCAGCTATCCCGCCGCGGCCAGACCCGCACGCGGGCGGCATCGAGCCGACGTAATCGAGCCGCAGCGATGACCGGCGTGTACTCGAGGCTCGATCATCACCCCGTTCCGGAGTACCGAGTCGATTTACGTTATCCGCAGGGCGTGCGAGCGCTGATATACCCACACCGCAACTGCATTGCCGGACCTGGACACAACGCCAAGAGTTGCGGCCGATTGCGGCAACTGCTCGAGATAGCCGACCGCAACGAATGGCATTGGGCGAAACAGATAGTCAGCTCGGGACCGAGCAGTACGGAAACGGCGGATCGGTACGGTCCGCGCCTGAAGATGCTCGAGGCGCACACCGTCGCAGAGTCCGAAAGCCGTATGTCACAGACGGAGGCGATCGAAGCCAGGGTGCACCACCGAGACTGCGACCCACCATGCGAGCGGGCCCGCGCCGCATACGAACGGTTGAAGGACGACTTCGCCCAGAAGCCCGCGACCATCCTGCGATTCCCGGATCGTGCCGATCTCTGAATATCATCGCCGGCACCGGAGTAGAAGCTTCCCAAGGATTTCCGAGACGCGCTGCCCAACCGGTACGGCATCGGAAGCTGCTTAGCCCGAGGGGAGCAACGGATGACGACCGACCGGTCGCTCCGCCTCTGAAGAGCGAACCGAAATGCCTACGGATTCAGGCGATTGCTTCGTGACGGCGGTGGTGGTGAGGGTGATCGTTCAAGCGAGACCGGCGAGAACGAATTGGTTGACGGCTGCATCGATATCGAAGGTGTCGGCGTCGAGCAGGGCGGTCAGGATGGATCGGGTTACAGCACCGGCTTCTGCGGCCGAAATTAGTTCTGCTGCAGCCTTTTCCACACGGTTATCGATGTCGCGGCCGCCGCTCGCGAGCACACGGTTTACTACACCGAGGGCGGTTTCGGCGGTCCACACGCCCGGTACTGCGGCGGAAACGCCTGGGCCGGTGGGTGAGTCTCCGCGGTACCAGTGGCCGTTGTCCCACCAGTAGCAGAACGACAGTGTCCCTGTCGCGGCGCGCGGGTTGAGAACGGAGTCGGTAATCCATTCCGGCGCACCGGCATACAGTTCCGGCATCGGCGCGCCCTGGCTGTATGCGGCATCGAGGTTCGTGGCGTTCCAGACGCCACCAGAGATGACGGCCCGGTCGTGCGCGAGTAGGTAGAGCGTGCTGCCACTGCGGGTCGGTCCTTCGAACCAGGCCAGGGATGGCAGGATTCGCGGACCCGTCGGTGACCCGATGGCGGCGTACATCGCGGCGAGCGTTGTCCACCGACCCCACAGCTGAGGGAGCGGCGGGAAGTCGTCGATCGAACGCCGCGGGTGCACACCGCTGTCGCGGTGGTGACGAGCCTGTTCGACCGCAGTGCGTGGAGAGCGCTTCTGCCGATCCCGGTGCCCGACATAGGCGGCCAACCACACCGGCACCCGAGAACGTGGATATGCCTGCAGGTCCGCAAGATAGGCGTCAGGCGCGAGGAGGTCTTCGTCCGGGAATGGTTCGTCGCCGTAGTCGTAGCCAGTTTCCAGAGCACCTGAGTTGGTCAGTCGGAGCAACATCCGCCACCACGGTCCTTCGGGCATTCGCGCGGCCACCTCGCGCTGCTCACGAACCAGGGACGTCACCTTGTCGGAGGGGTCGACTCGCTGCGCGTTACTGTCCCCCGAGAAATAGATCCGCCACGATTGCGCGGCGACAGTCCACACGAAAACCGCATCCATGCGCTGCCACCCCGCCGGGGCTGCGGCGGCAAGCTCGCGGGCGATCGTATGAGTCAGCTCCCGCGCCCTCTCCGCGATCTGTTGCTGGTCCACGGTCGATGGCTGATCGTGGTGGACAACGGAATTCGCGATGTCGGATTCACCGGTGGCGTCGGCGAAACCCCTCATGAAGTTGTTCGGGTGTTCGTCATCAGGGTTGGCTGGTTCGCCGGTCACGATGGACTTCCCCTCCTATGTTGACTGCGACCCTACACACCCGACCTAGGCGGCAGGCCAGTCGTTCCGGTTGAATATGAAGCGCAGCTATGACAGCGTCGAAGAACCGTTTTGGGAGGAGTTGATCGATATGGCCCGCAAGGTCGAAGTCAATGCCGAGGCGTTGCATACGGCCGCCGACAAGACGTCGCAAGTGCATGACCGGGTTCGCGATGTCCTCAGCTCACTCCAGGATGCGTTGTCCGCCAAGGGAACTCCGTGGGGTAACGACGAATACGGCCAACGATTCGCAGGCGGCGAGAATGGGTATCTGGCCCAGTCCGGTAACCAGACCGACGGGATCGCCAAAATCGCGACGACTTTCGATCACTTCGCGACCGCGCAGGGTAAGGCTACGGACGCATTGACCGGCGTCGACGGCAGTAACGCCAGAGCGTTCGGGGCAGATTGATGACCAATGAGCAGGGCAAGGCTGAGCTGGCTGAGCTGCTCGACGAATTCCAGACCCAGATGCATGCGATCGCCGAGATCTATCGCAAGCGGACCGAGCTGCTGGCCAGTGGCATGGGCGGTAGCAAGCGGGTTTCGGTGACCGTCAATGCCGACAGCATCGTGGTTGAGACGAAGTTCAGCGACGACATCCTCGATCTCGAGCCGTTCGAGATCGCGCGGGCAGTCACCGAGGCGGCGCAGGCTGCCGCCGCTGAATTGAAACGCAAGAACGACGAGCTGATGGCCCCACTGCACGACAGCCGGGTGCGGATACCGAAGCTGTCCGATCTGATCGTCGGACTGCCGGACGTGGAGGACATGGCTCCCGAACCGCTGCCGATCTCCACCGCACCTCCCGGATCCCCGGAACGCCTGCTCGCCAGCGCCGGGGCCGAAGACCGGCATTTCAGTAACGTCGAATACATCGACCTGAACCCGCGAAGCAATATCGCGGCACCGGAGTGGTAGAGGCCGGTCGTGGCTCGGGCCTCTGCTCTTGCGCTCTGATCTTCAGTTTGGTTGCATAACAGCCGGTTGCGGTGTGGGGCTGGATCACTTCTTGGGGGGTTGGTGCTAGGAATCCGGGGGGATTCTCCTGTCGCATCCCGATTGCCGTCAGGGAACCGTCTGCCGCCGTGCGGCTTTCGCGTCGATGGGGCCGGGCGATGATTCCGCGGCCGCCGGGCGCAGGATGGCTGGGGTATCTGGCGGGGATGAAATGGCCGGACGGCGACGAGGACTCGCTGTGGGCCATGGCCGACGACTGGCAGACCCACGCGGACCAAATGCGCGCTCTCGGCGATCACATCGATGTGGCGAAAGCCGCTGCGCAGGTGGCGTACCCCTTCGGTGACGGTGGTGAGGCGATGGTCGCCGAGCTGGGGAAGATGCGCTCGGGCAACGGCTCGATCGAAGAGCTCGCGGGGTGGATGGACAAGATCGGTAACAGCGCCCACGGCATGGGTACCGAGACCGAATACACCAAGATCATGTTCTACGCCACGCTGGTCACGTTGGCGATCGACCTGGCCGCTGCACCACTGGCAGGCCCGCTCGTGGAAGGCGCCGAGGCCGCGGCGGTCGGCGCTGCCCGTGTCGCGGTGCGGTTCCTGACCCGCCGGCTGCTCTCGGAAGCCGCGAAGAAGGCTGCGGAATCGGCTGCGGCGGCGGTGGTTCGCTACACCGTCCGGCATATCGCGCTGAACACGATCATCGGCACCGCCACCGATGCCGGGATTCAGGCCGCCCAGATGATCGAGGGTACCCGCGACACCTTCGACCTCGGCCAGCTCGGCATCACCGCCCTGACCTCGGCCGGTGCCGGCGCGATCGGCGGCCCCATCGGAGCAGGCATCGGCAAAGGGCTCGGCACGCCGTTGTCGAACATGCTGGGTAACCGCGCAGGTGCTTACATTTCCCACGCCGCCGGCGGCATGATCGGCGGTGGTGTCGCCGGTGGAGCGGGCGGCCTGTACTCGCTGGCCAACGGCGGCGAATTTGATTGGCGCACAGTCACCGGTGGCGCAGCCCAGGGCGCGACCGCGGGCCTGCGCCACGGGGCCATCGAAGCTGGGCGCAGCCAACCGAAGACCGTCGACGCCACCACGGCGCATCCCAGCGACCTGACTCGCACCACCTCCGATACTTCCGGTCATCCCAGCACCGATCAGGAAGCAGCCGCGCATCCGGCGGATGCACCGTCGAACAAACAGCCCAGCGACGTCGCCACACCCCCTCAGGAACACCTGGCCGATCCCCACGCCGCCGGACTTGGCGACAGCCCACAGCACCCGCCGACCACGGCGGAGAATCTGCGCCTCGGCGAGAACCTCAGCGGAGGAACAACACTCGGTGACCCGAGTGCACAAGCTCAGGTTGCGCCCGTCACCGACCGCACAGGGATGCCGTCGGCCACTGGTACGGGCCCGCCCGCCCACGCCGATCTCGGATCGAATTCGCCCGCGCCGGTCCGCAATGACGTAGCTGCGACTCCGAAACCCGCCGACGTTCCGGCGGCCCAACCACGCCCCGCCGCCGATCTGCCCGGCGCCCAGCCCGCCAGGCCATCGCTTGACTCTCGCTCTGCGCTGCCCAGCGAAAATCGCTCCGGTGGCACCGAACGACCGGAACCTTCGCCACTACAGGCCCGGTACTCCGGCACGGAGGCCGCAGCTCCGTCAACGCGCGACTCGCAGGTGAGTAGCGACAGGACCTTGCAGCCGGTCAGCGAACCCGTCGAGCAGCGAAACATCCAGTCTGCCAACCCCACTGGGACCCCAGCACGCATCGAGCCCGCTGTAGTTGCGCCGATCCCGGTCGACCGTGCACCCATTGATCGCCCAGCGAACCGGCCCATCGACCCGACCGGCAAACCCGGCACGACTTCCCCTGCACCAGAGCGGGCCCCGAGGAACAGCCGCTCGGAGGACCCTTCCCACACAGACGATACCCACCGCACACCGGACTCCGACCCCGACGAAACTGCCCCTCGCGTCACAGAGCACCCCGACGACCAACTAACCCCCGCCCGCGCGGACGAGGAAGAGCCCGCCCCTAGCCATCCGGACGACGATCAGCCCACCCCTACGCACGACCCCGAGCACCAGGCCAACCCCGACCGCCCGGAGTCGCTGACCCCGCATCTGAAGCAACGTTTCGAGGATCTACGGGGCCTCGCTACGGAAATCGTGCTGGCAGATGCCGACTCAGCCCGCCAGCACGAAGTCCCCGGCCTCCGTGCCGAATTCGCCGAACGATTCGAGAAGCTCGGCCTGCTGGACACCGAGAAGACAGCGACACCGTGGCGTCTGCTCGAAGAGCACCAATCACAACTGGCCAAATACCTGGGCGACAACGAAAAGTTCTTCCTCCCCGATCATTCCGAGCCCACCGAACCCGGCCCGAAGCAACCCTCCGTTGACCACGCGAACACCGACCCGCAAACGCAGCCCAAGGAAGAACACGAAGAGGGCAACGATCCGGCCGACACGCCCGTCCATGCTGATGAGACGGCGGCGACGAACGCTGAGGTCGACCGGGTGCTCGGCGAGGTCAACACCAAATTCGATCCGAAACAATCCGCATATGCCGAGAACTGCACGAGTTGCGTTCAAGCATACGAGATCCGCCGGCGCGGATTGGCGGGACCCGATCTGACCGCTAGCCCGCTGGAGAAGCCCCTCCGGAGCGACGAAGGGGGGCCGGGCGGTCGACCCATTTCCGAGGTCTCGCAAGCCTGGGGCGGGCAATGGCAGGCTGGTACCAGAGCCGAGATCGAGGCGGCTTTCAGCGAGCCCGGATCTCGTGGCACAGTCTTCATCACCTGGAAGTCCGGCGGCGGTCACGTCTTCACCGTCGAAAATGTCGGCGGTACAGTCCGATTCCTCGACAGTCAGCCCACACCCCCTGTGCTCGATGCGGCCAACTACTTCGACCATGGCGGTAACACGCAATACATCAGACTGGACGACAAACCCACCCCACCGTTCGCTTCGGTCGAAAAGTACGTCGAACAAGCGCCTCACACACCCGAGGAAACCACTCCCCACCAGACGCATCCGGAGTCGACGTCCGAAACTCCTTCCGCACCAGTACATCCGGGTGAACCCCATGACAGCCTGAACTCCAACCCCGATGAGGCCGCACCGCACCCTGCCGAGATACCCGAGAATAACCATGCCCCCTCGCATCCCAGCGAGGAACAGCCCGCCCCCTTGCATGGCTCCGAGCATCAGCCCAACCCCGATCGTCCTGACTCTCTGACCCCACACTTGAAGGGCCGTTTCGAGGACCTGCGCGCCCTCACCAAAGAAATCGTGCTGGCCGACAGCGATCCAGCTCGCCAACACGAGCTTCCCGGTCTCCGTGCCGAATTCGCCGAGCGATTCGAAAAACTCGGCTTGTCGGATACCGACAAGGCCTCCCTGCCGTGGCGACTGCTCGACGAGCACCAATCCGAACTCGCCAAATACCTGGGCGACAACGAAAAGTACTTCTGCCCGACCGTCCCGACCCGGCCGGTTCCGGGCCAGAACCGGAACGCTCCCCGACCACCGAACGTGAGCCCACCGCAGGCAGCACTTCAGAACGCGACAATCGATCGCCGGAAACGGCTGAACAGAAAGCGATTTCGCTCCGTCGCGATGAGGAGGACGAGCGTGCAGCTGGGAGTGACCCCTTAACCGACGTGGACCAAGCACCCTCGGCATCTGAGCCCGTACCATCGGGTAAGGACCCGAATCCTGCACCTGCACATACTCGCGCTGGGATCGATACCCCTCGTACCCCCGAGCACCCTGTCGAAACGGATAGGCCGGCACGGCTAAGCGATACACGTGACACCCATCCCGGCCGGACCGATGAACATAAGGGCGAGCAGACTCCACCCGAGGGCGAGCAACATCCCGCGCCAACCGAGGAACCAGCTGACATCGAGCTTCTCGATGCGACGCAGCACGAAGCGGACCAATGCGTGTCATGGTCGCCAGCGAAGAATCGCCCAGCTGTGGCAGAGGGACTTCGACTGACAAGTGGAGAGGTGTTTACGGCACCGAGCCTCCGGGGCGAATCGGCTACATTACATCCGGAGGTACAGCGGATCCTGGACACGACTCCTGTCGCGGAGCGGGGACGCGGACATGGCTCCTGCGGACTTCCCCGGTGCATATCCGAGGCCTTGCACGCGGGTTTGGATCCGACCGGAGCCAAAGCCGCCGCCAAGATTGTTCGAAGCAATCCGGACCACCCGAAGCATGGGCACCCGGTCGGCCCTTGTGACAGCTGTAAGCCTCTCCGAGAACACTATTCGCTGGATTTCATTACTGACGATGGGAGATAGTTGTGACACAGTTCACGGACGAAACCGAAAGGGTTCTTCGCGCTTCGGGATGGCTGCCCGGCAGGCAGGTCGATACCGGCGCCTGGAGGGAGAGGCTGGAACTCAGCGGGTTCAGGTGGAACGCAGCGGCGGATCGATTTCTCGAGGAATTCGGCGGACTGGCTGTTGATATATCCGGCCCGGGAATCACTTCCGCCCGTGAACCTTTCGAGTTGGATCCTACGTTGGTCGAGGGCGAGGACGACAGGTTCGCCGAATGGGCCGAGGTCGTCGGTGAGTCGATCGCACCGGTGGGTGAACTCGACTCCGGCCGCTACTTCCTCGGAATGTCCGAGTCGGGCGATCTCTACCTGGTTGCCGATTGGCTCGCCTCGTTCGGCCAGATTCCAGAGGCACTCGAGTCCCTGATCCTCGGAAGATCACCTGTGCCTGTTGAAGAGGCGTGACGCGGTGCCGAGCACCCGAGACCATGACTACGAGAGGAACCCATGACCACAACGTACGACCAGGCATTCGAGACCATTATCAGCCACTTCAAACCGAAGTGGAGTCATGGCACCTTTTATATCGACGATCAAGAAATTGTCGAGACCGATGAGCTGTACGTGTTCAAGGTAGGCGCACGCGAGTGGCTCGTGGACGGCGATCTATCATTCGCCATCGCGGGTGGTGTCCCCGTAGTGTACAAGGGTTCAGGTCAGCTGGGTTCTCTTCCTTCGGTAACGGTAGCCACCAACCCCAATGTTCGGATACGCCCTAATCCGAATCCGGTTTTCGCAGCAGCAGACTCTGAATGACTGCGCTGCTGGAACATCGAGTTAATCAGTACGCGAGCCTGCGCCAACCTTTTTCTTGCGAACGGGAGCATGCACCGATTAGCCCCCCTGCGCTCGACGGCAGTTTCAGTCAGATCGAGTTGTTCTGACGTGGAATCGAAGCCGCAAATGCCGACGCGACATCCTTCGGCTTGAGCCCATCCACCCGCACAGCTGCTACCGGAACGGCAACGCTCTCAATGGAGTGGTCTTGACTCCCAGAATTGTAGTCTTCCACTGCCTGAAAGCATGCAAGAAATACCTCACGAAGACTAGATATTGCACGCGCGTGATTTCCATCAGCACCAAACACGTTGGAATAGTTTGGACTGGCCACAATCAAGTCCGGGTTTCCGTCTCCGCGCAGATTTTCCAGGATCTGCGCACGTCGCGGCTGCCCAATTCCACCGTAGCGATCGTGAGCAATAATTCCTGGGATGAGGATGGCATCGCAACCGAAAGCAACGTCAGGCATCGCACCTACCTTGAACTCGACACCCTCCGCTTTGCCAAGCGCTTCACGCCACGGATCCAGCAATACCTCGGACGCAGCGACGAACACAATCCGCATACTATTCACCTGCCATTCCGTATGGAAGAATTCTTGGCCTACCAAGCTTGGGTAAAACGTCGTTGGGGAGTGCAAAAGCATCGCCTACACCAGCATCGGACAGGTGTGGAATGATGCTGTCCTCAGGGATGAGCGCGCTGTCGATCGTTGTTCGGATTATGGTGTAAGGCCCCTCCGAAGGCCAGATACTAAAGGCGCCCCGCGCGTAGGCACTTGCCCCTTCCTCTGTAAGGGAGAAATACTTCGTCTCAATACCAACGGGATTCGTAAAGGTTCGAGTATCGAGGATCTGAGCCAGTTCCTTCTCCTGCACCGCCCGATAGAGGTGTATCTCGTTGTCCTTCAGGCAACTGAGCCCTAGGGGGTCAATCCAACCGGTGGGGTTGTGGGGATAGATACTCGGGTTCTGGGCGGGAACCAAACCCAGAGGGTCCGAAGTCATGTAGCGACCCGTTTCGGGGTCGTAGACGCGATGAAAATTATAGTGAAGTCCCGACTCTGGATCGTGGATCTGCCCCGGGAAGCGAAGGGGTGTGCCTGCCGTGCCGTGCCATGAGGTGTCGCCCCAAAGCTCTTGTGTAGCAGTAGCGACGGTTTCGGTTGTACCAGAATCAATGAGTTCGGTCGGGGTGCCGACGGGGTCGGTGATGATGGCGTAGAAGGCGCGGTCGATCAGGTTCTGATCGGTGGCTTGAGTGATCGGAGCGCGCGACGTCGGTTGATACTGCCAATGTGTCGTCGTTTCGGCCTCAGCCTGTTCGCTCAGGTAGGTGCCGTCCCAGGTGTAGTCGACACGCTCGATAACGGAGCCGTCCACATCCACGCGCTGTTTGCTGCTGCGACGCCCTGCGGCGTCGTAGGTGTAGTGCCACCGTTGCTGATCGGGGGTTCGCAGATCAGTGAGTTGGTCAAATGCGTTGTAGCGGTAGTGCCAGACATCGGGCTTGTGCGAAATCCTAGTGGTGACCTTACTGGTGAGACGCCCCGCGGCGTCGTAGTGGTAGCGGGTGCGGCCATCCCGGATCAGTCGGTTCTTGTGGTATTCGCGTCTGCCACCGAGCTCTGGATGCGCCTTGGCCCCAGAGGTTTTCGAGAATCCTGCAGTCTGAGGTGGAGCATTCGTTGAAGACGCATCATGTGTGCTGTATGCGTCGGTGATGTTGCTCAGCGGATCGTACGCGTATTGCTCGGCAAGGTAGCCGCCCGCAGTAATTTCGGTAACGCGGCCGATCGCGTCCAGTGTGTAGTGGCGTTGTGTCGATGCATCACGCCGCGAGAGAGAGTGTTCGGTGAGGTACCCGTCGGGGCGGTATGTGTAGTTGTCCTGGCGGATTACTCGCGGCTCAGGACTAGCAGCACGAGTTGGGCCGAGGTTCAAAGACGAGGTTGGAAACGCGGTCACGTTCTGGGCAGTGATATGTCCCTTTGCAGACAGAGTCCGGTTGACCTCGATTTCACCTATGCGCCAGCTCGTTTGGCGACCCAGTTGATCGTGAGCAAATGAGATATGGAGGTCGTCGGCCGACAGCCCGCTGATCCGGTCAGCGAAGTCCCAACGCCAGGTGGTGGCAGCGCCGCTCGGAGTCGTCCGACGGATTCGGCGGCCGTGGCCGTCGTACTCGTACAACATTGCCGGTTGGTCATCGAGTTGCTGGGATTCAACTTGACCCGTGCGAGTGCGAGTGAATTCCAGTGTATGGGTGCATTTCTCGTCGACGCCAGATGCAGCGGTAAGCACCCGTCCGAGCGGGTCGAGACGGAAACGGAGCCATTCTCCAGTATCGGCTGCGGTTTCGGTGACCCGGCCCAGAATATCGCGTGTATGCCGACGGGTGACTCCGGTCGCGGCAGTGACGGTGGCGACTCGACCGCCCCGATCATGGGTGTACTTCGTTGTGGCACCACTGAAGTCGGTTTCGGCGAGCAGTCTTCCTGCGTGGTCGTATTCGTATGCCCACGTCTGACCAAGAGGGTTGATAACCGTCGCGAGACGGCGTTCGGTGTCCCAGGCGTAGCGGGTGATCGATCCGTCCTGTTCAGTACGGGATTCCAGCAGATCGAACGCGCCATAGGTTAGGAAGACAGTGCCGCCCGCCCGGTCGGTGTGGGTGCGCATGTTGCCCTCGCCGTCCCAGGTCCACGATTCTCCGTAACTGTCGGAGTCGTTGCGGCGCAGTAGATTGCCGTTCGCGTCCCACTCGTAGCTAGTGATCGAGCCCGTCGGGTCGGTAACCCGGACGGGGCGCCCGAACGCATCCCGCTCAACAACGGTGACGGCGCCGTACGGGTCGGAGATGACGGCGGGTAGGCCAGCCGGGTCGACTTCAACGGTGGAACGAGCCCCAGTCGATGCGAGGACTGCGGCTACCGCCCCATTAGCGTGATGGATGTACTCGGTACGGACGCCGCTCGCGTCGACTTCCGCCACCAAGTTGCCTGCTTCGTCCCATTTCCTGTGCTGCACACTGCCATCGGCATCCGTGATCGTTGTCGGGCGGTTGCTCGCCAGGTAGGTGACGGCAATTGCTGCCCCGTCAGGTCGAGTTACCTGCGCGACATCCCCAGCGCTGTTGTACCGGTAGTCGGTTGTAGCGCCGTCGGGGGCAATGACCTTCAGGGGTTTGCGATCAAAGTTGTAGTCGTAGTGGGTGCGTCCGCCGGCTGGGTCGACCACGTCACGGAGTCGTAGGTCGCGGTCGAAGCCGTAGATGGTTGCAGCGCCGAGGGAATCGGTGACCGTGGTCAGTCGCCCGGTGCCATCTGGGAAGATCTGGTAGTCCAGATCGCAATTGAGCACGCCGCCGGTGCCTCGCTGGCGGATGATCTGACCTGCGTTGTCGTAGGTGTTGAGCATTTGGTTGTTGTTGGAGTCGGTCCACGACAGCATTCGCGCGGCAGTGTCGTAGACATAGCGCGTGATCGCACCGCCGGCATTCGTGACCGCGACCAGGTTTCCTGAGTCATATCCGAATTCCCGCACGCGCGTCCGGGTTTCGCGGCCAACCTGATCGACGCCGACCATAGTTAACGCGATCACCCGTCCACGTGAGGTATTGACCTGCACGCGGTAGCCCCCCGAGTGGGTGACAGCAATCGGGGCGCCGTCCGGGCCGTAGTGGAAGCGGATCCGGTTGCGGTGCCGGTCAGTGACAGCGGAGATCGCGATATTGCCTAGTTGGGCATCCAGCCCATCCAGGCCGGTCTCGGGAGAGAAATGGAAGATCAACTCCCGGTTCGGGTCCCGTACCTGGTAACCGCCAGTTTCGGTGCGTGTCAACGCCAGGCCGCCGACCGTCGGCTCGACGACAACCCCAACCGCGGCATGCGGGAACGCGAGTAGAAGACCATCCTCGCCGAGGAAGGTCACACCCTCGGCATCGACGATCAGGCGCAAATCGAAAGTCGCGGACCAGGACGGCCCGAACCAACGGCCGAACTTGTAACTCGAACGGTGGGTTCGCCGTAGCACCAGCCCCAGCACACCGGGGAGATCGAGATCGGTCTCCGGGAGCAGGAAGGCACCGGTTGCAACGTCGACCGGGTCTTCGGTACATGTCTTTTCTTCGAGTTTGCTCGTATCTTCCGGACTGCCGTTGCGCGCATGCTCGGGTGCCGACTCGTCGGCGACCGCACGCTCATCCAGCGTCGGATTATGTTCGACCTGCGCAGGCTCCGGATGCGGCTCGTGGTTTGGGGCGCCATGTTCTAGCGGAGCCTCGTGTCCGCCGACGTGGGTGCCGTCAGGTTCTCCGGGATGCGCGGGGTTGCGTTCTGGCTCAACATGCGGGCCGTTGCCACCCGCGTCTCGCAGTGTGTTCGGTGGTTCGCCGTGTGGCGCAGCCGAACCGGGTTCATGGGCGGCAGGCGGAGTGGTCTCCAGTTTGGGGCTCGCGTCCGAGACCGGGTTCTCTGCGCGCGCCGGATCTATGTCCGCGGGCCGATCATTGTGGGGCGCGCTGGAATCGGGATCTGGTCGCGGAGCTTGCGCCGGATTCGACGGTGGGACATCCTGGTCCCGATGTGGCGCAGGCGAGTCAGCGTCTGAGACGTACTCGTTCGCCGGATGAGGTTGCGCGACAGGCTGTTCCTGATTCGGGACCGGCGATGAGGAGTGAGGCGCTACCTCGTTCGGCCGGGCATCAGCGACTGGATTGGCCTGTGGTGCAGCGCCGTCTGGATGCGGGGCAGCGGCCGGGCCACCGCCCTCCGGTGCGGGAGCACCTGGAGCGGCACCGTCCGGATGCGGCAGGCCTGCCTTCGGGGCCTGGGCATCGGGAGCATCCGGTTTCGTCGCGTTCGGGCGGGTCTCCGATGGGGCTCCCGATTCGTTGGGAGTTCCGGCGCGGTCCGGTTTCGGTTCGGTACGTGCGGGAGCCACCGGGGCGTCACCGCGGGGCAGGGCGCGGCCGGGGGCTGCGCCGGGGACGTCTTCGAGCACGCTGGTTGTGGCCTTGGTGACCTTGGTGGCGTTGCTGAGCTCATCAAGGGCGTCGACGCCGATCTTGGCCGACCCGCCGCCGCCGGTCGCGACGGTGAGCACGACGTTGCCAGTGATCGCGCCGGCGGCCTCGAAGGGGTTCTTGCGGGCGTCCGAGAGCATGGCGCCGACTGTCGCGCCTGGGTCTGCGGCGGCCACCACCATTCCGGTGGCCAGGTCGGCCATGCTCGAGAGGTATTGGGCCGGGTGCGAGATGTTGTATGTGCCAAGGGGATCCACTGAGCGGGCGAACTGGGCGATCGAGGTGAAGCTTGTCAGGACTCCTGCGTAGAAGCTGTTTTTGCCGTTTTCGTAGACGCCGTTCAGGTCTTCGAAGTTGTCGGTCCAGCGTTGGGTGAAGGGGGGTTCGGTGGGGGCGTCCTGGGTTTGGGATTGGAGGCCGCTTACTACGGTGCCGGCGATGCTGTCGCGTTGGGAGCGGGCGTTTTTCAGGATGTCGCGGGCTGCGTCTCGCATCGGCGACCAGGTGTCGACCAGGGTGGTTTTCTTTTTGTCCTTGTCCGACAAGGCGTTCCAGGAGTCCTTTTGGGATTTCTCCTCCCTGTCGGCGGCCTCCCACTTGTCGATCGCCTCTTGCGCCTTCGCCTGGCCGGTGACGACTGCCCAGTACCAACTGTCGAGGTGCGCTGCGGCTTTGGAGAATGCGTCGCCTGCGGTCCACCACAGCTTGGGCTGCTTGTCGAAGGCGCTGTGGAATGCGGTGGCGCCCTTGCCGGTCCAGTCCGCTACGTCGATGGTGCGCAACGCGTTTCCGGTCGATTCGATCGAGGTCGACATGGTGCGGAGTTTGTCGGCGACGTCGTGGATCTTCGACGGCTCGCCGCGGATCAGTTCGGTCTTGTCCTTGGTTTGGCCGAGTTGCCGCTCGAGGACCTCGCCGCCCTGGTGGTCGGCGATCTGGTCGCCCAGATCCTGGATGGCGGATGCGACCGAATCCGCGCCGACGTCGCGGGCCAGGTCCGCGACCTTGTAGGTGCCACGGTCGATGATCGAACCGGCCTTGGTTTCGACCTCGTCGATGCCGTTCTCGATCGCATCGCCGATCTTGTCGACGAAATCACCCAGCCCCACTAGTGTTGTCCCCCTTCAACACCCGGGGTTGCCGGATCGGGATGCAGGATCTGGGCCGCTCGTGCGGCGGCGCCGGTGTTCCACCCCGCTCCCCCGTCATTGCCGAGCGGATTCTTGAAAATTTGGTCGTTCGCCAGGGCCTGCGGGGCGACCGCCTTGACCGCTTGCGCGTCGGTGCCGACGTGGTCGAGCATGTCCTGGAACGACTTGTCGCTGTAGTCGGGATGGGCCAGCGCATTGAACTCGTTGTCGGAGAAGGTCTCGCTCCACGACCGGCTGTCGATCTGGTCCTTCGACAGGTGCGGGTCGCTGAACAGGTCGCTGTACGCCTCTTTCAGTGCGTTCTGATTCTGCTGATCCATCATGTGATAGCGGCCGGCCGCCAAGCCGACTGCCTCGGCCATATTGTTCGCCGATTGCACCAGGGAGCGCACACCCCACGACCAGCGGTCGCAGAAGGTTTCGAACGTCGACTGCACCGACGCCTTTCCGGCCTCCAAGGGTGACAACGCCAGCAGTGAGAAACCTCGGCCCAGTGCGCCGGTCTCCTTGATGCCCAGGCCAGACAGCTCGCCGATGATCGCGTTGATGCCTGCCGCGGCCTGTTGCAGCACGGCGGGTTCGACCTTCAGTTCATCGCTCACGACGCCACCCCTACTTCGTCGAACTCGGCGGGCAGCTGCGGCGGGAAGGCCACCGGCGCGGCACCCGCGCAATCGACCGATATGCCGGTCGGCTCGGGGCGTGAGGCCGCGTAGTCGATCAAACGGCAGCCGAGCAAGGTCTGGTATTTGTACTCGTGATCGGCCGCGACCCCTCGGGCGACCATGTAGCGAGCGTATTCCTCCAGGCTGGTGAAGGCGCAGATCCAATCGATCTCGCGCACCCGCGAGGTGAATACGCGGTCGGTATCGACCAGAGGTACGAGTACCGCGGCCTGCTCGAAGGCGCGGCGCAGCAACTCCGGCTGTCCGAACCCGGCGTAGAACGCCGCGATCTCGGACCGCAACCCCATCAGACCATCATTAGCGCTAGTCAAGACAACACCTGCAGACAGTTCCCCCCACGAACAGCAGCACATCGCACCCTACAACAACGCAACGGGCGATCCGATGGGCCGGTCAATCGTCCGGGCGTTGATTCGCTGATCAAAACCCGCGCTCACAGGGATTCCTCCCGGCTGACGGCACGCGGGACACCTATCGCGGTCTACCGCAGCACTTCTTGTACTTCCGGGACGAACCGCACCAGCACGGGTCGTTGCGGCCCGGCGGCCACGCGACTGCCTGACCGATGCGTGCCAGCTCCACGGCGTAGGCCGCACGGGTCGACGGGAGGGTGGGGTCCGAACCCGCAGCGGCGGCATAATCGATCAAGCCCGCGACCGTGGCGATGGAGATCAGCGGTGATGAGCCGATCGGGACAAGGCTGCTCAGGCTGTGCTCTGCGGCCGCACGATGCTCATCGTGACTCTCGAAATGCTCGCGCAGCTCCGGCCACCGTTTCAGCGCACGATCCAATTCGGCTTCCGGGAAATAGAATACGGAGTGCACCATCGGCTGGGGCGCACCGCGAGCGGGACGCCCTCCGTCCACTGATTGCACGAGCTCATCGCGCTTCTGCTCAGCCCAGCGATCGTCGGCATCCTCCGGTAAATCCATCGACTGCCGAATCCTCTTGCGTCCGAAAGCAAGCCGGTATTCGCCGAACCCCTCGTCCTGTTGATCGCCGAGCAGACGGACCCGCGCCAGCCCGGCCTCGAACCAGCGCAGCGCGTCTTTCGGTTCCGAACGCTCCTCGTACATTTCGCCGACCGACTGGTAGACGACGTAATCGTCTGCGCCCTCGGCGAATACGGTGTCGAGTATTTCGACTCCGGCCGCTTCATCACCATTCTCGATGAGAAACAGCGCGTACCAGATCCGGGCATCGCCGGCCACCGGACCACCGTCGGCGATGGCGGCCAGATAGGCCCGACGCGCCCGCTCGGGCTCACCGGCCATAGCCCAATAGGAGCCCGCCTCGCTCAGGTTCTGAGCTCTCTCCTCCGGATCAGCCGCGGCAGCCTGTTCATGTTCCAGCGCCAACTCCCGGGGCGACGGAAACGGTCCGGCGACATCGGCGAGCTGCGCACCCAACCGCGCCTTCTCCGCCAGCAGTCGGCCCTGTTGCCGCAGCAGTCGCTCATACTCGCGCCGTTCCGCGACAGACATCTCCTCGGACATGTCCGCCCCTCTCTTCCATGCTGGACTACCGGTGCCGCCGATTCACTGCTCAGATCTGTACGGACGCAGAGTAGTCCCCGACAGCGCTCAGGGATGCGGGAGCTCCAGCCCCCGACCGAAATCCCGGCTGCGAGCATCCGGACCTTGATCGCGACCGGGAGTGCCGCGCCGGGTGGCAGGAGGGCCGCTCCTTCGGGGGCGGCTGAGACTCCAAGTGACTCTTCGGAATACGAGCCGCTCGGACTTGGGCCCGCAATTGAATTGTCCGGATACGACAAAACGCCTGCAGCGAATGCTGCAGGCGCGCAAGGGTGCAGATACGACAAAACCCCCCAGCGTGAGCTGGGGGGTTTTGTGAATGATGTTCCGGCGGTGTCCTACTCTCCCACACCCTGTCGAGTGCAGTACCATCGGCGCAGGTGGCCTTAGCTTCCGGGTTCGGAATGGGACCGGGCGTTTCCCCACCGCTATAGCCGCCGTAAC
>NZ_JAODNK010000050.1 GCF_025465275.1 Nocardia sp. | reverse complement strand
GCCGCCTCCACCGGACCGGGCCCCCGCTCCGACGATAAGCCGCCAGCGACCACAACAACAGTGCCCCATAGATTTCCGCAGATCAGAGCGCTGGAACTCCTACGCGATCAGTTTGTTCACAGGCACTTAGAAGGAGAGTTCCCTTGAACTTCTGGCCGTTGCTGGCTGCAGGGATATGGCCGATGGCGGTGCTTGCTGGCACCGTCGCCCTGGTGACAATCATTGCCCTGCTGCGGGCTCCGCGAGACCATGCCTCCGCAGTGTTTGCGTCGTTTGCGGGTGCGTTCGGCATCCACCGCGACCAAGGATATGCCCGCACTGATCCCACGCAAGGATCGGTACCGAGCGATGGATCCTCCAGCGAGACACAAGGTTCGGAGACTGCGGATAATAATCAGATCGAGCCGCTCGAGGAGGGCGCATGAGCCGCCGGCGCCCGACTCCGGATCCGGTGTTTCGTACAGCGGCAGAGCGGATTGACTATCAGAGGTTCGAGCTCGCCATACGAGAAATTCTCACTTTTTTCGGCGTGACTGGGGCCGACGTTGTCCTAGCACGTCTGTCCGGCATCAGTTTCTCGGAGATCGCACGACAGCTGGGGCTGTCTGAGAGTCGGTGTCGACAGATCTACTACAACGCGACGTCCGTGCTCGAAGTGCAAGCGGGGCGCCCGGAGGGCCTGCGGGCGTATGCGAATCATGACTTCGCACGAGTTTTCTCCGATCGTGACGACGAACGCATCGGGTCCATGGGCTACAAGCTGGAGAACGAACCCATGCCTTGGTGCGAGCGGCATAACCGCCTCGCCGGGCTCGGTTCCTGGGTGAGATGTGCCGTGTGCCCGTGTCGGTTCGAGAGCCGCCCACGCGGACAGCGCCAGGTGTACTGCAGTGCGGCCTGTCGGCAGGCTGCGCATCGACAACGAGACAAGAAGAGGAGAGCGCACACTTGACCCTGGCATCAGCGAACCATGCCTGGGTTTCTGTTGAGCTAAGCCGTTCGGAAAACGATCGGTATAGGGACACATGAGATTTCGGTTATCCGCCGACCGATTCGGCCTCTGCTCTCGGTCTCTGTATCAATGCGCTACGGCCCAGGAGATGCGTCGGTTTGGGGGTACACCCAAACTGACAGTCGGTTGCGAATCGATCGGTTTCCGAACAGCGCCAACCGAATTCGGCTACCCGAGGGGTGCCCGGCGCCTATGCCCGCCGGTATGAGCGATGCCCGGCTCGATGAGGTACGGCAATGCCCTTCCTGGTGCGTCGAGTACTACGACCACATCGACAACGTGCCCGACCTCTGCCTCGTCCGTGCCGGGGCGGGGTTCAGGAGGCCTGGCGGTGGGCGTCGTTCTCGTGGCGGGCGATCACCGAAAGGAGCTCGCTCACCCATGCCGGTCGCTGCTCGCCGGTGCCGGCGGTGGCGATATCGCGTTCGATCAGCGAACGGATATAGCCCGATGGGACATGCCGAGATTCGAGGCGCGGCGTTTGCAGGCCTGGTCGAGGTCCCTGGTCAGTTTGACCGACCGGGGGATCAGGACCGGGTCGGTGGCCGGTCCGGTCTCGATCGCCGGGTCAAACCCACTGGCGCGGGCATGGTTCTGCCGCGACATGGCGCCCGCAATGGGTCGCCAGCCGAGCCCGTCCCCAGGCGTGAACAACGCCAATGTGGTGACAAGTCTGGCAAGAAGAGCAACAGCCACAACCGATTTCGAGATGCCCCGTCATCTCTGCCCGCGAGGGCCAGTGACGAGAAAGGGCACGCTGAGCGGCCGACTCGACGGACCAATCGTCGTCATTCGGCGGGGTGGAACTGCCAGAGATGTTGTGGCGCTACTGGTTTCATGTCAGGACGTGCGTGACGACGGTGTGTGCGAGCACGGCCGGTTCTGGCATCCTCCACTAACCTCGGATTGACCCGGATGGCCGAGGCCTGCAGCATCTCCTACTGAGATCCTGACCTGGACGGCGGAGGGATATCCGAGGGAGGAGACGCTGTCGGTGCGTGATACGCGAGCAGCACCCGCCCGTCCTCGATGCGCAAGGTCCCTGGTTAGGCGCGGGCCTCGAGACGAGCCCCGGCCTGAGTCCATGGTTGGGGCTCGTTGACGTCATCCCTGTCGGACGCGTCTTCCTCGAACCATCCCGTTCCGGCGAGCCAGATCTCCAGCCAGCCGGCAAGGCTTTCCGCGTCGAGGAACCATGCCTGTTCCCAGCGGCCGTCATAGGCGTTGGGCTCGAAGAGAAGGACTCTGCCGTCGGCGTTCTGACAATCCACTACGGCATACATCGCGCAGCCCCAAGTCAAGATGGGAACCACACCTTCTGGCCACTGCGGGTCGTCGTTATCGATCGATGCCTCGCGCCGTTGAAGATACTCACTCAGGACACTGGGCTCCGGGCCGAGCAGCGGCAGCAGCTGGTAGCCAGGGCCGAACCCGCCATCGGCGACTTCCTGGTAGAGCCGCGCAAGCAACGGGTGAAGCGGGAAGCCCAGTTGGGATTCAGCCTCAGCGATCTGGCCGCTGCTCGCCGGGGCGCGCAGATCATCGCTTTCGCTCGCAGCACGTGCCGCTGTCTACTGAATGAGTTGATCAGGATCAAGCATGACGGCGATACTGCCAGAGCCTAGCGACTGGCCGTCACTGGATCCGGACTGCTCGTGTCAGCAGCAACCCTTTTCGGGCGGCGTGCACGACCACACCGCCATGATCACCGCAGGGTCGACCGATTGCGCCGATCCGCGGGTCGGCGTGATTGAAGGTCGTTGCGTGATCGAGAAAGGCTACGGCCGAACGTAATTCATCAATGTAGTGGATGAGGTCAGCTCTGTGTGCTTCTCTGTGGTCCCGCCAATCCTGCGACGGGACTTCGTATCTGAGTGCCAAGGCGACGTCGGTCAGTGATAACAGGCCGACCTGGTGGAACAGCCGCATTGCCGCGGACCGTACCCCGTTGACCACCGGTCCTGGATACCGGTGGCAGCAAGCCGATCTCGTCGTAGTCGAGCAGACGAGCCTGCAGATCTCAGTGTCGAACGCAAGGAACAGCACGAATTCGGTCCACCAGTTCTGTCAAAGCCGGATGAGCGCAGGATGTTTCATTCTCTACACCTCGGCGAACGCGCATAACCCCTCCAGCGCAGCCGATTCCGTCCGTGCCGTGTAAACCGGATTCAATGCGGCAGCGATCACGGCCCAATGCTGGCGGCCCGCGTAGGAGAAACGAGGCCCGCGACAGGTGCACGATGGAGGTATGTACCACAGCTTGCAGCCTGACCTGCCCGATCGCGTCCGGCAGTCCCCTTGAGGAGTTGTCCGCAAACCCCTGCCCCGGGTGTGTCTGTGACGACCGACAGAAGTCGCCACTGATACACGGCGTGGGCGGCACCGAACGCAGCACCCTGCCTATGGCGACTCACCTCCTGACTCTGCCGGCGAACAAGGGCACGTAGTCGGTCGACCGGAAGTCAGATCGGTCGAGCCAGTCCGGTCACGGACCCGGGTGCCTAGTTAATTGCGTAGCGTTGATTACGTGTGCGGCACACGTAACAAACGTAACGAATCGCGAAATGATGACTTACTTCTGACCACCGATAAGTGAACCTTATCGGTGGCCAGAACCGTGAATGCCCTCGTGCTTCCGGTCTCCAGATTTGGTTGTCACAATGACGAATCTGCAGGTGCGGGGCCTTTCGGGCGGTCAAGCCGCCGGCCCGGCACCTCGACCGCTTCGGAATCCCTGGATGCACACCCCGGCCGGAGGATCGATAGGCAATTCGAGTGGCTACTCGTCCCGAAGGTCACGCGGTCGTCGAGGTACACGCCACTTACTCAAGCGGTAGTCTCTCAGGTAGTCTTACTGGTGCGGCGATCAAATGGCACTGGGTGCTCGCGCAGATGCTGGCACGGGCGCAGGTCGACCCGATAACGTGTTCGACCTGGTGAGACGCATTGATGAACGGAAACCGGGCCGTCTGGCTGCGGCCAGCCACTGACCCCACCACCGGCCTGATGACCTTGGTCATCTTGGGCCGTGCCGACAACGGCACACCGTTAGTGATCTTCGCCGGGCGAGCCGATCGCGACATAGAAGTGTCCAGCGCCGCATACTTGAACGCCGACCAGGCCCCGGAATTCCAGAAGTGGGAGGCGACCTGCAATGACTGATCCGTTCATGGACATGAGCCCCGCTGAGGTCACGGAAATGACCCAGCGCCTCGTCTTCACCGATGAGGCGGTAGAAACAACCGAGACCGGCCCGGACACCGCACCGGTCCTCATCCCCCGATCGGTGAAAATGCCTCGTAATCTCGATAGGGCGTGCAAGAGCCGCGCCGCGAATCTCGGGATGTCGCAGTCGGAATACATCCGCTCGCTGATAGAGCACGATATCGCCACCGCCGGAATTGCTGAGCAGCGCCCGGCATGGGTAAAGGCGCTGCTCGCCGTGATCGCTCACCACGAGAACGACGACCACCGTAAGGCATCCTGACCGGGATCAGCCCGCAGCGCCGCATTCATCAGAGCCAGGATTCACCGATGGCGCGGCTCGTGCACTTCAACCGCGGTGCCAGGTAGTCAGTCTTCCCTCGCGGCCCGGTCGCGGAGTTGCTGTGCAGCTTCTGGTCCCTTACCCACACCCACGTCGTGACCCAGCGACACGACCGTCAACGGCATCCGAGTCCTCGGCCGACCTCGCGCCTCTCACCCCCGCAGCGATACCGGTGCCCGGATCTCTTGTCGTGATTCCGCCCGATCAGCTGGCTACTCGGTGACGATGACGGCAACGACGGCTCTGGACGGGCAGATGCTGACGGCCTCACGCACGGCGGGCTGAGTGTCGTTGTCCGGATAGGGGTTTCGGACAACGACGAGACCGTCATCCTCGTCCTGATCGAAGACTGTCGGAGCGGTCAGTGCGCACAGGCCGGCGCCGATGCAGATATTCCGGTCGGCAGTCACTCGCATGCGTAGTCCTTTCCAATCGCAGGCAGACCGGTCACCAGGTGACCAGGAGTTCGTTGACGCCCTGGATCGTGTTACCAGGCCGCAGAATCAGTTGATCCACCGGAACCGCCAGCCGCAGAGTCGGAATGCGATCGAACAGCGCCTCGAGGATGATCTCGAGTTCCAGGCGAGCCAGATTCTGGCCCAGGCACTGGTGCACACCGTAACCGAACGCGATGTGATGGCGAGCCGAGCGGCGGACATCGAAGGTATCCGGCTCGGCGAACACCGCACCATCACGATTGGCGATGAAGTTGCTGACGATCACACCATCACGGGCTTTGATCAGCTGGCCGTCGATCTCTATATCGGCCTTCGCGACCCGGGCACCCGCAATATCGGCGATCGCGAGATAGCGCAGCAGCTCCTCGACCGCGCCCGGGAGGAGACCGGGGTCGGCGCGCAGGACGGCATGCTGGTCCGGATGCTCGAGCAGAGTGATCACCGACAGCGAGGTCATCGAGGCGGTGGTCTCATGGCCTCCGACGAGCAGCAGGACCGCGATCGAGACCAGTTCCTCGCGATCGATCTCACCATGGGCCAGTTCGCTGGCGACCAGACTGCTCAGCAGACCGGGACTCGGTGTGGTCTGCAGCGTGGTGATCAACCCGTCCAGGTAGGTGGCGAGAACTTCGCGCGCGGCGGTCGATTCAGCTGCGGTCGTCGACTGCAGCCTTCGGCTCGCGTCCTGGAAGATCTCATGATCGGAGTACGGCACACCGAGCAGCCGGCAGATCACCATCGACGGAACAGGCCGCGCGAACTGACCGACCAGATCAGCCGGCGGACCGGCGGCAAGCATGTCGTCGATGAAGCCGTGCACGATCTGCTCGATACCGGCCCGCATCCCCCTGATGCGTTTGGCGGTGAACTCACTGATCAGCATCCGGCGCTTGGGCCCGTGTTCGGGCGGGTCGAGGCCGATGAATGTCAGCCGCCGGTCCCGAAAGTTGAGCAGGCGCGCGGATGTGGCCGGGAAGTCGGGGTGGTTCCGATCCGATGATAGACGGGAGTCAGCCAGTAGCGTCCGAGCCGTTTCGTACTTGGTGACCACCCACGCCGTGCGGCCATCGTAGAGAGTCACTTTTCGTAGCGAGCCCGCCTCGTCGCGGAGCCGGATGTACTGGGCGGGTAGCTGATACGGGCAGGTGCGGTCGCTCGGGAAGGCGGGGGCATCCTGGGCCGGCACAACAGTCTCTGTCATAGGTTCCCCAAGGCCATAAGGTTCCATCGGTAGTCAAATTCTCAATTCAAAGCTTCTTACGTTAAAGCCTCGACCAGCAGCGACGAAGTCGCGGCGTCAACCGGTGAGAACGTCGACCACAACGTATTCGATCCCGATCCGTCCCGCGCGTTCAGATCGAGAGGTCAAGTGTCCCAGTGGTTTTCAAGCATCCTAATGGTTTTGGAACTCAGTCCATTGCAGGATGGAATCAGGGTTTCGATGAGGTCGCGCGACGACTACGGGTGTGTTCCCATTTGAGGGAAGGGTCGTAACCAGGCTGCACACGAAGAATTTCGACGCACCCGTTGGGATGCACCGCGACATGGAAATATTCGCTACACGCCCCGAGTCCGATACCACCATCCTGATCGGTGATGGATGTGCCTGAACACCGATCACGGCAGGTGTCGACCTTGTTGCCGCCGTCGACGGCGGCAACAGGCTGGTCATCGGTGAGTCCCGTCCGGGGAGCGCAGTATCTGAAACGTCTCTGCCGCCCAGCAGATTCGCTGAACGGCAGAGGGTGCGCGTGTGCGATAAGACGTGCGTGTCTACTTGTCGGCCCCGACCGGCCGAGAACGGGGGGGCAGCTTGCGGCCCAGGATCTGCTCGGCTTCGCGGCGGCGCTGCTCGACCTGCGCCGGAGTCAACTTCTTACGGACCAGGTGCATCGACTGCTCGGTCAACGCGCTCATTCATCGCCTCCCGTCACGATTGCCTTGATTCGCCACATGCTACGCGCTTCATCCCACTTGACGCCAACGACGAGCAGCTCGCGTGCGTCGATGACCAGGACCTCTTTCTCCGCCTGTACCTCGGCGAGCTCGCCTAGGCGCAGTGCAGGCGTGCCCTTCAAGATGATCAGATCCACGATCACAGGGTTGCGGTACTCGGTTTTGGGACGACGCGGATCAGCCAACCCGCTCGTGGACATGAATCCAAGGTGGGTGAACACCCCGTCGATCAACGAGTACGCCGGTTCGACGTCGGCACGGTGCAATCCCGGGATCCCGAAATCCGATGCCTCGGTCAAGCGGGTCGCACGGACGCTCATCGGCAGCGGGTACTTCCGCAGCGCCGTCCTGATCCCATCAATGCGCCGCTCGACGCTCGGGGTCGATTCGGCTGTTCCCCACAACACCGGATTGAGCAGCTTGAAGTCGTTGCCTGAGTACCCGGTGAGTAGCTCGCGTTCTGTCTCGGTGAGCAGGCCGAGATTCTGCTGCCAGGCCAGCACGGTCTCGGCAAGAGGCACATTGCTGAACCCGTAGTCATCGTCGTCGTCCACACCCGTCACACCCGGATTGTGGCGCATCACCCGCCCCGCACTGCAAACGCGCCCCGGCCGCTGCCTGTTCGGCGCGTTCCCAGCTGCTCGCCGTCCGCGATGTCCGCCACCGCTCACCAGCAGCAGCGACCGAGGCCGGCATCGGTCCAATCTCATGATGCCCGTGCTGGCGCATCACTCAGCAGACGTACACAGCCGCGCCCTGCGCGTGAGCTGTTGCAACCCCGGAGCGCGAGGATAGACATTGGGACTTTGACGCTGATACCGGGTCATTCGAGCCCTTGAGTGGCCTTGAGTCGCTCGTCGAACACCGCGATCGTCTCGTCGGTGAGCCGCCCGACCGGACCCGACAGCCACGGCCGGTAGACCGTGGTCACGCGGTCGCAGCGAATCCAGCCCTGTACGGCGTCGGTGTCCGAGAGCGGGACCGCTACGAGCCGGTCGGGGTCGAGCTGCTCAACGGGCGCGACCATCACCCAGTTCTCACTCTCGGGCAGCAAGTATCCCGGAGTCACGATGACGCGATAGGGCGTGCGTTCGTCGGCTTCGCGCGAGGGTCGTTCTCGATCGAACGTGTAGATGTCGCCATGGTTCACGCGGCGTGCCCGTGCCCACCTTCATCAGCAGAAGCGGCCTCGTCCAGTGCCGCCAGTGCCTCCGCGCGGGCGAGGTCCGCGGCCTCGTCACGTGGGCGAGCCCGATTGGCGTCCTCCCACAATGCACCGATCTTCGCCGCGCGCACGAAATACGGAGACACCTTCAGGTTGTTGCGGGACGCAGCGGCCTCGAAGAACGCCAGATCCGCATCCGGGACAGTGATCGTCAACTTCGCCATATTCGACACCATACTCTTGACCCGTCTCAGAGGATGGCCGGATCGACTCATGAGCTGCCGCCGCGCCTCGACTAGCCAGCTTCCACCGTTCTTCATGGCGTGGACCAGCACAAATCATCGAATCCGCAGCGCGAGAAATAGGCCTTGTCGCGGATATTCGGCAGAGAAAAGCGCGGGCTATGCTCGCCCGAGCGCCAGGTCTGCGGCACTGTCCACATCCCCGGGGGTGGGATGTGATCACTATTGCGATGAACATGTCGACAGTAAGAGAGCACCCATATCGTGATCGAATCCGCCATACACCGGGTTGTCGAGAACATGGTGGCGAACGGCCCCGTCGGATGGACGACGGGCGTGTTGGAATGCAACGCGCAAACCGGCATTCGTAGGTTGAAGACCTATCAAGCCGGGTATCGGATTATCCCGATCCGGGACAGAAACGCCCTGCTCAGCTCGTTGTTCGGTTCCCAAGAGGACATTCAGTTCCTCGAAATGGCGGTGAAGAAGAGGACCGGCTGGGACAACGTCATCATCGAGCTCACCTGTGATACCAGCGGCGCATTCTGGCTGGTATCGATACCAAGAGGTGTGGAGCGGACCGGCGGTGGAAGGCCGGGCTACCTGATGAAACTCGACCCTGCGTACGAGTTACCCTGGCCCGGAGGCGATCAAGAAGCAGGAACCTCTGTGGCCCAGGGGGATCCGGCGCTAGCTGCGGAGCGGTTCCGGGAATACCTCGCCCGTCGAACGAAGATCCGCGGAAAGCCTGACAAACTCCGCCCCCCGGCGTCTACAGCCGACATCGAAGGTGCGGAGCGCAAGATCGGCCGTCCATTGCCCCACGACCTGCGGGCCCTGTATCTGCTCGCCGATGGAGAGGCGGACAGCACCCACGGAAGTCTGCTCAGCGGACAATCATGGATGTCGCTCGAGGCGATGGTTGCCACACTCGAAGAGAACAACCGCGAATACGGTACGGCGATGCGACGGCTCGGCTGGAATTTAGCCTGGGACTCAACGATTCTCGACCCTCAACCGCCAGAGACCGTCCGGCGCTGCGGCGGTCACCCCGCGTGGATACCGATAGCCACCGACATGACAGGCAACTACTTGGCTGTGGATATGGCCCCCGCCCGCCACGGCTATCCCGGCCAAGTCATCTCGATAGGCAGCGATCACGATGAGCCTGCCTACGTCGCCCCCTCGGTGACATCACTGCTCGGCCACTACCTGACCGTGCTGGAGTCGCGCGACGACGAATCAGATGACGCAGACGACTTCGTCGCTGCCCCAGACTACCGACTCGGACCCAGCCGAGTCATCAGTGATTCCGACGGTCTGTCGCAGATCTCGCCGACCGTCCAAGCAATCACTATCAGCACAGACGACCGCACGGTCGATCTGACCCCGTTGGCCGCGACGCCGAACTTGCGCGAGCTTCACGCGTATTGCACCGTGTCGGATCTCTCGCCGCTCCGGCAGTTGCCGATCGAATCCCTGCATATCACCCTCAGGGATACCGACCTCAGCGCTCTCGCAGGACACCGGTTCCTCAGAAGTCTTGTATTGAAAACACGACGCCCCGTAGATATCAATGCGCTTCGAAGCATACCGACGCTTCGCAACGTAGATCTTTCCGGTGCTCAGGTCTACAACCTGAGCATCCTTGCCGATCTGCCTGACCTGCGCTGCCTAGCCTTGCAGCCACAACAATGGGATGTTCTGCTCGACAAGGGAAAACCACTCGCAGCTCTCGTCGCAGCACGACTGATGGTGGAAGAACCCTCGATGGAGGAAGCTCTGACCTGGTCACTGCGCCTCGGGGGGAAGGTCAGCGAGGTGTTCCGTGTCTCCGGCCGGATCAGATGAACGACCCTTCTCAGCCCCAATCGATGAGGGCGCCCGCGACTTGGTCGTCGGGTTGTTCGGCGGCAAGCCGGTCAGCGGTGAGTTTGCGAGGGCTGCCAGGGCGTTTTCCCTTGGCGGCGGCGACTTCTCGGGCGTGAGATTCGGCAAGTCAACGCGTGGCCGAGGACGATCAGAGACTCACCCGCACACAGACTAGTGGTCCAATCGGATAACCAGCATGACACAACCGGTCTTCACCCGATCGGCGAGTCTGTTTGGCCCTTGACCGACGGAGAGGTCCGCGAGCTCGGTGAGGTGCACTGCGCGATCGACTTCAGGCACCTCAGAACTGTTAATGGCCGAACCGGCAGCTCATATAGACCGCGTGTGAATACTTTCGGTCGCCAGGGCCCATCGTGTCCCCGCCACTCCAACCGTCACTATCTGCATACAAGGTGACGGTAGCGTCGGTGGCGTTGTACAGCTCACCTGCGGCCATAACAACCCTGTGAAGTTCATATCCATTGGGGTCGTTCAACTTCCGCTGGTTCCCGATGTTGTCTTGATAATAAAATGCTCCCGTTGCCATGAAAACACCTCCGCAATTGGCTCGGGTATCAAGGATGGCAATCCTACAGCAAATCGAAGGCGAGGAGGTGAGGCCTTGAGGTCATCGACATCGAAAACCTATTCAGTGTGGGGTCATTCGCCGCCCAGAGCCCACTATGGGTCCAACACCGAACCAGACGGAACATTGCGAACCATATTCCCAATCATGGGAAGAATTCTCTTCGATGGCCGGAATGCGCTGACCAGATATGCCTTCCAGCCTCCCTTGACATGAGGATCGTCATCGCAGTAGGTCATGTAATCCGCGATGGTGGCCGCCGGTCGATGTGGCCGCAATGCGAGACCAAAGGCTCGATCCGTTTGATCCGCCAGTCGAGAACATGCATGAATCGGCGAAAGTATCCGCGCCCCAACATAATATCCAATGCTGGCGCTTCCGCATCCTCATCGCATCGTGCTGTCCTCGGCAGCAACATCATCGAATCCCGTATGGACCCTCCACATCTGCGCGGCGATGACAGCACACGAAGTCGGCGATCCGACCGGGCCCAAGGCAGGATGATCAAAACCGGCCCAAGCGAATTGGGCCGGGTCGGTTGCCATGAACGATGCCTGCCAACCTGAGCGTGCTCTGATTCCTGAGGTGCAGGAAAGGCGACGCCTGAGTGGTGGGCAAGTCTGCACGCCAAGGTGATCTCACTGCACAGATCACCCACCCTCCCGAGATCGACATCTTGTCAGCGACAGAATGGGTCACAGTGATGTCGATGTCGCCCTATCGCGGCCGCTTCCAGATGGTTTCGGCACTCGGTGACCGATAGCGCACCAGCGATGCAGTCGACGTAGTCGCGGCGTTCACCGGTACTGGATATACGACAAGCTGCGAGAACGGACCGAGAGTCCAAGCGTCTCAGTGATTATGTAGACCACGCTAGAGCAGGGCGGACTCAGGGTCTTGGTGGGGTCGAGCGCCGCACAGGGGGTGTATTCCCATTGTCGGGAAGGGATGTAACCATCCAGTTCATTAGTTTCGTAGGGCTCCAGGGCTCGTTCACATCGCGGCGGGTCGTGAACTGAGTCGCTGTCGAAGGGTTGGGCATTCGTATGCAGTCCGTGCGCCGTTCTACACGTGGTAACCGCCGCCGGGCCCGCTGCCTAC
Organism: Nocardia sp.; assembly: GCF_025465275.1. Lineage (GTDB taxonomy): Bacteria > Actinomycetota > Actinomycetes > Mycobacteriales > Mycobacteriaceae > Nocardia. Next base: position 14,046 of record NZ_JAODNK010000050.1, on the reverse strand, counting down.
TGCTGTCGCAGTTGTTGAGGACGTCCGTTGAATCCAACCCCGATTCGGTTGCACTCAGATTCAATCCAACCGGCAGGCCCGAAGATCAGCGCAGCCTGACCTACAGGAACCTGGACGAAAAGTCCTCGCAGTTGGCTCGCGAGCTCATCGCGCGTGGAGTTGGCCCGGGCGACATGGTTGCCGTCGGGATAAAACGGTCGGTGGAGTCGGTGCTGTCGGTGTGGGCAATAGCCAAGACCGGTGCGGCTTACGTCCCAGTGGACCCGTCCTATCCGGCGGACCGCATCGAGCACAGCGTCACTGATTCCGGCGTCGTACTCGGTCTCACGGTTGCTGCACACCGAAACTCGCTCGGAACGAGGATCGACTGGCTCGAGCTCGATAATCCGGCCGTCGAGGCGGCTGTGAATGCGCACAGCGCGCACCCCATCTCCTACACCGATCGAATTCAGCCGCAACCCGAACACCCGGCATACACGATCTACACCTCCGGCTCGACCGGCAAACCCAAAGGTGTGGTGATCACGCACGCAGGTATCGCCAACGTAGCGGTCCTCGGCACCCGTTATCTGGTGACCGGCCAGTCCCGGGTGCTGCACCTCAGTTCGCCGAGCTTCGACGTCTCGATCACGGAAATGCTGTACACCTTCGTCGTGGGCGCGACACTGGTGATCGCCCCACCGACCGTATTCGGCGGTACGGATCTGGCGGATCTGCTACGCCGGGAACAAGTTTCGCATCTGCTCATCACCCCGGGCGCACTGGAATCAGTCGACCCGGACGGGCTCGACGATGTTCGCGTCGTGGTGTGCGCCGGTGACCGCTTGGGCCCGGATCTGGTGTCGCGGTGGGTCACCAACGGCCGGCGGATGTTCAATGCCTACGGCCCCACCGAGGCCACCGTCATCGTCACCACCGGGGAGATGCTGCCGGGTCGGACGATCACCATAGGTTCGGCGATCGACGGCGTAGGCGCCTACATTCTGGACGCGCGCCTGCGGCCCGTCCCCGCGGGGGCTATCGGGGAGCTGTACCTTTCCGGTTCGGGTTTGGCCCAGGGCTATCTGAATCAGCCGGCCCAGACAGCGGAAAGGTTCTTGCCCAGCCCGTTCTGTGCACATGAAGGGACCCCTGGTGCTCGGCTGTATCGTACCGGCGACCTGGTGCGACGCAGCGCGGACGGCGACATCGAGTACCTGGGCCGATCCGATTTCCAGGTAAAGATTCGCGGTCTGCGCATCGAGCTGGGCGAGATCGACAACGCCCTCACAGCACATCCCGACATCGATTTCGCCGCGACCGTGGGTGCCACACTGCCTTCGGGCTCGACCGCGTTGGTGGCATATGCCCTGCCACGGGCCGGCACAACGCCCGACACGGTCGAGTTGCGGCGCTTCCTCTCAGAGTCGTTGCCCGCGTATATGGTTCCGTCCGCCCTTGTTCTGATCGATGAAATCCCGCTGACACTCGTCGGTAAGCTGGACCGCAATTCGCTGCCCGCGCCGGTATTCACCGCGCGGGCGTTCCGCGCCCCCACCACTCGGACAGAACAGGCGGTCGCGGACGTTTTCGCAACGCTGCTGTTCCCGTCAGACAGTGACACCCGAATCGGCGCGGACGACGACTTCTTCGAGTTGGGCGGCAACTCGCTGCTTGCGGCACAGGCGGCGGCACGGATCAGCAAAGCCCTGGATGTGCGGGTGTCGCTACACCTGTTGTTCGAGGCGTCCTCTGTGGCCGGACTCGCCGCACGAGTTGCGGAGCTGACCTGTGTGCAGCACGGTACGGAACTGCGGCCGATGCCGCGTCCGGAGCAGATCCCGTTATCGTTTGCACAGCAACGTATTTGGTTCCTCAATCGCTTCGACTCCGCGAGCGCGGTAGACAATATGCCCTTCGCCGTGCGGCTTTCCGGCGCACTGCAGATAGGCGCGTTCCGCGCCGCGGTCCGCGACCTGGTGCAGCGGCACGAGGTGCTGCGAACGGTCTATCCCGACACCGACGGTGTCGGAAGACAACTGGTGCTGCCGCTCACTGATCCCCGCGCGGTGCCCACAGTTCCGATGCTCGACGCGACCGAAGAGCAGCTGCCGGCGCTCATTACCGAAGCCGTGGCGGCCGGCTTCGACGTGACCACCGCACCGCCGATTCGGCTGCGGCTGATGCGACTCGGCCCCACCGAACACATTGTGGTCTGCGTGGCCCACCACATCGCAGGAGACGGTGTGTCGATCCGGCCGTTGATCCGCGACCTCATGACCGCCTACTTGGCCCGTTCCTGTAACACGGCTCCGGCGTGGACTCCCCTGCCGGTGCAATACGCCGACTACACGCTATGGCAGCGTGAAGTACTCGGTTCCGAGGACGACGGGCAATCCATGCTCGCCCGACAGATCGCGTACTGGCGCGACCGCCTGGCCGGCCTACCCGATCAGCTGGATCTGCCCTCAGATCGGCCGCGTCCTACGGCCGTCTCCGGGCGCGGCGCAGGCTACGACTTCCACATCGACGCGCAGCTGCACAGCGCACTGTATGAAATTGCACAACAACACAATTCGACGCTGTTCATGGTCATACACGCCGCGCTGGCGATGGTGCTGGCACGGCAGTCCGGTACCCGGGACATCGCTATCGGCACACCGATTGCAGGTCGTGGTGAGGCGTCCCTCGACGATGTCATCGGCATGTTCGTCAACACCCTGGTGTTGCGAGCCGACATCGATCCGAACCTGTCCTTCACCCAGCTCATGGACCAGGTGCGACGGTCTGATATCGCGGCGTTCGACCACGCCGATGTTCCTTTCGAACGTTTGGTGGAGGTGCTGAACCCGGTGCGTTCCCCGGCGCGCCATCCGCTGTTCCAGGTGATGTTGTCATTCCACAACATGGCCACCGGCACACTGGAATTGCCGGGGCTCACCGTCTCCGGCGTGGATCTTCTGGTGCCCATGGCCAAAGTCGATCTCGACCTCACCGTGGTGCCGCACGAGAACGACGGCGTACCCGCGGGAATGTCCGTGTCGTTCATCTACGCGGCCGATATGTTCGATGAACGGAACATCGAGGTGCTGGCCGATCGGCTGCGCCGGGTGCTGACCGCAGTCGCGCAGCAGCCGCAGCTCCCGATCGGCGACATCGAGGTGCTGGATGCCGAAGAACACCGGGCGACACTGCTGAACTGCAACGACACTGCGCGTCCGGTCGTGCCCGAATTACTCCTGGACGCCTACCGCCGGGCGGTCGTGCAGCATCGGGACCGAGTCGCGATCGCATACGAGGGTGTCGAACTGACCTACGCCGAGTTCGACGCGCGAGTGAATCAGCTGGCGCGTCTGCTGATCACGCGTGGTGTGGGCGCGGAGTCCCTGGTGGGACTTGCGATTCGCCGGTCGCTGGATCTGGTCGTGAGCATGTACGCGATCGTCACGGCCGGTGGTGCGTGGGTGCCGCTGGATCCCGATCACCCAGCTGATCGCATCGGGCACATTCTCGATACAGCCCGTCCGGCGTGCGTGCTCACCACGACCACAGACGCCGTCGAAGTGCCGAGCGGCGTCGATGTCCTCTACCTGGATACCGCTGTACTGGACACATTCTCGACGGCACCGATCGAGGCACACGAGCTACGACATCGGGTCCATCCGCAGAACCCTGCCTACGTCATCTTCACCTCCGGCTCGACCGGCCGTCCCAAGGGCGTGACCGTCAGCCATACCGCCATCCACAACCAGATCACCTGGATGCTGACCGAGTACCCGATGGGTCCCGGCGATGCCTACTTCCAGAAGACCGCCACCACCTTCGACGTATCCCTCTGGGGCTACTTCATGCCCCTGCGCGCCGGTGCGAAACTCGTGGTCGCCACTCACGATGGTCACCGCGACACCGGATACCTCGCGGAAACCATTGCCGCGCAAAACATCACAGTCACCGACTTCGTGCCGTCCATGCTCACCGTATTCGCCGCACACACCCGCCCCGACAGCATGCCGACACTGCGCGATGTATTCGTCATCGGTGAAGCCCTGCCCCCGGAGACCGTCACCACGGTGCAGGCACTCGGGACAGGTTTGCACATACACAACCTCTACGGCCCGACCGAAGCCACCGTCTCCATCACTTCCTGGCCGGCCGAGGGTACCGATCGGGCCAGCGTGCCGATCGGAGTGCCGCAATGGAACAGCCAGGCATATGTGCTCGATGCCCGCCTGCACCCCGTTGGCGCCGGAGTGCCGGGTGAGCTGTACCTCGCCGGTGACCAGCTGGCCCGCGGCTATCTGCGCCGCCCCGACCTCACCGCGGACCGTTTCCTGGCGAATCCGTTCGGCCCGAACGGTTCCCGCATGTACCGCACCGGCGACCTGGTGCGCTGGCGGGCAGCCGACACACAACACCCCACCCGTCTCGAATACATCGGACGCACCGATTTCCAAGTCAAATTCCGCGGCCAGCGCATCGAACTCGGCGAAATCGAAACCGCGCTACTGGCACAGCCTTCCGTCTCCCAGACCGCGGCAATGGTGGTACCGACCGCACTGGGCGATCAGCTGGTGGCATACGCCGTGCCAGGGCCCGGCACAGCAATCGACCAGCAGACGCTACTGGCGGCCATCGCGGACATCCTGCCCGCCTACATGATTCCGTCCACGGTAGTGGCCCTCGACGCCTTTCCGTTGAGCACCAGCGGCAAGCTTGACCGCAAGGCCCTGCCGGACCCGGTTTTCAGCGTGCGCGAGTACCGGGCTCCTGCCGGCAAGTCCGAGATTGCGGTGGCGCGAGTGTTCGCCGATGTGCTCGGCGTCGAGCAGGTCGGCGCGGACGACGACTTCTTCGCACTGGGCGGCAACTCGCTGCTCGCCACCCGCCTCGCCGCACGTCTGGGCGTGGCTCTCGAGACCCGGGTCGCGGTGCGGGAGCTGTTCGATACCTCCACCGTGTCCGCCCTGGCCGCCCGCATCGTGCCCGGCTCGCAACCGGATTCGGGCCGGCCACGCCTGGCGCCCACGGCGCGTCCGCAGCGCGTGCCGTTGTCACTTGCCCAGCAACGGATCTGGGTGATCAATCAGATCGATCCTGCGTCGCCCGCCTACAACATGCCCTTCGGAATACGCCTGACCGGTGAGCTGGATGTGGACGCGCTGCGACAGGCTGTACTCGATGTGCTCGAGCGGCACGAGGCGCTGCGCACTCGCTTCCCGATCGCGGACGCTCGTCCGCACCAGGAGATTCTCACCGTCGGCCAGGTACTGCCGGACGGCCTCGAGGTCGTGACGGGCAGCGGCGCGGTCACCGACCGCGTCGTGGAGATGATGGGCTGCGGGTTCGACGTCACCGAAGCCGCCCCGGTGCGCGCCCGGCTATTCACCGACCCGGCGGCCGGGGATCACATGCTGGTGCTGGTGGTCCACCACATCATCGCGGACGGGGCCTCGCTGGCCCCGCTGGCTCGCGATCTGGTCACCGCCTACGTAGCCCGCAGCGGCGGTAGCGCCCCGGCGTGGGCTCCACTCGAGGTCCAATACGCTGATTTCGCGCTCTGGCAGCAGTCGGTCATCGGGCACGACGACGACGAGAACTCCATGGCCGCACAACAATTGGCCTACTGGCGAGAGCAACTGCGCGACCTGTCCGACCCGAAACTGCCCGCCGACCGGCAGCGGCCCTCGACACCGTCCCTGCGCGGCGACGCGATCGAATTCACCGTACCCACCCAGGTACACCGCGCGCTGGACGCTCTCGCCCGCGACCATCGGGCATCGCTGTTCATGGTGATCCACGCGGCACTGACCGTACTGGTTGCCCGGCTCACCGGTGACCACGACATCACCATCGGCACACCGGTCGCCGGCCGCGGGGAGCGCGCCCTGGACGAGTTGGTCGGCATGTTCGTCAACACCTTGGCCCTGCGAACGAGGGTGGACGGCGGCGAAGGCTTCGAGGATCTGGTCGACAGGGTGCGCGAGGTCGACCTGTCGGCCTTCGCGCACGCGGACGTTCCGTTCGAGCGAGTCGTGGAGGTCGCGGCACCCACCCGCAATGCCGGGCAGAGCCCCCTGTTCGGGGTGGTGCTGTCGTTCCAGAATGTCGAACAGGCAAGCTTGGATCTGCCCGGCTTGACTGTGACGGCCCTCGACACAGGACAGATCGCGGCCAAATTCGACCTGCAAGTCATGGTCGAGCCCCACGTCACCGCGGACAGCGCCCTCGGCGAGATGACGATCGGTCTCGCCTACGCCACAGACCTGTTCGACGAGCCGACAGTAGCGGCCTTCGGCCGCCGCTTGGAACGCGTACTGGCGGCGGTGGCCGGCGATGCTCGAATCACCGTGGGAGGCATCGACATTCTCGACGAGAGTGAACGTGCCCGCCTGCTCGGCGAGGCGACGCCGGCCGCCTCCCCGGTTCCGGTGACCGAACCTCATGCGGCGACCCTGGCGGACCTGCTCGATGCGGCGGTGCAGGACAATCCTGACGGCACGGCCCTAGTTTTCGCCGATGCCAGTGAAACCCACTCGGCGATCGAGTACCTCGAACTCGACGAGCGCTCCTCGCGTCTGGCGCGGCTGCTCATCGATCGCGGTGTCGGGCCCGAAGACCGGGTGGCCGTGGGTATCTCGCGGTCCGTCGAGTCAGTTCTGGCAGTGTGGGCGATCGCCAAGACCGGCGCAGCGTTCGTACCGGTCGACCCGAAGTATCCGAGCGATCGGATCTCTTACCTAGTGACCGATTCACGGGTAGCCCTGGGTCTCACGGTGAACGCTGTGTACCCCAGCCTGCCCGACGTCGTGGATTGGCTGGCCATCGACGAAGCCGAACTGGCGCACGCACTCGACGGCTACGCGACCGACCCGATCACCGATGCCGACCGCGTGCGTCCCTTGCGGGCCGCGCACCCGGCATACGTGACCTACACCTCGGGCTCCACCGGCGAACCCAAGGGCGTGGTGGTCACCCAAGCGGGTCTGGCGGGCTTCTGCGCTGAGCAACAGAAGCGCTACCGCGCCACCAGTTCCTCACGCACACTGCATTTCGCCTCACCGTCCTTCGACGCCTCGATGCTGGAACTGCTGCTGGCTGTCGGCGCCGCGGCCACCCTGGTGGTGGTCTCGGCCGACGTCTACGGCGGTGAGGCGCTGGCGTCGGTGCTGCGCCGTGAAAAGGTGACGCACGCCTTCCTCACCCCGGCCGCACTGGCCTCGGTGGATCAGGTCGGGCTCGACCGACTGCGCGTGGTGATCGTGGGAGGTGAAGCCTGCCCGCCCGATCTCGTGCAGCGCTGGGCGACACCGATTTCCGGCAGGCGCACTCGCGAGTTCTACAACGTTTACGGCCCGACCGAAACCACCATCGTCACCAATATCAGCGCAGCGCTACTGCCCGGAGATCCGGTTACCATCGGCGGACCGATTCGCGGGATCGACGAATACGTGCTGGATAATCGGCTCGTGCCAGTTCCTGCGGGAGTGGCAGGCGAGTTGTTCATCGCCGGTGCGCAACTCGCACGCGGCTACTCGGACCGGCCCGCGCTCACCGCCTCGCGCTACGTGGCCAATCCGTTCGGACCGGCCGGATCGCGTCTGTACCGCACCGGCGACCTGGCGCGCTGGACCGCCGATGAGATCGAGCACCTGGGGCGCAACGACTTCCAGGTCAAGATTCGCGGATTCCGCATCGAACTCGGCGAGATCGACGCTGTCCTGACCTCCCACAACAGTGTGGACTTCGCGGTGACCCTCGCCCACCTGCTCGACAGCGAAGCGACGATCCTGGCCGCGTACGTCCTCACCGCGCCGGGCACGGCCGTAGACGTCGAGGCGCTCATCGCCTTCGCCGCCGAACGCCTGCCCGCACACATGGTGCCGGGCTCGGTGACCGTGCTCGAATCGATCCCTCTGACCCCGGCAGGCAAGGTGGATCGTCGTGCGCTGCCAGCACCGACGGTGCGCGTCAAGGAATTCCGGGCCCCACACGGGCAGTGGGAAACACTGGTCGCGCAGATCTACGCCGAACTGCTCGTCATCGAGAATCCGCTCGGCGCGGATGACGATTTCTTCGACCTGGGTGGCAACTCACTCATCGCCACCCAGGTGATGGCGCGCCTGGGCGCGGCATTGGCGACGCACGTGCCCGTGCCCCTGCTCTTCGAAGCGTCCACGGTGGCCGGGCTCGCGGCCAGGCTGCCCCAGCACGCCTCCGGCGGGCGCCGCGCCCTGTCCGCGGCCGTCCCACGACCGGACCGCATTCCGCTCTCACCCGCACAGCAGCGCATGTGGTTCCTCAATCAGGTCGATCCGGTCTCGACCGCGTACAACATTCCACTCGCGGTGCGGCTCTCCGGTGCGCTCGACGTGGACGCGTTGCGGGCCGCTGTCGCGGATGTCGTTGCCCGCCATGAGATTCTGCGCACCATCTATCCGCGGTACGAGGACACGGCGGACGGGCCGCTGCAGGTGATTCTGCCGGTCGAACAGGCGGTTCCGCAGCTGGAGGTCCGCGCGATCGACGCCGCCGACGTCGTCGCGTCGGTCTCGGCATTCATGGCCGGCACCAGTTTCGACGTCACCACCGAGGTGCCGCTGCGGGGCGCGCTGTTCGAGATCGTCGACGCCGTCACACCGGAGTTCGTGCTGGCCTTGGTGATTCACCACATCTCCGGCGACGGCACCTCCACCGCTCCCCTCACCCGCGACCTCGTGATCGCCTATACGGCCCGCGCCCAGGCACACGAGCCCGGTTGGGAACCGCTACCGGTGCAGTACGCGGATTACGCACTATGGCAACACGATGTCCTCGGAGCCGAATCCGACCCGCAATCACCGGTCGCGCAACAGATTGCGTACTGGAGAAAAGCTCTGGCCGATTTGCCCGACCAGCTCGAACTGCCAACCGATCGGGCACGCCCGCCGGTTCAGTCCTTCGCCGGCGACAAGGTCGAGATCAGCGTCGATGCCGAGACGCACGTTCGTCTGGCGGCGGTGGCGCGGGCGCATAACGCGACACTGTTCATGGTGGTGCATACCGTGCTGGCGGTGCTGCTGGCTCGGTTGTCGGGTGCCTCGGACATCGCGATCGGCACACCGATGGCGGGCCGCGGCGATGCCCAGCTGGACGCCATGATCGGCATGTTCGTCAATACCCTGGTCTTCCGCACTCGCGTGAAAGCCGGTGCGTCGTTCACCGAACTGCTTGCACGCCAACGTGAGAGCGACCTCACGGCCTTCGCCAACGCAGATGTGCCATTCGAACGCCTCGTGGAGGTACTCGATCCGGCACGTTCGCCCGCCCGGCACCCGCTGTTCCAGGTCGGACTGTCCTTCCAGAACTTGGCACGCACCAGCCTCGAACTACCGGGACTCGCGGTCTCCGGAGTCGATTTCGACCTCGGGATTTCCCAGTTCGACCTGCACTGGATTATCAGCGACACCTACCGCGAGGACGGCAGCCCGGCGGGAATCGGCGGTGTACTCACCTTTGCGACGGCATTGTTCGACAAAGCCACCGCGGGAGCGTTCGTCGAGCGGTTCGTCCGTCTGCTCACGGCCGTCGCGGCCGATCCCGGCGTGCCGGTCGGCGACATCGAACTGCTCGATCCCGCCGAACGCGAACAAGTACTCAACGCCTGGAACCGAACCACCACGCAGGCATCAGGTCCGCTCACCCTGCCGGGGCTACTGGCGTCCACCGTCGCGCGACACCCGCACGCCACAGCGCTGATATCGGAGAGCACGCGCCTTTCCTACACAGAATTGGACGAGCGCGTAAACCGACTCGCACGTCACCTGATCTCGCTGGGCGCCGGTCCGGAGCGGCCGGTGGCGCTGGCGTTTCGGCGCTCTGCGGACCTTGTTATCGCCATGTACGCGGTATCGGTCGCCGGCGGTGTGTATGTGCCGGTGGATCCGGACCAGCCCGCCGACCGCACCGACTACATCCTGGAATCGGCCACACCGGTCTGCGTGCTCACGAATGCGGACGCCGAATTCGAGACCACAATCGCACCTGTGGTACAGATCGACGAGCTGATCCTCGACGATATCGCCGCAGGGCCGGTCTCCGACACGGAACGTTCCGCGCCGCTGCGTGTTTCGAATATCGCGTATGTCATCTTCACCTCCGGTTCGACCGGCCGCCCCAAGGGTGTGGCGCTGCCGCACGGCGCGGTCGTCAACCAATTGCTCTGGAAGGTCAGCGAATTCGGCCTCGACCCGGCTGACGCGGTGCTGCTCAAGACCGCCGCCACCTTCGACCTCTCGGTCTGGGAGTTCTGGTCCGGCGTGGCCTGCGGCGGACGCCTGGTCATCGCGGACCCCGACGGCCAGAAGGACCCGACCTACCTCAACGAGCTGATGGCACGGGAATCGGCGACCACCCTGCATGTGGTGCCATCCATGCTGGACGCGCTGCTCGCCGACGGACTGCCGGATTCGCTGGAGCGCATCCTCGCCATCGGTGAAACGCTACCCAGCCCGCTGGCTCAGCGCGTACTGCGGTCGCGTCCACGCACCGAGCTGTTCAACCTCTACGGCCCCACCGAGGCCGCGGTGTCCATCACGAGCCACCGGGTCACCGAGCGCGACGAGCACAGCGTGTCCATCGGCTCGCCCGAATGGAATTCCCAGGTGTACGTGCTGGATTCGCGGCTGCGGCCGGTGCCGGTCGGCGTCTGCGGAGAGCTCTACCTGGCCGGTGCGCAGCTGGCACGCGGCTATTTCGGCCGCCCCGAGCTGACCTCGGACCGCTTCGTCGCGAACCCGTTCGGCGCGCCGGGCGCCCGCATGTATCGCACCGGCGACCTGGTGGCCTGGCAGGACGACGCCGAGCTGGAATACCGGGGCCGCATCGACTTCCAGGTGAAGATCCGCGGCTTCCGCATCGAGCTCGGCGAGATCGACACCGTGCTGGGCACGCACCGGGATATCGAATTCGCGATGACGCTCGGACGTCAAGATGGGCTCGGAGCAACACGGCTTGTCGCCTATGTCGTGCCGGTGCCGGGGCGGATGCTCACTCCGGCAGATCTGTTGACGCACGCCGCACGCAGCCTGCCATCGCATATGTTGCCTTCGGCGGTCGTGGTGTTGGACAAGTTGCCACTGACCCCGATCGGCAAGCTGGATCGCACAGCCTTGCCCGCACCGGTGTTTCCAGTCCGGGCCTTCCGCGAGCCGCGCACTGCGCGGGAGATGGCTGTCTGCGCAGCGTTCGCCGAAGTACTGGGCGTCGAGCGAATCGGCTTGGACGACAACTTCTTCGAACACGGCGGCAATTCGCTCAGCGCGACTCGACTGGTGAATCGTCTCGGTAGCACGCTCGGACGGAAGGTCCCCGTGATGCTCATGTTCACCGCGCCTACCCCCGCTGACCTGATCGCGGCTGTAGCCGAAGCAGACACCAACGGCGCGGCATTCGACGTCCTGCTGCCGCTGCGGACCACCGGCTCCGCGGAACCGCTTTTCTGCATCCATCCAGTCGGTGGCATCGCATGGTCCTTCGCCGGCCTGTCTGCGCACCTGGACCGCGATCGGCCGCTTTACGGTTTGCAATCTCCAGCCCTGCTCGGAAACGAGGAGCTGCCCGACTCGCTCGAGGACTGGGCCCGCCGCTACATCAAGGAGATCCGGACGATCCAGCCCACCGGGCCGTTCCACCTGCTGGGTTGGTCGCTAGGTGGTGTCATCGCGCACGCCATGGCCGTGCAACTGCAGGAAGAAGGAGAAGAGGTAGCCCTGCTCGCCATGCTGGACAGCTACAACGAGATGCCCAGCCAGGCTGCCGGGTCCACAGTCCTGGCGGTTCCGCTCGCGGACCTGTTTGGAGGTCTGCTCGGTGGCGTGGCCGCCGACCTCAGCGCGGAGGATGCCACTCCGGAACGGTTGGCTCAGTGGCTTGCCACGCGGGGAGAACCCTTCGCATCCTTCGGCGCAGACCGCATCGCGGCGGCTGTGGACAGCGCGGTGCGATCGCTCGAACTTTCAGCCCGCCACCAAGCCCGCCGTTTCCACGGCGACCTGGTGTACTTCAGTGCCGCACAAGACCTCCCGGGCGATGCCGGAGGAGCCATAACCTGGAGCGATGTCGTCGACGGACGGATTCACGACCTCGACGTGGACGCCACACACTGGGGCATGACCGGCGATAGGGCACTCGGGCATATCGGCGGGGTGCTGACGGCGGCGTTGGCTGCACAAGGATGACCACGAGCGACCTTGCGGGTTGCTTCGCGTATCAAAACACGCTTTACGTGCATGCGGTTTCGATCGGTCAGCTGTCGGTACCGACATTGAATTCGGCGTCAACCACGACCGTTCCCGCCTGTGGAGACAGCGGTCTCGGATCAAGGGCTTAGCAGACCTACGAACGCTTATGGGGGAGTTGCACCTACCTAATGAGCTGGTTGAACGACGACCTCGGTACCTCTGTCGCGGCGATCTGGGGGAATCGCCTCAAGACACTGCCACCGGAACAAGTACATCCTGGTCTATCCGCGCCAACCCGCGAGTTCCTCACCACGGTAGGTCTGCCTACCGTGCAGGTCGGCGCCTTCACCCCGCTACCTGACAGCGGCGTCCTCAGCTCCGAGCATGTGGGAGACCGGGAATACGTCCCGGTGATCAACGGTCTACCCAACGACTTCCGTTTCGCAGTCGAGGTGGGCAGCGACGAGGTGTTCTGCCTGTTCGACGGTTCGACCGAGGTCTACCTGGCCAACTCGAATCTTGGGCTCTTCGTCATGTTCGTCGGCAGGTACTACCGCGATTTGTGGACGCTGGCCGAACCCAACGTACAGAGCGTGAACCCAGCCGTTGGCGCCATCGTCGAGAGTCTGATGACCATCGATCCGCCTGCGCTGGATACCAGCGCATGGTGGACGACTTTCCTGGGCCAGGCCTTGGAGGTATGACAGTGTTCCTCGGGGTCTGCTACCCGACTTCTTTGATTTCATTACCGCACCAATGCTCTTCCCGATCAGAGCAGCGGCGGTGAGGGAACGTGTGTCGGCGGATGCCGAACGGGAACTCGCACCGTCGGCCGCATGTTCTTCCAAATCCTCGGCGCGATAGCCGAATTCGAACACCTCTGATGTCCGAACGCGACCGCGGACGTATCGGCGGCCAGAAACCCAAAACTCGGCCCGCGACAGGTCCAGCTGGCCCGGCAGATGTACGACGAACTCGACGAACACGGCAAGCGTCGCTATACCGTCGACCAGATCGCCGCCGAGTTCGGCGTCACCCGCCTGTCCATCTACACCAACTTGAACAAGGCGACCCCCCAGCCGCACCGCGCCTGACCAGGAATCACGAGAACTACGTTGGATTTCCGGCGATTATTAACTTGGCTGACCTGCGCGGCCGTAACGGCGTCGCCAAAATACGGTTCAGGGGTTCCAGTAGTAGCCGCGGAAGGGGTAGGGCGGAGCTACACCTGCGAGACAAACCGCGCAGGTAATTGCAGCGCTTGGGATCGTGCCCCCCGGGTACACCGGTGGTAGTCCCCTCCGGTCGAGTGACGCCTGTGATGAATCGATTGTCCTCAGACCGTGCCGGGTGTTGTCTCAGTTCATTGCAGCGGCCGGGGCAGTCCGACTCTCACGGTGCGGGTTCGGGAGCTGAATTGACTCGATGGACCGATGATCGCTCAGGTCTACCGAGGTGCTGGTCAGGTCGTCACACAGTTCGTCGATTACCTGCTCGGTGACGTGCGGGAGGGTCACGATGTGCGCTAAGACGCCTTCGGTTGCGAGATGGTACTTGCGGCAGATCCATTCGGCGGGGCGCTCGAACACCACGATGATCGAACTCGGATTGAGCATCGCCCACAAGCCGGCACGGTCGAATCGCCGGGTGGCGTATCTGGCGAGTTCCAGGGCGCGGTGCGCTGTGTGTTCCATTCCGGCCGCTCCCTTGCTCGCCATGGCGTACCACACGAGCGATGCTGCCAGCCCGCTGCGCGAACAACTGAGTGTGGAGTCGGTGATTCCGATATATTCACTCACCGGGGGCGCCTGTATGAACTTCTCGCGGCTCAACGCCACCGCGCACGGGA
>NZ_JAODNK010000045.1 GCF_025465275.1 Nocardia sp. | reverse complement strand
CTGCCCCCGATGACCGCGGTCATCGCCACCATGGCCGTCCGGGATCTGCACGGAATCCGCAGCCTCAATTCCCATCCCCGCATGGTCTGGCTGGGCAATGTCTCCTTCGCCTTCTACCTGATCCAATTCCCGGTCATGGTCGTGATCACCCGATACCTCATCGGCGGAAAGGAATTCGGCATCCTCGGCTGGGCGGGCTTCACCCTCCTGTGCCTGGTGGTGTCGGTGGCTGTAGCGGCCTTGGTCTACCACTTGGTGGATGTGCCGATCATGCGGCGCTTCGCCCGCTCGAAGAAGTCCGCCGAACGGCAGCCCGCGCAGGCCTGATCCGCCCTTCGTCTGAGTGACGGCGAAACCATCGAATTCCGAATCCGGCGAACAGTATGTGGGCGGCGAGACCCCGCGACCGCTCTGGCAATTCCGGCACCGACGGCGGCGAGGCAGCTCATTGTGCCGAGCACCAGATGCAGGCTGACGCCGAGCGTGATCAGCGGCAATGCCAATCTCGGTTCCAGGCGTAGGTAGCGAGCGGTTGGTGTGCGGGGCTTCTAGTTGCCCATGGGTTGGTACGCCGCCGAGGGTGTGCGCTGGGCGCGCTCACAGCGTTTGTTGATTTCGGATCGATCTTCCGGAGTCAAGAGATGACGGTTGACACAGACCGGGGCAGATGCCCCACTAGTTATCGCCTGGCGGATGTGCGGTCTCTTGTTCTTACGCGCTGCGGCAAGGAGAATCATCGATGTCCGCCACCGATGCACACCTGACCAAGGCGCAAGTCGCGCACCGAGTGCAACTGGCATCGAAGACGCCCGCAAATTGGGCTTCTGCGCGAAGGGGCCGAGATACATACGGCTCGCGGGTGGGCGCGTCCGCTTGGATTCGAACGTACTCGCTCGAACTCCGTCCGCTCTATGAGACGGTCGACCGCGTCCCGACAACGCGACTGGGACTGTCGGACCGCCGGTGTCCGCAGGCATGGGCTAGCTGGGATTGAAGAACCGCTCGGGTATGCGGGTGACGTCCGT
Organism: Nocardia sp.; assembly: GCF_025465275.1. Lineage (GTDB taxonomy): Bacteria > Actinomycetota > Actinomycetes > Mycobacteriales > Mycobacteriaceae > Nocardia. The sequence continues at coordinate 17,033 of NZ_JAODNK010000045.1, read as the reverse complement.
CGATTGTTCGAGTACTGAGCAATGCCCTGAACCGGGGATCTCCTCTAGCTGGGCGCCTGGGATCAAGTTGGCCATTTGTCGTGCGAGTCGGGGTCGCGTCGTTCGCGCCGACGACGACGAGGGTCGGTAGTGTGATGCGACTGAGACCGTTTTCTACCGAGGGACGGGTCATCACGGCGCGCATCGCCTGCGCCACGCCTCGCCGACTGCATTGGCCGAGTCGATCGAGCCATTCGTCGACCGCCAGTTTGCCTTCCGTGCTGGAGAGGTAGGCGGGACTGAACATCAGTGGTGGATGGTGTGTCACAGCATCCGGGGTCCCAGGATGCGGAAGAGGCTGGCCTGTAACTCATTTCGGCGTATGACGTGTGCAGATGTGGCGATGGCGCAGGTATCGAGCAGGACCAGGGACCGTAGAAGATCGCTGTGCCGTATGGCCAAGTGCCTGCTTGGCGGGCGCATGGGGGTGTCACCTCTGTGGCGACCATCTTTGACCCCTGCCGTGGAGGCTGGTGCCTGTGTGGAGTTCGGTTGGACTATTGGGCATATGTCACTCCTGCCCTGATACTCGTTCAGGAGTGGTCGAAAAGGGTTGGGGCAGCGCGGGGTCAACTTCATTGGGCGGGGGCGGCGATCCCCCTGTATCTCGAACCATGATGAGCCTGTGAACCCTGTGGTATAGGCGTTCTCGGTTACGGGCGGCTGGGGTGGGGATCGCCTGGTAGATCAACGTCATGAGCGCGCACACATGCTCGTTTGAGAATTGAATTGCGGCCGAGCGTGGCTACTACGGTCGATGTAGTTCGTTTGCCGTCGTTCACGTCCGCTGTGAGAGCCCGCCACATGTTGATCGAATCGTGTAAATGCGGCGGGCCGGTCGACTTCGAGTGGAACTACAGCTCGTGGATGACCTGTCGAGAGTTTGCTGCGGGCCCGGATATTCGCTTGCCGCCCTACCTAATAGGCATCATTTGTGACGCGAACCACACCAATCTGCTTGGTGCATAACGGGCTATTGCTGCCGTGGCGTGAGCGGTCCGGCGTGGGGCTGTCTGAATGCCTGGCAAACGCGGACATCGCGAGTGTCGGCGAGTTCGGCGATGTCGATGGTGATGGAGTACGGTTCGCCGGTCGCCGGGTCGCGCAGGTGGGCGAGTTCGTTGGGTTGGCGGGCGTAGGCGACGTGGGTGCTGTTGCTCCAGACTCGGCGGAAGTCGCGGTCGCGTTTGAGGTGATCGAAGAGATCCTTCGCGCGGGGATTGGTGCGGTAGAGGCCGAAGGCGCCGCGCAGGATGGCGGCATGGAACCGGGCCTCCTGCTCCCACTGGAGAGTCACGCTCATCGCCGGGCGGGAGTTCTTGCGTGTGCAGAAGAACCACACGGCGACGTTGTTAGCGGTGTCAAGGTCCGGTAATGCGCGGTAGAAGGATTCGTTGGCGGACAACACATTCCACAGCGGATCGGTGTAAACGCAGATCATTCCGATCTTATCCATGTGAGCGAGCGCCTCGATGCGGCTCGCCGTATTGATCCGTTCGCGGAGCTCGTCCACCGGGGGGAGAAGGGCTGGAGGCTCCCACAGTTCGCGAGTGTGCCGGGCCTGCATGGGGTTCATATCGAAGCCGGTGATGAATCGTTCGACCACTTCCCGTGCAGGGAGGTAACCGGTCTCGATCTGCTTGACATAGGTCTCGCTGAGAAGCACACGTTTTGCAGTTCGTGCCCGGCTCAGGCTTCGGTCTTCGCGGATCTGCCGAAGCCAGGTCCCGAGATCGGGCATCTGGACATCGTCGGGCTGGCCGTCGGTGATGAGTGGCAATCGCCGGCGAATGTTTCTTCCGGGTGTCGGACTCATGTCCTCTCCCCCTCCTCTGTAGTTGTGGTCTGCCGCATGGCTAACCGCGGTGAATGCTCAACTCCCCCTTGAGTCGTGACCGTTCCTACCAGGGGGAGTGGATCCCGGCAACGCGTATTTTGCCAAGCGGATTGCGGGGTGTTTGCGATTGTTGCAGGGTCGGGCACCCGCCCGATCCTTCTACGTGGAACTATCGCGCATTCAATGGGTGATTTCATTGTCCATTTGCACCAATAATTGCTGGTTATCAGCGATGTTGTGAATGGTGAAAAGATTGTCTGGCGAAACTGGCACCACCGAAAGGTCTGGCGCATAAGCGATTTCGAGGTTTTGATGGTGGTGCAAGTGCAACCGCTACGAAAGGGAAATCTCCGTGGATCCGACAGCTATTCTGTCCTACCTGAACGTCGGTTCGTCGATCGCATCGAATGCTCTGAACATTGTGACCCAGCTCATCTCGCTGGTGGGGCAGTTCCTGTAAATCCCGATCCTGTACGCAGCCGCTCCTGGCTGCATCTGCGCAGCCAGGAGCCCTGCACTCTCGGGTCCTGAACGCTCGTTAATACGAGCGGGACTGCTTCCTTTTCTGATGAAGGGTCTATTCGGCGTGCAAATTCCCAGAAGTAATAGGGCCGTCCCTGTGCGGCCGACGATGTGTGCAACCCGTGAAGGCCGCACGCGCCCAGCCTCGTTGGCGTCGAGGCCTTTGATCGCTCGCTGCGGACGCGTCGTTATCGCGGGCGTGGTGCCTGTTTCGATTATGTTGTCGGTGCCGGGCATGGCCGCAGGTGCCGGGCTCGACCAAATCGCCGATCAACCGGGCGTCACCAGCCCCGCCCAGCCTGGTACCGCCGCCCCGGCCGCTCCGCCCGCACCATCGGGCGATGGTCAGGCACAGCCCGATCACAATGCCCAGCAATATCCTGAGCAACCACCGGAAGTGCGCAATGGCGCTTCACTGCGGCCACAACCGTCGTCGGACCCGGCGCCGCAGGTGGAACTGCAAGACCTGCACCTTCCCGAGCCGGTGCCGCCGGTCGCGCCTATCGCGCCGCCGGACAACACGATTCGGATCGGTGAATGGCAGGCTCCGTCCCCGGACTGGATGCCCACGCAGGTCCGCGACTGGATCAACAACACCTCTGCCGGCGCGGAAGCCCAAGTCGCGACAGCCCTGGACTCTGTGGGTGTACCGCCGGGGCGCTCCGACCGGGTCAGCGGTGCCACCTTGGCTGGTGCGGGCGCCGGCGGGGCTGCGGGAGCGGTGATCGCGGGAGGGCCGGTCGCTGCGATCGGTGCCGCCGTGGGTGCTCTCGTCGGCGGCACAGTGGGCGGAATCGCAGGCGCGGCACTGGGAACCCTGGTGCCGGTTCCGATTCTGGGGACGGTTACTTCCGGGGTGTTCGGCACCGCGATCGGTGCGGCGGCCGGTGCCGCCGTCGGCGCGGCTGTTGCGGGAATTCCCGTGGCCATCGTGGGCGCGATTGCCGGCGGCACAGTCGGCGCGGGATTCGGCACCGGGGTGGGGGTGGGTCAGCCATGAGCCAGCGCATGTTGCGGATATCCGGTGGCACGCTCATGGCGCTCGTGTGCTGCGCTGCACTGGGCAGTGGGTCAGAATCGGCTTCGGCACAAGAAGTTCCGATCGGTCCCGGCTGCCCTGCACTCTATGTACTGGGCATCCAGGGGACGGGCCAGTCCTCGCCGACGGCAAACCCGACTACGGACACCGGAGTGATCGGTGCACTGTTGGGGCCGGTGGTCGCGGCCGTGCCGACGCTGGTACAGCGCAGCTATGTTGCGTACGAGGCTGGATTCGGTGGCGCGGTACCTGGTGGTGGTGCTGACCCGTACGCGACATCGGTGGCCTCTGCGGTCACCGGCGTCTACGACGCCGCCTCCCAGGTGGTCGCGGCCTGCCCCGACACGATGCTGGCGGCGGTCGGCTATTCGCAAGGCGCACAAGCTGTGGCCGAGTTCGCTCGGTCCGTCGGCTCCGGCAACGGGCCAGTGGCACCGGACCGGATCGCTGGAATCGCGTTGTACTCCAACCCGACCCGATCCTCGGGCGCACCGGTATTCCCCGGCCGCCCGGGCCAAGTTGTGCCCGATCCCGCACCCGGCAGTTCCGGCGCCGCAGTAGGGGGAGTCCAACTAAACAGCTCTGCTTCCACCGGCGCGGGAATCGCCGACGACGCCTCGACCTACGGTGCGCTGACCGGACGCGTGGCCGACATCTGCGCAGACGGGGACCTGGCGTGCTCGGCACCGGACAACGCGGCAGTACTTCGCATGGGTGCCGAGCTTGCCGCCCAAGCCGACCTCCGCGATCCGATCGCGGCGATCGGATCGATCCACTCCCTGCTCTCGGCTGCGCTGGGCGATGCCTGGACAACGTTCGCGCTCAACGATTTCCACGTCCAAGGCAGCGATGTCGACTACGCGCCAGCACGAACGCTGACGCAGCGGCTGACCGATGCCGCTGACCCACGCACTCCCAGCCCGACAACCGATGACGTCACCGCAGCAGCGACACAGTGGAACGAGATCACCGCAGCCATCACGTCGAACCCCGTCGGTGTGCTGCCGAAGCTGGTCGGGCAACTGTCCGCCGCCTGGGGGCAACTTGTGGCCGACAACAGTGACCTCATCAACCCGGCGGTATGGATTCGCTTCGCTGACACCGTCTCTCGACACAACGGCTACGCCATCACCGGCCAGATGAATTCAGGGATCGCCTGGTTCATCGCGCTCGCCCACGATATCGCCGGGAGCAGGCCATGACCGAGTTCTACGCACCGCTGGTCGCCGAGAGCGACCGCCGGCCCGGCGAACTCCTGCGTACCCAGAGCACCAGCATCCGAAATCTGGGCGACACGACACGTGCGTGGCGAATCGTCTACGTATCCAGCGACTCCCGCGGTGAACTGATCCCGGCATCGGGGACAGTGATCTCCGACGATCCCATAACTGACTCGGGACCGAAGCCGATCGCGGTGTACAGCCCCAGCTTTCACGGCCTCGGCGGCGAATGCGCACCCTCCCAACAATTAGTGCGCGGCAGCGAACCCCTCGACCAAATCCAGGCAGCCCTGGACCGCGGGTGGACAGTCGCGGTCCCGGACGGTGAGAACCTCGGCATCACCGGGCTGGGCCCGCATACCTTCCTCGCCGCCCGGGCGGGCGGTCACGTGATGCTCGATCTTGCTCGCGCGACCCACGCACTACCCGAACTGCAGACTCCGGACGCCGGCTCCGCGCCGATTGTGCTGTGGGGGTATGCCGACGGTGGCCGCGCGGCTGTGTCGGCCGCAGAATTGCACCGCGAGTATGCACCGGAACTGCACCTGCGAGGAGTCGCTGCCGGTGCGGTGGTGACCGACCCGGGTGCGCTGGTGCTGTTCCACCACCGGGGCCCCTGGTCGGCCCTGGCCCTGGCCGGGCTGATCGGGCTCTCCCGCGCGTACCACCATCTGCCACTGCGACATGTACTCACCGAAGACGGTCTCCGCATCATCCGGCACGCCGAAACCCTCAGTGCCGCAGTACTGCTCGAACAGTATCGGCAACCGTTGGAGCACTGGTGTGAGCGCCTGGATCCCTGGAATGACGCCATCTGGCGTTATGTCCTGACACGGGAAAGCAGAAGCGCAGCAGCAACTCCCGCCGTGCCCGTGCATCTGTATCACGGCACCAACGATCTGGTGGTGCCCATCGAGTTCGGCAGCCGACTGCATACCGAGTACCGGCAGCGCGGGGTGGACGTCAGCTGGTGCGAATACGACACCAACCACTTCCGCACCGCCGCCGAGAGCGCACCGGAAGTCGTCGAGGAACTCGCCCGCTTCCTTGGCCGGCCTCCGATCGGCCCCACTCGACAACCGGGCCAAAAGCAAACCTGACCGAGACCCGCCGAGCCGATACAAGCACACCCGCACCACTGGTCATCAAGAACTCGAGGTGAATCCCCATGCCACACAACAAAAGAGGACTCGCTACTTCGAATCGGGGCGTGGCCGCGCGCGCGATGGTTCTCCCGATCGTGGTGCTGTGCGTGTCCGGTGGTGTAATCGCCCTGTCGGAAGCGGACGTGCCACTCAAGAGCACCTGCCCGGCGTTGTATGTGTTCGGCGTCCAGGGAACTGATGAAGGACCGTCCGACGCTGCGGCGACCACCGACACCGGGGCGCTCGGGCAGTTCTTCACGCCGCTACTCGCTCAGGCAGGAAACACCGTGCAGCGCGCCTACGTTCGATACGGCTACGCCGACGACGGTACTCAACTCCCATATCAGCAGGCGGTGACCGACGCGACGCAACTACTCGGCACGAACGCCTCGGAGGTCGTTCAACGATGCCCCGCCACACGCATCGCGGCCGCCGGATACGGACAAGGCGCCGCAGCCGTCTCCGCATTCGCGCACTCCGTCGGCACCGGAACCGGCCCGGTGGAGTCAGACAAGGTGGCAGGGATCGCCCTGTTCGCCAATCCCACCCGCGCCGCCAGCTCCGTACTTCCCGGCCGCCCTGGACAGACCACACCGACCGCCGCGGCCGGTACCTCCGGAACCGCAACCGCGGCGATCACGCTGACCGACACCAGCACCGGCGGATCCGGCATCGCCAGCAACACCGCCGTCGATTACGGCTCGCTCGCCGGACGTGTCGCCGACTTCTGCACCCCGGGCGACCTGACATGCGACTCCTCCAGTGACACACCGCTGACGAAGACCGTGAAAAACATTGCAGCCCAGTCCGATACCAAAGACCCGATCACAGCGATCTCCACGATCGCGCAAGCACTCGCGGCCACCGTGTGGAAAACCACGGTCGGGGTGGTCACCGAAGACCTGTCGGGTACCAGTCTGGATCAGCTGTCCTACGAGCCGACGAAAACCTTGGGACAGCGACTGGCCGAAGGCTCCGATCCCAGCACACCGACGCCCGGTATCAGTGACGCACTCTCGGTCCTGTTCCGGCTGGGCAGCATCGGACTCAACACCGTGGTATCGATCGCGCAGAAGGTATTCACCACCAGCACTATCACCGAACTCGCCACCGTGGGCATGGCCGATCCGGTCGCCGCCCTAGCAGCCTTGGGCACGAAAATAGCTGGCGCAGTGGCGGAGCTGATCCCACCGCAAACCGCATTGGGGTGGGTTGATCAAGCGTTCACCGCGATCACCTCCACCGTCACCAACAACAACGACCTGTACAACCTGGCCACCTATACCCAATACAGCGACACGGCCGGACGGCACGACTCCTACACCAGTGCCTCCGCCGATTCCTCGGGGACGGCCCCGCTCGCAGCCGCCGCAGCGTGGTTCGCCGCCTCGGCAAGAGACATCGCTGCGACGAATCCTGCTACCGCGCTTGCGCAATCGATGACGTCCGCGCCGAGCAGTGCGTCGAGTGCAGCGACGACTTCGCCCCCGCTGTCGTCGCCGAACTCCTCGACTTCTGCGACCACGCAACCCGCACCGACCGGCACCGGCACGCCGGCCCCCTAGACCCCTTCGGGGCAGACGGTGGTCTCAGCGCCGAGATAACCAGACCAGTCCCTCGCGGGCCGTCTCCCCGAAGGGCCCCCGCCACATCACCCTCAGGAGGTGAACTTCGATGCCCCACAACAACTCCACCGATTCCAGCACTCGCACCACCAGTGAGTGGGGCTGGCTCGACGACACACCACCGACGACGCTGCCTGCACCGGCAGGGGCGACTGATATGGGCGGCGACGCTGAATGGCTTTGGCTGGAACGCAATTCGGACGATTCGCCGACGGTCGAGCCATCGATCCCTACGGCCGAGCGGCCCGCACGGACCCACACGGTGCGCCGGTGGATCGCACCGATCCTGACCACAGCCGCCGCGACCGCCGTGATCATCGTCGCTGTTTCCGTGACGCGTTCCACGAACGAGTCCACGGTGTCGGTGTCGAGTACTGCCGCCCCCACAGTGTCGTCGGCCGCGGTGCTCACGGGCGCGTGCACGGGATTGTCGGCGACGACCGTTACCGCGAGCCCCGGTGACACTTCCAGTGTCGCAGGGGTGATCGCGGCCTTCGAATACGCGTACTACGAGCAGCGTTCGGCCGACGCGGCACTGCGCCTGCTGGCACCGGACGCCGGGATCACCGTCGAACCACTCGCTGCGGGCATCACGTCCATCCCTGCCGGGACCACGCACTGCGTAGCGGTCACACCGATCGCGGACACCACCGCCGACGTGCACCTGGTCGAGCTGCATCCCGACCGCACCCGCACCGACTACCTGCAGGTGATCAACCTCCGCCGCACCGAGGCGGGGCTGTTGATCAACAACATCCAGAGGCAGGGATAACCCGATGCACACCAGCGTCATTCATCTACACGACCCAGGGCAACCCGAACCTGCCCGTTGGGATCCGGAGACGATCACCCCGCCGGCTCCCGAGCGTCAGGCACCTGTCCGTCAGACACCGTTGCCCACGATCGGGCCCTACCCGCCACTGTTCGCGGTACTCGGCGCGCACGGAGGCGCCGGTACCTCCACACTGGCGCGGTGGTGGGCACATTCGGCCGACACCGGCTTGGCCTGGCCCTCCTCGGTGCGGACCACCCAGCGCGTGATCGTCGCTGCCCGCGACTGCATCCCTGGACTCACCGCCGCCGCCGATCGGCTCCGCGAATGGCATGGCGGACTCGCCCCAGGCGGGATCGAGGTCCTCGGTCTGGTGGTAACCCCTGCCCGCCCCGGCAAGGTCCCCTCCGCAGTCCGCCGCTATCGCCAGATCGTCGCCGATCTGGTGGAGGGGGCGATCTGGTCGATCCAGTGGCACGACGAACTCATCGTCTGCGAACTCAACGAGCTCGCGCAATACACACCCAACGACCCGCCACCGCCCCGTCGGCGGACCACCCTGAGCAATGCCGTGCCGATCGACGTGCACCGAGCCGGTGCTGCCATCACCGCCCGGGTTGCCGCTACCCGCGCTCACCTCAACGACGGCGAGCCGGGGAACCCGCGATGAGGACCTCGCAACTTCTCCTCGACGCTGTGAGCGTGCTGGCCCAACAGGTCACCATCACCCCTGAAGCGCCACCGGGATCGCAAGGGATCCTCAAAATCGTCAACTGGCTTTCCTGGTTCGTCATGCTCGCCGGAATCGCGGCCCTCATCTACGCCGGCGGAAAGTTCGCGTGGGAGCGCTGGCACGGCGGCGCTGTCGAAGCTCCCAAGATCGTCCTCGGCGCCTTGGTCGGCGGAATCATCGCCACCAGCGCCGGAACCATCATGACCCAAATCACCACCGCCAAATGACCACGCGTCGTCAAAACCATTGGTGGAAAACACGGCTCGACTCCAATTCGCGAGGACCTCATTGCTATGACTGCACTCGAGCGTTGCGTTCTGACCATTCCGACATCCGACGACGTCGGGCTCGCTGCCACCCGGCTGGGCGCGACGACGGCACCGGCGACCGTGGTCTACGTTCATGGGCTGCTGTGCGATGGCCACTATTGGGCGCCGGTGACCCAATGCCTGCACGAGCGCCTCGGCGGGGAGATCACGCAGATCGTCTACGACCAACGCGGCCACGGCCTCTCGGGCCGACCCGACCGCCGCACCGGCACCACCCTGCGCCACCTGGTCGACGACCTCGACGCGGTCCTCGCGCATGCCACCGGCCAAGTCGTCCTCGTTACCCATTCAGCCGGGTCCCTGCTCGCGGCCGCCTACGCCCAATTCCACCCGACACATGCCGCCGCCTTGTCCGCACTGGTTCTGTTCGGAGGCGCCGGTGAGTTCCCCGAATTCCCCAGCCTGCCGAAGCATTACCGCGAACTGATCAAGAAGCTTCCACAGCTGCGGCATACCCGCCTCGACATCGTCGCCGCAGCCACAGCAGCCCTGGCCGAACGACGCTTCCGCGACGTCAGCCGACGACTGGGCTCCAAAGCGCACCTGGTCTGCGGGGCTCACCGTGGAGACGCACGGGTCATGACAGACGTGATGGGCGCCTACAGCGCCTTCGCTCTCAGCCCTGAGGTTGCCGCGACCCTGCGCGGGGTCCCGACATTCGTGATCGCTGGGGAACGCGACCGGATCGTGCCACCGACCCAGTCCGTTCGGTTGGCCGACAAGATCTGGGCCGACTACGAACTCGTACCAGGGGCGGGGCACTCCCTGCCGCATACGCAACCCGACCGCGCGGCCGACACAATCTTGCAAGCCCTCGAAATCGCCTACCGCAGCGAGATCGACCGCCTCGTCACCAGCACCGAGGACACCACAGCCGACGGGTTCGAGGACCTGCTGTGAGCGCGAAATCCCTTCCCCCGCAAGTCACCCAGTACCTCTACCCGCTGCTGGGATATCTGGCCTGGATGGTGCTGCTGCTGTGCATCGCCCGCACGATCTACCTCGCCGGCCTTCTGGCCATCCGGATCTACCGCGAGGAAGCGATCGAAGGATTCGCCGGAGCCCTACTCGCCGCCGTACTCATCGGCTCGGCCAGCGGCATCGCCACCGCACTGTTCCCCACCCACTGACCACACCGCAAGGAGGCACCGATGAACCACCACTCGAGACTGCTCGCCAGAACCGTCCTCGGTGCCGTGCTCATCGGGTGGGTGCTCCTGTGTGCCGCTTGCGGTCAACACGTCACCAACGCTGGACCCGGTGGGGTCGACACTCCTCACCTCGACGCGCCGCCGTCCAACGTGAAAGCCGTTCTATTTCAGGGTATTTCGCTTCCCGTCGCCGATCAGGGTCCGCACGATCAGGCGGGAGCTGTGGTAAGCGGATTCGACCGCGATCCCATCGGCGCGGCTTTGGCCGCTATCCACGCCACCGTGCGGATGTCGGTAGCCACCGACAGCCAGTGGGCGATCATCGGCCAGCAGATGCTGGCCCCCGGGGCCGGACGTGACGCCTGGGCGGTAGCGCGTGCCCAGATCTCCATCACCGACCCCATCGCAACGAATCCGCCGACGATCGCCGGCTACCGGGTTGTGAACTACACACCGGCCGACGCTGATGTCGACATCTACACCGTCCAGCCCGACCGATCGATAACCCGCAACAACGCACACGTCATCTGGCAAAACAGCGACTGGAAGTTGCTGCTGCCCAATCAATCTCGCTCGTCGCCGGTGACCGTTGTGGTTTCGCTGCCGATCGATCTGATCCGACTGTCACTCCCATGAACGCGCAGGACGTGTTTGCCGTGAAAGTTTCCCGCTCGAGGTTCATCGTGCTGATCAGTACCACCGTGGTTGTCGTCACGCTCACCGTTCTCGGCGTCACTCACCATCGTGACCATTCCAATGACAGCTCCCCGGCCCCGGTAACTTCCACCACCTTGGCCAATCCCACCGCCCCGACGGGTCTTCCCGGACTGCCGACGACCGACATCTTCGGAAATCGGCTCGAAGTGCCGTCAGACCCTGCCGGAGAACCACTTCCCCAAGATCCAAGGTCACGGTCAGATCCAAGCCAACCGAACTATCTGACCGTCGCTCCCGCCCGTTTGCAGTGGCAACGCGGTTGGGGAGGAGCGGCGCTACCGGTCTCCAGCAGCGACGGCCCGACCTCCATCGAGGCAGGGGTGGCGTCAGGTTTCGCCAACACGCCACAAGGCGCGGCACTCGCGGCATGCGACGCACTCGCTCGGGCATTCTCCGCGCCGGAAGATATCTGGCGCAACGTCGTTCGAGATCGATACGCCGGTGGCGGACAGGCGCTGGTGGACCGAATAGCCCAAAGCCGCGCTGAAACACCCAACGCCGCAACCTATCTCGTGGTCCCCGAGGGGATTCGAATACTACCGGGCTACCGCCCCGACTTCGCGGTCGTGCAGATCGCGGTCCGCGCCAACAGCGGATGGGCGTATGCCAACTGGCCCATGGTGTGGCACGAGGGCGATTGGCGCGTGCGTGTCCCCGACGACATCGAATCGCTCTGGGATCCGGCAGTCCCGGTCAGCAGCTTGATCGAGTTCGGAGTGTGGAAGGGAACAGCGCCTTGAATGACCATCTCATGAAACTCACTGCACCAGAAGTCAATCCCGGTCAGGCACATGACCAGTTCTCACCCGGAAAGATCCTGTGCGGTCTCCCCAACGTCGTCGGGGCAGTATGCCAGCTGAAGGAATTCGGGCAGAAGGCAGCAGGCACAGCCGCGAACTCGGTCTTCGACAATATCGTCGACGCGCTCGGTCACGGCCTGGCCGTGCTCCTCCGAATGGCAATGACCTGGTGGGTTACGTTGCCCTCGCCGCAGTTGGCATCCAGCACCGGGGAGCCCGGCCCGGTTCTAGAGTCGATTCGCGAGTACACCAGCGGACTTCAGGTGCTCTTGATGATCGCGGGCATTCTATTCGCGGCCGCGCGACTGGCCATGGCCAAAAGAGGAGGCGTCGCCGGCGAAGCTCAGGAGAGCTTCCTCGTCTTCGCTCGGGCGGTATTCGCCTCGATGCTGTTCTCGGCCCTGATCACCACAGGGACCAAAGCGGGCGACGCCTTCAGCAACTGGGTGATCTTCGACGCAACACGGGGTGATCTGGACGGGGCCGTGTCGAAGCTGGTCGATTTTGATCTGAGTCATGACAGTGGTCTGGGCTCGGGCGTCGGTTTGCTGCTCGGGATTCTGGGGCTCATCAGCATGCTGGTGCAGTTGGTGATGCTGGTAATTCGGCAGGCAGTCCTGATCCTGGTCGTGGCCGCGATTCCGCTGGCGGCTGCAGCGGCAGGAACCGGCCCGGGATCGCAGGCCTACAAACGGATGTTGTCGTGGGCGTTGGCGTTCGTGCTGTGGAAGCCGGTCGGCGCGCTCGTCTACGCCATCGCATTCACCGCAGCTGGCAGCAACAACGGCGGCCAGCAAGATCCGCAACTGGCCCTGTTGGGCCTGCTCCTGCTGCTATCGGTAGCGGTCGTGCTGCCCGCGCTGATGCGGCTGATCGCACCAGCGGTCTCGACCTTGGGAGGCGGGGGAGGAGCGGCAGCGGCCCTGGCGGGTGGCGCGTTCGGTGTCGCCATGGGGTCGATCGGCGGCGGGTCAGGCGGGCGGAAGGTCAGCGAAGGGAATGGCGGCGGGCCGCCGCCGGACGACAATCCGCCACCGCCACCTCCGCCTCCTTCCGGCGGCGGTGGGCGTCCGATGTCCGGTGGCGGTGGTTCCGGCTCCAGTGGTGACGGCGGCGGGTCGGGCACACCCAGCGGTGGCGGCGGTGGCGGCGGAGGCGGTGGTGGTGGTGCTGGTGCTGCGGCCGGCGGGGAGGCCGGTGGCGTGACTGCATCCGGTGGTGCCGCTGCGGCGGCGGGGCCTGCCGGAGTGGCGGTGATGGCGGCCCAGGGTGTGAAACAGGCTGCGCAGAAAGCGGCTTCGGCTGTGGAGGGCGGTGTCCGTGAGGCCACGGAGGCCGGGTGGGACGCGGATACGCCCGGGCCGCTGGAGGTGCGGCGATGACCTCCACCCGCATGTACGGACGCTGGGAGAAGCCACGCTCCGCAGGCTTCTTCGGCCTCACATGGGGTGTGAGCATGCTCGGCCTCGCCCTGGTCATAGCGGTCATGGTGACCTTCATGCTCACCCGGTCGCTGTCGCTGTCCGGGGTGGTGATCGGTGGCAGTGCAATGCTTTTCATTCCGCTGGCAGTGACGATCAATGGCCGCACCGGGTGGGAGATCGTCGTCCTGCGGGCACAGTTCGCGAGCGCCCGCGCCCGCGGTGAGCTCGAATACCGGGCGGGCCGATTCTCGAGAATCCCCGGGTTGGCGAGATTGCCTGGCCTGCTGGCAGATTCACGCCTGTCGGAGTACGAGACCCCAGGTGGCCGTCGGTTCGCCCTGATCCATATCCGCCGGACCGATCACTACGCCGTGGTGCTGCGGGTGCTGCCGCGCGGCAAAGAACTCGTCGATCAATCCCAGATCGACGCCTGGGTCGAGGACTACGGGCAGTTCCTGGCCGCACAATCGCGCGGCGGGGAAGTCGTGGGGGTGACCTCGGTGCTGGACAACGTCGTCGAGACCCGATTGAAGCAACGCCGCGAGGTCGCACGCCTGGTACGCCCCGGCGCCCCGGAATTCGCCCAAGCAGTCATGCGCGAAGCCGCCACCGACATCGGCGGGGTCGGAGTGCGCATCGAGGCCAGGATCGCAATCACCTACCGGGCCATCGGCAAAGGCCGCACCCGCCGAGACACCCCCGAACAAGCCCGCGAGATCGGACAACGCCTGCAAGGAGTGCTCTCGCAACTCGCCCGCGCCGGCCTGCCCGCAACCCCTTTGGAAGCGTGGGAAGTGTTGGGGCTGGTCCGTTCTCGCTACGACGTGGCCTCCCAACGTGATGTCGAGCGCGCCGGGCGCGAGATCCTGCGCACCCAGTCCTGGGACAGCGTCGGCCCCGTCGCGCACGCGGATCGGTGGGACCACTACGTGCACGATGGTGCACGGTCGATCACCTGGGAGATGGACGCACCACCGCGCGGCGCGGTCCTGGAAACCGGTCTCGAAGAGTTGCTGCGTCCGCGCGTGGACGTGCCACGCAAACGCGTCGCCGTCGTCTACCGGCTGCACTCGGCGGCCGAGGCCACCGACATCGTCGACACCGACTACAAGGACGCGCTCGCCGCCGAGCAAACCGAACGCGGAATCGCCTCGGCATCGGCCTCGATCCGAGTGGACAACACCCGCGCCGCACGCCAAGAACAAGCCCGCGGCGCCGGCTTGACCAGATTCGGGGTATTGATCACCGTCACCGACGCACTCGACGGCGATCTCCCCGGGATCGAAGCTTCGGTGCGGGCGATGTCGGCCGCGGCGCGGCTGCGGGTTCGCCGCTGCTATGCCTCCCAGGCCGCCACCTTCGCCGCGAGCCTGGGAATCGGGCTGATCCTGCCTGAGCACGGGTCGATCTCCAAGCGGGTTTCGGCATGAGCCCGCGCCGCCGCACCGGGACTGAGCGTGCAGCCGCCCGCGCACCGAAAACGATGACGGTCGGCGGGATCCGAATCCTGACACCGGAGGCCAGGCTCCAGGCCGAAGCGGCGGCGTGCAGGCCCGGCGTGCGGGGGTTGCCGGGACGGTGCGCGCTCTCGTCGGACGATCACCGTCGTGCGAACGCGGAACGCCGCGCCGACGACGAGGCCCGCAACGACTACCACCGGCCGTTGGCGACCCTGACCGACCGCGGCTACGCCGGGCCCGGGGGCGGACGGGCGAGCGTGGTCCCGGCGATGCCGGAATGGCGCTCCACCACCGTGCAGGTCGCGGGATTGTGGCCGTTCTCGGTCGGGGCCGCCGCGCCCACGGTCGGGACACCGGTCGGCACGCACTACATCACCGGTGCCCCCGTGCATTTCGACCCGATGAGCTGGTTCCTGCGCGGATACATCACCGCGCCTATCGCGTTCATTCTGGCGCTCAACGGATTCGGGAAAAGCTCCCTGATCCGCCGGTTGGTCACCGGGTCGGTCGCGACGGGGGAGACGGTGCTGTGCATGGGCGATACCAAGCCCGACTACCGCGACCTCGTGGAAAAACTCGGCGGCCAGGTCATCGAGCTGGGCTACGGGTACGGCAGCATCAACCCCCTCGCCGTCGGCGCCCTCGGAGCGGTGATCGAGCAACTCCCCGAGGGCGACTCTCGCCGTCGCGTCGCCGCCCGCGTCGCGGCGGGGCAGATCACCATCGTCGCCGGACTCATCGAACTCATTCGCGGTTTCCGCATCGCGGACTACGAGGAAACTCTCCTTGCCGCTGGATTGCGCGAACTCTACAGCCCCGCAGGGGGATTCACTGCCGCCAGTCCACCGCTGCTGTCGGATCTGCTGGCTGTCATCTCCGACGGTGCTGATCGACTGCGGCAGTTCGCCGAAGAGGACGACAACCCTTCCTACCGGGCCAGTACCAAGATGCTCCGACGTTCCTTGCGCGCGTTGATCGAGGGCCCGTGGGGGGAGATCTTCGACCGTCACACCAGCACACCCTTGGATTTGAACAGCCCCGCGATCTGTGTGGATGTGTCGCGTATTCCGGAAGGGGACACCAAACTCCTTGCCGCCGTGCTGATGACGTGCTGGTCCGAGGGTTTCGGCGCGATAGCCGGCGCACACGCTCTCGCCGATGCCGGGCTGGCACCAGCGCGGACCTTCGGTGTCGTGATGGACGAGATCTGGCGGGTGCTGGGAGTCGGTGAATTCATGGTCGACCGGGTCGACGCACTGACCCGGCTCAACAGGGCGTTGGCGTGCTGGCTGATCATGTGCAGCCACACCATCAAAGACCTCGCGAGCGTGAAAGCACTCGGGTTCTTCGAACGCGCCCGCGCCAAGATCATCGGCCCGGTCGGCCCGGACGAGATCGAACGCATCCGCGCCACGGTATCGATCACCGAGACCGAGAAACTCCTGGTCACCTCCTGGGCCGCGCCGCGCCCACCCACCGACGACGGCCTCGACGGTCCCGTGGTCCACGAAACCCCGCCGGGCACAGGCTGTTTCCTACTGAAAACCGGCGAGGCCGCCGAGCCAGGGATCGCGTTCCGGATGACCTTCACCCCGACCGAACGAGCCTCCGACATTCACAACACCAATCGGCGCTTCGATCATCTGCGGGCTGAGGCCGAGGGAGAGAGTGCGCGGCCAGAAATGGCCGGTGGTCACCAGGTCATCGCTACCAGTGCGTTACAGACACAGGAGGCGGGGCGGTGAGCGGTGCTTGCATCGAAAACGGTAGTCGCACTGGCGGTGTTGCCGCCAGCATTGTTGATCTTGCTGCTCATTGTGCTGCTGGGTGCCGATCCATCGTCTTCGTGTGCGACTTCGGTGTCGGGCAGCGGGTTGCAGGGCGCGACCGGTACATCGATCGGCGGGCTGAGCGAAGGGCAGCTGCAGCTGGCACGCAACGGTGTCGCGATCGGCACACAGCGCGGCGAGCCGGATTCGGTGATCCTTGCCGAACTGGCGGCGCAAGCGGCCGAGTCCACCCTGCGGAACCTGGCGAACCCAGGAGTGCCGGAGTCCTTGCGGTACAGCAACGACGGGCTCGGCCACGACGGCGACTCGGTGGGCCCGCACCAGCTGCGTGTCAGCGTCTGGGGATCGGTCGGCATCGACACCTTGATGAACCCGATCTATCAGATCAACTGGTTCTACGACCACGCCGACAAGATCCCCGACCGCGACC
>NZ_JAODNK010000023.1 GCF_025465275.1 Nocardia sp. | reverse complement strand
TGTGCCGCGTTTTTGGCGACGGGCTACTCGGAATCGTGGCCGACCTTCTGGTTGTCCCGTATTGGCAGCGCCACGGTCTCGGCACCTCTCTACTCGACACCGTGATCGCTTCGGCCACAGCGCAATCGATCCGCCACCGGGCCTCGTTGCCGATGAGTCGGGGAGCGAATCCCAGCGCATGGCATCGTCGGACCAGGTGTAGGCGGGCAGCACACTGGCGGACGAGGAACTGCCCGCCGACTGCTGCGCCCTGCTCACGCGCTGATACCGCGATACCTGCTCGGCCGGCCGCTACGGCGGCCCGGCGCTGGCCCTGGAGGCGGCATCGTCAGTTCAATCGCTTCCACGTGGCATCTTTCAGGATGTAGCGGCGGCCGACGCCGTGCTTGACGCCCTCCTCGGTACGGAGATCCCCATCGTCACCCTCCGCGACCACGATGCCTGTGATCTTGACAGTCTTGTCCTCGACTTCACCCCATTCCTGGAGCCCATCGACATAAACGAGGGATCTCGGGCCGCACATGACGATCGCCCCATATATCGAATTCTCGGCAATGCCGAACAGAGTGACCTCTTCGTTCAGATAATCTTCGAAATTCATTGTTCCTCACTCGATGGGCGATTGCTGACGTCGACCTATACCAAGCTACGAATGCTGAGCCCGTACACTCGGCTGTCGTAGAATGAGCCTTCGAATGCGCCACCGTAGTTGTGGAGTTTCGATTCCGGCTTCAGACTAACCTCCATCGGACCCTCGAACCGCCCGGAACCCGTGCGCCGCGGGTCACCGATGGGGTACTCCCTATGATTGGCGCCCGCCCAGACACCCGGCGCTACCTCTGTATGGAAGTCAAAATTTCCCATACCCAGGGCTTTCGCTCGGGCGCGATCTTGCGACATGTCCACCTGACCAGTAACCGGATCCGGAGCGAAGGCCGCGGCGTTCGGCTCGGTCGCCACATGTATCTCCCGCCCGTATTCGTCGTAGAGGACATGTCCGAGACTGTCGCGAGCGACATCTTGACCGGAATAGAAGTCCCTCACCCATATCACCACATCCCAGTTCGCTGGAGGGCCGGGCGGCAGGGCGTCTTCCAGGCCACGCAGACGGGAGAGCTTCGGGTCCTCGTTCGCCATCCGTACGAAGTCCGCCCTAGTTGCCGGCCTGCGCGTGATAATATCCTCGATACTGGTCTTGTACTCGCGGGCCAGCGCCAGACTGCGTTCACTGTGTTCAGCCTGCGCATCGTCCCGCTCGTGGCGCAGCAATCTCCGCTCCCCGGTGGAAAGGTCGAACTTGGCGGCTGCTGCTTCACCCGCCGCCTCGTAAGCCTCGACCTCCGATTTACGGTAATTGACCAGAGACTGCGCCATCGCTACCGCTGTCGATTTCCGGAATCGGCCAACGGGGCCAGCCGCGCTCTTGGCTTCTTCCAACTGTTTCTCCGCATTCCGGAGCGCCTTTTTGGTCTCGTTCAGGTTACTGTTCGCTTGTTCCAGTGGCGCCAATTTCTGTTCGGCCTCGAACTGTCTGGGATACGTTTCAGGGTCACTGACGACAAGGTTGTATTGCGGGTGGTCTCCCTTGATGCCGGAAAATAGGCTCGTGACGCCCACACAGCCCCACTCCAGCGTCGATTCTTCGTAGCGGATCCTCTTCCGCCCGGTCTTCTGCTCCCACCGTTCCATGAACTCCTCCCCGGTGAGAGTCATCCGGTCGCGTCCGTTGAGCGGCGGCAGGAATTCCCGTTTGGTCCAGTCACCTTCCACCCGTACCGCACCCTGCTCGTCTCCCAAACGTGCGCGTATCCAGGAAGGGACCTCAGCCCGCCGCGCGGCATCGACTGCGCCGCTGTCCGCGGCGGTCTTCTCGGCCGCCGCCTTCTCAGCCGCCTTCTCCGTAGCAGCCTTATCCGCCGCGCCCGCCTTCGCTTTTGCCTCCGGGTCAGGCTTAGTCGAGGCTTCCAAATCGGTCCCAGCTCGGCCATTGGACTGCGCAGACACCTTGTCCGCGTCGCCACCCGCACGACCAGCGACTGACTGATCGGGCGGCGGCGTATCTCCCGTGACTCCAACCACCGGCGGCTTCTCGCCCGCAACGGCAGACACAGACTCCCCCGCCGAGTCGGCGGGGGTGACCTCCTGGCTCGGCGGTTCGGCCGGACGGTCCCCGACGCCAAGTACACCGGAGGTGACCTGATCCCCCGTGCGTTGCGGGAGGTCCGCCGTGCGTTGCGGGAGGTCCGCCGCCGTGCGTTGCGGGAGGTCCGCCGTGCGTTGCGGGAGGTCCGCCGCCGTGCGTTGCGGGAGGTCCGCCGTGCGTTGCGGGAGGTCCCCCGTGCGTTGCGGGAGGTCCCCCGCGCGCTGCGGGAGATCCGCCCCACGCTGCGGTGCGTGCTGACCCTGCGCTCCGTCAGGACGTGGGACCTCTCTGGGATTTAGTGGGGGTGCCGAAATAGCCGGGGGCCCAGTTGGCGTGGCCTGTTGCCCGCCAGTCTGCGTCCCGCCACTCTGATCGGCCTCGCCCGGCTGCCCACCCGACGATGTCCTACTGCCGGAGTTGCTGGCGCCGGAGGTCGAATCACCGGTGCCGGCCTTCGGCGACTCGTCCGTGGTCCCGCCGGTCTTCGTTGGCACGGAGAGGACCTCGTTCGAGGCCGGACCTCGGAGAGCATGCGGCAGCGTGCCGATCGCGCCGCCGACGAGGCCGGGAATGAGGGTGTCCCAGCGGAGGTTCAGATGGCCAGTGACCGGAACCTGCGCGATCTCACCGGCTACCGCACCCGCGCCACCACCGGCCGCCCCGCCCAGGATCCGAACCGTCGAGCGCCCGAGGAGTCCCACCGTCTTGGCGCCGTCCTTGGTGAGGGTCTTCTCGAGTCGGCCCATGACCTTGCCGCCGACGAATTCACCCGCCAAACCGCCCGCGGCGCCGGCCAACAGGCCGGCCTCGACCTGACTGTCGTAGTTCCCCCACTTCCGATTGCCGTGCATCATCTGCACGGTTTCGGCCACGAGCGGGACACCACCGCCCTGCAGCGCACCGATGGTCACACCCTTGAACAGGATCGCCTTGACCAGACGCCCGGCCGCGGCCCGCGCGGCGTCGGTGCCCACGTTCTCGATCAAGCTCCGAAGCGCGGCCCGGACGGTAAGGCGCGTTGCGGCCGTCGCCGCCGCGCCCTCCACCTCGCCAGGGCCCGGCATGAATAGATCGACGCCCAGCTGTGCAGCCAAGACCAGGATCGAACCTTTGATGATGTATTTGGTCAGTTCGGTGGACAGCGCGTCGCGGACCAGCTGGTCAGCGAGGCTGTGGCAGGCCTGTGCCGCGGAGGCGAGGTCGCTGTCCAAGTTGATCCCGTGGGCCGCCAGCGCTTTTCCGGTCTCACCTTGGATCGTCGACAGCGCCTTGTTACGAGCATCGCCGGCGAGATGAGAGGCGTTGGTGATCGCATCGCCCAGCTCGTTCCACAGCGCAGCCAGCCGGCGCATGGCACTCTCGTCACCCTCCGGCCAGGGGCCGGCGACCAAGTCCACCACCCATTTGGGGACGTCGGCCAAGGAGACGGTCATCGGCTGTCGAGGTCGAGTGTGACCCGGAAGACGTCGAACGTCGCCCGGTCTCGGCCGCCCTCATCCCTCCTCACCGGGGTGCCCGCCGTCGGGCACCGTATGTCGTGCGGTTCACTGTCCCGGTTCATCCTGGGCCGGACTGCAGGCGGTGTCGGCGGCGGTGTCGGATCGGGTACGTGTCGCCGCCTGAACGATCCTCCGGATATCGGGCAGGCGGGGCATACCCGGAAACAGGTCGGTCAGATCGGGCAGAACGGCGGTAGTTTCGGTGATCGGGGCGAGGATCTCGTCCCGCCGCCGGTGCGCCGCCCGGGCGGCCGCCACGGCTGCCTCCTTGATCGACCGAGCCAGACGTTCCGGCCTGCCGCCCTCGAATGCGTTGTCCGCCAACCGAACGTCCAGGACGATGCCGTACGCGTCGACGGTCACCTCAACGCGTCGATCGGCGGACCACGCGGATGAACGCGAGGTGGCGAGCCGATCGCATATGCCCGGCAGATCGGCGGCCCGCTGGTCGAGACCGTCCAGCAATGTGTCGACCAGCCGCTTCATCTCGTCGTTAGCCGCTTGCAGATGATCCAGGCTCGGCTGCTCCACGTACGGCGTCCTTTCCGGTTGGGCGGGCTGGTTAACGGTCGGCAGCGCCCGGCTGCGACCACGGAGTCGATGTGGAACGCAGAGCGTCCGAACGAGGCGTCGGGACGGTCACATCAAGCAAGGCAGCGTCCACACTGGGCGAACGATCCACGTCGAGGGCGACGGACACCTTCGGCAACTCCTTGCGGGGTTTCTTGTCTTCCTTGCGCTTCTTGTCCGGGCGGCGAACCGAACCACCCGACCACGGACTGCGGGACGGCGCCGAGCCGGGGACAGCGGACGAGGAACGGGACGGGGGCGGCACGCCCGGAGCATTTTCCGTCCGGGCGCCACCCGTCGGGAAGGGCGCACTCCCCGGATCGAGGGCATTGTCGTCGGCGCCCAGCGGGTCGGGCTCGGTCGTCGGCGCGGTATCGGTGGTCAGCGACGGCGAGACGGTGTCCGGAGCGGGACCGCCCCCGGTATCGTTGCCCGGCTGCGACAGCGCTTGCGCGGCGGTCGGATACCCCCGCCCGCCTGGCTGATCGGCGGGGCCGGAGCCGACGGGCCCCTGGCCATCCATACTCTGCGGTGTCACGGAAATCGGTGCAGCCGAGAGCAATCCGGGGTTCGACTGGTCGCCGGGCGCCGTGATCGAACCCTGGGGGTTCGCCGCCGGGGCGACCGCCCCGGCGGGAGCGCTGGGGTTGTACTGCGGCGCCGACGTCAGGCCCGAAGGTTGGAGACCACCGGGATTTCCGGAATTCCCGATCGAACGGCCGTTAGTGAGGTCCTGGACACCGGTGGTGTCGGCGGTGGTCTTGATCTGCGATCCGGTGTACTGCAGGATCTGCACGAGAGTCTGGACGTTCTGGACCGTCTGGTTAGCATCAGGCTGATAGGTCTTGGCAAACTGATGTCCTGGTTCGTCACTGCCCCAGCACTGCCCCTCGGTGTCGATCGCAGACTGGAGGTGCCGCAACGCCGCGGCCAATTCGTCGCTCGCGTTGCCGAATGCGGGGGCTTGCATGCCGAACTCGTTGGGATCCAGTTGGAATGTGTCGCCCATGTGCCCCCTATCACACACCAACGACACCACGACGAATTACCTGGAAGGTTAGTGGCGTTCGGACATGCCTGGGGAGCACTGTTCCCAAGACAGGGAGGCCGGGCGGTGCGCGGCCTACCGTTGCGCGCCGGTGCGAGGTGGTGGACCGGGCGTCGACCGGCAGGTCGCGCAGCAGCACCACGCCGTAGTCATCCATGGCCGCACATAGCGAATTTTGATGTCGCCCTGCCCTGTGGCTACGGAAGATCTGCCTCGAGTGGCTGACGTTGATTGGCCGCCCGGCACCCTCTCGGGACGACTCGGCTGCTGATTGAAAATTGCGGGTAGTCGCTGTGTAGGGATCTGCTAGCGAAGTCGTCTGCGGGACAAACGGTTACGCCGACTTTCAGGAGATCGAAATGGAGCGCGCCTGGGTAGGGATCGATATCGGTAAACACCATCATCACGCGGTGGTGATCGACCACGACGGCACCCGCCTGATGTACCCCGGGTTTCGTAGAGTCGGGTTGCTGGACTTCAGGCCACGGGGTGGATGGGTGACTGCATCATCTCGTACTCGATCGGTGTCCGCATACCAAGGGCGGAATGACGGCGCTGCCGATTGTGGAAGATCTCCAGGTACTCGAAGGTCGCGTTCGCCAGCTCGATCCGGGTTCTCCATCTTTACCGGTTCAATAGCTCGGTTTGCATTCTGCCCCAGAATGATTCGATGACAGCGTTGTCGTAGCAGTCGCCGATCGACCCCATCGACGGCACCAGCCCGGACTCTCGAGCCCGGTCGGTGAAGGCCCAAGAGGTGAATTGCTTAGGTTCAACCGGTGGTCGCAACACCCGAGGTCACGGAGGGTGTGTGGGAAGGCCATCGGACTGGGCGCGGGAGGTCACCGGACGAGCGCCGATGCGGTCGCCGGGGGCTCCCGCGATTCAGCGCTCGGTGGAGCGACTGTTCTGGGACAAGATCGCCGAGGGCCTGTTGCCGACCGAAGCCGGTGTCGCAGTAGGGGTATCGCCGGTCATGGGCAGTCGGTGGTTCCGTGATGCTGGCGGGATGTCACCGTATTCCTGGAGCCGGCCCGGCGGCCGCTATCTGTCGTTCGCCGAGCGTGAGGAGATCGCGCTGCTTCGGGTGCAACGCAAGGGAGTGCGGCAGATCGCGCAGGCGCTGGGCCGCAACCGATCGACGATCTCGCGAGAGTTGCGGCGAAACGCCGCGACGCGGTGCGGCAAGCTAGACTACCGCGCCTCGGTTGCCCAGTGGAAAGCCGAGCTGTTCGCCAGACGCCCGAAGACGGCGAACTCGTTGAGAACCAACAGCTTCGCGACTACGTCCAGCAGCGCCTGACGCCGCGGTGGCGACCGCGAAGGCACTGGTCGAATACGGATTCTCACGGGTCGTAATGCGAGTCTGGGGCACACACTGGGACCTCTCGATGAATCAGGAGTGGAAGGTGGTAGCGCTGGATGAGGGCCCCTACCCCGACGATCGCCCGGGCGCGACGCCCACGAAATGTGAATCGACGCAACAGAACAGAGGAATCCGGGACTATCACGATCGAGCGGCGGCGCTCCCGCCGCAGTCCCGCTCGCCGCCGCCTCCGGTAGTGGTCTCGGTGTCTACCCCCATGACCAGCACGATCCCGAGAAAAGCCGTGGCCGGACGCTACGCCGTGATGTCGGCGACCGCGACAGAACCAGTCCTCAATGCTCAGTCACGAGCCGCATGGGCAGGCCAGCGGTGCCACGCGCCGATGGCCGGTGCCTGGTCCCCGACCACGGACAGATGGTGGACATTCTTGTCGCGTCGATAGTCGTCGACCGACGAGACGTTTCCGATCAGCTGGGCCCAGCGACCGCTGAGGTCGATCTGCTCGCCTGTCTGCTTGTCGGTGATCACCGCACCGCTGACCTCGATCGACTCGTCGTCGAGGTTTAGCCGCCACCGCGGTTTGTCCGCGAGCTCGGCGAGATACCGGCGAACGCTGTCAGGGGCACTGGTGGCGTGGACGGTGGTACCGCCGAGCTGGCGGACGATAAAGTGCGTGCTGGCGGGCGCCGGCGGCGGGGGCATGTGTGTGTCGATGAGGACCGAATAGCCCAGCGGCACGGCGATCTCGTTGAGTTCATCGGCGATGGCGAGGGCTTCCCGCGCCGGATCGAGCGGAGGAATCTGCATCTGTGGCTCCCGTTCGAGCAATATCAGTCGTAGAGGACCAGCAACCCTATCCATCAGCACCGACATCTTCAGCCGCTGCTGGGCCACCGGTACGTGTTGCGTCACAACCGGATGGCGTCCTTACCCCACCGCGGCACGTCCGGACGCCGAGCGGGCGCGGATCCCTGTCCGGCGAGGTGAGTCAATCATGCATACCGGTCGGTATTGCCTATATGCTGACCGTGTGTTTTTGCCGACACCCATGCTGGCGACCGCGGGCCCGGCGCCCGATGATGCCGACACCCGATACGCCCTGGAATGGAAATACGACGGAATCCGCTGCCTGGCAGGGATTTCCGACGGCGCATGTCGAATGGTCAGCCATAACGGCAACAATGTGACTTCTCTCGGGGTCACCGATACGTGAACCGGTTCCAGCGAAGGTTTGTGCAGCTCAGTAGCTTTGGTGGGACTGTAACAAATCACAACAGGTGTCGTACTGGTCGACGCCAATGTTGTCCGTGTTCGGCGAACGGGAGCCACGAATCGATCGTGTGAATGTCCGGCGAACGCACAGTATTGCCGATGAGCGTGCTATCCAGCGTGGTCGAAGGTGACCTGGGTCCGGTACGGGCGAGCGCTGCTGACATGAGTTGCCGCCGGATGGCGGGCAATCAGTGCCAGAAACGTTTCGGTCTGTTCGGGATGCGGACACCATCGGCTGCCGTTTCCGAGGCTGCGGGATGTCGCCGTTATCGGGAAGTAAAGGCTGAGTGAGAGTTGGCGGATGCTGTCGTCGACTCCGGAGCCGGTGATCACCTGGCGGGTGATGTCGTAGACGAATTCTTGCCGGTCGTTGCCGTACGTGCCCCACTGAAACAACAGCATGTCGCAGTCGTTGTCGATGTCGACATCTGTCACGCGATGGTGGGCATAGAACATGGCCATCGAGCCGATCGCGGTGGAGGCGTTGAGGTTGTCGAGGGTGTGGCCGTGGTTGCCCAGGTATCGAACGAAGGCATTTTCGAGATCGAGGGCTCGCACCGCGCTATTGTGCCGGACCGGAGTCGGAGGCTGCGGTCTCGGGACATCCGCACCGAATTTCGGACGCCCGATCGTCGCGCCAAGCCTTACTTGTCGAGTGGTTCCAGGGGCAGGCGTCTTGTCCGAATCGACCTCACTGGTAAGCCATTCCACGATGGCGGCGACGACCGGCCGAGCTGTCGTACCGACACGGTAGGTTCCATCTCGTGTCTGTGAACTGCGATCTCTATGCCACGGTAAAAGGCCTTGCCGATCTTCATGAAGCACAGTCTGTGAAGACCGCGGTCGAGCAACTGTTAGCGAAGGAGTTCCAAGGTGGTTGGGACTTCAACGTGGAGGTCAAGCAGCGAAGCGATACCGACGTCTACGTGGTGATCGAATCGCTCGATACGGTGATCATCAGCGGAAGCGGCTCGTGGACAGACGTATTCGATGACCTTCTCGCAGAGCGTGTTTCCGCCGTTGCGGCCCGCGCCCAGACGGACACCGAGTGGACCTGGCCCGACTACCGCTAGCCGAGGAACAGAGCCGCTGCCGAGGGCAGGGCCTTCCTGAGGTCGGCGCGCTGTAATACCGTGACCCGCGCGTTTCGAACCGGCCAGCGCGGGCCCGCGAAAGATCAACGGGCCGAGGGCTGGCATTTTCCGACGCCGACGACCCTATTGACCGGTCACGGGACGAGGTCAGCTAGGACGTCGAGAACGAGACTCCTTGCGGCGCGCCCGTACAGGGCCGAGTTCTTCAACACCTCGAACATGCGCGCATACAACTCGCATTCCGCTGGTTGCGTGACTTGGATACTCGCGGTGGGTGTTTCGAGCGCAACTAGCTCGTTGTCGAAGATCCAGAACCCGGCAGAAGCGACCGCCTCTCGCTCGGTCATGAGTGGAATGATGCCGACCGAGATATTGGGCAAAGACATCAGCTCCAGGAGGTGCCCGAGCTGCCCCGACTGGATGCGCGCGTCGCCGAACCAGGTCCGCAACGCCTGCTCTTCGAGAACGACCACGAACCGTTTCCCTCCACGCTTGAGGATGCGCTGACGTTCCATCCGGACGGCAACCGCGTCGTCCACATCGTTCGGGGCACCAAGGAAACGAATCCAAAACGACAGCATCGCAGCCGAATACTCGGCGGTTTGAAAAAGGCCGGGGATGACGTTGTGCTCGTAGATGCGGAACACCTGGGTCTGCTCGTACCGCTGCTGAGTGTGCGCACCGAGGACACGCTTCAATCCGGCACGGCTTTGCCGCCGAAACTCGAGGTACGCCGAATCGACAGCGCGCAGAGTCGCAATCAGGTCCGCGACCTGATCGTCAGCACCGCAGACCCGGCACCACTCACGAATGTCCTGATCGGTAGGTGACTGCGCACCGTTCTCGATCTTCGACACACGCGTGTAGTGCTGCCCGGTCGCGGCGGCCATCTGACGTGCGGTCAGGCCGGCATCCCGGCGTACATCACGCAGCCGGGACCCCAGTGCTCGTCGTGCCTCCTGAGCGGAACTAGACGGGCTTGTATTCACGGTGCGGAATCGCCAGCGCCCACACCGCCTCGAATGCTTTGCGGCACAACTGAATATCGTCAGAAGATGTTGATGTGGTCTTGCCGGTACCCAACCCGTCTCCAGCATAGTGAAGGAAGACGACCAGCCGATCATCGAAAAGGTAGAAGTCGTTGCCCGGCAACGCAATCGATGACACCCGGCGTCGAGGAATCCACCGGATGTCTTCGCCTGCGTCAACCATCGGCCCAGCAATGCTGTAGGACCAGCGCTGATAGTCGCTTAGCGGTTCGGAAACGATGCGCGCTCGCTGCACCGATCGTCCCGACGCAACGTGTTCACGCAACGTTGCGCACCAACCCTGCAACCACTCGAGGTCGTCCGGTTCGCCTGCAGCCCACTGAGCCATGTGTGGTAGCTCGGTTGCCGTGCCGTATGCGTCGCGAGTCTCCAAGTGGATCGCGGAGTGCTCGAAATCGGTCAGCAGCTGGTCGAACTCACCGTCACTGATCTGGGTCACTGTCTCCCTGT